>CAYYPE010000009.1:0-140236 GCA_964473465.1 uncultured Hyphomicrobiales bacterium
GTCCGGGTGGAACATCACTCGCTTCTGATGCAGATTATATATCTGCAAAATCAGCTTCAACAGTAATAAACAAAAGCGGTATCGGTAATTTTGATAAAAATCAGCTCGAAAAATTCTTAAGTGACAAAATTGTAAGTGTGTCGTCAACAATAGAATCTCTGAAAGAAGGCTTGAGAGGTAATTCATCAGTAAAAGATATAGAAATTATGTTCCAACTGATTTACCTTTATTTTACTGATTTCAGAATTGATGCTGAAGCTCTCCAAAGATATATAGAAGATATCAAAACAAGTATTGTAAATACAAGAAATAGTCCCAGAGATTTATTTTTTGATAGCCTAAGATATGCTCTTTCGAATTACCACTTTAGAGCTAAGCCTTGGGATGAATCCATGCTTAATCAAATTCAACTTATGAAGATGTATAATTTTTATGAAGATAGGTTTAAGGATGCTTCTGATTTTACTTTCTTCTTTGTTGGGTCTTTCACATCAGATAATATCAAGCCTTTTGTCTTAAAGTATCTGGCAAATCTTCCATCAATCAACCGCTCTGAAAACTGGAAAGACAACAATATCAGACCTCCAAAAGGAATAACACAAAAATCTTTCAAGAAAGGCATTGAGAATCAAAGTCAGGTTTTTTACTCAATTTATAATGATTTTCATTGGAAATTAGAGGAAATATTTTTACTCGAAGCTGCTACTGAAATTCTAAATATTAAATTGCGAGAATCGCTAAGAGAAGAGAAAGGCGGTGTTTACGGAGTCACTGCATATAGTCAGACGGAGCTTTATCCAAAGCAGAGATATTCCATCAATATTTATTTTGGTTGCAATCCAGACAGAGTAAATGAATTACTTGATGAGGTTCAAAAGCAAATTAATGACATGATAACTAAACCTGTAGATGCTATCTATTTAACCAAGATAAAAGAAATTGCAAAACGTGAATCAGAAACAGATGTAAAAGAAAATAATTTCTGGTTAAGAAATTTATCAAACTTTTACTGGTATAATGATGATCCAAAATTAATTACTCATAAAGCAAAATTCTACAGCAAGTTAAAAGCTCAGGATATAATAAAGGCTGCCAAAATGTATTTCTTATCACCAAATCAATTTAAATATGTTTTATATCCTGAAGATCAGAAATAGTTAATTCAAAAATATTATATATCTTTCAAATCCGGGTTATTTAGCCCGGATTTTTTTATATACGACATAGTTTTTTTAATACCCTCCAATTTTGCTCTTTTTATAGGGCTGTTTTTAAACCTTAAATTAAAATCAATATTGTCAATACAGTCAATCTCAGAGCTGACTATAAAAGTTTGATTTTGTCTTGGAAAATATCTAATATCCTCAGTGAAAATTTTCTTTCGATTCCAGGGACAAACTTCCTGACAGATATCGCAGCCAAAAACCCAGTTTTTTAAATTTTTTGCAATATTGTCTGGAAAGTCAATTTTTCCTTTTGTTTCAATTGTCCAATATGAAATACATTTATTAGAATCTACAACTTTTGGTTGAACAATAGCACCAGTTGGACAATTTTCAATGCAGGCATTGCACTTTCCGCAATGATCAGAAATAATCTGATCTGATTCAATCTCAACAGTTGTAACAATTAACCCTAAGAAAACATAAGAGCCATATTTTTTGGTTAGAATCAGACTGTTTTTTCCTTGCCAGCCTAAACCAGCCCTTACAGCCCATACTTTTTCAAGAATCGGACCGGTATCAACATAACATTTTGATTTACTTTCTGGTGCAAATTTTGAAATTTCTGATGATAATAATTTCAGTTTCGGTAGTATTACATCATGATAATCATCTCCCCAGGCATAACGGGAAACTTTCCCTGATAAATTATTATTTAAGCTATCATGGGAAAAAGGCGTATTATAGTTCGTAGCTGTAACAATTACAGTTTTTGCATTTTCGAGAATTAATGAAATATCCTTTCTTTTTTCTTTGTTTCTTTCCAAATAATCCATTCCAGCATTAAAACCAGAAGCAAGCCAATTCATATAATTATTATATTCCTGACCTAACTTTTCAGTTTTGGCAAAGCCGATTAAATCGAAACCAAATTCCTTTGCTTTCGATTTTAATATTTCTTTGAGCTTATACATCTGCATTATTTTTCAAGAAATTCATAACGCTTTTTCATTTTAAAGCGAAAATATTCTGGTTCAATTCCATTGAAATCGCTAAAATCTTTACCAATTCCATAATATTTTTTTTGATTGAGAGATTTTAATTCTTCTTGATTTGGTGAGAACCACTCAAAATCATTTTTCATCAAAGAATCATCAATTGTCTTCTTTGTTTCGAAATCTTCTTGAAAATATTTATCTTCGCCTTTTAAATCTGCGAAGACGCAAATCTGGTCAGAATACAAATGATATAAAAATTCAACAGTTGGAGGATTATTTTGAGTAAAATTGTTCCATCCATAATTTCTGCCCTTTGTTCCTCGAGTATAAATATCATTACCCTCTGTATCAATAAAAAACACCTGCGACTTATTAATAGCAAAACCAAGCCCATCATCTTTAAGCTTATATTTATCCTTGCCACCATTATTATAAAAAATTGAAATCGTGTAATCATGACCAAATCCCATTCCCGAAGCCCAATTTTCCCAAATTTGGAATTCATCATCCCCTCCATCATCAAACAATGCTCCTATACAAAAATGAGCTCCACAAGCCTGAGACCATGTTGTGCTTATATATTTGTCATTTCCATTACCATCATATAGAAAACCCATTCCATACCAGTAACCACAGCCCTGAGACCAATTTCCTGATTCATACAAATCATCACCATCAATATCAATTAACACACCCATACCTCCAGCCCATGAATGTCCGTCAGTAACGTCACCCCTGCGACCTACACCACTTCCCTGACAATATGTATAGTTATGCTCTTTATCTTTAGAATGAAGGTCAGGGCGGTAAACTTTATTTATATCCTTCTCTGCCCAATAATGGTCATTTCCTGTGCGATTTATAAGAGCACCAACACCACCAACTCCACCATAACCCTGTCCATCTCCCCATAAACGGTATTTATCGTTTCCTTTATTATCAATAGCAAGACCAACACCAAAATAAGCAGCACCCTGACCATCTGTCCACATATCATAATAATCATCACCTTCCAAATCGGCTAAAATTCCAAAACCAAGCATAGCCCCACCCTGAGAAAGCCTTTTTGAGATATATCTATCATTTCCTGTGATATCGAGCAACATTGCACTTCCGAAAACTGCTCCACCCTGTGACACTGTATATTCGTCCTCATTCAAATAGTTGTCATTTCCATCCAAATCAATATAGAGCGATACCCCCATATCAAGCGAATAAGTTCCTCCGATACAGCCCTTGTATAGATCATTGCCTCCTAAGTCTATAACCAGAATAGCATCGGTATATTGATGTTCATCATCTCCAGTTCCACTTATAACAATCCTACCAATAGGTGTATTTATATTTAAATTTTGATTTTTCCAATTTATTGTTCCATCATTTTTCTTTAGTTTAATAAGACTGTCAGCAAGCTTTTGAGAGGATTCCATCAAAATCAAACCAGAGTAGTAAATTGAGTTTATGTCAATAGTTTTAGCACAATCCTCAAGATCGGGATAATAACCCATACCATCAAATTGTGTTTCACCAAGATGGCGAATTCTCCAACATGAAGCAGCTTTTTTCCAATCAACATTTCTCATCCCTAATTGACGAAATCTATAGGCTGAAATCAAATGAATAACAGTTTTTGCAACAATTTTTTGAACTTCGGGATCTATGGTTTTTATTGCTTCACGGTAGTCTTTTTCAACTAAAGGAAAATCAGCGGCTTCGCCTATTCTGTGATATCTCCAGATGGAATTTGTTGAAAGATATATTTCCTTCACTGCTTTTAATAGTGGCTCAATTGAATCAATTTCTGCCCATAGTGAAGAATTATATGCCCTGAATTGAGATGTTATATTATTCACCCCACAATAATAACCCAGTTTCATAATTCCATCTTTTGTATTTTTCATATATTCAGGATGTAGGAAGTCTTCAACTGAAAGAGCCATATTTCTTACAAAATCATAAATTCTATGTGGTTCTGCAAATAAATCATCGAATGCTATGTTTTTGTATGGGATATCAGCTGAAACTGGATACCGTGTCCAATAACCCTTTGGTTTAAATCCGAGATTTGATTCGTTTATCCCTAATTTACTCATTATTTGTTGGAATGCATCCTCAGATTGTGCAAAAGAATTATGAGTTATAAAATAAGAAATGATAAACCAAAAACTGAAAATTATTCTGCCCATTTCTACTCCAAAAAATATTAAAATAAAAAATTTAAAAATAATGAAAGAAATAATATAAAAATATATTATATTGATTTTTTCAATTTAGTCTAAACTAAATTATTTTCAAAAAACTGATGTTCAAAAAATTTAGAATTACTTTTACAATCCTATATTTACTTAATCTAATAATGTCTGCGAGGCTCTTCTCTGAGAATTTGGAATTCCAAAGAGCCGAAGTTGACTCACTTAACAAACTTAGTTATAAATTTTATTATATCGTAGATTCAACTATAAAAATAGCAGAGAAAGCATTAAAAAAAGCAAACAGAATAGACTACCCGGAAGGCAAGGCTGAGGCATTGATTAATCTTGGTCTAAGTTATAACGTCAAAGGTATTTTTGTCAAAGCAGAAGATTATTTTCGACAGGCTCTTGATTTATATTCTTCATTCAATGATAAGAAAGGCATTGCAAGAGCTTATCAATGCCTTGCTGTCGTTTATAGAAACTTTAACGATTATGACAGATGTTTCGATTTTTTGAACAAATCTTTTGAAATAAATAAAAAATTCAATTATGAATTGGGCTTATCAAGTAATTATAATTTATTAGGAAACCTATTTCAGAGCATTAATAAAATTGATTCAGCTATTTATTATTACCATAAATCAAAAGAATTACGACAGGTATTAAAGGATTCATCAGGTTTGGCAAATTCCTTAGTCAGTCTCGGAAATATTTACTTTCAAACTAAAAGATTTGATTCAGCAGTATATTTTTTTAAGAAATCAAATGAAATATTCAATTTAATTCATAATAACTATGGAAAAACAAATATTTCAATTTTAAGAGGGAAAATTGAATTTGAGAAGGATAATTTCAGTGAAGCAATAAAACTGTTTGAGGAGTCTCTTATTAATTCAAAATTATACAATTTTACAAGATTAATACTTGATTCTTACGAGGGACTCTATAAATCTTATCAGCAACGTAAAAACTTTAAGGAGGCTTTTAAATATCATATTTTATATTCCAACCTTAAAGATTCAGTTCTAAATTCAGATGTAAATAATAAGATAACTAACAATCTTATTAAATACGAAACTGAATCTAAACAGAAGGAAATTGAATTACTGAAAAAAGATAATCTCCTTCAAGAATCAAATCTGGATAGACAAAGGATAATTTTATATTCTCTTATTGGGTTTTCAATTTTACTCTTTTTCTTAATTCTCGGATTGATTTTAAGATACAGATATAGAACTAAAGTTGATAGGATAATTAGAAATCAAAACGTTGAAATTTCAATGCAATTGAAAATTTCCGAAGAGCAAAATCAAACAATAAATGAACAAAACAAAAAATTAACCGAATTGAATGAAACCAAGGACATTTACTTGAATGCTATTCAAAATGAATTAATGTCAGCGGCAAGATATGTATCCTCAATTTTACCAAAAAAGTATGAAGATTCAAAAATAAAGATTGATTGGAGGTTTATTCCTTCTATCGAGCTTGGAGGTGATATTTTTGGTTATCATTGGATTGATGACTTGAACTTTGCTTTCTATCTTCTTGATGTTTCTGGTCATGGGGTAAAATCCGCTCTTCATTCAGTCTCAGTCTATAATTCCCTTAGATTTGAAAATTTAGCCGGAATAGATTATCGTAATCCTTCTGAGGTTTTAAATGCTCTTAATCATCAATATCAGATGACCGATTTCAATGAACTCTATTTCACGATTTGGTATGGTGTATATAATATAACGGAAAACATTCTCAAATATGCTGCAGCTGGGCATCCTCCTGCAATAGTCTTGCTAAACGGCAACAATTCCCAGAAATTATTTGCTTCAAATTTTTTTATTGGTGGTCTTCCAGATTTTGAATTTAAATATGAGGATTTTAAACTAAACGACCACTTTAAACTATATATATACTCCGATGGAGCCTATGAAATACAAAAAAAAGATGGAAATTTAATGACCTACGACGAACTCGAAACTTTCCTTGTTAACAACCAAAACCAAAATGAAACAGAATTAGACCTGTTATATAACCATCTTACATTACTTACTGGTAGTCATCTACCAGACGATTTTTCAATTCTTAAAATTTCTGTTAAATCTTAAGTTTAATTTATTTTTTTGTTATATCAACTTTCTGCTTCTTTGAAGGAAAAGCTCCATGACAGGTAACACAATACTTGGTTTCGGTGAATTTATCTATACCCCCGGGATGAATAAAATCAAGACCATTACTCGATTCCTGCATAGGTTGATTTGGAACCTGCTGGGTAACAATAGTATGACATGCATTGCAATTCATTGTAATTACTTTACCATCATCGCTAACATGTTTCCCATCATGACAACGATAGCAACCGGGGCTATACATATGCCCAATATGATTGGGATAATTCTTCCAGTTGGCTTTCATATATGGAAAATAATTTCTTAAGTAAATCTTGTTTAAACTATTAACCGCTTGTTCAATAGATGCCTGTTTTGTGCTTGCAATTTCAGGATAATTATTCTTATAATAATTAGTAATGTAATCTTTTATATCCTTGTAAGATGTTTCCCTTGACTGAACGTAAGATTCCAGAACCTGAACACCGAGATGTTTGATATAAGGCAAACTACGGTCAATCAAATTGGAGGACATATAAGTATTAATAACCCTGTTTGGCTGCTGATAAATATGGGATGGTCTGTTATGGCAGTCAATACAATCCATAACTCTGATTTCTTCGGGCTTAAATGAATTTTTAGAAAATTTGAAAGTAGTATCTCTATAAACTGTTTCTTTTCCGGTTATTCTTGATTTTACTTTGATCCATGGTATAACAGTTCTATCTTTATCAGCTGCATAATAAGAAATTTCATTTGCTATATTCATAACCCAGTGAATGCCTGAACTATTGCCCAACTCCAAGGATCCACCACCTATTTTAAAGTTCATTGTCAATTTATATTCTGAATTTTGTTCATCTTGAGTGAAGAAATCAAAGACGATTTTATTTTCATGGTAAAATTTTTCGGGCCAATGACATTGTTCGCATATCTGTTGAGCAGGCCTTAAATGCTCAACTGGAGTCGGTATAGGTCTCGAATATTTTTTGAATAATACTGAATAAACCTGATAAGTTCCCGATAATTTTGAACGAACAAACCAATCTGTTCCGGGACCAATATGACAACTGACACAGCCAACTTTGGAATGCGGAGAATCTTTGTATGCTGTAAATTCAGGCTCCATAACTGTATGGCAAACCTGACCGCAAAACTCATCAGAGTCTGTGTATTCATAAGCTTTAAAGGAGCCAAATATTGATGCTACAGTTAAAACAATTGTTCCAACAGAAAAAACCAATGTCGCTACTTGATGTTTGGGATTATTTAAGTCAATAATCGGTAATTTCTTTTTACTTGCTTCTTTATGCAGAATTCTTCTGTTTTCTTTAATTGCCCCGATGGCAATAAGAAAAAGACCGATTAAAAGAATTGAGGGTAAAACTATAAAAGTTACTATTCCAAGATATGGATTTGGATTTTCAACAATGAACTCAATTATAATCAATAGAGCAATAAGAATTGTGCTTAATACAGCAAGAAGAGCCCCTGTTAAAGTCAATGGATTATAAAAAACAATTGGAAAGAGTTTTTTTGTCTTTTTCTCAAACTCTTTCACTTCAAGAGATTTAATTTCATCTTCCGGCTTTTTGGAATGAATCAGATGCCAGCCTGTAATCATTGATTTATAGAGTTCTCCTATAGTTCTGCCTGTTGTCCCCAGATAAATATGAACAAACATAAAAATACTGAGGATAAACCCAACAATAGTATGCAACAGAGCCATTGGCCATACTCCTCCCATACCAAAAATTTCATCTGGAGCAAGCTCAGGAAACATCAGCAACCACCCGGAGATACAAATTATTGGTAAAAACAGAAACATTATGAAAAAGTATGACATTTGTTGCATAGGATTAAATTTGGAATTTTTGTCAGTTTCGAAAGGATGAGGCTCTCCTACAAAAATTCCAAGCACATAATATTTAATCTGAAGATATAGTCTCTGCCGTAATCCTTTTAATTTTGGTATGTATTGTTTGTAATTACCACTTATAATGTTAGCAATAAAATAAAATATATAGTTAAATGAAAGTAATATTCCAGATATATTGTGTGATATTACAGCTATATCAAAGGGGATCCAGTAAGATTTTGGATCTGAATAATGTAAACTAATACCTGATATAATCAATATCATGAATAATAACGCATTCAACCAGTGCCAGAATCTGAGCCAAAATGGATATATATATTCTTTTTTCATTTATTCCTTACAATTACTCACACAACAAGATAAATTTACTCATTGATTCTCATTGTCGTCTTCATTATCTTCGGCGTTTTCAGGTATATTAGGACTTCTTTTGAAATACCATCTCATTGCAGCATGAACGAAAATACCAAAAATAGCTATACCGAATATTGCAATACTCAACACATCAAGTATAACATTTCTTGTTGTTCCAATTACATATGCATCGCTCAAAATTGTGCCGTTTATAAAACCATACTTTTCTCTGGACTTTTCTTTCTCATGCTTATATAGCTTGGTCATCAGGATTGAATTTTTTGAATGACATTCCTCGCATTTCTTGATAGTTCTGTCGGGTGGTAATATATTATGAGATAAATTAGGAGGTTCGTAGGAAGAATGACAATCAACACATCTAACCGATTCATAATGCCTTGATAAATTTGGTAACCACTCATGAGCTTTTGCAACAGTGCTAATATTATATTTCTTCATTAAAGTATCATTTGTATGACATTCGACACAGTAATGCATTCTTGTTGATACAACTGTGTTGAAATTCATTTTATTTTCTGTTATTAACCTTTGAGTTACCTCGGGAACAGGTGCAATACCATGTTCTCCATGGCAATAAGTACATCCGGGTGAATCCATATTGCCTTTGAGCAAAGATTGACCATGAATGCTTGCACGGTATTCATTTGCAATTGAAATATGACATTTACCGCAGACATTTGGAATTTCAAATCTATTAATCTTTGACTTTGGGTCTGAAGCTTTTAACAATTCATGTGTACCATGACAATCCACACAAACAGCAGCAGTTTTATTTCCTTTCAACAAAGCCTGCCCATGAGTGCTCTTTTCGTAATCAACAAGACTTTTGGAAAACTCTGTTTGTGTACCTTTCAAATGGCAATTCAGGCATAATTTTTCCTGATTCAATTTTTGTTGAACCTTGTCAATTTTAAACCCCTGTGTTATAGGTTGATTATGACAATAAATACATGTTGGTGCATTTGGATTATTTTTTTCATACTCAAAAGAGTGAACTGATTTAAGGTGTGCTTCTTTTTGTTCTTTATGACAATTTCCACAAAAATTAGTTGATTTTGTAAAATGTGTAATCGAATTAGGATTCTTTGGTGAAGTTATACTATGAGTTCCATGGCAGTTTTTGCAATTATATTCTGGTTTTAAAGAATTAATTCCTGCAAACTGCATTCCCGGATGAAATTTATGTTTCGATGTAGCATCTTTGTGACAGTCCTGACAATTTATTGGCTCGATTTTGTCCTTATGAGGAATTGAACTGGGATCGAAACCTTTATGACAATCATCGCATTTCAAATAAGCATGAACAGATTTTGCTAATGTAAACTTTTTTACTTCCAGTGATTTAACCTTTCCTCCCTTTTCCATCGTTATGGTTGGGTCATCATGACACATAAGACATTCATCATTATCAGGCAGTTTCTTCTTGAGAGATGATTGTCCATATGTAAATAAATACAAAGAAAAAAAACAGGCTGCTGTTAACAAGATTATTGTTAAAATCCAAAATTTTATTCTGTTCATCATTATTATTAAAAATCTATATATTTTTTAATATCAAATTAATTAATAATTAGTTTTTTATGTTTCTAAAAAACCTCAATTTTTAAAAATAAATAATAAAAATAATAAAAAAAAGCACTAATCATTTGATTAGTGCTAACTTTACATATTCTGTAACAAGATTGTTTTTATTCTGATTTTTGCTCTGCTTTCAATGAAGCCAACCACTTTACAAGAGCAGAGAATTCTTCATCGGTTCCCTTGAAGGCTACTCCATGTTTCTTGTCATGAAGTACTTCTTCTTTTTTCAAGTACTTTGCTATGAATTCTTCAGTTAATTCATCGCCGACCTTTGATAAATCAGAACCTTTTGCCTTTGGATTGGTTCTTTCAATTCCTTGAGATTCAATGCTATGACAGGAATTGCATTTTTTATCCACAAAAATCTGTTTTGCGTCAAGCCCTTCTTCGGCTGTTAAAGAAAAATTGCCCAACATTAAAAACATTCCAACAACAACTAATGAGAGGATTATTTTAAATGATTTCATATCACTCCTTTTTGAATAAATTACAACAAAATTTTCAATGTTTTAGAAACATCATCATATTCATAATTATAATCTGATTTTAATGAATTTACCCTAACTCCCTGTGGATTATTTACCACTGTCCCCTTATTATTTTTCTCTGCAGAAAAATCAACTGTATGTTTCGGGCAAAAAATCTTTTTACCGGTTTTATCTGGATCTGGTATTAATTCTTCTCCTTGATGCGGACAAAAGGCTTCAAAAATTAGGAATTCCTTTTCACTTTCTCTTTTTACTATAAACATCATACTTGTAGGCTTTGTAATACTTACTTTTGCCATACCCCCGACATTTAGTAAGGACGGATAATCACTAAGTTTAATTGCAACATTACTACCCGGCGGTGGAGGAGGTAAAATTTCATCTTTTTCACATGACACAATCAAGGAAGATAGTGATGTTACTGACAATCCAGCACCTAACATAATACCAGCCTTTTTTAAGAAGTCTCTTCTTGCTTTATTTTCTTTCTCCATTTTTCATCTCCTTAAATTATATTAATACCAAATATGAATTTGAAAAGCCCATGATGCACTATAACCATCTATGTGTTCACGGTCAAATATTCTGTATTCTGGCAGAATATCTATGAAAGGAAGTAAATAGATATGTGCCCCAAAAACAAACTGGGTTGAATAATATGGTGCTAATTCTATTTTTTCCCTTGAAATATGTCTTTCTGCCCTGACATAAGGCAATACTGATTCCATCAGGTGATATGTCAGCTCAGATGTAAACGAAAGAGTTCTTCTTGCATCTTTCTTTTCGGTATCCATGTATTCAAAAATAAATGAAAATAAATCAGGTTTTCCTATGCCAAAATGTAGCCCACCGATATAATAATCCCCATTAAGATAATAAGTTCCTCCGACAAAAGAAGTGAAACCACCACCAATATCTGGGGAAATAAAAGCTCTACCTGCCACTCCAATACTATTGGTATCAACAATTGGTATTGATTGTCCGTTTTTATCACGAACCAACAATTT
Source organism: uncultured Hyphomicrobiales bacterium (assembly GCA_964473465.1). Lineage (GTDB taxonomy): Bacteria > Bacteroidota > Ignavibacteria > Kapaibacteriales > UBA2268 > CALHRB01. The sequence goes on from CAYYPE010000009.1 coordinate 11,792, forward strand.
GCTCATATTTTTGGATTGAAATGCTCCTAATGAAAGACTTAACCATTCAATATTTTCATAATCAAGCTGGGCTCCAAATTCAGCATAATCATCTGGTATAATTGGTCTTCTGCTTTGCTTTCCTATGAATTGACGGGTTAGAACTGTGTGGTCATCCCAACGGATACCAAAAGTAGGCTGATAATATCCAATTCTTAGAGAAGGCAAATCAGAAGATGGCGTCAACACAACGCTACCAACAAATGGATTTTGCCCGACATATCTTTTATCAGTATATAAATCATATGCAATATTATACATACCTTCGAGTTCAAGCCATGAAAATGGTTTGATTGACAGGTATGGAGCTAATTGCATAACCATGAAATCCCTTGTCGAAGCTCCGGGAGTACCCCATTTTGCTGATTGCAATCTTGTATCAAAACCAAATGTAACTTTATCATCAAAAAAAGTGTTTGATGATAGTAAATCAAAAAATTTATTAGCACTTATCCATTCGGTTGGTATTAGCGAAATATCTTTTCTCGCCATCCATCCGCCGCCATTTCTTAATCCTGCACCTTGTGTTACTACATGGCAATTAGTACATTTTACCCCTGAAGACTGAATCAGCGAGTATTGAACCCTTGCATTTAGATCAAGTACTGAAATTGCCATAATTAATACAAAGTAAAATAAGTATTTAATCATTTTTTATCTAATATTGTGAATAATTTCAAATAAAAAAACTTTATTAATCTTTTTAATATTAATTAGGCTTCACTGATTGTTTGGTGAAGCCTAATATTACTAATATTATAATAATTTTATTGCAAAGCGTTAAGTGTTTGTTTTAATACTGCTGTAACGTATTTTGGATTGTGAATACCAAGACTCTTATCCTTTGCAACAATAAGATAATTAGCAAGAATTTTTGCCTCAAAAGTTGTTAACTTCAGTGGATTGGATGAACTTAATGGTTTTCCCTTCCAATTGTTTGTAACATAATCATGACCGGGATTGCCGTGAGCTCCGGAAGTGTCAATCCAGCCTTTTGCTGCTAACTTATTTCTGATTTCAAGCAAATCTTTATACATCTCTGAAACTTTAGAACCGCCATCAACATCCCATGGATTTTTGCCTGTACCACCTACGGTTGTGTGGCAGCCGCTTGATCTACAACCAGCAGTGTTAACTGTTTTTGCTCCTGTTTCTTCGTCATAGAATGCTGTATTAAATGTATGACCGCCAACTATTGTTCCGAGCGGACCTGTCATGTGGCATTTAAAACAGGCTCCGTTTATAGTCTGATGTGCCTGGAATGACGGTAAAGTTGACCCATCAAGCGAAAAAGCACTATGTCCAACTAATACATTTGACTGTCCTCCATAGTGAGGTCCCCATCTAAATGTTGTTATTGAAACACTATCCTTTGTATCGTCTATTCCAGGTGATAAGGGTCTTGCCTGGTGGCATCTGGCACATAAATTGGCGTCTTTTAAGTCAACATCGGTTTTTTTGTTGTCATATCTGAATTTAAATGGTTCAACAGATGTAAACTTCCAATCTGTGTTATCGAATTTTTTATGAACATTATGGCAGGTTCTACAGTTAATAGTTGTAGGACTTATAAATACATTATTGACTGTGTCGGCTTTTGTTATTGCAGTTTCCAGAAAACCTTCGGTTGTGTGGCATGCTGCACACTCTTTTCTATTAGCAGTCATAAAAGCTTCGCCTTGTCCGTGTTTTGATAAAGCCCATTGAGCTTGTTTCGACGCTAAATCGGTTGAATTGTTATGACATGTTGCACATACTGCTGTTCCATCTGCTCCATCTTTCCCATCTTTTCCATCCTTTCCAGGTGCTCCAGCTGGTCCTTCTGGTCCAGTACAACTTTGCATTCCCAAGATTGCCAACAATATGATTATTGCAATCAATCCATTGAGTAGATTATTTCTATTCATCTTACCTCCCATATTAAAAAAACTATATTAATGAGTACTAAAAAAATTTATATTAATGATATTCATTTATTCAATTTTTAACATTATAAATTTATAATTAATTCAAATTGAAAACAAGAAAAAAATTTAACAAAGTGCAACAAAATGATTATATACTTCATTTTTTTCATTCAAAATTACCCAAATTTAGAACTTTTGATATAATTAAAAGATTATATTAAATTAGTTTTTTTTATTTATATCGTTTTGATAAGATACCTGAAAATATTGATATTGCTATTAATCCTTATCTCTGCAATCTCTTTCTCTGAGGAATTACAGATTAAAGAAAGTAAAACTTTTTATCTTACAACCAAGATAGGTATTTCGGGCAATTTTCATTTTTCTGATTTCAGTGCATTTCAGGGATCTATTGATTGTGATACTTTTAAAAAAGGCTTTGGTTCTGGTCTTTTGGCTTCTTTAGGCTTAGAATTCAAAATGAACAGTTATATTGGATTTGGAGCTGAGTTTCAACTAATCAATAAAAGTGCTTATCTCAAAGTTAATTCAGGTTTCCCTTCAAGAAATCCAATTAATGGTGAAATTGTATATGTTCAAACTGAAAATTCCTTATTTGCAAGTCTGGTTTTTATTGATTTCAAACCATATTTTTACTATACCCTGAGCGAAAAACTTTTGTCCGGACCATTAATAGCCTCCATTTCACCTTATTTAGGTTTTCCGATTTCATCATATTTCAAGCAGACCGAGCAGATAATTAGTCCTGATTATGCAGTCTTTATTTCAAATAATCGCAGGACAAGGGAAAGATTATTAATTGAAGGTCAAATCGAAAAAATTGCTAAACCTGAATATGGTCTTTCCTTTGGTCTTGCTAATTCTTTAAAAATCGGCTATGATTCCTACCTGACCCAGAATTTAATGTTTGATTTATCATTCAATAATATCAGTACCGATGTGAACTGGAAGGTTTTCAGCGTATCTCTTTCAATAGGTTTAAAAATACCTGTTCTCACAAAAAAATATATAATTGATACTATTCCCCAAATTGAAAAGGAAACAAAATTAATTGCTAAAGATGAAAAAAAAATCAAATCACCAAGACTGCCATACGAAGAGCCATTTGTTGGAATCGAGATAGACAGCGTTTCCGGCGAAATTCAATTTGGCAGCGAACTTTTAGCATCCTTACCAATAGTCAACTCAGTTTTTTTCAAAAGAAACTCTTATGAAATTGATGATTTCTATATCCAAAATAAAACTACAAACCCAGAAGAATATAAGAATATGGTTCTTCCAAACCTCTTCAAAGGGGATGTCATTGAAATACAGAGTTATAATTTATTAAGAATAGTTTCAATTCTGAATAAGAAACCTGATGCAACTATTACCTTAAAAGGATACACTTCGGGTATAAAATTTGAACCTGAAGGAATTTCTTTAGCTAAAAAACGAGCTGAATCTGTAAAGAAAGCATTTATTAATTGGGGTATATCTGAATCGAGAATCAATACCACTGCATATATCAATCCTCCTATCCCTTCGAATCAGGATTTTCCGGAAGGAGTTGATGAAAATCAAAGGGTTGACATAATATTGAATAAAGCACCGTTGCAGGAGTATGTTTCTTCCCAAAGATTTTCTCAATTTGTTGGAAATGCTTTTATCAAAATAGACTATGAAAATATCAAGAATGATATTCCAATACGTGTTACCAATAATTTTTCTGATTCTGTCCTCGAAATTAAAAATAAGGGTGAAATGATTATTCCCTTAAAAAAGAGATTAGAACCTACCGAACAAATGAACTACCTCAGCTTTGCAATAAGTTACGATACACTAAAAATGATGAAAAATAGATTGATAGATTATCAAAAATTCCCTTCAAGGGAAATTGAACTGATTCTTAATAATTTTGAGGCAATTCTTCGCTTCGATTACGATAAAAGCAATCTTTCTGATGAAAATAAAAGTCTTCTCATCCAACTTTGCAATTTATTACCTTCAGGATGCACTATTCAGATTATTGGAAGCACAGATGCACTGGGAACTGAAAATCGGAATCTTATATTAGCCGAAGAAAGAGCAAGAAACGCTGAATCATTTATTAAGTCAATTGCAAAAAATAAATTCAAAATTGAAATGATGAAAAAGATAAATAAATTTCCTGAATCAACTCCATTCGGTCGTTTTCTAAATCGTTCCATAAGAATAAAAGTCAGGAAATAAATCACTTTTTCATTTTATTCCCACTGATTTCATTATCCTTACGTCTAAGAAATGGTTCTAAAAATGATTTTAGAGTTAATAAATTACAGGTGGTTTTTGTTTAAGATTTTGTTTTTTGGTCTGACCTTCATCATTTTGATTTTTGACGGTTTCAATAGTCAGATCCAATCAAAAATCAATCAATTAAAAAATAATGAAACATTTAATTTCCGTTATGTAAAAAACGAAGCATTCGGATATGGGGAACGTCTTGATTATAAAGTAGGATATTCTTTTATAACCGCCGGGGAAGGTTATTTTCATATTCTTCCAAATCCAGTTTATAAGCATGGTCGAGAGTGTTATGATATCAGATTTCAAGTCAATTCACTTAAAAGCCTCGAATGGATTTATAAAGTCAAAGACAGATATAGAACAGTTTTAGATGTGTCAGGTATTTTTCCTTGGGAATTCGAACAAAATATCAGAGAGGGCAATTATAAACGAGATGAAAAAGCTATTTTCGATCAGGCAAATAATTTAGCCTACCGCAATGATAAATCCTTTTCGGTTCCACCATACATTCATGATATTGTTTCAGCTTTTTTCTATGTGAGAACAATGGATTTAGGCTCAATGAAAAAAGGTCATGTCTTTTATTTGCAGAATTTCTATGATGATACAACTTATACTCTTGGTGTAAAGATCCACGGAAAGCAAACAGTTGAAGTTCCTGCCGGTAAATTCAGATGCATAATAATTGAACCTCTTGTTGTTCAGGGAGGTTTATTCAAAAGCGAGGGAAATATATATATCTGGCTGACAGATGATGAAAGAAAAATCCCTGTTAAAGTTAGCACTAAAATATTAATTGGTTACGTTAGTTCCGAATTAGTTAGTTACAAAGGTTTGAGAGGTCCACTAAATGCAAAAATTGAATAAAACTATTGGTTTCTGTCTCTTAACTTTTTTTTTGATTTTTACTTTCAATTATCAATCAAAGACTCAATATACTGCTGAGTCTCTCTTCGTTGAAATCCAAAAGATTTACAAAAATCTCAAATCAATAAGTTTTAATTTCTTATCCGAAAATAATCCTAACCTGAAGGGTAATATCAAAGCTGAAATTGGAAACAAATATTTCATTAAAATGACTGATAGAAATATCATTTCCAATGGTAAACTTGTCTGGAATTACTCATTAAAAGATAAAAAAGTCATTATAAATGAAATTCCTAAAAACAATACTGAATTTTCAATTGAAAACTTCTTCTTTTCATTTATTAATAATTATGTCCCAAAAGAATTAAAAAAATCAGCTTCCAGCGGACATGGTTTTAATTATTTATTAACTCTTATTCCCTCTAATTCTATCTCAGATTATAATATCAGTTCAGTTCAATTACAAATAAACCAAAAAAATTTGATGGTTAGTTCTGTCCAGATTAATTATGGTAATTATGCTGATAAATGGTATATTGAAAATTTAGAACTCAATCCAAAAATAAAATCAGAGATATTCTCTTTTGAGCCACCAAAAGAGGTTGAAGTAATTGACCTGAGATAATCAGGTTACCTTTCCCCTCGCTGAAATTGAAATAACATCAATAACTTGATTTTTATCAACTAAATATGCAAAATCGAAAAGATTACATACGGCACAAGCATGATTAGGGATAATTCTAAGTTTTTCACCAATTTTAAAATTCTCATCTTGATGGTAAACAAAACCATGCTCTTCCGATAATCTCAAAATAGAGCATTTCTTGTCCAAAACAAAACCATAAGTTTTAATTTTTTCATTTCCATGAGCTCCTCTGTCTGTATGAAGTGATTTGCTACCAGCATCAATTATAACTCTGTCAATGGCTGGTTTTGATATTACTGAAGCTAAAATACTTAATGAGCATTGCTCAATTCTGGCAACACCTAATGAAACCTGTATCATATCGTTGAATACATAATTTCCGGGTCTTATTTCAGTTATTTCATCAAGATTATCATAAGCATTCGCCGCAGGTGTGGAACCAATACTTAAAACATTGACTTTTTTTTCGTTCTTTCTCAAAAATTTGGCTATGTCGCAAATAAATTCAACTTCGAAATTTGCAATATTTTTTATTTCCTCAAAATTCTTTGCTGAATAAACCTGTCCAGCATGAGTTAATAGCCCGGCAAATCTTAAACCTGAATATTTTTCGATTTCATTTATTAAATTTAAAATTTCAACTTTGTCTTTTAATCCACTTCTCCCCAAACCCGAATCAATTTCAACAAAAACATTTAATTTTTGACTCTGAACTTCAAACCTTTGACTAAGCTGCTTAATACCTTCAACAGAATCCACACAGACTGATAAATTTTTAACTCTAGTCCTTAATTGAAATAGTCTTTCAATCTTTTTCTCCCCTATGATAATATTCGCAATTTGAATATCATCAAAACCTTCATTTGCAAATACTTCTGCTTCTCCTAATTTGGCAACTGCTATTCCATTAGCACCTTCATCAAGCTGCATTTTTGCTATTTTGGGCATCTTATGGGTTTTTATATGAGGTCTTAGTTTTACTCCTTTTTTATTACATCTATTCTGCATAGATGAAATATTGTTTTTTAATATTGACCTCTCAATTAGTAATGCCGGTGTTTCTATTTCATTTATATTCATTTTAATAAATCCGATAAATATTTTTTATCTCATTTGGTTTTATATTTGTAATTTAAATTTAGTTAATTAATTTAAATATTATGAAAATATTTTTTGTGCTGTTTGTTTGTTTGATTTTCTATGCCTGTTCCCCCGTAAGAACAAGATATCCATTCAATCCGATCACTAAAGACACAGTATCCGAAACAAAGGAAACAGAATCAAAAATACTTGAAGATGAACCCATTACTCAACAAAAAAAAGATATCCTACTTAATGATACCATTTCATCAGTATCAGATGTTGAGGAAAAAAATGAATACCGTGACTATCTTTCAGAATTATTCAATTCTGCATTGGAAAAATTCGATAGGAAAGAATTTAAAAATGCTTCAAATGACTTTAAATTACTTATGAATACACTCGAAAAAGGTGACTCACTACAACTCGAAGCATCATTTTTTTATGCTGAATGTTTAATTGAATTGAATGATTACTCAGTTGCAGAAATTTTGCTGAATGATTTGAGAAATATTGAAAACAAACCTGATTCAATATCTGAGAAGGTTTTAGTTCGATTAGGGCAGCTTTACTGCATCCTCAATGCAAAAGAGAGAGCTTTAATGATTTTTGAGGAGTTTCATCAAAAATATCCGGATTCAATTTACAAACCATTGGCTAAATGTGATTAATATTTTCCATTATAGATTAGATCACATATGAAAACAAAAACTTCATGGAGAGAAAAATTAGAAAAACCTCAGGAAATCAAAATTGTTGACACGCCTGAGGGTATGAAAAAATTTGGAACTGGTAAAATGTTAATTGCCACTCCAAAAATTGTTGACAATTTCATCAAGAAAATACCAAAAGGGCAATTGATGACTATCGGAGAAATTAGAAAAACTCTGGCAACTGAATTTGATGCAGATCTAACATGTCCTTTAACAACAGGTATTTTTCTGAGAATTTCTGCCGAAGCTGCAGAAGAAGATAGAGCCTCTGGAAAACGAACTATCACGCCTTACTGGAGAGTAGTTCGGGACAATGGCTGTCTGATTGATAAATTCCCCGGCGGTCAGCAACATCATGCTGAATTGCTTGAAAAAGAAGGTTTCAAAACATTAACCAAAGGTAAGAATATTTATGTTTTGTCAGAAAAATTTTATTCATAATCTTTATTTAGAGTAATGATAGATGGAATGTAACAAAATCAAAAACCTTAAATCATGCAATTGCACTTATGAACCTTGTTCACGAAAGGGCATCTGTTGCGAATGCCTTGCTTATCACAGAAGAAATCAAGAGTTACCAGCTTGCTATTTCGATGCTAAAGCTGAAGCTACTTATAACCGCAGCATAAGTTATTTTATAAAACTTAATTCAAAGGGTCTATTATGAAATTAATGTTTAGATCTTTATTGATAATAACCTTAACATTCAATTATTTATTTTCTCAGTCAATACCCCCCGATATCATTGAACAGCTAAAAAAAGAGGAAAGCTTAGAATTCAAGTTTGAAAGAGAAAAATGGTTCGAAGAAATGCATAGAACTGAACCTTTTGTTGATTGGAGGATAATTGAAAAAGCTAATTCAATAGCTCGAAATGAAAACTTACTTAAACAGATGCAATTTTCAATAGATGATAAAACTCAATTTTTATTAGAAGAAAGCGAAATTGTCGCTGGGGGTTATATCAGAGGAAAATGGATTGAAAAAGGAAGCAATAATCAGTCTGGCAGGATTCATCTTGCAGATATTGATTTCGAAAGAGGCCTGATTTATGCTGCATCGTCAGGAGGAAATGTTTGGAGAGGTAATCTTGATGGCACTAACTGGACATGCCTGAATAATTCACTAAAAATTAGTAACATCAGATCAATATTTTTAATCAAAAAAAGCAATGTTAATAGAATTCTTGTTGTTGGTAACGGCCCATCTTCTTGTTATTATAGTGATGACGAAGGAAAAACATGGCAAAAATCAAATGGATTGGAAAAAGCTGCAAGATGGGGTGGACTTCAAAGAGGAATCAGAATCGGTGATTCTCCTGTTTTTTATCTTCTTGCTCTTGAATGGGATTATGATAACTGGAAAGCTGTTACAACTATCTATATTTCAAAAGATTACGGTGAAAATTTTTCCTTGTTATACTCATTAAATACTAATGTCAGTCATTGTGATATTTTTTCGCCGAAATTTAAAAACACAGATAATTATCAGTTCTACTTTATGAAAGCTGATTCTCTTCTCCTACTTAATTCTCTTGGTGAAACTACTTTGGTTTCAACATTAAATCAATTTAATGATTTCAAAAATATAACACAAATCCAATTGAGAGGCATTTATAAATCACCTGAAGACTTCCTTGCTTTAATGTTGAGAAATCAGTCATCGAATTCATATTTCTTCGCTTCGACTGATGCGGGAAAAACTTGGGAGAGAAGGGGAAGTTTAAACTTTGGACCTTTTGATCAAAACAGTTTTGAAGTTTCATTTGCTAATCCTGATATCTGGTATTTCGGTGGCGTTGATGCCTATAGAAGCTTTGACAGAGGTTTAAACTGGACGAAAGTCAATAAATGGTCTGATTATTATGGTGACCCGATTAACAAACTTCATGCAGATATACCCGGAATCCAAAGCTTCGAAACTCCAGATGGTGATGAATTGATTCTTATATCTACAGACGGAGGAATTTATCAATCGTTCGATAATCTGAGAAGTGTGGAAAACCTTTCATTGATGGATTTAAACGTAAGTCAATATTACAGTTCTTATACCTATCAAAATTCTGATGGAATAATATTTGTAGGTTCTCAAGATCAGGGATTCCAAAGATGCCTTAATGATTCAGGAAAGATTCTCAGTTTCGAACAAACTATAAGCGGTGACTATGGTCACCTGACATCTTCGGATGGTGGAACTAATCTATGGTCAGTTTATCCCGGCTTTGCAATGTTATATCAAAATCCAGATAAAATTAATTACAAGGCTTATTATTGGAATTTTAGCACAATTAATTTTACAAATTGGTTATGGATGCCCCCAATCTTAGCCGATCCATTAAATCCAAAGGCTGCCTATATTGCCGCAGGTGGAAATGACTGCCCTGTTAAAGAGAATTGTTCATATCTTACTCATATTGAATTAGTTGAAAATTCAATTAAATATAAAGTGCTACCTTACAACTTTGGCTCGGATGGTTCAAGACTATCAGCTATTGCCATATCACCAATAAATAATAATTATTTCTATGCTTTAACTAACAAAGGAAAGTTCTTCTTTTCCACAAATCAGGGCATTGATTGGATTAAAAATGATTCTTTGATAGGTCCGGAAAGTCATTATTTCTATGGCTCTTCCATTATTCCCTCAAAATTACAATTTGGAAAAATCTTTATAGCAGGTAGCGGTTATTCTAATTCTGGAGCTTATGTATCTTTTGATAATGGATTGAACTTCACTCCAATTGATTCTGGTCTGCCCAAAACATTAATCTATAAAATCGCAATTTCAGACGATGAAAAATTTATTTTTGCCGCAACAGAAGCAGGACCCTACGTTTATATTGTTGAACAGAATAAGTGGTTTAGTTTAGCCAGTAAAAATTCGCCCGATCAGACTTTTTGGTCAGTCGAATATATACCCAGTCTTAGAACAGCTCGTTTCGTAACCTATGGAAGAGGAATTTGGGATTTTGTCATCGAAGAATTACTTTCGAATCCTTATGCTAATGATATTGAACATAAGATTGAATTAAATGTCTATCCCAATCCAACTCAGAAATTTTTTGTAATTGAGCCAAACACAAACAACTGTATCGGTGATATTTTGATTTACGACCTTGAAGGAAGACTTATTCAAAAATTTAATATTAAGGAATATGAGAATACTATAAAATGGGACCTGACTGACTTTGGAGGTAATAAAGTCATGACCGGGAATTATTTAATATTTCTTATTTCAGGAAATCAGGTTAAGTTCAAAAAGGTAGTAATTGAAAAATAGGAAAGATTCGGAAGACGGTCTAATTTTGAAGGTTTCCAGCTGATTCCATTCCTTTTTTCTGATTAAGGAAGAGAAGAAGTATCAAACCAACAATAAAGAAAATCAAAAGAGATAATATCGCATATCTATAAGAATGTGTTAATTGAAGTCCATAACCAAAAAGAAAAGGACCCAGCCAGCTTGTTCCCCTGTCTGATACTTCATAAAAACTAAAATATCTTGCTTCCTCTCCCTTTGGTATCAGATTCGAGAATAATGAACGACTCAATGCCTGTGAACCCCCAAGAACTAAAGCAATAACCATTGCCAAAATGAAGAATTCCATTTCGGTACTTAGAAAATAAAAACAATAAAATATTACACCAATCCAGATTATCAGACTTATGAAAATAGATGATTTTGTGTCTGTTTTCTTTGCTACAATCATAAATAACAAAGAACCAAAGAAAGCAATAAATTGGACCATTAAAATTATTTTTGTAATAGAGCTTATATCCATCCCAATTTCGAATTTTGCAAATTGTCCTGAGACAGCTATAACAGCCTGAATACCATCATTATAAAACAAATAGGCAATTAAAAATAATAATGTCTGGGGATGTTTTATAATATCCTTGATTGATGATAATAAACCTTTGATTCCGCCAACAAAAACTGATTGGTCACCATGATCCAGACTGTTCTTTCTATCTTTTAATAATTTCAAAGGAATCAAAGTAAACACAGCCCACCAGAATCCAGCTGAAAACAGACCAATTCTAATTGCATAACTCCCTGAAATATTAAAATTATCTGCATTAGAATAAAGTAAAATATTGATTAGTAGTATTATTCCACCACCAATATAACCTAAGGCCCAACCTATTGAAGAAACTTTATCTCTGTCTTTTGCTTCGGCAATATCATTCAAAAATGAATTATAAACCACAACAGAAGCACCAAAGCTGACATTTGCAATCACTAGTAGAATACTGCCAAGAAGATAGTTGCTTCCCTCCAGAAAATATAAGCCCATTGTTGAAAAGGAACCAAGAAATGCAAAAAAACCAAGTAGTAACTTTTTGGATTTAGTATAATCTGCTATAGAGCCTAAGTATGGTAACAAAAAAAATTGAAGTATTACTGAAAATGATATAGTATAAACAAACAGGGATTCAGCATAAATTGGAATTGATAAAATATATACATTTTTTTCCGAATCAGCTGCATTTAATGCTATGCTTGACAAATAAGGTCCAAGAAATACAGTTATAACAATTGTATAAAAGGCAGAATTTGCCCAATCATAAAAATACCAGCCTATTCTTTCTTTCTTTGATGTTGTTTGCATACAATAATAAATTACACTTTTATTCTTAATCTATAGCGAATCTTGGGTTATTTTCTTCTTAATCGTTCCTTAATGAAGGATTTTGTGTCCTTAAATCCTCTAAACAGATCAACCAGTTTAAAACCTATGTGTCTTTTAATATAAAAATAACTTAAAATTCCCAGAGACATTGTATAAGTTAAATATCCCAGTGGAATCAATCTTTCTGAGCCGCTTAAACCAACTAACAGTGTTACTACAATAAATAGAATTGCTGATATAAATACAAAGTTGAAAACAACAAATGGTTTTCCCTGTGCATTTATTATCACTGACAAAATCACAAATGGAAGAAATAAAGCACTTATTATAAGAATATTAAAATGACTGATTGAAAAATGATACTTAACAGGAAAAAATAACTTTATGAAAAAATCACTAAGCCCCAACTCAAGCAATAATACAGAAAAAGCGTATATTATTAATAAAAATGAGACTGATTTAGTCATCAAATCAGTAAGTGCCTTTTTGTCATTCTTTTCTACCTGTCTGACTGCTGCGGGATATATCAAGCCGTAAGCTGCATTATTTGCTTCATCAAAAAGTCTGAATAATGTTTTTGCTGACCCATATACACCAATTGTAGCAGAAGGAAAAAAAAGCTTCAGGAAAACAACATCTAAGTTCTTGGGAATTGAATGACCTAAGGTTGATAAAGTCATTGGAAAACTAAATTTCAACAATTCCCTGATTTTCGTTTCTCCTTTTATTCCAAAAACCAAATTTTTTCTCGTAAGTATCAAAGATATTAATGAACTTATTGTCATTCCAACATAATAAATATTAACCATATCCTCGAACCTGAAAGTTTTATAGGATAGTAATATATATATTGTTAAAATAGTCATTGAACCGAAAAAACCGAGATCAGTAAAAAAAAGTCCCTTCATATTGTGATCTCTATAAAAAAACTTCAGACAATAAGTTCGTGGAATGGTAAGCAAAGTTAGAACTATCAGAGAATTTGTAACTAAATAAAAATTTTCTTCTTTGAATATGTTTATCCATAAATTCGTTAAAAAATAAAAAATTGCTGAAGAGCCAATTGCCAATAATAAGTGTATGCATAATGCAAGAGTATTTACTTTTCTTCTTGATTCTTTCCGCATTCCGAATTGTATTATATTATTTAGAGCAAAGGAATCTGAAATATTAAAAATCCATGTATGAATACCAATCAACAATGCATATAATCCAAATTCTTCTGGTTCAAGATTTCTTATCTGGAAAAGCTGAATGAATCCGTAAAAAACAAAAAGAGCTTTATCAGCCAATGACCATGCTATTTTATCAATATTTTCCTGTACTTTCATCTTTTAATTATTGTTATTGTCCATTTAATTTTTGGCTTTAGGGAACTAATGATAATTACTTTATTTTTCATAAGTTTACCATATTCAGGAGAACACACACTGTCTTCGATTTTTATTTCACCATCCAAAGAAGAAATTTGCAATATCATCTTATCATAAATAATTTCAACAGTAGTACTATTAATCTTTCTGACGTCAGTAATAAAATGATTTAAATGAAATAACACCTTTTTTGCTATAAGCAATTCATTTAAATCTTCGCCGAATATTGATTTATCATTTATTTTAATTTTTCTAATTGTCGGTTTTCCAAAACCAAAATGAATACCTTCAATTTCTTTCTCATTGAAATTTGTAATTTTCGCTCTTGATGTATCTCTCAGCCAAAAAAGCTCATCTTTGCCTCCCTCATTCCATTGATTTTGCTCAAGTCCACTAATTGATAATGTATTATGCATTTCAGTAGAACGAAACATGTTTCTCATTTTGTGATTACCAGTATAAATATATGTTCCACTATCAATAAATATAGGTATTTCATCAATAAGTAGAATAGTAGATAACTGATCATTATGAGCGTGTCCGCCTTTACCCTTTTGACCAATCGAACCGCATCTGAAGTATAGTTTAAACTTTTGGTTATCAATCATACAAAGTCCGAAATCTTTAAGAAAATATATAGACTTACGAAAATCACTTAAATCAAAATTTAGGTTAACCAATTCATGTCTAATTTTCTTGGTGATTTCTGATAAAAAATACTCTTCAATTTTTTTCTTTAATTGATTGTTATGATTTTGGTTATTGACAATGTTTTCTATAAATTCCCTTAGCCATAAATAATTACCATCAGAGAATTTTAGGTATCTCCCGCTATCAGCATCACCAATATTAATCGTCGAGCCATCTTTAAGTAAAATAACATCTGTAAATTCAATTACTTTAAGCAGCCTTTTCCAAAATTCTTTGTCAAAATCTATCAAGCCGTCTTTAATTAATAGATTAGATAAAAACAAATTTTTGGAAATCTTTTTGAATCCCTTCCCTTTTGAATTTATTTCACTTATAGCTTTAATTTTTTGTTTTGGTAATTTTATTAAAATATTCAATGTAAATAACAATACTTCAAGAACAAAGCAATGATAGTATGTTGAAGCCTCAAAATTGCTACCATCATCATTAAACTGATAGAAGAACTCCTTTACTAATTCAGTAATTGAATATAGAAGTGTTTGCGTGGTTTCTTTGGTAACTGCTAAATAAGATGATATAATTAATAATGAACATATATTTGTGAAATAATGATTTCCTCTCATTCCAGAAGACCACTCAGGATGTTCAATTATAAACCTGTAATGAGAATAGATACTTGAAAAAAAGTTATTTTTGAATTCACCATCAAAATCTGCTCCTGACTGTCTTAAGATGTCAAAAGCTACCAGCCAGTTAACAGCTCTTATGCTTACCTCCATTGAATTAATCCAGTTTACGCCAAATTGTGGAGGATTCATTGCTATAAAATCCAGAATTCTATTCCTGACTTCAAATTCAATCTGTTCTTTTAACATTTTATCTGTGGTTAAGAAATGACAGACAGCCAGAACTGAAAAATCATTGAATCTTGCCAATTCCCAAGGAACCTTTATATCAACATTTTCAACATCCCCATATTTAATTTCTTCTGATATCTGATTGGATTTCCAAACATATTTGCTTTTGAAATCACATTGCCAGTTAACAGGTTTATAGTTATTTTGAATTAACTCTAATATTTTTATAGATTTATGAGCATTAGCTGAATTGATTTCATAACCATTTTTAACTTTTTCAATTAAGTTACTTATTTGATCTATATTATCATAATTAACTCTTAGATTATCTGAACCCAGTAAATCAAATTCGTGCCTAAGGATATTTTCAATTTTTTCAAAATCAAAAGAAAGGATATTTTGGACTTCAGTATAATCATTTAACTTAAAATACGAAAACGGAACATCATCAAACCATTCAGGTAAATCTATAAATGATGATTCCTTTGATAATCTCTTTTTCTTTTGGTAATAATTAAAAGGTTTGATTAACTTATCAAATGCCTTTAAAAAAACAACTTTTAAACCAATAGATTTAATTTTATTTATTAACGAACTGATTTCCAACAAGCAAAATTTGAAATTTTCAATAAAATAAATCAAAATTTAGAAAAAATTTATTTCATTTTAATTTAAAATTTTTTTCAAATCGTTATTTTTGAAAAAAACGTAAAATTCTATACAATTTTTTTTTATTTGATAGTCTATTAAATTATTTAACAATATAAGGAAATAAAAATATGCCTGTAGTGAAACCAACTAGTACTGACCCATTTGATTATGAAATTCTGATTAGAAGGCGTGGCGAGAACGATTACGCTTCTTATTGCCCGCAATTGAACTATATGATTGTCGGAACGGAACACGAGGAAGTTCGCAATCTTATGAAGGAACAGATTGAAAAATATATTGAACGTATTTCCAAAATGCAATCTGAACCAATGTAAGACCTAAAAATCAGAATAGTGCTGGTCTCAGCTAATAATATACAGAAAATTCTTTCTTTCTGGTGGATCAGAATTATATTTTTTTTGTCATTCCTGACAATCATTCTATCCATTTCAAAAAATCTATTTGCACTAATCATACTAATTTTGCTTTTCTCTCTCCTGATTGAATCTTTAAGGGTAAAATCTTCTTTCAAAACTTTTGGTTTCTCTTTCACAAAAGATACTGTTTATTTCATTTTAGTGCCTTTTTTCTATACTCTTCTTTTTTTCACTTTCATAACAATATTCGATCAGGCAATCAATGGATTAAGATTATTCTCCACAGTTGATAAATTCAATGTAAATTATTTTTTGGACATTTTGATACTACTATTTTTTTTAGCATTATTTGAGGAACTGATATTCAGGGGAATTATCTATCAAGCATTATTGCAAAGGTTCGGAAAATACTCTCCAACTTTGATTTTATCAATTCTTTTTGTGTTAGCTCACATTCTGTTCAATCATATAACTGATACGGTTTTTATAATTAATATTTTCTTGGCAAATTTACTTTTTTCATCGATGTATTTAAGAACAGGCAATCTTTGGCTTCCCTTGTCATTTCATTTTTTTTGGAACTTATTTCAGGCATTAATTCTTGGATCTCCTGTAAGTGGTTTTTATTACGGAATTGAAATTTTTCGAACTGAATTGAACAATCCTATTTTATTAATTGGCAATCAGGAAGTTGGTTTTGAAAGTAGCATCATATCTACAATTCTTTTGATTCTAACAATTCCTTTGGTTTTAAAATATTTTTCGATTAAGCCTTTCTTGAAATCAATTTTTTTTCAGAGAGCATATATTGAATCTATCCTTTCAGAAAATTTTATACACAAATCAAAATCATAAATTCGTCACTCTCTTTTGTATTTGAACTGACATAAAAACAGAAAACAATGTTCTATGATAAAAATAAGAAGATATATTATCCTGATAACTGCTTTTTGCCTGATTGCAACTCAGGATTTACTTTCACAGTGGGCAATTTTAAAGGACGATGCTGATAGCTTAATAAAACTCGGCTCTGAATATATATATGATATGAAATTCGACAAAGCTTCAGAAAGTTTCCGAAAAGTGATAAAGGATTATCCCGATAATCCTGCGGGATATTTTCTTGATGCAATGGTAGAATGGTGGAAAATAGCAATTTTCAGAAATTCCCGTGAATATGATAACATATTTCTGAATAAAATCGAGAAAGTATTAAACGTATGTGACAAAGTTCTTGATACCAATCAGTTCGATCTTGGAGCTTTGTTTTTCAAAGGGGGTGCTCTTGGATATCGTGGTAGGTTCTATGTTATTCGTAATAGCTGGTTCAAAGCAGCAAGCGATGGTTATAATGCTTTTGAAATATTGCTAAAATGTCTTCAAGCCGCTCCAAATAATCATGACATAATGCTCGGGACAGGCATCTACAACTATTTTGCAGAGGTTTTACCTGAACAATACCCTGCAATTAAGCCTTTATTATTATTTGCTCCAAAAGGCGATAAAAAACTTGCCATACTTCAATTGGAAGCTTCGGCTAAATACGCAAGATATGCAAATGTTGAAGCTAAAGTTGTTTTGCTGCAAATCTATCATGAATTTGAGAAAGATACTTACAAAGCTTTGCAATTAGCTGAGGAACTACACAAAAGCTATCCAAATAATCCTTTCTTTCATAGATATCTTGGCAGGGCTTATGTTAATGTCTGGGATATTCAAAAATGGGATGAAACATGGAGAGAAATTTTATTGAATTATATGGATAAAAAACCGGGGTATGATGAGCTCACTGCAAGGGAGGCTCTCTACTATATTGGGACTGCCTTGATGCAAAAAGGGGATTACGAAAATGCTCTGAAGTATTTTTATAAATGCGATGAAGCCTCAAGGAAACTCGACAAAGACGGTGCTTCTGGCTTTATGATTGCTACCAACCTAAAAATCGGTAAAATATTCGACCTTCAGGGCAAAAGAAAATACGCTATTATGCAATATAATAAAATTCTTTCGTGGAAGGATTTTCAGAATTCTCATTATGAAGCCCAGACCTATCTCAACAAACCTTACGGACAAAGATGATGTATTCAATATTATTGTAATTTAAACCTATCTACTTAAATTGCATATTTTTTAATTACGATTTAGAATTATGCCTTTTGTTTTGGCTTTAATAATTATTATTCTTTTCAATTTTAGTGATACTCCCATTAAAGCAAAAACCAAAAGAGATAGTAAATTTTTGAAACTTGGAATTGATATTCTTGTTGAATCGAATTTTAATCACATCAAAGGAAAAAAAGTTGCCCTGCTTACAAATAATGCCGGAAGAGATTCCAAAGGTAGGTTGACTGCTGAACTTTTCAGTAAATCCGCTGAGTTCCAGTTGGTTTCGATTTTCACTCCTGAACATGGATTTTATTGTGATATACCTGCTGGGAAATATGTTAACAACGACACTCTTTACAATGTGCCTGTTTATTCACTCTATGGTGCAAATAGAAAACCCCTTAGATTTCAGCTTGAGGGCTGTGACGTTGTGGTTGTGGATCTGCAGGACATTGGAATACGCTCTTATACTTATATCAGCACAATGTTTAAAATGATGGAAGCTTGTGCCGAGAATAACATTCCCGTTTTAATTCTGGACAGACCAAACCCTCTCGGAGGGCTTATTGTTGATGGAAATACAGTTGAAAAAGGCAAAGAATCTTTCGTTGGTATTATTCCGGTTTCATATATACACGGTTGCACAATCGGGGAACTTGCTTTAATGATTAACGAAGAAGGATGGCTGGGTGAATTTGAAAGCGGCGAGCAGAAAAAATGCGAGTTGACAGTTATCAGGATGAAAAAATGGCAAAGATGGATGAGCTGGGAGGACACCGGATTGAATTGGCTTCCTACTTCACCCAACATTCCAACAACCGATGCCATCAAGGGTGCTGCTATGACTGGAATATTCGGCGAATTGGGCATCGCAAACTTAGCTGTCGGAACAAAAATCCCCTTCCAATTCATTGGATTTAGAGGGTTTAAAACCGAAGAAGTTCTTAAAAAATTAAAAAAATATCGTTTCAATGGAATTAAATTTATACCTGTAAATTATTCAGAGATAGTCAGCAAAAACGGACCATCCGAAATAAATGGACTTAAACTTGAATTTTCGCTCGATAACCATTTTACTCCCTATACTTACGGTTTCCGGATTTTTCTGCAAATCAGGAAAATTCATCCCGAAAAATTTCTCGCCGATAATATCAAACCAAATGCAAAAACAATGTTTATCAAAGTAACTGGCACTGAAAAGCTGTTTGATATGCTTTTTGTAACTCAGGAAAGGGATTCAAAAATAATAAGGGAAGCCTCCGCAGGAATACGAGAGTTCACAAAAATCAGAACAAAATACCTATTGTATTAAAAAAAAATTTGGGTTATTATTTATTTTATTTGTATTTTTTGAAGATTATTTGTTTAAAATTTTTAAAGGAGTAATTATATGTATTTTGTATTTTGTATTTTGTATTTTGTATTTTGTATTTTGTATTTTGTATTTTGTTTTATGAATCCCTCTCAATCTCTCAAATCACAAGATGAACCTTGTAAGCCTGACTGCTTCAGCGATAACTGGCAACCACCTTTTCCACTTCCTGCAAATACAGTCGTAATATCATTAAGTGAATGTAATAACGCTCAAATTACAGTTAAATTCAGACAAAGAAGAGCTTGTAACACTTGGTGGGACTGTTATATAGAAAATATTGAATGGTTAGCACCAAATGACTATGAAGATTGTATAAACTCTTTTGGTGGATTATCAAATTATGTTGAAGCTGTAACTAAATTAGCTTTTATATCTTTGTACCCAACTTCTCCTCAATATGTATGGAGAATTATGGATGGAGCTTGTTGGGAGGCGGATTATGAAAAGAAAGCAATAAAACCTTGTAATAACATTAATATCGTATGTTGCCTTCAGGAATATTACGTATATTATGATGGATTTCAATGGAAATGCCAGAAGACACCTTCAATATTTATTGAAGGAGAATGCGAACAAAATCAATATAATTGCATACCTGTTTGTGGTTCAATTTACGGAAGATGAATATGAAAAAAATCATTGTTATATTTTTTTGTGTTTTAAATTTTTCAAGGGCTGAGTATTCTTTCGAGGTCTTTAAAGATTTCCCCGTAAAAACTAGCCCTATATTCGATTTTAACTCATTTACTGAAGGTTATTATTTAGTCATACAACCAGTATATGAATTGATTAAAACTAAATATGTCGAAATTCCTAAAATAATTCTTTCTGATGATGGTGGCTATACTTGGGATAGTTTGACAGTATTAGATAACTACTTTAGAAATCAATTCACTAGGAATAAAATAATTAGATTGAGCCAGCACACTATTATTTCCTTTCTAAATAAACCAATTTACAATAGTACTGAGGATTCGATAATAGATTATCATCCGATAATTTTAATAACAAAAAATAAAGGATTAAATTGGGAAGAGATTCCTCTGCAAAAAGACTTCAATTTCAAGCAGTTTATAATGCAAGATACACTTACAGGATTTATTAAACATAAAAATAAAATTTTAAAAACAGAAAACGGATGGAATACTTATGAAGTTTTCATTTTGCCTGATTCATTATCCAACTATAGTTACATCAATAATAAAGGTGTCTGGCTTACTGATAAATCAATTTATCAGGCAGACGACACTCTTAAAATTTTAGAGATTGATAGAACTAATAATTTTAATCATAATTTGATTACTTTTTCATATCACAGAAATAAGCCTCACCCACAGGTAAAATATTTTTTTTCAAATTTATACAGTGGATTGGCAATTTTAGCTTATAAAGTTTACACAAATACCGAATTAGGTGAATTTGCATATCAGTTTTATAAAACAGATGATGGCGGGAAAAATTGGAATTTAAAATTTTCAACTCAACCTATTAGTCGTGTTGGGTTTTCAACTGCTTCGAAAGACACTGCAAGAGTTTGCGTTGGAACTCAAAATCATATTATTCTTACTACAGATTTTGGCGAAAGTTGGTCAATCATCAAAAGTGATAATCAAACCTTCTGGGTTACAACTTCTGAACTTACATTTACAGATTATAATACTATTGTCTTTCGTGATGTAATTGAGTTAATAAAAATAAAGAATATTATTACAAATGTGTCAGATTCTTCTATTGACTTATATAACATGGCTTCATTTTCTCCAATCAATAGAGAGATATTGATAAATAATTATGATAAAATGAATGCTCTAAAAATATACTCATTAATGGGTCAATGCGTTTTTGAGCATAACAATGTAACTCATCAGAATTTTTTCCCTATTGATGCATCTGGTTGGCCTAATGGATTGTATTTCGTTGTTTTATCCAGACAAAACTCGATTATTACAAACAAAATTTTTATCTATGACTAAAACTTGTTTTTCTTAGCTAGCCGATTTTATTTAGATTTCACAAATGAAACAGAGAAGTATAATTAATGTTTTATATATTATAATTACTATTTCAGTTTTGCTATCAACTGAATTATATTCAAATTACTCAATTATTATAATTGATAATAATCTAACTGAGAAAAGTGAAATTTTCAATAGTATAACCGGCAGCTCATCTAAACTTTTGCTTTCATCCATTAGGGATTTTTCAATATTCAACTATTGGTTTAGATTCTATTTCTCTAATGACGGCGGAGCAAATGTGCAATAATGACCGGCAGTCAAACTTCTACTAAAAAATTCATTATTATCAGAGAATAGATGTCTAAGGAATAACAGAAATCCCGAGTGCTACCGAGATTCTTCGGGAGTAATCGGGATTGTTTTTATGAACTATATTCTTTCCATTTACTAACATCACAGATGACCCGCCTCCGTCAAGGTTCATTGCGTCATAACATCCAATTTGCTTCATGATGTAGCCTAACTTAGATAGCGAAGCACCCGAGGTAAGCCCTTTGCCGTTATTTCCTCCAATTGTTACCATGAAAAATTTTGTTTTTGCTCTATCAAATCCAATTGCTGTTCTGGGTAGAGGGTAATTAATAAATCTTCTGGAACGAGAGCCTTCTGCAACAGCCTCATTGGATACCTTCCCCTGTCTGACTATTCTTGGAGTTCCTGCAACGGAATTATAAAAAACTTTTTCGGAATGGACATTAGTTGAAAATCTGACCTTTAATGTATCACCCTCCTCAGGATAGTAGTCCGGAGGTGTTTCTATTCCAAAGGACAATATAAAACAATCCTCAGGCAAATGAACTGGTATAGTATCGAATTTAACAACCCTGCAAATTATATCTTTGTTCACAGCTGGTTCGGATAAAATCTTTAGTGTATATTTGGGTAAACCATATTCCAGCATGGCAAACCTTTTGTCTGATTGAAATTCACGGGCAAAAGCAACTGAATCAAAAACAAAATCGGTAGTATCGTGATATTCTATATCTGATTTTGCCAGTTCCAGAGCTTTTAGGTATTCTTTCTTGTAGTTATTTATCGGAACGTAAGGAATTGAATCACCCGCAAATTTATTATATAGAACTGCTCCAAGAGAGTCTCTTCTGCGATTGACACTTATCAAATTAAAGACCCAGCCATTTTTTTTCGTGACAGTCCCCTCCATAAAAAAATTATCAATAAATGGTTTGTTATCTTTTGTGAAAAAACATGAAGACCAGCGTTTATGTGTTTTCATTTCGATTACGTAACCATCTTTGACCGTTGGACCTATTGGATAATTCGCATAAGCAGTCCAGAAATTCGCATTTATAGCTGCAATTAAGTTCCGCCCATCATTAGAAGCAAAACCATCTATAATCTCCTGAATTTTTTTCAACTCATTCATTTGATTGCCAGCTTTTAAGATTTCCAACCTGATATTTTTTTGGGTCAAATCAGCTTCAATGATGTGTGTAGATATATATCTTCTGTTATCAGGTATTAGTATGTTTTTATATCTTATTCCTGGAGAAATAAGCGAATCAATCAGTAATTTTTCAGTTAACTTTGGAACATTTTTAGCCTTTGATTTTTTTCTGGTTTTAATTTTTGTTGTTTTGGTCTTCTTTTGTGCTTTTTTTGCTTCAATTGATATATTAAATGTTAGGAAAGACCCAATCAAAATAAAGAAAAATATGTATTTTAAATATTTTCTTATCACTGACTTTATCTCTTTAATAAATAGAAAATTATATAATTGAATAAATAAAAAATGTAATATATACAGAATCACACCCTAATTTCAATTAAATTTTTTTCATACAAAATCTAATGATAATATTTAAATTGCAATTTAATTTTTTTTAATTTTCAGGTTAAATTATGAATTATCAGACTTTATTATTCGAGCAAAAAAACAATTATGCAATCATCACACTCAATAGACCTGATAAGCTAAACGCCCTAAACAAACAAATGTTTGATGATCTGGATGATGTAATTACCAAAGTTCAACTTTCTCCGGAAATCAAGGCTTTGATTCTTACAGGTAGCGGTGAAAAGGCTTTTGCTGCCGGGGCAGACATCAAAGAACTTAACGCTTGCGATAAATATTCGGGAAAGCTTTTTTCTGAATATGGGTCAGTCGTTATGCAAAGACTCTCGGAATTGAAAATTCCTGTAATCGCTGCCGTAAACGGCTTTGCTCTTGGTGGTGGATGTGAATTGACTCTTGCCTGTCATATCCGTTTTGCTTCTGAAAATGCTAAATTCGGTCAACCCGAAGTAAATCTTGGTATTATCCCCGGTTATGGAGGCACTCAAAGGTTGCCCCGAATCGTTGGATTCGCAAAAGCAATGGAAATGATTATCACAGGTAACCCGATTGATGCTCAAGAAGCTTATAGAATAGGTCTTGTCAATGCAGTATTTTCCTTGAATGAACTGCTTGCTAAAACTGAGGAATTTGTTCAATCTTTCCTTGCAAAGGGAACAATTGCAGTCTCAGCAGCTGTTGATTGCATTCTCGCTTCACAGAATCTTTCGATTATGGAAGGTTTGAGCTATGAATCAAAACTTTTTGGAGAAGTTTGTGGAACAAATGATTTCAAGGAAGGAACAAACGCTTTCTTAGAAAAGCGAAAAGCAAATTTTAAGGGAATCTGATAATAAAATTACCTTTGTTTTCAAAATGATAAACTTCATTTATAATCTCTTTTTCGTTTTTCCGGCGAAAATATTAATTCCTTTTGTCTCTTTGTTCAATAAAAAACTCAGAAAAAGAGAAAAGAATTGGAAAAAAATATTAAATAATACTTCAATTGACAGTTCACAAAAAAAAATATGGTTTCATTCTGCTTCCATGGGAGAATTTGAGCAGGCAAAATCAATTATTGAAACTATCAAACAGCACAATCCAGAAATTTTCATTATCACATCCTTTTATTCTCCCTCTGGTTTTGAAAATCAAAGAAACTACAAATTTTCAGATGCTATACTCTATTTGCCTTTTGATACTATACACTCAGTAAAGTTATTTCTTGACAAAATCCAACCTGATATCAGCGTTTTCATACGTTATGATTTGTGGCTTAATCTTTTAACTGAATTAAAAAATAGAAAAATCCCGATAATCCTAATAAATGCTACAAAACCAACAAAACTCAGCTCAGATTTCTTTTTATTCAAAGCCTTTCTAATAAAGATTTATTCTCTTTTAGATGAAATCATTACAGTTGGCGATGAGCATACTAATTTCTTTAAAGCTCTTTTGCCTGAAAAAAACATTCAAACTCTAACTGATACCAGATTCGACAGGATAATCAATCAAATTGAATTAAGCAGAAAAGAGCCTGTCCTAAACAAAGATATTTTTCAAAACAATCAGTTAATATTGATTGCAGGAAGCACTTGGGAACCAGACGAAATATTGATATGGCTGGCTTATAATGATATTTCTCCCGATTTGCGTTTAAAATTGAGACTGATTTTTGTCCCGCATGAACCAACTTATGAGCATTTAAAAAAATTTAATGATTTATGCGGTAATGTCATTTTACTTAGTAAGTTGTTGGAAAATAATGAACTTATACATAATAATACACCGGATACGCCTATAATAGTTGATAGCATAGGAAAACTTCTCAGGTTATATGGAATAGCTGATTTTGCTTATGTCGGTGGTGGATTTGGAGTTGGCATCCATAGCGTTACCGAACCAGCAGGATATGGAATACCAATTGCAACAGGTCCAAAGATAAACAACTCACCCGATGCTATTAATTTGATGAATTTAGGTTCTCTCTACAAAATCCATAATTCCCGGGAATTTCAAAACTGGCTGAATTTAATGATAAAAAATGAAGAAATGAGGTTAAAAGCAGAAAATATCTCAAGAGAATATATCTTTAGGAATTCTGGTTCAACCCCGATTGTCGTAAGAAAAATATTAGACTTAATGTGAATTTTCAGACATCTTTAATTTTTTGTAATCGCGTCCAATAATTAAAGATGCTTTCAAAAAAAAGCTTGAATCAATATTAACAAGGATCATCGAATCGGGCAAACCAATGATTCTTGCAAAATATTTTGAAGATGTTGTATCTCCAACCCTGTCAATAATAAATGATTTTTGTACCAATGTATCGTAATTACCAATTTCGACAACATCAATATTTCTATTTCTAAGATAATCTCTGAATTTACCGGCTAAACCATTAACGTCAGTGGCATTAAGGATACTGATTTGTATTGAAGATTCTGACTCAGTCCTTTTAGGTTCATTTTCAGATGTTTTCATTTTATCGGAATTTATTATGCGAAAAATTAAAGAGCCAAACAGCAGAATTAATATAGTTAAAACTATAATAATTGTAATTGATAAAAATAAATTACTCTTCTTTTTTTGTTTTTTATTTTTACTTTTCAATTCAACACAAACTTTTTGTAAATTAAAAATTTAAATAAATAATCAGAAAATATTATCACAAAAATATGGATTTTTATCGTGGCATAATTCTAAATCCCATTGATAGTTTCAAATTCGAGCTTTTTGAGGATGGACTATTAGTAGTTAACAAGGGCAAAATCTTATTTTGTGGGTCTTATAATCAAGCCCTTGTCAGATATCCGCAAACAAATCAAATAAAAGAATCAAAAGATTTAATTCTACCCGGACTGATAGATTTGCATACACATTTACCCCAATATCCTGCAATCGGTAAGGGCAAAGGAGAACTACTCCCATGGCTTAAGAATTATATTTTCCCTCAGGAAATAAAATTCAACGATCCATCTTTTGCACGTAAAATATCAAAAAGTTTCCTGAAAACATTAATTGAGAATGGCACTACAACTGCGGTTTTATATTCAAATTCAAACCTTAAATCAACAGAAATTGCTTTTCAGCAGGCAGAGGAATCTGAAATCAGAGCTTTCATCGGCTTAAGTTTAATGGATATTAACACACCTGCCGAATTACAAAATAATTTGGAGATTAATATTAGCAATATGATGAAGCTTATTCAAAAGTGGCATTTATTCGATAATGGAAGGCTGAATTTTATAGTAACTCCAAGATATGCTGGTTCCTGCTCGACAAAGCTTATGAAAGAAGCAGCAAAAATTGCAATTGAAAATGATTTATTCATACAAACGCATTTGTCTGAAAATCCTCAGGAAATCAGTTATATCAAATCCTTGCACAATTTCAAGGCTTCCTATACAGAGTTTTTGGCAACGGTTAACCTATTAACAAAAAAGACTTTGCTTGCCCATTGTATTCATCTACAACCAAAAGAAGTAAAAATAATAAAAGATTCCGGTTCAGCAATTATTCACTGCCCTACTTCAAACAGATACCTTCAAAGTGGTATTATGGCATTTTATAAATATCTGAAACAAAATCTGAAAGTCGGCTTGGGAACTGACATTGCAGGTGGATTTAACTTTTCAATGTTAGACGAATCCCGTGAAGCAATCGAAAACACTAAATATTATCATTTGTATTGTGATAAAAAATCAAAAATTGTCGAAAAGAAAGATGCACTCTGGATTTCCACTCTGGGTAATGCAAAAATCTTGAATCTTGATTCATTCATTGGTAATTTGTCTGTAGGAAAAGAGGCTGATTTTATAGTTTTGGAGATGCCTTCTAATGACTTTTACAGTTATAACAATTTTGATGACATTTTTTCTGCGTTACTTTATAACAATAATTTAAAAATTCGTGATGTTTATGTCAGAGGTATGAAAGTAAATACAGATTAGGATTTCATCTATAAATTAAAAATTTTTTGATTTTTGAAATAACATCATCTGCCTTAATTAAATTCATACAATTAAAATGATTTTTTGGGCATTTTTCTCTTCCAATGTGAGAACAGGGTCTGCAATCCATTTTCTTTTGAACAATTTCATAATTAGAACGAAACGGTGAAAACCCATATTCAGGAACTGTTGAACCATAAATCACAACCTGTGGAACTCTCCTTGCTGCTGTTATATGCATAATCCCGCTATCGTTGCTTACAACAAGATCAGAATTATCAATCAGTTCTGCTGTTTCTGTGATGGATAGTTTCCCACAATAATTATTAATAGGGAATCCGATATTTTTTTCAATCAAAGCTGAAATTTCAACTTCAGTTCTACTTCCAACAAGATTAATTTTACAATCATAAAAATCTTTCAATTTGTTAATCAATTCCACAAAGCCTTCTGTAGTCCATCTTTTAGTAAAGTGTTTAGCACCCGGAGCAATAGTTATTTCAGGACTATTTTTTATGACTATCTTTTTTGAAAAAGGGAGGTATTCTTTTGCATTTCTGTCTTTTAATAACCAAAACTCAAGCCCAAGACCATCATCTTCAATTCCCTTCAAATTTATTGAATGAATATAATTTAAGGGAACAGAAAAGTCTTTGATGAGAGGCTTTTTAAAATATATGAGCGATAACTTATGAAGTCTTTGTTTAGAATAATGTTTATATACCTTTGATTTATTAAAAGAAATTATCCTTGATCTTAGGTTATATTGCAAATCAATCAAAATATCATATTTATTTTTCAAAATCTCAGGATTTTTAAGTGGATTAAATATTGATTTTTTTTTATCATAAATAATCATATTTGAAACATATGGATTATGAACCAAAACCTCAGAATAATTATCATCTACTACATAGTCAATTTCTGAATCGGGTAAGTTCTTAGAAAGAATTCTCAAAAGTGGTGTTGTTAATAATACATCACCAAGAGAACTTAATCTTAGTATTAATATTTTTTTTATATTTGATTTTTTTATTTCTGTCAAAATTACGCTGTCAAATGAAAAAATCGAATTTAAACTTTACAGTTGACCAAAAAGACAATTTAGTAATTTTTAAGTTAAATAATAAAAAGCTGGACGCAGAGTTCTCGGGAGAGCTGAAAGCCAAGTTTCTCATTTACTCCCAACCGGACGTAGAAGCTTTGATAATTGATTTATCCGAAGTTCAATATGTTGATAGTGCAGGCTTAGGTGCTTTGCTATTAGCAAGGAGACAAATGAATCAATATGGAACACCTGTAATTTTAGTGGGCATCAACGAGAATGTTATGAATTTAATTACAATTTCTCAAATTCAGACTCAATTTCACTTTTTTAATTCAATCGAAGAAGCAATCGAAGCTCTGTCATCTGAAGATTGATTCTAATATCTTGTAATTTTGAAGCTTGATATTCCCCCATTAATTTTTAAGAAGATTTTCTTTTGAGCTTTTTCAAAATTATCTGATTTGAAATTTTTCCCATCAAACATCAATCCCTCGAAATTTCTTGACGACAAAGCCATATCAGTTTCAACAATAGTGCCTGCATTTTCCGGTATTTCCAGTTTTACTCTTGATGCACCTGAATTAATAATTATATCACATGTGTCAATTAAATCCCCCAACTTAATTTTTGAGGAAGCTGCTCCCGTCTCAATATTAATCCTTCTTGATTTAAGTTTGGAAAAGTCTGCATTCATTTTTGCCGCACCAATTTTTATATCAAAATTCCATATTGGTTTTTCATTTAATTTTAGCAATGCCTTATTCAAGCTTCGATCGGAACCATCAAAATTAATATTTCCTTCTGTATAAGATAATGATATGTTTTGATTTAATGAGTCACTTTCAAGATTGAAATGTGAATTTGATTTTGAAAACACCTCAACCAGATTTTCTGAACCACCTTCAATTGAAAAAGAACCTACTCCTATATCAATAGAAAAATTTCTTTCTATAAGAGAAGTATCGTAGGGAATTGATAAATAATCTTTTTTATCCTTGCTTTGGTTGATATCGTCATTTTTTATATTTATATCCCAGTCCCATTCGGCAATATTTCTTACTCCCGAAACACCAGTATTAACCGAAGCTACTATAAACAATGCCAGAAGAATAGAAATTAATATTACAATAATTTTCTTTACAGCATCAGAGATTTTGAGCAATGTCAGACCCCAGAAAATAAAAATCAGAGGCCATAGCTTAAAAATAAAATCCAATTCCAGTGAAAAAGCATTTAAGCTGCTTATAAGCAACATAACACCAAGTGTTATTAAAAATATACTCCAGAATATAGTTCCTGTTTTCATTTTTTTATCCTTTTAAATGTTTTCAATATGATTTTTGTATTGTGAATGTCTGATAAATTGATTATTCAATAGAATAAATATACCTAAAAGAATGAGCAATACAGGAAAATATATACTAAAATCGAAAAATTCGAAAATATTCGCAAATAACCATAAGATTCCGATTGTAATGAGTATCAAGCCACCAAAAATTCTATGATTTATATTTTCAATTTGATTTTTCTCATTTTTTATATCATAACCTTGATTCTGTGAATTATTTTCTTCGTCATTGGTTGCAGATTTCTGATAGATTAGGTCAGATTTCTTCGGAGTAACAATCCACAAAATGATGTAGGCAAGCAAACTTATCCCCCAACCAAAAAATAGAACTATAAATATTACTCTTATTAATACCGGATCAACATCGAAATATTCGGCTAAACCGCCGCAAACACCACCAAATACTTTATTTTTTTCTACTCGATATAACCTTTTCATTTTTAAGCCTTTCAAATTAAAACTATTTTAAATTACGGTATTTACTAATAAAAGTTACAATAAAATATTATTTTTGAGTTTTTTGATTAATACCATTTTAAAATACACTGATATGTCAATTAATCCCAGACGACTGTATGAGGAAGACTATGAACAGGTCATAAAAGCCTTAATCGAATTTTATAATGAGCGACCCGAAATTTATGGGCTTATGGAACGCTCTCAGAATGTTTACGAAAATTATGCTAAATACATAAATGGATACATAACCGATAAAAACTCTATCTTGCTTGATCTTGGCTCCGGTTCATGGAGAATACCCGACACAATTGCCAGTTATGGCTATCAAAGAGTCATTGGTCTGGATTATTTCTCTGATGAAAAGCTCGAAGAATATTCACAGCAGATTAGAAACCCAAATGCTTCATTAATCCAGTATGATAACGGAAAAATACCTTTCGGGGCGGAAACATTCGATTCTATTTCCTCTCTATGTGTTCTGGAACACATTGTAAATATTCGTCAAACATTGGACGATATGGATAGAGTGCTTAAGCCGGGTGGCTATATTATCATCCAATCACCTAACTGGAGCGGAATTAACGTGTATTTATCAGCAGTTATACACTTTCTTAGAAGCAAGGACAGATTCTGGCAATTAAATAACTTATTTGAAGCCGTTTGTGGTATTTTCCGCTCTATAAAATGGTATTTAGAAGTATTCTTTTCAATAGAACCAAAATTTATATTAATATTCCCAAGAATGAAAAATGGCAAGATAGATTTCGAAAGAAGCGATGATGATGCAGTGCATCTTTGTCAGCCATTATCATTTAAAAAATACTTTAAACAAAAGAATTATGAAATTATAGAATACAACAGAAATGCAGGTATTACTCCCTACTCTAAATTTTTCAACAAACTCTTTCCTTCTATGGCAACAACAATTGAAATAGTTGTAAGAAAACCTAATGCGAAACAAAAAATTTAAGAAGCAAAGCTTTGGAGTTATAATTTATCGTTAGAAAATAAAGACCATCTATTAATTTCTCAACATCAATTTGAACATTAACTCGTTTTTTGTAATATACAAAATTTACATTGCTTGATTGTAGCAATATCTCATTTCCGAGTGAATTATAAAGTTTTAAATTATCATAACTAATATGTAAGTCATTAATATTAGAAT
This sequence comes from uncultured Hyphomicrobiales bacterium, assembly GCA_964473465.1. Taxonomy (GTDB): domain Bacteria; phylum Bacteroidota; class Ignavibacteria; order Kapaibacteriales; family UBA2268; genus CALHRB01. The sequence goes on from CAYYPE010000009.1 coordinate 43,136, forward strand.
AAATATCAAAATTTAAGAAATTATCAGAAGGATTTGGAAATAAATTATTAACAAAAAAATGAATTGTATCGCTGGTCTCATTTGCTCTTATCAACACATCACACTGACTTACACCATAATATGAATTTAACTGGATTAAGCCTTCTAGGTAAATTTCTTTAAAATAACAAGAGTCTGATATAATAAGTGTATCTCTATTGTTATGATAATCTGGCGAAAAACAGATTTCCAACTCTTCCGAAGAATTTGGTAAAATTATCAATGGTAATTGACTCTGTGGTATAGAAAAATTAACATTATTGGATAAAATTATTTTTTTCAATGTTATTTCTTTGGCTTCTCTGTTCGAAAAGATAATTTTTCTGCAATTTAATTTTTCTTTGAATGATTCTTGAAAATGTATAAAATTATTTCCGTCTAACCCATGTATTTCAATATCCCTATTAACAAAATTATTAACACTATAAGATGCTTTGAGTTTTAATCCATCCTTGTTAGTAGCAGTAAGTTCATAAACTCCATTCCGTGTAACTTTTATGCTTCTCGTCCTGTCACCAGTTGACCAAAGATAATCAGAATATCCATCAGTTGCTCTTAGCTCTAAAGAATCACCCTCGCATAAAGTGATTGAATCCGAAGTGATTAGCAGAAAAGAACTTTCATATTCACCTTTAATTTCTCTTTCTGATAAACCTTTTGAAAAGATTTTAACTTCATCAATAATACCAGTAAATCTTGCTGATGTTCTATATTCATTAGAATAATACCACCAGTGTCGCCCAATTGCTTGAGTGTTTTCAGAGATATATATAGGTTGAAAAAGAGAACCTTTATAATCTCCATTAATATAAGCATCTAATTTGCCGTTATTATAAACTAAGCAATAATGAATCCATCGAAAGCGATTGGCATAATTAAATGGAATCTTGAGGCAGTTAGATACTTCTTTGCCACCAACAGTAAAATTTATATAATTTGTCGTGTCAGGAAGAGGAGCCGCATGAGTAATACCTAACCATCCAGTGCTCCAATTACCAAATAATATATATGCATCACCATGGAAATGACTCATAGACTCTTCATAAACCCACATTGAAATTGTGAACGATACTAAATTTTCAAAATCAATTCTTGGTAATAGAATATGATCTCCTATCTGCCTCAAGTCTGTTCCTACAACAATATAATATCCTTTGCCAGTTAAATTCATACCTGTCCCATTTTTTATTCCCTTCACTGGTTTAGGATTATTCACCAAAACACCATGATAACCATTTCCACTAAAATCACGAGCAGTTGAATCTTCAAAACTCCAATATGCTATTAAAGAATCTGGTTTTGATGAGAGTGAATTTATAAATAAAAAGAGAAACAATAGAATAATAACAATCTTTTTCATAATTTAATAAATTATATTAATCAATTTTATATTTAAAATTATGAAATTATTATTATTAATCAATGGAAGTCTAATAAAAATTTTTCAAGCTAATCTATTGAAGGAATCAGACTTTGAAATTCAAAAAATTGATGAAAAAGACTTAGCCAAGCCAAGACACATATTAAATATTTTAAAAAAAAATAAATATGATGAAGTATATTTTGCTTGTATTGAAAATAACTTGCAAAGATTTCATTTCTTTATGTTCATATATTTATTTCTATCATTGAATTTTAAAGGTGGTATTATAGATGAACAGGGTAATAAAATTTCCTTTTCAATGTTTAAATTTATTTTCGTCTATTTTCCAAAATTTATCTCTGAGGTAATAATTAGTATTTTGGTTATTATTTATTATAAATTAAAAATTCCAATTCTAAGGTGGAGATTAAAAGTTCGTTAAAAGGGCTATTCTGGCGTTCTGATTTTTATGGTGCATATACAGATGGAGGTATGTCTTCAATGCACAATGGCATACTCAATGGTTTATTACAACTTGGCCACAAAGCAGTTTTTGCATCATCTGGCAGAATGAAACTACCACAGGGTATTCCTGTTTATTTTATCCCCCATTCAAAATTTTTGTGGAATTTACCTGAAGTATTGAACTTACCATACAATCGAAAAGTAACTAAAGAATTAATAAAAATAATTGATAAAGAAAAACCTGATTTCCTTTATCAGCATCATGCTGACTTTAATTATTCTGGGACAATACTAAAGAAAAAACTTGGCATGCCTTTTTTTCTACAATGCGAAAGCGTCCAGTTCTGGATTAAGGAAAAATGGGGTAAAATCTACTTAAAGAAACTACTTAGAGATATTGAGGAAATACAATGGGAACAAGCCGATGCTATTTTTGTCATTTCAGAGGAAGTTAAAAAACATATATCATCCTTTGGTGTTGATCAAAATAAAATCTATGTTAATAGTAGCTCTGTAAATCCTGATGTTTTCCATCCAGATATTGATGGCTCTGAAATCAGAAAAAAATATAATCTCGAAGATAAATTCGTTATTGGATTCACAGGAACATTTGCCCCTTGGCACGGAGTAGAAATATTAGCAGAATCGGTAAAAATTATTACTAATACTATAAAAAATGCTTTTGTGTTTTTTGTTGGCGATGGAATGCTAAGACCAAAAATTGAAGAAATATTAAAAAGAGATAATGTTGAAAATAAAGCTATAATTACTGGGATGCAACCTTTTGAATTAATGCCAGAATTTATTGCAGCCTGCGATGTTGTTGTTTCTCCGTGTGTTCAAACAGATGAATCAACCGAATTCTTTAATAGTCCAATTAAATTGTTTGAGTATTTAGGGATGGGAAAACCCATTGTTGCCTCTAATGTTGGTCAACAAAGTTATGTAATTCAAAATGAAGTTAATGGCATTCATTGTCATCAGAAATCCCCAGAAGACTTAGCAGATGCCATAATTAAACTTTATAAAAATCCTGATCTATCAAAAAAAATTTCGATTCAGGCTCGAAAAGATGCAGTAGAAAAATATAACTGGATCAATAATTCCAAAAGAATTATTGATGTCTATAATAAGATGTTTGGGAAGAAATCATAGACAGGGAAGCGTTAAAGTTACGGTTGTAAATATTCCAAGTTCACTATTTATTGAAAAATTACCATTGTGAAGTTCGATTATTTTCTTAACAATTGCAAGACCTAATCCAGCTCCTTGTTGCTCGTAAATTCTTCTTTCGAATTGAACATATTCACCGCAATTTTGTATCTGCTCCGAAGTCAATCCTCTGCCGTGGTCAGTAATTGCTATTTTGTAATTATTTGCATTTTTCTTGCTAATCACAGTAATTCTTGTCCCCGGATCGGAATATTTTAGGGCATTATCTACCAATTCTTCAAATAGTTTACTCAAATGTTCACTTGTTATAAAAACATCAGCATCCTCGAGTTCAATTCTAAAATCGTTCTTTCGCTTGCAATTGAATAGCTTAGCTTCCAATAGCTCAGTGATTTGTGCTTTAACCGAATAGAGAATATTTTCCCTTAACCTTAATACCTCTTCCTGATTTGAGGCAAGTATTTCCAGATTAGCATAAAATAAATATTTTTCCATCACTCCATTCAATCTTTTCGCACTTCCTGAAATATGCTCAAGAATTTCTTTAATTTCTTCTTTATCAGAATTATCGAGATTCTGCCTTAAAAAATCAGAAAAACCAAGAATGACATTTAATGGAGTTCTTAATTCATGTGGGAGAGAATATCTAATGCTTTGCCTCAGGTCTTCAATTTTTTGTTTAAAGTGAGATTCGATTTTCTCATTTTTGCTCAACCTGACTTTAACGGTAGAAAGCAAATCATTTATATCAAATGGTTTTGCGATGTAATCATCTGCTCCAAGCCTCATTCCTTCACGTATTTCAGAAAGTTGGGACTTTGCACTAAGAAAAAGAAAAGGTATTGATGAAGTTTCGACATCTTTCTGTAAAGCAGATAGTAATTGATATCCGTCCATTTCGGGCATCATTATATCCGAAATGACAAGATCAGGGTGATACTGCTTGGCAAGAGAGTAAGCGACCTTGCCATTATTAGCACTGATAGCAATATAATCGCTTAGCTCAAGTGCTGTTACTATATCCTCTCTGATCTGAGGCTCGTCTTCGACTACAAGTATTCTTTTCTTATTCATTTTTGTTCTTTTGACTTATTATTGGGATATTTATTATGATTGAAAAAGTATTTTCTCCTTTTTCAAAATATTTTATACTTCCCTTGTGAATTTGAACTGATTTAACAACAACAGACCAGTTAATACATGTCGAGGGTAAATCATCAATTATTTTACCTTCTGAAACCAATCTTTTTATTATTTCAAATTCATTTTGACTAACGTTTAAATGTATATCATTAATAATCAGAACCAATTCACCGTCAGAATCACCAATGAATATATTTATCTGATCTTCCTCATTAGAATTCTTAATAATATTTGTTAAAGCATTAAAGCAAATTATTCGGAATAATCTGTCATCAATAACGGCAACAATTTTTTTTGAATCTGTTGTTAATACTATTTTATCTGATTTGCCATAATTAATATTCAAATTTGATATCAATTGATTCAGAAGCAAAAGAACATCTGTCTCTTTTGGTTGAAAAACTAAGTCAAATAAATCTGTTCCACCAATAAGAGAAACATTCTCAAGGAGTCCGGACATTTGATCTACTATATTAATAATTCTTTTGATATATTCATTTTTTTCATCATCCGTCAGTTTATTACCAAATTTTTCGATCATTTGAGCAGCAGATTTGATTTTTGTTAAGGGTGAACGAAATTCGTGGGATACCATAGTAATGAAATTACTTTTCATAACATTGAGCTCTTTCTCTTTATCGAGCATGGATTGAATTTCTTTCTGAACTTTCTCTTTCTCTTTAATTTCATCCTTTAATTTAGAAACTATCACAAGAATATCTTCTGTCCTTTCTTTATATTTCAATTCAAGCTCTTTCTTCTCTTGTTCGAGCATTTCGTCTTTTTCTTTTCTGAATGATATATCAATAAAGCTATCAATTCTGAATTTTTTTGTTCTTATGGTTGTTGTAGCAACCGACCTTATAACAGGGATAAGCTTACCTGATGAATTGATAATGGCAGATTCAAAATTTTTAGATCCAGAAATAAAAAGATCACGATTACTTGAAAATTCTTTTAATGAATGTTCTGTTCTAAATACCTCTGATATTTTTTTTCCATTAAGCTCGCTTTGTTTTAGCCCAGTAAGCTTTGCAGAATAGTAATTTGACAGATTTATTTCGTCAGTTTCTGGATCAACAATGAAAATCCCTACCTCAAGCGAATTAATAATTGCCTCAAGTTCAATTAGATTTCTTTTTAGGTCAATGGATTTTAATGCGGAATCCTGTTCAATAAAATCATTAGTTTTTTCTAATATATTCTGAAGAAGCATATTCTCGATTAGCAAAGCAAAAAAGCGGGCTAACAATTCAAGAATTATAGTTATATCATCTCGATTGATTTTATCAGGCTGATTTATCAATCTGACTAATAAAAGACCTATAACCTTTGTAGATGATATTAACGGCAGGATAACCAGATATTCATCTTCATTAGTCTCTGATTGAAAATTAGAAAACTTTTTACTCAAATCAACTGTATTATGAGTTCCTTTTTCCAGAGCCTCTCCGATAAAACCATTTTCCAATAAAAGATTAAATAATTCATTCGATAAATCCTTGAATTCTCTGGGAAGGGTGAACCTATGCTCAAATTCGTAAGTATCTTCGTTAAGAAGGAATATTGATACTAAATTAACGGTAGGCAGATTCAAACAAAAATCCAGACCCTCGTTAATTGATTTATAAACATCAAAATTATATTCTTTTCGGCTAAGAAAACTTCCAATCTCTCTGATAATATTTTCTAGTTTAAACATTGAACTGATATCCTGAATTATACCTTAAATAGCATCAATGATTCATTATATTCTTTATAAACCTTATCCATAATCGAAGAAAAAGTATTTTTAGGGAAATTTAATTTGCTCCAAACTTCGTAATTTGGTTCAGGCACTCTGCCCAAAGTCGTTTGTCCAAACCCGAACATTTGGGCAGAAATATTTGCAATATGCACACATCCAACCAAAACATCAACCTCACCAGCAATCATACCGCTATAATGATGACGTATAGCATTTTTTAAAGATGTGGGTAATTTCCATTTCTCAGCAAGCATTTCTCCGGCAACGCTATGATTGATACCTAAGACATTAGTTTCTGCTTCCATCAAACCAACATTTTTTTCGTTGATATATCTTATGACTTTGAGATATTCTTCATTTATATAATTAAAGAACAAAATTTTACCCAAGTCATGAATTACCCCTGCCACAAAATAGTTTTCTAATTTATTAATTCCTAATATAGTTCCCAGATTACGTGTGATTATACCTACAGCAATGGAATGTTTCCAGAATTCGACTGGATTGATAAAATAATTAGTTTTATTATTAGGAAGTAATTCAATCAAGGACAATAAAATGATTATGTTCCGAACTTCTTCAAAACCAAGATAAAAAATTGCTTTCGAAATAGAATCAATTTTACCATAAAATCCATATATTGAACTATTTGCTGTCTTAAGAATTTTTGCAGTAGCCGATGGGTCTCTGGTTATTATTTCAGCTGCATCATTAGCAGTTGAGTTTGGTTTTTCCATTACCTCTGTCAATTTGTAATAAATAGTTGGCAAAGTTGGAAAATTATCAATGCCCTGCAATATAATTTTAATTGTATCCATTATTTAAGCTATATTCTTCCAGCTAATATTTTTTTCCAAAAACACTTATCGAAATAATGTATATCAAAAAGCGTGCTGAAATTTTTAATTTCAAAATAATTCTTAGCTGAAGAGGAAGAATGATTTAATAGTTAATTCTTAACCCGGGTTCTTCATTGAAGATCATTCTCGCATAAAGAATTATTGCAGTATTGAAGAGATCTTTTTCGATATCATTTCTTGGAAGCCACTGAACTTTAGTTTTTAATCTTTTTTCGGATATTTCAATTTGCTCGGGTGATAATTCAACGTCTGATTCTTGCTCGGTAGATTTTATTTGTAATGTCTTGATATTCCAGGTTAAAAATACTTTTTTATGTCTTAAAGTCAGGCTTGACCCCTTATTCAAAAGAACCTGACCAAAATGATTTACCACAGGTTCATCTAAGATCATTCCCTCTTCTAACTCATCAATAGATATACTTTTCCCCATAAAACACCATTAATATAATCTCAAGATTAAAAATCGACTTTTTTAAATCAAAATTTAACTTTGATTATATCTTTATAATCATAATTGTGGTAGTTTGCTAAAAATTTAATTAAGCCTGACTATATCGTTATAGATTACAAAAGCCATCAGAGCTAACAATGCTATCATACCGACATTTTGGAATGCAACTTTTACCTTAACAGGGATTTCTCTTCTGATAATTCCTTCAATGATAATAAATACCAAATGCCCACCATCAAGTGCAGGGAATGGTAAAATATTAATTACTGCTAATGTTATTGAGAGAAGAGCCATAAAGTGAAGAAAATTTATAATTCCTATTTCTGCTTGTTGAGAAGCCATTTTGGCAATCATAATAGGACCGCCGAGAGATTGTTTAGCAGAAATAGACCCGCTAAATATCTGATTTAATGTGCTCAAGAAAAGATTGATTGACCTCCATGTTTCAGAGAAGCCATATCCAATTGCTTCAAATAATGAATAATTCTTGATAATTTTTGGTCCTGTATAAACTTCCCGCAATTCCACACCAATGAATCCTTCATCGTTGGGAGTAATTTCTTTGGTGATTGTTTCAGAGCCTCTTTTAAATTCAATCATCAAGGGTTTTGATTTATTTGATTTTATGATAGAAACAAACTGAGTTGAGCCTTTAATTGACTCCCCATTAACTTCCAGGATGGTATCACCGGGTAATAAACCAGCTTTACCAGCAGGCTTGAGAGATTCGACATTATTAATAAAAACCATCCATCCCTTTGGCGATAGACCAATTGGTTTCTGGTCTGCGATAGTTTTCAAAATCTTTTTTCCATCGGCAGTTAGTTCAATTGTTTCTGAGCCTCTTAAGATTTTGATTTTTCTGTTTTTCCCCAATTGATCGAGAGTAAGCATTTCAAATACTTCGTCCCAAGTATTAACAGGTGTATTATTAATTGAGATTATTTTATCATTTTCTTTTAGTCCAATTGATTCTGCCAAAGAGTTTTTCTGAACAAAACCAATCTCAGTAGTATTTATAAGTGATTTTCCTTCTATGAGAATTATTGTTGTAAAAATAGCAACAGTTAATAAAGCATTCATTAAAACGCCAGCGCTAAGAACAAATATCTTCTGGAAAGTATTTTTTGTCCTGAATTCCCATGGTTTTGGTTCAGTTTTCTCGAAATCAGTATCAAGGCTTTCATCAACCATACCGGAAACCTTGACATAGCCACCAATTGGAAAAAGACTTACACGGTAATCACAATAAGGACCACCATCCCACTCCTTTGGCAAATTACCAAAAGTGAATCCATTTATTTTATTAAATCCAAATAAACGATAGCCCATCCCAAAAGAAAATATCTCCGTTCGAATTCCAGATAACCTCGCTGCAATGAAATGCCCGAATTCGTGAATAACTACAAGTATTCCTATTACTATAATAAAATATAATATATCGTTCAAAAAACCCATATAAATATTAATTCCTTAATTTATTAATAATTTCTTTTGTTTTAATTCTTGTTTCATAATCAACTAAATTTATATCTTCGATTGTATTAACAGAATGTTTTTCCCGATTTTCAAGAGCTGATTCAATTATTTGAGGAATCTGGCTGAATTTAATTTGATAATCCAGAAATGACTTAACAGCAATTTCATTTGCAGCATTTAGAACAATTGGAGCATCACCCCCTTCATTTAATGCTTTATAAGCTAATGCGAGACATCTGAATTTTTCCATATCAGGCGACAAAAATTCAAGTGTTTGAATTTTTGTCAAATCAAGCTCTTCAAAATCGAACTTTAATCTTCTTGGATAACTCAAAGCGTAAGATATAGGAATTTTCATATCAGGCAATCCTAATTGAGCTTTTACGGAACTATCCACAAAATAAACAAAAGAGTGCACAATACTTTGTGGATGGATTATTACTTCAATTTGGTCTGCTCTTAACCCAAAAAGCCAGTATGCTTCTATAACTTCGAACCCCTTATTCATTAAAGTAGCTGAATCAATAGTTATCTTGTTACCCATTTGCCAATTTGGATGATTTAATGCTTCTTCAACTCTAAGGTTTTTAAAATCCTCAGCAGGTGTCCTCAGAAAAGGTCCGCCAGAAGCTGTTAGAACGATTTTTTTTATTTCCTCTTTATTTTCTCCAACCAGACATTGAAGAATAGCACTATGTTCACTGTCTATAGCTATTATATCAACATTATGTTTAACAGAAGCATCGGTAATAAGCTTGCCAGCACTAACAAGAGTTTCTTTATTTGCTAATGCAATTTTTATTTTATTAGTGATTGCTTCGAGAGTGGGTCTGACACCGGAAAAACCAACCAATGCTTGAATAATAAGATCATTTTCAGAATAAGCAGCCGCTTCGGAAACTCCTTCTTCGCCACATAGAATCTTACAATCAAAATTATATTTCCTTTTGAATTCCCAGTAAGAATCCTCATTGCTAATCGCTACCCCAACAGGGTGATATTTTTCAACCTGTTTTGCTAAAAGATCAATTTTTGTATTTGCAGTCAAGAAATTTATTTGATAACCATCCTCAAGAAGATCAATCACATCGAGAGACTGTAACCCTATTGACCCTGTAGAACCAAGGATTGATATTTTTTTCAAATCATTCAATTAATTGTTCCCAGTATTTAAATGAATAAATTCGTTTGTTATATCAACGTTTCTGCGTTGTGAACAAAATTTGAATTGATCAATAGGCAATAAATCATTTTGTTGCAGTTTAATTTTAACAAAGAATTTTATCATTAATTTTGAGAGCTTAGATATTGTTCCTTCGGTTAAATAATCTGCAACATAGGGGTGAACTTCTAATATTAATCTGAATTCACGTGATTTAGAGCGGAAATTCTTAAGCCATCTTTCAATCGTGCTTAAAAGCACGGCTCTTGATGCAATTTTTCCTCTGCCATTACAAACCGGACAGTTTTCGGTTAGTTTTTCCTGTATATATTGATTTATTCTTTGTCTGGTTATCTGCATTATACCTAATCTTGTGAGAGGATAGACAACAATTTTTGCTCTGTCTCTTTGTAAAGCCTTCTTCATTGCCATATAAAGTTTTTTACGATGAACATCCCCAGCCATGTCAATAAAATCAATCAATATCATACCTGACATATCCCTCAAACGAATCTGCCGGGCAATTTCCTTGACTGCTTCCAGATTGGTTTTATATGCATTTTGTTCCTGAACTTTTTCGCTGACTGATTTGCCTGTATTGACATCAATCACAAACATAGCTTCAGTTTTGTCAATCACGATTGAGCCGCCGCTTGGCAGATTCAATTTCCTTTTGTATGTCTGTTCTAACTCTTTTTCAATTCCAAATTTATCAAAAATAGAAACTTTTTCTGTAAATAATTCAATTCTGTCTGCAAGTTGAGGTGCTGTCCACTTAACATACGAAAGAATATCTTTATATAGTTTTTTGGAATCAACAACAACTCTTTGAACATCATCAGTGAATAGATCTCTAATTACACTTGTTGCAAGCTCCATATCCTGATAAACCAGACAGGGTTCGGTTGCTTGTTTCACTTTTTTTTCAATTTCTTCCCATGTTTTTAGTAAGCTTTCCCAATCCTTAACAAGTTCTTTATCGCGCTTTCCTTCAGAAGCAGTTCTTATTATGCATCCAAAATTATTCGGTAGGGAGTGTTTGGCTAAATATCTCAGCCTTTTACGCTCCTGACGGGAATAGATTTTTTTTGAGATACCAATAATTGAATCAAAGGGCAATAATACAGTATATTTCCCGGGCAATCCAATTCTTGTTGTTACTCTTACTCCTTTCGAACCATAAGCTTCTCGGGTTACCTGAACTAAAACATTCTGCCCCTCAACCAGATTAATTTTAAAACCGCTATTTTGTTTACTCGGAGGTTGAGAATTTTGTTTTTTCGAAGATTTTTTTAATTTGTTTTCAGCAATTATATCAGATACTTTTTTTCTTGTTGTATGTTGCGTTAATTTTTTATGATTATCTTCATTTGTGGAATCAGAAAAATATAAATCTGAATTAAAATTTTCTTCTTCGTCTTCATCATCTTCCTCGTCTGTAATCAAATTATCCAGAGTTTCATCAACATCAGAAAAATGAAGGAAAGCATCCTGATTTTTTCCAATATTAATAAATGCAGCATTAATACCCGGAACGATACGACTTACCCTACCTAAATAAATATTTCCAATGGACCTTTCTTTATCAGGCATTTCAACAAGAAATTCAGAGAATTGATTATCCTCGAGGATTGCAATTCTAACCTCATTCAGTGTTGAATTTATAATTATGTCTTTCTTCATTAAAAATTTTTTTGTTTAAAATATACTTTTTTTAGACGAATATTAATTATCATTCTTGAAAATAAAAAAAGGTCAAGTTGACCGTGGCGCTCTAAAATCAAACTGACCGTTGCTTTCTTCCGAACCTGGCGGGGTTGGGCTTGTTTTAGCCGCACGGGACTTGACCGGTTTCAAAATTAACTTTTTCTTTAATCTTTTACAAGTTTTAATTTCTATTTTTTAAATTTTGTTAATTTTTGTAATTTTGTATTTCCAATTGCGCCAGTAGCTCAGTTGGATAGAGCATCAGCCTTCTAAGCTGAGGGTCACAGGTTCGAATCCTGTCTGGCGTACAAGATTTTACTATTACTTCATTGCATTCTTAACAGAATTTTCGAAATAAGATTTATCTCTCATTCCAATTATTGTTTCAGTAATTGAACCTGATTTATCTACAATAAATGTGGTTGGTACTGCTTGAATTCCACCATAAGCCATAGCTAATTCTTGTCTGGTGTCTGCAAAATTTATATAATTTATTCCATTCTTCTCGGCATACTCTTTAACTTTTTGTATTGCAGTAGATGGATCACGCTCTAAAGCAATGCCTATAACAACAAAATCTTTGTTTTTGTAGTCGTTATAAAGAGAAATAATATCGGGAATTTCTCTTCTACAAGGTGGGCACCATGTTCCCCAAAAATTTATAAACACAACTTTATTTTTGGTATATTCGGAAAAGGAATATGTTTTACCATCTTCTTCCCATGTAAAATCAACAGGCTTGCCACTAACTGGGTTCGAAACTGAGCGAATTGTGAATACCTTAACCGATGATGTTTGTTCTGTTGCAGAAGATAACTTTGTTTCAACTGAACCAGCACCATTCTTTGATGATGATGCTAATTTAAGAGCGGTATCTTCTTTTTCCTGTGTACAGGCTATATGTGTGATTAAAAATAAGCTTAAAATTAAGCTTAACATACTTAATCTAAAAAAAGTTGCCATAGTTTCCCTTTAAATTCTAAAAAATAATTTTTTTGACGTAACCTTGAACATATTATTTGAACTATATTACCAAAATATAATATGATATTTTATAAAATTCAGTAGTTCTACGTATTTTTTTGTGTGTTTTATTATGGTAATTTTGTATTTGAAAAAGTAAAAAAATATTTTAGAATAAACTAAAATAATTTTGACGTGAGGGGGAATTAAAATGAAAATCAGATTTAGTTTAAGGCTTTTGGAGATAATACTCATCTTTCCTTTATTCATGCTTGCATTCTGCATTGAGAGTTATAGTTTTATGTTAGACCCGGTTTTCGATAGAGATATTCAGATTGATAAAATATCAGTATCTGGATATACAGTCAGAAGTGCAGTAGTTTATGATTATATTGATATGGATTTCAAAAAAAGAAATTTCATGAGTGACCTGATTTATTTTAATGAAAACGGCTATCCATCTGAGAAAATATTCTATAACCAAAATGCCGAAATAGTAAAATCTGAAAAGTATTTTTATGATAATTCCAACAATTTAATATCAATTAAGCTCCAAATTCCCGGAGATCCTACTAATTACGATATGAATTTTCAGTACGAAAAAAGTTCTGATGGCAAAATATTAAAAAGACTTGCTTACAATTCAGAAGGTATTCTGATTTCATATTATGTTTATAATTATGCCGAAAATAATTTAATCTCAGAAGAGAAATTTTCAAGTGATAATACTTTGATTAGCAGAATATATTATAATTACGATTCAAATAACAAATTAACCAAAACCACTGAATACAGAATGTCCGCTGGCAATCCATTTATTTATTTAGTAAACAATTACAATGCTAATGGATGCATTGAAAATTCAATTCAATATACAAATGATGGTAAAGTTTTTTCGACCTGCCAACAAAATTATGACAATAACAATAACCTGATAGAATCAGTTTCGAAAAATGCACAAGGCAAATTACATTGGAAATATACCTTAAATTACAACAATCATCATTTAATTTCTGAAAAAGTTGTTTTCGCCGATGAAACAACACCTTACGAAAAAATCGTTTATTCTTATGAAAACGAAGATGAAAATAACACAATCTTAGGTAGCAGATAGATCCTGATTTCAAGAATTTACAATTTAGCATCAAATTTCCCGTTTAAGGCTCTGAATTAACACAGAGCCTTTTTTATGCCCGAAAAGATTAAAATTCAAACAATGTTCTCTGATATTGCCAATGGCTATGATAGAGCTAACGATGTTTTAAGTTTTGGACTTTATAAACATTGGTACAAAAAACTAATAAAAATAGCTTCACCCAAGGATTATGACAAGATTATAGATCTTGCCACAGGTACCGGTAATCTCGCAATCCAATTCAAAAAATATAATAATACTCTTGATGTTTTTGGTATTGATTTTAGCGAAAATATGCTATCTTTAGCTCAAAAAAAAAGCCAACAGGAGAATCTAAGTATCAACTGGCTTTTTGGCGACGCAACAGATTTAAAATTTCCTGATAACTTTTTTGATATAGCCACCATAAGCTTTGGTATCAGAAATGTAAACTCTGTTCAAGACTGTCTTAAGGAAATGGCTCGTGTTGTTAAAAAAGGTGGTAGAATAATAATTCTTGAGTTTGGAACTCCATCGGGATTATTCAAATATCTTTATAAATTTTATAGTAACAATATAATTCCTGTTATAGGGGGTATAATTACAGGAAATAGAAAAGCCTATTCCTACCTAAATCAATCATCTCTTGAATTTCCTTACGGACAAAAATTTATTGAAATTATCAACGATACTAAGCTATTCAAAAATCTATCTTTTGAACCTCTGTTGAATGGAATTGCTTTTCTATACTATTTCGAGGTAATCTAAGTTTTTCTACATTTTTTAACAAAAATTTTTATTCCAGATTGAAATTTTCTATTTTTAAGTTTTCTCAATAACTGAAACTTTGAAAAACAATTATGTTCCGTAAGATATTAGTAGCAAATAGGAGTGAAATAGCCTGCAGGGTTATCAGAGCATGTAAAGAACTTGATATAAAAACTGTGGCAGTTTTTTCCGAAGCCGATAGAAATTCTTTGCATGTATTGATGGCAGATGAATCAGTTTGTATCGGACCTCCACCAGCACTTCAATCTTATTTAAATATTGATGCAATTATTAATGCTGCACTCGAAACTAAATGTGATGCTATCCATCCCGGTTATGGCTTTTTATCAGAAAAATATGATTTTAATAAAAAAGTTAATGAAGCAGGACTTGTTTTCATCGGCTCGAGACCCGAACCTATGAAACTTCTTGGTTCCAAAGTTGAGTCAAGAAAAACAATGATCGACGCTGGTATTCCTGTGATTCCCGGAATGAAGGGTAGTTCAAAGAACCTTTATGACTATATTAAACTTGCAGATGAAATTGGTTATCCTGTATTAATAAAAGCTTCTGACGGTGGTGGTGGCAAAGGAATGAGAGTAGTAAATAATCCTGAAGAATTAAAGCCTTCGGTTGAATCTTCTATGCGTGAATCTCAATCTGCTTTTGGTAGTGATATTGTTTTTCTTGAAAAATATATCGAATCTCCCCGGCACGTCGAAATTCAAATTGCAGCAGATAATTACGGGAATGCTGTATATCTTTTCGAAAGAGAGTGCTCAATTCAAAGAAGACATCAAAAAATCATCGAGGAAACACCTTCAGTTGCCCTAAATCCTGAATTAAGAAAAAAAATGGGCGAGACAGCTGTTAAAGTTATCAAAGCAGCAAATTACAATAACCTTGGAACTGTAGAATTCCTTCTTGATAAAAATAATAATTTCTATTTCCTTGAAGTAAATACCAGAATTCAGGTTGAACATCCCGTCACCGAGATGACAACAGGGGTTGACCTCGTCAAATTACAGATAAAGATTGCTGCTGGTGAGGAATTACCATTCAGGCAGGAAGATCTAAGACAAAACGGGCACTCAATTGAATGCCGTATTTATGCCGAAGATGCTGATAATAATTTTATGCCGTCAGCGGGTAAAATTTTGTTTTTAAAAGAACCTGTTGGACCTGGAATAAGATATGACTGTGGGATTTATGAAGGTTTCGAAGTGCCTATTTATTATGACCCTATTCTGGCTAAATTAATTGTCTGGGGCAAAAATCGTGAAGAAGCCAGAAAAAGAATGATTTTAGCACTCAAAGATAATGTTATACTTGGCGTTCAGACTTCCATACGTTTTATGCTTGATGTTCTCGAGCATCCCGAATTTATTGCCGGTAATACATTTACGAATTTCATTGATATAAATATGAAAGATAGAATTAATCATAGTATGAATGATTTAGATTCAATTCTTGCTGCAGGAGCTTATGCTGTTTTTAATGAAAAGCCCCAAAATGTTTCAAAAGTTACAAGCGAAATGCCAACTCCTTGGCAGACAATAGGAAAATGGGAAATTGCTAACTCATCTAAGAGGATTTCATGATTCTGCTTTATAATGGTAAAAAAATTAATGTTGAAATAGAAAAAAACAATAATGATTTCAATCTTACAATTGATAATGAGAAAAAAAATATTTCAATTACAAGGTTTTCGGATAACTGTCTTTTAATTAATCATAAAAATCAGACAAAAAAATATTATTCCGCAAAGAGTGGAAAATTTATATTTGTCAATTCAGATGGCTTCACATCGAAACTTGAAATAGTTGACGAAGAGGAAGAAAATCAATTTGCTTTTGACAAAAATTCAGGTAATAAAGACATTATTAAAGCACCAATGCCCGGAAGCATAGTAAAAGTCCTTGTCGAATCTGGTCAAAAAGTTTCCGAAGGTGAACCCCTTATAATAGTGGAAGCTATGAAAATGGAAACAACTTTGTATTCATCTATTGATGGAATAGTAACTGAATTAAACGTCCAAGCGGGTGAACAGGTTGATTCTGACAAAATTCTGTTAGTTGTCGAAAAAGAATAAATTAAACTCCTAATGAAAAAGATTTGAAATCAGAAATAATTATATTATTTTTGTAGTCTTTATTATTAACAATTTTTTAGGAAAAATGGCGCACCATAAATCAGCACTAAAAAGAATAAGGCAGTCAAACAAGAAAAGACTGTATAACCGATTGAATAAGAAGAATCTTAAATTTGCTATAAAGGCAGTCAAAGAGTCAAAAAACCATGATGAAGCAATTGAGAAATTCAATAAAGCAGTTAGTCTTCTGGACAGAATTGCTGCTAAAGGTATTATCCACAAAAATAATGCTGCAAATAAGAAATCCTCTCTGAGTAAGTTAGTTAAAAAATTAGCCCAGAATAGTTAACAAATGCACCCGTAGCTCAACTGGATAGAGCATCTGACTACGGATCAGAAGGTTAGGGGTTCGAATCCCTTCGGGTGTGCATACCGTTGTTATAATTCAATTACTTACGGCTGTTTTTATTTAATTTAAGCAAAATGTAAGCAAAATGAATTTTTTTATTAAATAAATAAATATTATATTTGTTGTTTTAATTTTTGCAAATATCAAATTATTTTGAGGGAAGATGAATTACACAGGACCTAAGGTCAAAATTTCGAGAAAACTTGGATTAGAACTTACAGTTAAATCAAGAAAATATACTGAAAAGAAACCGTATCCACCGGGACAACATGGTCAGATGAAAAGAAGAGCAAAACAATCTGACTATGGAAAACAATTGCTTGAAAAACAAAGGTTGAGATTACAATTTAACCTTTCTGAAAAACAAATGAGAAATTATTACAAAAAGGCTACAAGATTGACCGGTAATACTGGTGATTTATTAATCCAGCTGATTGAACAAAGGCTTGACTCCATTATCACCAGAGCAGGGATTGCACCTTCTATATATGCAGCAAGACAATATATATCCCACGGTCATATTTTGGTTAATGGTCGAAGAGTTAACGTTGCATCTTACAGTGTCAAGGTAAATGATTTAATTTCAGTCAAAGAAAAAAGCAGAAAATTAGACTGTTTCAAAGATTCAATTCGTTCAGCTTCTCCTCCGGCTTATATTGAGCTATCAAAAGCTGATTTTTCTGCAAAATTTTTATATGTTCCACCAAGAGAGGAAATACCCGTTATTTGCGAAGTTCCTCTTGTTGTTGAATACTATTCAAGATAATTTATGTTAAAACTAAAATATAAAACCTTTCGGTCTTTCTGAAAGGTTTTTTTATTTTTTATTATTTGAAATGAATAGACGAGAATTATTGAATATTGTATTTTTTTCGATTCCATTTTTCTATGGATTTAGATACTCTAATCCTTCAGAGAATAAAAAGTTCGAAACAAATAAAGAATCTATTGAAATATTCAATAATCTGGTTGATAAATATATTAATAACCCTGATAAGAATTATTCATCAATAAACAGATTAATAATTGACTTTTCAAAAGAATTTATTGGATACCCTTACAAATCAGGAACCTTGGAAGGTCAGGGCGAAGAAATCTGCCGATTTGATTTAACTGGTTTTGATTGTTTTACTTTGGTTGAATCAACATTATGTTTATCGAGAATATATACAAAAGGACTTCACAACATTGAAGATTTTGTTGATGAATTGATTTATACGAGATATCGAAACGGCATTCTTGATGGCTATCCATCAAGACTTCACTATACTGCTGACTGGGCTTTTGATAATATCAAAAAAAATGTTGTTGAAGACTTAACGAAAGAACTTGGAGGGATTAAATTGCCAGTCAATGTGAGTTTTATGTCTTCAAATCCTGATTTATATCATGCACTGGAAGGCAATAAACCATATATTGATAAAATCAAAAGTATTGAAAATGAAATTAATTCCCGTAATTACTATTACATCCCAAAACATAAAATCAAGGAAATTGAACCTTTCATTCGCAATGCAGATATTATTTGCATAGCCACAAATAAAAAAGGATTGGACTATTCCCATGTAGGCTTAGCATATATAGAAGAAACAAAGAAAACTAAAAAAGCGAGACTGATTCATGCTTCTTCAAAACAAAAAAAAGTCATAATTGATAAAACTATTAGTGAATATCTATCTGAATCATCAAATTCAATAGGTATAACAATACTAAGACCCATGGAAGTTTAAATTTAATACTAAAATGATATATTTAACGGTCTTTAATAATTTACTTTAACACAATTGGAGATTTCTTTTTTTTAGATGGAAAATTACCGTAATTTCTGCATAATTGCACACATAGATCATGGTAAATCAACTCTCGCCGATAGGCTTCTCGAAATGACGGGAAGAGTTTCGAAAAGAGAAATGATAACTAATCAGATTCTTGATGATAACCCTCTTGAGCAGGAGCGTGGTATTACAATTAAATTGCATGCAATCCAAATGGAATACTCTGCGAAAGATGGGAACAATTATGTCTTAAACTTGATAGATACTCCCGGACACGTTGATTTTACTTACGAAGTCTCCCGCTCTCTCGCTGCTTGTGAAGGTGCATTATTAGTTGTTGATGCCACACAGGGAGTTGAAGCTCAAACAATAAGTAACCTTTATTTAGCTATTGACTCTAATATCGAAATTATACCAGTCATCAATAAAATTGATCTGCCAAGTGCTGAAACCACTATAGAAAATGTTACCCAGCAATTAATAGATCTTATTGGTTGTAAAAGGGAAGAAATCATCTATACATCTGCAAAGCAAGGAATTGGTATCGAGCAGATCCTTGAAGCAATTGTAAAAAGAATTCCTCCACCAAAAGGTGATCCAAATGCTCCACTAAGAGCTTTAATTTATGATTCTATCTTTGATTCATACAGGGGTGTTATAGTTAATGTAAGAATTTTTGATGGGACGGTTAGGGAAAAAGATAAAATACTCCTTATGGCAACTGAGCAGACCTACGAAGTTGAAGAAGTGGGTGTTTTATATATGAAAAGGTTTAGAACAGGCGAATTATCCGCAGGAAATGTGGGTTACCTTATAGCCGGTATTCGTAATTTAAAAGATACAAAAGTTGGTGATACAATAACTCATTTTCATAATCCTTGCGACAGCCCAATTGCAGGTTTCAAGGTTGTCAAACCTATGGTTTTCAGTGGTATTTATCCAGCAAGTGCAGACGACTTCGAATCCCTCAGAGACTCCTTGGCTAAACTTGTTCTTAATGATGCTGCCATTACGTATGAGCCGGAAACATCTTCAGCTCTTGGATTTGGATTCCGCTGCGGTTTTCTTGGATTGCTTCATATGGAGATTGTGCAGGAAAGATTGGAAAGAGAATTCAATCAGAACATCGTTACAACTGTTCCCAATGTTAGATACAAAGTAATTAAAACTAACGGCGAGGAATTTTTCATAGAAAATCCAGCACAGTTACCACCAATTGTTCAGGTCAGCGAAATTCAGGAACCTTTTATCAAAGCTCAAATTATAACACCTAATGAATATGTAGGAGCTATAATGAAACTATGTCTTGACAGACGTGGATCTATCAAAAATACTACTTATCTTTCTGCTGATAGGGTTGATTTACACTTTGAACTGCCATTAGCGGAAGTAATTTTTGATTTTTATGATAAACTAAAATCTGTTACCCGAGGTTATGCCTCGCTTGATTACGAATTCTTAGAATACAGAACAGAAGATTTGGTAAAACTTGATATACTTCTTAACGGAGAACCTGTTGATGCACTCTCGACCATAGTCCATAGGGCTAAATCCTTTTACTGGGGACAAAAATTATGTTCAAAACTCAAAGAGTTAATACCGAGACAAATGTTTGAGGTTACAATTCAAGCAGCTATTGGTTCAAGAGTGATTTCCCGAGCAAATGTTCAGGCTATGAGAAAAAATGTTCTATCAAAATGCTATGGTGGTGATATTACCCGAAAGCGAAAACTGCTCGAAAAACAAAAAGAAGGAAAGAAAAGAATGAAGCAGGTAGGTCGTGTGGAGATACCACAGGAAGCATTTCTTGCTGTATTAAGTATTGAAGATTAATTTTTTTAAGGTAAAAATGAATATTTTTGGAAAAAAAAGAAAAGAGCAAAAAACTTACGAACTTATCAAAGTTCCTGAAAATGCCAATTTTTTCACTAAAGCATGGATCTGGTATCGTAACTATAGAATAAAACAAAAAATAAAAAAACAGAAGCCTCAGACTTTTGGGGAGACTATCTGGTCATGGACAAAAACCCTTGTTGGAGCAATCATAATCGTTATGATTATCAATGGCTTGCTGATTGCTTCATTTGTTGTTCCAACAGGTTCAATGGAAAATACTGTTATGACTGGTGATTTTCTTTTTGTTAATAAATTCATATACGGACCATCAACCCCTCAGGTTGTTCCTTTTATTAATTTACCCCTTCCATTTTATAAATTCCCCGGCATAAAAAAACCAGAAGTCGGCGATGTAATCGTTTTCATTTATCCGGGTGACCGAGATGAAATCAAATCCAAGGAGTTTCAATATTACCTGAAAAGATGCATTGCAACAGCTGGAGATACTCTTCAAATAATTGACAAAAAGGTTTATGTAAATGGAAAAGAATTTCCATTGCCCGAACACGGACAAATTGATTATTCTGAACCAATATCCCCATATAATAAATGGGAAACTTTTCCGCCCGGCAAAGGTTACACAAGAGATAATTATGGTCCGATTAGAATTCCTAAAAAAGGGGATGTGATTGAATTAAATCAAAAGAACTGGCGTGAATGGGAGTATTTCATCAAAAAAGAAGGTCATGATATTACTTTCGATGGCGTTAGCATTCTTATTGACAACAAAACTGCCAAAAGTTATACAGTTGAAAGAGATTATTGTTTTGGTATGGGTGACAATCGTGATCATAGTTCAGACAGCCGCTATTGGGGTTTTATCCCTTATGAGAATGTTGTAGGAACTCCTATTATGGTTTACTGGTCATGGGATACTAACTTACCGCTCAGTCAAATCGGGAAAAAAATTAGCTCAGTCAGATGGGATAGAATTGCTAAATTCATTCATTAGCAATGTTAGGTATCTATTTACATATACCGTTCTGTGTAAAGAAGTGTTTTTATTGCGATTTTTATTCAATTGAAACTGCTTCTGGTTCGAAATATTCTGAGGTTAAAAGTGAAAAAAATATCGCAATTGATGATAATCTTGTTAATCCATTTTTATCTGCTATTCGAAATGAAATAAAAATAAGAACTAAGAACAGTATTAATAAAATTGAAGTTGATTCAATTTTCTTGGGTGGAGGCACCCCATCTCTGCTTTCCGAAAATCAAATCACATCGCTGTTTCAATATTTATTTGACATTTTCAAAATATCCCCTGCCGCCGAAATAACAATTGAATGTAATCCTGGGACTTTATCCCCGGAAAAACTCAAAGTATATAAAGAAATAGGTATAAATAGACTAAGTATTGGTGTTCAATCCTTTATTTCCGATGAATTAAAATTCTTGCAAAGGATACATACAGCAGGGGATGTTATTAATTCATTCAAGATGGCAAGAGAATTTGGATTCGAAAATATAAGCCTTGATTTAATCTTTTCGATACCCCGACAAAGCAGGGAAAATTTAATTTATTCTCTATCCAAAGCAGTTGAACTTCAACCTGACCATATATCTGCATATAGTCTTATTTTTGAAAAGGGGACGCCGTTATACAATGACATGAAAAAAGGGAAAATCAACCCAGTAGATGAAAATACTGATTCAGAGTTCTATGAAACAGTTATTGATTTTCTTACAGATAGCGGATTTGAGCAATATGAAGTTTCTAACTTCGCTAAAAACGGTAAATTTTGTAAACATAACCTAAAATACTGGCACAATGAAGAATATCTTGCATTCGGTCCTTCGGCACATGGCTTTTATAATAACATAAGATATAAAAATAAAAGAAATCTAAAAACCTATGTTAATATGCTTGAATCAAACAAATTACCTCTTGATTATGAGGAATTTCAGAATGATAATTTAAAAATAATTGATACAATTTTTCTTGGTTTGCGATCCGATGGAGTTGACTTAACTAAATTATTATCTCAATATAATCTGAATTTAAGAAAAGTTCTAAAGGAAGAGTTATTATTATTCAAAGAAGAAAACCTAATTAATGAAAGTAAAGATAAAATATATTTAACAAAGAATGGGTATAAACTTTGCGATAGTTTAACAGTTGAAATAATTTCCAAAGTAGAAAAGTTTCTGAAATTTAATAATTCTCGTCAAAAAATTAATTAAGCATACTTTCGGCGGGTTCTATATGAGTATGAACTTCACATCTTTCGATTTGTTCTTTAATTTTTGACTCAACAAGTTCGGACACCTCATGAGCCTCGTAAATAGTCAATTTTGGATCCACATGAATATTTAATTCAATAAAAATGTAAGGGCCTGAAGTTCGAACCTTAATATCATGGAAAAATGTAACCTCTGAAATGCTTTCAACAATACCCCTTACTTTAAGCTCAATATCTGATGGAGATTTGTCCAGCAATGCGTCAATAGATTTCTGCCCGAGTCTAAAAGAAATCCATAGGACTATTAAAGCAACTATAAGAGCAGCTATAGAATCTGCTGAATGGAAATTGAGCAAAGCACCTAGAAGACCAACAAGAACAACAAGCGAGCTGAATATGTCCGTTGAAAAATGGAGTGCATCGGCTTCGAGTGCCTGACTGTTATATTTTCGGGCTATTTTTTTTAGATGAGAAGCTCTTGTATAGTCAACAAAAATTGATACAATTACAACTGCAAAGCTCCAGAAATTAACTTCAATATCTGTGTGACCAGTGATAATTCTGTTTAAGCCTTCATAAATAATCCATGCACAAGTGATTAATAGCAATACTGTCTGAAGTAAAGCTGACAAGTTTTCAACTTTGCCATGTCCATAATTATGGGTTGTATCTGCCGGTTTTGAAGAAATTCTAACTGCAAGAAAAGTAATCATAGCGGCAATAAAATCCAAGGTTGAGTGCAATGCCTCAGATAGAATACCTAAACTTCCTGTTGAAAATCCAACGATAAATTTTATCAAAGTCAGGAAAACAGCAGCAATTACAGACAGTATAGCAGCTCTTTTCTTTTCTATATCAGCAGTATTTTCCAGATTGGTACTCATCGCTTAAAAGAAATAAGTGAAGAGATTTACAAAAAATCCCTTCACTTTAGTATTATTAATATAACAATTTATTTAGTGATTTTTTCACTTACTGATTTTCCTTGCAAAAATAGCAGAAGATAATCTCTACTACCCGCTTTAGAATCTGTACCGCTCATATTAAAACCACCAAAAGGATGAACATCAACTAAGGCTCCTGTGCACTTTCTGTTGAGATATAGATTTCCAACATGAAATTCTTTTTTGGCTCTTTTTAATTTATCCCTGTTTTTGGAATAAACCGAACCTGTTAAACCATAAATTGTATTATTTGCAATATTTAGAGCATCATCATAATCATTAGCTTTTATAACGGCAAGAACCGGACCGAATATCTCTTCCTGAGAAATTCTTGCATCTGGTTCAATATCTATAAATACAGTTGGTTCTATAAAATTACCATTGAGACCAGCAACCTTGTTCCCGCCGATAAGAAGTTTACCCTCTTTTTTTCCAATTTCGATATAGCTTAAAATTGATTGTTCGGCTTTTTGGCTAACAACCGGTCCAGCAATGAAATTATCTTTGGGATCTCCAATTTTTAGGTTGCTCACAGCATCTTTTAGTTTCTTTACGAATTCATCATATACAGATTTATCAACAATTGCTCTGGAGCAAGCTGAACATTTCTGCCCCTGAAAACCAAATGCCGAAACCACAACGCCCTTAACAGCATCATCAATATCTGCTTCAGAATCAACGATTATAGAATCTTTTCCGCCCATTTCAGCTATAACTCTTTTAATCCAGATTTGCCCTTCGGACTTCTTTGCAGCAAGCTCATTAACCCTTAGTCCTACTTCCATAGAACCAGTAAAGGCTATAAATCTTGTCTTAGGATGTGTAACGAGGTAATCCCCTGCTTCTGCGCCACTTGCTACAAAATAATTCAATACACCATCCGGCAAACCAACTTTCCTCATTATATCAGTAAAGATCCAACCCATCATTGGTGATTCCGAAGATGGTTTTAGTACTATAGTATTACCAGTAACAATTGCAGCAGATGACATTCCAACCAGAATAGCCAGAGGAAAATTCCATGGTGGTACAATTAATCCAACACCAAGAGGGATATAAAAATATTCATTTTTTTCTCCTTTGTATGGAGTGAGAGGCTGTTTTTTAGAATATCGGATAGCTTCTCTTCCATAAAATTCCAGAAAATCTATGGCTTCACAAGTATCTGCATCTGCCTCTAAATAGTTTTTACCAACTTCTGATATCATCCATGCATTGATTTCATACCTCCTTTTTCTCATTTCCTCAGCCGCTTTGAAGAGATAATTTGCTCTTTCCTTAGCAGGAACATTTTTCCAGCTTTCAAAGGCTTTCAAAGCTGATTGAATTGCTTGTTCAGCATCATCTTTACCACCCTTTTGAAACTTACCAATTATTTCATCAAGGTTGGCTGGATTGATGCTTATTGTCTTTTTTTCGGTAAATACCTCTTTTCCACCAATATAATTAGGATATTCTTTGTTAAAATTTTCTCTGACTTTTCTGATTGCCTCTTGTTGCTTTTTCAATATTTTTGAATCAGAAAAATCAAGATAAGTCATATTTGCAAATTCTTTCATACTTTCTCCAATTGACAACAAACAAAAAATCAAAAATATGAATTTATTTATTTTCAAACACTTAATTTTCTGTCATTATTCATTTTTTACTTCAAACGTCTTATAATTATTTAATTTTTTTTGTTATGTTTTATGCTAAATTTTATATTTTTGTAAATGTTTGTCTGTTATTTTGGACAGACTAATTTCGGGGGGATAATTTGAGAAGTACTATTGCTAAAATTAATCTGGGTAATCTCAGAGACAATGTCTTATATATCAAAAAAACAGTTCAATATTCTAAAATAATGGCTGTGGTCAAAGCTAATGCCTATGGTCACGGTATCGTTGAAACATCTAAATATTTGAACAAAATTGGTATTGATTATTTAGGCGTTGCTTTCACTGACGAAGGTGCTATCATTAGGGAATCTGGAATAAATTCATCTGTTTTAGTGCTCGTCCCAGACGCTAACGGAGATGCAGAAAACATTGTTAATTATAATCTTGATGTTGCTGTCTCTACAATTGATTTTTGTAAAAAACTCTCGGAAATAGCAAAAAATCAAAACAAAATAATTAAAACACATCTTTATATTGATACTGGTATGAGTCGTGACGGTATTTTCCCTGATGAAGCTGTCAGTTTTATGAAAAAATTTAATGAGTTACCTAATCTTGAAATGATAGGAATTTGTTCACATTTTTCTTCTTCTGACTCAGACGTTGATTTTTCAAAAAACCAGCTTAAACTTTTCAAGTCTTGTTTAGAAAATCTAAACTCAAATGGATATAAATTTAAACTAATCCACATGGCAAACTCAGCCGGGATTTTCGAATTTCCGGAAGCTCATTTTAATATGGTTCGACCGGGTTTGTCATTATACGGATATTCTTATTCAAATATGAATAATGTTTCCGGTGAATTGAAACCTGTTTTAGACCTATCTACAAAAGTAATTTCGATAAGAACTATCCAAAAAGGCGATTCAGTTGGCTACAACAGAACATTTATTTCTGACAAACAAACAAGGATAGCAACTATACCTATTGGCTATGGAGATGGCTACCCAAGACATTTAACAAATTTATCAAAGTGCCTTATAAAAGGAAAATTCTATAATTTAGTGGGAACGATATGTATGGATGAATCAATGGTTGATATCGGATTTGATGATATAAACATTGGTGATGATGTAATTTTAATCGGTTCTGAAAATGGTCTTCATATCGGAGCGGATAAGTTGGCGGATATTTCCGGGACTATTACCTATGAAATACTTACTTCAGTGAGTGCAAGAGTTCCAAGAATTTATTCGGATATCATTTAGTTTATAAATTGTGGATAATACCTCATTCGATTTTATTATGTTTCTAATTGTTTCTTATTGAATTTCAATGTATAGGATAAAGTTAGATAATTTCGAAGGACCTTTTGATTTACTTCTTTATTTCATTAAAAGAGATGAAATAAATATCTACGATATCCCCATAGCAAGAATTACTGATGAGTTCCTGAAATATATCAGATTGATGAAAATATTAGACTTAGAAATTGCGGGAGAATTTATTGTAACTGCCGCATCCCTTATGCAAATTAAAATTCAGATGCTTTTGCCCAATGATTCTGATTCTTCGGCAGATGAATCGGAAGACCCAAGAATGCCCCTTGTCCAAAAACTTCTTGAATATAAGCAATTTAAGGAAGCTGCAAGAGAACTTTCAAATCTTGAAAAATCTCAGCGTTTTACCTATTTCAGACAGCTCTATGAAGTTGACCATCAAACAGCTATAAATTTAAACGGAGTCCAATATAAAAATGCATCTGTGTTCGATTTGATGAGTGCCTTCGGAAAAATTTTAGAACGAAAGAAATATCAGGTTAACAGTCATATTATACCATTGATAAATATCACCGTCGAAGAAAAAATTGAAATGATAAAAGCTATTCTCTTACGGCAGAAGAAATTCAGCTTTACAAGAATAATCAAAAAAGAACCCAGAAATGTTATAGTGGTTACTTTTCTTGCATTGCTTGAACTCATTAAATCTGGTTTTATCATTGCCCTACAGTCAAGCACATTCGAGGATATCATAATTACTAATAAGAATTACATCAAAATAGCAGAAAATGCCTGATAATAACATACCCGTTTTTCTAAAGCTTTCCAAAGAAGATCAGAAGTCTGCTGTTGAAGCAATTATTTTTGCCTCAGAAGAGCCTGTTTCTTTAAACACATTATATAAAATTCTTATTAAAAATGATTATGATAAAAAAAATGATAATTTAAATATTGACATTTTTGATTTGTCTCAAAAAACAGATGAAGTCATCAATTCAGAGCATAATTTCAAACCTGAAAATTTCCTGAACATTATAAATGAGATAAACAAAGATTTATTTATCAGCTCAAGACCTTACCATATTATTAACATATCCGGAGGCTATCAGTTTGCTACACGGACTGAATATGGTGAATTAATTCAGCAATTAATTAAATATAAAACAAAAAGAAAACTGACTCAGGCATCTCTTGAAACCCTTGCCATTATTGCTTATAAGCAACCAATTACCAAAGCCGAAATTGAACAAATAAGAGGCGTAAGTTGTGGTGATGTTATAAATTCACTTATTGAAAAAAAATTTGTTGATATTGTCGGCAGGAAAGACACTATTGGCAGACCTCTTCTC
This sequence comes from uncultured Hyphomicrobiales bacterium, assembly GCA_964473465.1. Taxonomy (GTDB): domain Bacteria; phylum Bacteroidota; class Ignavibacteria; order Kapaibacteriales; family UBA2268; genus CALHRB01. The sequence continues at coordinate 71,099 of CAYYPE010000009.1, forward strand.
TTCGGAACTACTCCTGATTTTCTCAAATTTTTTGGTTTAAACTCACTAAAAGATCTGCCGGAACTAAAAGAATTAGATGATATTGCAAACGAATTGAAAACCAATCCAGATGAACTGAGTTTCACATTCGAAATTGATAAATCTCAGGAAGAAAATAAAGAACCAAGATCTTTATAAAACGACTTTAATCATTTCCTGCCAACATATCTAACAACCGAAGCCAAACCATTATGATATAAGCCCTCATTCAACATAATTTCAGCTGTAGCAAGATAAATTTTATGTAAAGATCTAAAATCATCCTCAATTTCCTCTGAGGAAAATAGCAATTTTATGTTCGTTGGACCGCCTGAATTGAATTTTTTTTGATATTCTAATTGATTTTTACTGAAACCCTCCAAAATAATATACCCACCAGCTTTGAGATATTTAATTAACTCTCTATGAAATTCATTTCGTTTGCTTCCTGCAAAATGGGCAAATATTAATCCAATAGCATCAAAAGAATCTTTTTCGAGGTATAAATCTTCGAACTCTTTACATTCATAATGAATGTTGACATTGTTCAACTTAGCTAAATCAATTGCTTTCTTTTTTGCCTGAGAACTTGTATCGAATGCATAAACTTCCCAGCCTTTCTTTGCAGCGTAAACTGCATTTCTACCTTCTCCTTCAGCAGGTAAAAGAATTTTACCGGGGCTTAGTTTATCTATCCATTCTCTAAAATAAAGATTTGGCTCGAGACCATAAGCGTAGTTTTCTGATTGATAACGATTATCCCAGAATTCAATATTACTCATAATATTTATTATAACAATTTTTTTTAAGAACTGCCCGAAGTTTTATTAATCCTTCGGGCATTATTATTTATCTAATTCTCAGATTTTGATAAAACCAAATATGAAATTATAACCTCAAAGATAAACCAGCATAAAAAGTACGCCCCGGAGCAGGTAATCCTAACTGCATCAATTTATACTCATCGGTAATATTATTTATCCTGATAAAAATCTCTGAGTTTACAATATCTTTTACATTAAACGAATAAGATAATCTTAAATTAAAAATTAAGGAAGGTTCAATACTTAAAAATTTAGTATTATCTTCAGGGTCTGTGTCATATTGTTTACCAGTATATTCAATTTCCAATTGAGGTTTCAGGCCAATTGAAAAGAAATAATTAATATTGAATCCAGCCAACCAGTCAGGTTTCTGTATCAGTTGTTCAATTTTCGTCCCATTCTGTTCAGCATTACAAGACAAAAAAGTTAAATACCCTTCTATCAAAATTTTTACAATCGGTCTGTAGCTAAGAGTTATATCAATACCCTTAATTGTAGCATCTGAATAATTAACCCTCATACGCCTCATTAAGGAGTCTTGCTCTTTTGACAACCTGATTCTCTCGATTAGACCTTCGTAAATATTAAGGAAAGTAGTTGCCTTAAAGTCAATTTTTTCACGAGTATAGATCAAGCCGAATTCATTAAGAATTCCGCTTTCTGCTTTAAGATCTGGATTTGTTTTGAATGCATTCAAAGCACCATCATATTGCTCCCTCATTGAGGGAAATCTGGTTCTTCTACCTGTGCCAGCAAAAACAGCAAAATTATCAGAAATTAAATATTTCAAGTTAAAAAATGCTGCAAAATCACTTTGGGAGGTTCCTTCAGCTTCTTTGAACAAACCTGTTTTGGGGGTTGAATTATAATCTAAACCTATGCCTGCTTTTATTTCAAGCATATCCAGGAAAGTCCAATACTCCAACCCTGCACTGATTGTATTCTGAGAAAATTCAGTTTCAGGTTCTTTGTTGACTGTCTGTTTGTGTTTTGTCATAAAACCATTAAATACCAGAGAAAGAGAGTGATTCTTAGTAATGCTATAATTCAATGAAAGACGAGTTCCGCTTGTTACATCATCATCCTTCTGGGTCTCTTTAATTACTTTATAATCAATCCCGGTGTATCCGTTTATTTCCTGAGAGAATAAATCATGCCAGAAAGTAGCTTTGACGGAAATATAATCAGAAAATGAATGCATATAGTTGAAGGTTATAGACATTCGGTTTCTTTCTGGATAAATCCAGAATCTTGCGTCGCTTCCTGCAAATGTTTCTGGAGGTGTTCCTTTATTCTGATTGGTATATGAAATTGACAGTCCTGAAATTGTATTTTCGCTGAAATGGTATTCACCTCGGATATATGCGTTGAATCTTTCTTGATCACTATTGGTTCTGAGAGCAGAGTTTGGATTCTGATTGCCAAGACTGTCTGGTGCTTTCTGGGACATCAAAAAGCCATCAGTTTTCACATAAGAAATATTTGCTAGATAATTAAACTCCCCTATTTTGCCGTCATGAAGTATAGAATAATTCTGACTGTTGCCATCCCCTCCCTGAAGTTTAAGGCTTAGTCCAAAACCCTCTTCAGTCCTCTCAATCGTGGAAAGATTAACAGCCCCCCCCAATACATTTGAACCATAGAACATTGAGCTTGACGATAGGTTCAATCTGATATTACCGATTATATCAACAGGCACAAAAGTAAGGTCTAACCTGTTATCCCATGGGATATTCATTGCCATCCCGTCGAAAAAGAGACCTAACTGCCTTTCCCCTGCTCCCCGCAGAAAAAGCATGGATTCTCCTCTTGAATTTGTCCTTATTACGCCTGTAGGCAAATACATCTGCAGTTCAGATGCTGAAAGGACATCAGTTGATTGAATTATATAATAAGGAACATCAACAACTGATGCTTTACTAATTTTCGAAATCTGCGATTTTGATTCATAAATTTCAATTTCACCTAATCTGTATGATTTCAATGAATCTTTTCTCTCCTGCTGTGAGAAAACAGAAAAAATATTTACAAATAAAATCATAAATACTAATATTATGTTTTTCATTTTTTCTCCAAATTCCTTTTAATAAACTAAATTTTGAATGGATACTAATAACTATCATTATTAATCTCATCTTACATAACAATAATGTAAATTAAGTTACCAGACAATCTTATGATAAGATTTAAAAAACAGTTAATTAGTATTTCTCAGATAAATCACCCTTTATCTGATTTGTTAAGAAAAAATATTAACCTACATTGTCTAAATTATAAAAGACTGTCTCGGAATAATTTCCAAATAAAACTTTCTTTTGGTTCAAACACATTTTGGTGGTGGTGTAATCGGTTGATAAATCAAGGAGTGATATAAATTTATATAATTATCTATAAAAACGAATAAATCCTTAATAAAAAGGGCAGAATTATAATTAATTTCAAAATACTCAAGTAATTTAAGGCTAAAAATTTTAGCAAAGTTTGATTTAGATTTATTCTCAGTATTTTTCTCATAATAATTTGAAAATTTATTTATCAATTCTTTTTCTTTGGTATCATTGATACAATAATAAAAAATCGAGTCTCCAAGAGCTTTGGAATTTTTAATATCATAAAGTTGATTATTAAAAATAAATTCATCATTTTTGATAAATGTTATAAGTCTTTTCTTTAGATCGGCTTTTGAAAATTTCAAAATCTCAATCTTTTTGTTACTTTCATCCGTATTAATATAATTCCTTATTTCATTCCTTACAGAGGACTGATAGATAGAAAAAATTATGATATTACCAGTGGAATTGTTTAAAATTCCAAAAATCAATATGATGGAAATAATAGATTTCATCAATATTACTTTATATATTTTTTAGAACTTTCACTGAATATGAGTGAAATAAGTTCTGTATAAAAGTAAATTGATAAATTACTAAAATATTGGTAATAAAATTTATCCAATATTTAGATTTTATTATGAGTTCCGTCGCAAAAAGGTGGAGTAGATGTTCTTTTACATCCACACAACCAATAGGTATCTTTTTCTTTAACTTCGAATTTGAGAGACCTGAAGATACCTTTTTCACGATGTGAAGCATCGCAAAATGGCTGTGTCTTTGATTCACCACATGTACACCATGATTTGATACCCGGCTCAAGAACCATTTCATAGGGTCCTTTTTGAGCAATAACTGGTTCGTTCAATTTTTTTCTCCTGTTTTGATAATTTTACATTCTTTCCGGTGCATTTATTCCCAGAATTGATAATCCATTTTTTAAAGTTATTTTGGTTGCCAAAGAAAGGTTAAGCCTTGCCGTTTGAAGGCTCTCATCAACGCCAAGAATTCTGCATTCGTGATAAAAAATATGGAAAGCATTTGCTAACTCTCTAAGGTAATCAGCAAGTATTTGCGGCTCACATTTATCACAAGCAATTTGAACTATTTCTTTAAATTTCAATATTTTCTTGATTAATTCGATTTCGTAATTATTTTCGAGAAGGCTCAGGTCTGGTTTCTTATCGAAATCAGCACCTCTTTCTTTTGCTAAATCAAGCACAGAGCAAATACGTGCATGGGCATACTGTAAATAAAAAACGGGATTTTTTTCGCTTTGTTCTCTTGCTAAACCTAAATCAAACTCTAAATGAGTTGAAATTCCCCTCATAATAAGGAAAAATCTAACAACATCTTCCCCCACTTCATCAAGCAAATCATCGAGAGTATAGCTTTTGCCAGTTCGTTTGGACATTTTGACCTGTTCACCATTTTCGGTTAAAGTAACGAATTGATGAATAAGGACACGAACTTTGGATGTGTCAAATCCCAAATATTTAACAGCGGCAAGAACATCAGGAATAGTCGCTATATGATCAGCCCCGAAAATATCAATAAGTAGATCGAATCCTCGCTCAAATTTATCTCTATGGTAAGCAATATCAGGTAGTCGGTAAGTTGGCTCACCTGATGATTTAACAATTACTCTGTCGTCATTTAGCCCCATTTTTGAGAGTGCCAGCCATAAAGCTCCATCTTTTTCGTAAACTAAATTCAGCTTTTTTAGATCCTGAATCAATTTTTCAATTTTACCATCATGATATAGAGAATCTTCATTGAAAAAAACATCCTGCTGTATGTTTAATCTGGATAATGTGGCTTTAATTTTATCAAAGCACCAGTTTTCGCCAAATTTTCTGATAAAATTCAAGTCCTCATCAGTTCCATTTTTATATGCATCTCCATATTTTTCGTATAATTCAGCTGCTATGGTTTTAATATATTCACCGTGGTAACCATCTTCAGGAAATGGAAAATCATGATCTCCCAACAGCTGCTTATATCTTGCATAAATTGACAAGGCAAGATTCTTCATCTGATTACCGGCATTGTTGAAGTAGTATTCCCGTGTTACATCCCATCCGTTCCATTTATAAAGATTGGCGATTGTATCTCCTATACAGGCATTCCTGCCATGTCCCAGATGCAGCAATCCAGTTGGATTGACACTAACATATTCAACATTAACTCTTTTTCCATTGCCTGAATTATTCTTACCATAAGATTCTTTATCTTCCAGAATATCTTTAAGAAGTTCAGGATATATTTTTTTGGAAAATTTAAAATTTATAAAACCCTGACCAGCTATATTGACTTCTTCGATAATTTTATTATCCAACTGAAAAGCTTCAATAAGTTCTTCTGCAATGACTCTTGGCGATTTTTTTAATGTTTTTGCCAATGCCATTGCGACATTGCTTGATAAATCCCCAAAATCAGGATTTTTAGGTTCTTCAATCAAGTAATCAGAAAAACTTATATTAGCACTGATTAAAGCTTTATCAATTAACTTTCTGGTATAATCTTTTAATTCCATTTCAAATCCAAATTTTTGATTACTCTGGCTTTTCCCTCATCATTTAACCTTAAAAACTGAGCATCTCCCCATAATCTTTCCAAATTATAAAACTGTCTTACATTTGGTAACATTAGATGCATTACAACATCAAAAAAATCAATCAAAACCCATTGACAAACCTCATAGCCTTCTATTCTGGGTTTTTGCAATCCAAGTTCCTTGCATTTTTGTATTAAACTATCAACAATGGCTCTAATCTGAGCTTCACTATCACAAGTCGTGATGATAAAATAATCAGCGGGAGGGTTATCAATATTCTTTAGGTTCATTATTACTATATCTTTTGAAATTTTTTCGTCGGCAGTTCTGGCACAAAGGACTGCCAAGCCTCTTGATGTTTTGGGTGCTTTAATTTTGAGCAATATTAATCCTCTAAAAATTATACAAAATTTACTAGAAAAATGACTTTTTTTAATTATGATTATTTTTTATTTCCAACAAAGAATTTAATACTAAATTTTTATTAACATTTTTTTGAATTTAAAAAAAGTAGTAATTTAAGATGTAAAAAATTTTAATTTAATTTATACTACAATTTATTCAGTCTCAATATGAGAAATACTATGCTTTTTGCTTTTCTCAATTTTCTATTTGTCTTAGTTATGACATCCTGCTCAACAACTCAAAAGTCAAAAAATCTTTCATTTTCAGAATTGAGCATTGGTAGTGGCGGCGGAGCAACGGGTTTATTTTCTGGCTTCACAATTGATTCTTTAGGTAAATTATATAAGTGGAACGGACGAAAATTAAAAGATAACTTGACTGAACTAAAAACACTTCACGCAGATACAGCCGTGCTAATTGAAGATATTATCATAAAATCAAAACTAATTGATTTAAATTTCGAGAAACTTGATAATTTCTACCGTTTTTTCCAAATTAAGACATCCACAAAAGAAAATTACATTGCCTGGGGTTCATCTTCAGATTCTGATAGTTCCAAAAATCTAAATGAAATCTATGAAAAAATTATGTCAATTATAAATAATAACAATTAAATATGGGGTTTATCATGAAAAAATTTTTCCTTTTTGCCGCTTTAGCACTTTTTTTACAACTTTTTGTCACCTTCAAACTTTCCTCTCAGGCATTTGACTACTTAAAGAAATCAAGAAGCATGTTAAACATTGATGCTACCAAGAAACCAACAAGTGACCATTTAAAAAGTGTGGCTCAGAAACTTTCTGATATTTATTATCAATTCTATCAAAATAATTCGAAAACTTTTAACTATGCCAATGAACCTTTAAACTTTAAATCTAAAGATTTAAAGCCAGAGGATTTGTTTCAGAAAAACCCCTCTTTGCAATTTTCTTCAATAAATTATTCTAACGAGACTGGTTTGCCAGTTTTCATTGCTGTAAAAAAGCCATCAATCCAGAAAAATGAGATGAAATTTCTAACAACACAAACAATTTTTAGCTATCTGAAAGAAAACCGTGAACTATTCAAAATTGAAGACCCCACCAAAGAATTTCAAATAGAAAGCACTACAATAGATGATGAAAATAATAAGCATATCAGATTACAGCAGATTTATCATAATATTCCAATCTGGGGTAAAGAGCTAATTCTTCATTTTGATAAGGATAATGAACTTTATCTTATTAATGGAAAAAATGTTCCAACTATAATGAATTTTAACAAAAACTCTTTCATATTAACTAAAGAACTTGCTATATCAAAATCAATCAATGATTTAATGAGTTTTTCGACTATCACAGAATTTTCTGATTTTGAAAACAACTTATTAAAATACAACGGTCCTATCGCTGAAAAATATATCTGGAACGAAAATTTAAACGAAAATCCAAAAGCTATTTGGGTTGTTGAAATCCGTAATAACCTAAAAGATAAATGGAGATATTTTATTGACGCTAAAACAGGCGAGATACTCGAAAAATATAATACTTCTCCGAATGATGGTCCTGTCAAAGCAACAGCCAAAGATGCATTTGGAAACAATCGTTCAATTGATGTTTTCCTCGAAAAAGGTAATTATTTGATGGTTAATGCAACTAAACCGATGTATAACAATAATCCTGCTGACCCCAAGGGTATTATTCTGACGATGACAAATAATTTTCAAGATTTAACAAAAAATGCAAATCCGGTGATTGTTAGTTCAAGCAATAACCAGTGGAATGATGCTTTCTCGGTGTCAGCTCATTATAATTCTTCTCTTATTTATGACTATTACAGAAATACACATGGAAGAAACTCTCTTGATGCTTCTGGTATGAACATGCTCACAATTATTCATGTAACAAGTAATGGTCAAAGCTTTGACAATGCTTATTGGAATGGTCAGTTTGTAGTCCTTGGAGATGGTGGTCAGATTACAAACGGTTGGCCCCCTGCTCTTGATTTTCTTGCTCATGAGTTCACCCATGGCGTAGTTACTTTTACCGTTGATCTCGAATATAAATTTCAATCTGGTGCTCTGAATGAAGCTTTTGCTGACTGGGGTGGTTGCATGGTTGACCGTGAAGACTGGCTAATGGGCGAAGATATTGTCAAAGCACAGTATTTCCCAGCTGGTTGTATGAGAAGCATGTCCGATCCACACAATGGAGGAACTAAAGGCGATCATGTCTGGCTTCCTGCTCATATGAATGAATTTATGGATCTCCCTCTTGACAAGGACAACGGTGGTGTTCATTATAATTGCGGAATTATAAACAAAGCCACATACCTTATTGGAAATTCAATTGGCAAGGACAAACTTGAAAAAATATATTACAGAGTTCTAAATAATAAATACCTTACCAAACAAGCTAACTTTATTGATATGAGACTTGCTTGCATCAAAGCTTCTGAGGAACTGTTCGGCAAGAATTCAAATGAAGTAAATACCGTTATGAATTCATTTAGTCAGGTTGGCATTGGACAAGGCAGCGGTTCTAATCCAGGACCAGATCTACCTCCAGTGGACGGTTCTGACTGGATTGCCTTAGTATCTTCTCAGGATTTTGGTCTATACATCGCAAAACCTGTTATTCAAAATCCTAATACTGACATAAAAAAACTTACATCAACCAAAGTTTTTGCTAATAACAACGGAACTCTTACCGTTCCGGAAAACGGCAGTGCTATATTATTCATTGATGAAAATAACAGATTGAAATTAATAAAAACAGACGGAACAGGCGAAATGTTTGTTGATAACGAACCTGTATGGCGTTCAATAGCAATTTCTCCAAATGGTCAGTTTCTTGCTGCAACGTCAGTCAGCGAAGAACCAATAATTTATTTATTCGATCTGGTTAATTCCAAATCCAGCCAGATTGAACTTTATATTCCTACAACAGGTGATAATTTCAACTATAATGAACCTCTTCTTGCAAATACGATGTCATGGGATGTAACAAATCGAATTCTGGTTTATGATGCCTTAAATTACAAATATGACTGGTCTAACAAGGAAGAATTATATTTCGATATGAACGCTCTTGATGCAACGACAGGGGTTATTTATAGGATTTTGCCTACTCTGGGCACAGGTATAAATGTTGGTTCCCCGGATTTTGCAAAAACAAGCAAGAATTCTCTTGTTTTTCTTGTATATAATGCAAACGAAAACTACTATTATATCAACGGATTGGATTTATATTCAGGCACGGTTAAGAACATTGTTTATTCAGATGGCTCCCAACTTGGGATGAGCAGCCCTGTTTATTCACCTAAAGATAATAAAATTGCTTTTCAGGTATCAACCCCTCAACCCACATACGGCATAATGCAGATTGCACTAAATCCTGATAAAATATCCCCGGCTGGTAATCCAACTGAATACCTGATTAATGCCGGATTGCCCAAATGGTTTGCAATTGGAAAAAGACCTGTCAGCGTGGAGGAAGAGTCATATCTCTCCGATATAAAAATCAATCCAAACCCCGCTTCGGATTACATTGAAATTAAACAGACTACTCGATATTCAGAAATTAAAATCTATAACACCCTCGGCGAATGCGTGATGACCGTAGAGGCAAAGAATTTATCATCTCTACAACGTATTAATATTTCACATCTTCCCGCAGGCTTGTATTTCATTAGCTTAGGAAATCATTCGGAGAAATTAATGATAGTAAGATAATTAATTTTGAGAAAATATACTCTTTTTGTATTTAGTATTATTCTGGGATAACATTACAATCAATTAAAAGCGATTAAGTAATCAAATTATTAATTCATAATTGACAAAAGTCAATTAGAAATAATTTTTAAGGAAATTGAATAGTAATTTTTATTAGTTTTTTTAATTAATACCATTTACTTATTCAATACAAAATTTTGTTCATAAAAGTTGTATTATAGGAAATAAAGAATAGATTATCATTTTTGGCGTCTTAAGTCTCAAAAATTAGATTAACATAGAAATATAGAATCATTCAATTATTTATAATTGAAAAAAATAGAGTTAAATTAAACTATCAAGTTAAATAACCATTACGCCAAATTTTGTTCGTTTTTCTGTTTTATAATAATCTTTAAATAAATTCAAATATATTCATATTAATAAAACTACTATTTATTTTTTTACAGCCTTAAAAATTACTTTTCCATTAAGCTCTTTGATGATTTTCTCGAAATCAATTAATCTTTGATTGTTTCTATCTTCTTCTACACTAAAATCACAAAAATGAAATTATTCTTGGTATATCTTTTTTTTGAATAAATATATGCTTGACCTATTGCTCTTGAAATTTCTGTAGAGCTTGATTTTAAACTAACCCATTTCTTTATTTCTAAACCAAATAATCCATCTGAAATATCTATATCAATACTTAAATCAAAATAACCTCCAATTCGATATTCTGGTTGAGCTGTACCAATTATTTTATTAAAATTTCTAACTAATAAATCTCTTAAATGTGTCTCATCAACACTTTTTTTTATATGATCTTCAAAAAAAATCACTGTTTTCTATAATATTTTGTATATCTTCATAACTTAAAATATTTGAATTATCATTATTAGATGGTTTTTGAAGTGGAAAATTTTCTTGATTTTCTTCTGTGGTTTTTCTTTCAGTTTCCCTAGGAATAATCTGATCCTTATTCATTAAGGGTTCTAAATTCGTTTTTTTAGATTTAGTATCAAAAAATAATAAAATTTGACTGATAAGTTGAGATTTATTTCTATTTGAAAATGGTAAATCTAATTTCTTATTAATTCTTTTAAGAGCTTCTATGTTCAAGTTAACTAATATGCTCTCGTAATTACTAGTTTTATTTTTTCTATGATTTTATTAATTAAGTCGTCTTTTCTTAAGCTTACACTGTCACAACCAACATTGTATCTAAGTTTTTTTAAGTCTTCCAGATTAACATATTTTAGCATATTTTTTATCTCTTTTATTTGCATTATTTCGTCCTTGTCATTATTGATAATTATAAAAAAAATACTTTACAAAAATATCACTTTAATTATTTCTATTCAACATAATAGTCCACAAAAATTCACTGCATTTTTCACACATAAAATTTATACTTTTCTCTATTAACTTTTTGTTCCTTTTTAAAGTCCCAGACATCGCATGTATATTATGTCTTATACAGTTTATCCCCGATTTGTCCATTATCAGTTTTTTATAATTCGTTATAGTCTGATTTTTCAATTACTTGATATGTTATATGTCTCTACTCCCACTCTATTGTCCCCGGGGGTTTGCTGGTTATGTCATATACTACTCGGTTGATTCCACGCACTTCGTTGATGATTCGATTGCTAATTCTGGCAAGAATTTCGTTTGGGAATTCGAACCAGTCTGCTGTCATTCCGTCGGTTGATGTTACTGCTCGCAAGGCACATACATTTTCGTAAGTTCGTTCGTCGCCCATTACGCCTACGCTTGAAACCGGTAGCAAAACAGCAAATGCCTGCCAAATCTTATCATATAATCCAGCGTTTCTTATTTCCTCAAGGTAAATATCATCGGCTTTCCTTAGGACTTCCAATCTTTCGCTGGTAACTGCTCCAAGAATCCTGATTGCCAGACCCGGTCCCGGAAATGGATGACGTCCTACAAACCATTCCGGCACACCCAATTCTCGACCAACGGCTCTGACTTCGTCCTTGAAAAGTTCCCTGAAAGGCTCAAGAATTTTCAGGTGCATCTTTTCGGGCAAACCTCCTACATTGTGGTGAGATTTTATCGTTGCAGAAGGACCTTTTATAGATACCGATTCAATAACATCGGGATATAATGTTCCTTGAGCCAGCCATTTGGCATCATTAAATTTCTTTGCGGCACTTTCAAATAAGTCAATAAAAGTGGTTCCGATAATCTTACGTTTCATTTCAGGGTCTTCTATTCCGTGCAGCCTGCTAAGGAATAACCCAGAGCCATTAATAAGTTCAATAGGTATATTGAATGAGTCCTTGAACAAATTTACAATGGTTTCGCTTTCGTTTGTTCTCATCAAACCAGAATCAATATGAACACAATGGAGTTTATCTCCCAGAGCTCGATGAAGTAAAACTGCCGCAACTGTTGAATCCACTCCGCCACTCAAGGCAAGGATAACACCTTCATCACCGACTAAGTTTTCAATTTTTTTTATTGAAGTTGATATGAATGATTGAGCATTCCATTCACTTTTGCAGCCGCAGATTTTTCTTACGAAATTTTCAAGTACCTTTTTTCCTTCAGTTGTGTGATGAACTTCGGGATGGAATTGCACTCCAAAGATTCTTTTATCAGGTGAGCGAACAGCACATATCTCAGAATTCTGAGATTTTGCAATTACATCATAGCCTGATGGCGGTTTTGTCAGATGGTCTCCATGACTCATCCAAACCTGAGTGTTTTGACTAATTCCAGCAAAAATATCTTCGAAATTTAAAATTTCGAGTGATGCTCTCCCGAATTCTCTTCGAGCAGCTTTATCAACGATTCCACCTTTTTGATAAGCCAGTAGTTGGAGTCCATAGCAAATACCTAGAACAGGTAATCCCAATTCGAATACATCAAACGACGGAACTGGTGCCCCTTCTGCATAAACAGAAGAAGGACCTCCAGATAAAATAATTCCTTTTGGATTTAAATTTTGAAGTGATTCTTTTGAGATATTAAATGGATAAATTTCAGCATAAACACCTACCTCCCTAACTTTTCGGGCAATTAGCTGGGTATATTGCGAGCCAAAATCGAGAATAATTATTTTTTCCATTTATTCCCCTTTGTATTTTACTCCATTAATAATCCAGTCAGGAGCAGGCTTTTTAAGTAAATAATGGTCGAAAAATTCTTTAGTTCTTTTAGCATAGTCAAGACGGTTATGATATTTATTAGGCCAGTGTGGTTCGTCGTGGTATTGTAAAAATATGCAATTTTTATTTAATCGCCTCATTGCAAGATAAAGTTCAATTCCCTGCTCCCATGGAACGGCCTGATCTTCGTCGCCGAACATTATTAAAAGAGGTGTTCGAACGTTGGGTGCCTGAAATACAGGGGAATTTCTTATATAACTATCGAGGGAATCCCACAAGTTCCCTCCTATTCGGCTTTGTTGCTTTTCATATTGAAATTGTCTTGCCAGACCCGATTCATGACGAATACCACTATAAGCACTAGTCATATTTCCAACAGGAGCCCCGGCAACAGCAGCTTTGAAAAGATTAGTCTGTGTAATCATATATGATGTTTGATAGCCACTCCAAGAATGGCCAATGATGCCTACTGAATTCGAATCAACAAAATCGTATTGAAATAATCTTCTTAATCCCGGTAATATACAATTGATGGCGGACCGTCCGGGATTTCCAATCTTATATTTAACATCAGGAAGAAATAAAATGTAATCTTCAGCAGTATATAACGGGAAACAGGGTCTATGATTTATCATTGGCTGATTAAAGTCATACATCAAATATGAAAACTTTTCATAAAAATATACTATAACAGGATATTTTTTGGAAGGATTGAAATTTCCGGGTTTGATGAAAAATCCATCAAGTGTATCTCCATCGTAGCTCCTCCAGCTTATTAATTCAGTCTTGCCCCAATAGTAATCGCTCATTTCAGGGGTTATATCTGTAAGCCTTCGATATTTTTTGAACAATGAATCAGCTATCCAGACATCTGGATACTCATCGTAACTTTCACGGTAGTAAATAACATCACCTGTATTTTTTGCTTTGGCTATAATTGAATATTTTTTGTCATCATCAAAAATCTTATCGAGCCCAAGAGTTGTAAGGTCAAATATAAAAATCCCGGTTTTCTTTAATTTTTCGAATGTTCCGGAAACCAATAGATTTTCTGTAACATTATAATATTTTCTGTCTGGATCAAGATTTTTTATCCTAAAACTAATTTTATTAAATCTTCCCTCGGCGGCAGTTTGATTCAAATAGCCATACCCTCTGCCTGTATAGAATTTCCATATATCATATTTATCATAAATCAGCACTGCATCATCTCTTTCTGTCCAACCGGCTATACCGTAACTACCGGATTCTTTTGGCAGGTCATTGTCTTCATCATAAAATGGATTGTTTATTCTAACGGTCAGATTAATTGTAGTATCCAAATTACAATCATAGAGAAACCAATTTCTATCCCTATAGAAAACGATATATTTCCCTGCGGGAGACAGATAACCCAATTCTTCGTTTCTTGTGGCTAATAATTTTCTAGTCCCTACCTTCAGACTGACTGCATATAAATCAAAATAACTTCCATCCCAAGTCATTTCCTTTAAATATTTTCTATCATTATAACCAATAGCAAAGTCTGGGTTATCATTTACAATAATATTGGGTAATTCTTCATCTGCAAGTTGAATGAATCGATTTGTTTCTAAAAAATATACTGATTTATAAACAAAATCTTTCTCCTTGTTCCAGACATTTTTTTCGTTTGTTTTGATTCTTGGGTCATTCCAGTGCCAGATATCAATTTCAGCTTTTTTAATGATTGTATTAACATCGTAAAAATTTGTATCATTATATTTTTCATCTTTTTCGCTCGTTACTTTTTCCTTCAAAGGTTTAAAGCCGAAGAACAGCCTTTTTGCATCATCGCTCCAGCTAATCTCATTAACGAAGGGAAGATACCATTCATCAGGGTAGGATTCCGGGCTAACTGCTCTTATTAAGCTTTGCTGAGTCAAATCCCATATATTCAGGGAGCAACTGTCCGGAGCCTCTTCATCATCTTTTTCGAAACCTGAAATAAAACCAAGCATTCCGTTCCTATCATGCCATTGAAGATTTGAATATATTGCTTTAGAGCCGCCATCTATTTTGAATGGTAAGGAAGACTTTTTCAGGTCAATAATATATAGCCCGTTTCTATTCCCTTTAGTATCATAAACAGAATAAGCAAGAGCTTGAGCTGAACTATCAACACTATAGTTATACACATCCGGGATATTTAATTCGGATTCGATATCCAATTGCCTGATTATAAGGTTATAAGTGTTTTGAACAGCTTTGTTTTCTTTGTCTTCATCCTTTTTTGTTTCCTTAACGTTCTGGTTATAGAACAACCATTTTGAATCGTTCGAAAGAGTAAAACTTTTAACATCTTCGAAGTTTGTAATCTTGCCATTTTGTAAATTAACAATAGCTAATCCATTTGAAGTTTTATTCTTTTCCTTGTTTTCCACGTCAATTTCTTTAGGCAGGACTGTCATCGCAACCCAATGAGAATTTTTTGAGATTACGGGGCGATTCCCACGTGGCACATTGTATTTTAAATTAGTATCAACACCCTGAATTATAACTTCTCCGTCACCTCTGTCGTATTTAATAGAATAAACAAGCCATTTTCCGTCATTTGATATTTGAGGGTTCTGTATATTCTTGAATTTCATAATATCTTCGAAAGTCATTGCTTTTTTGGCAAAAACATTTATTGACAAAAACAAGAATATAATCAATGAAAGGAAGGATATAAATTTAAATTTGCTAGACTCTAACATCATATTACATAAAAAGAAAATGAATAAAAATTAAAGGTTTACAAATTAATAAATATCTTGTAATTCAAAAAATGTAAAGGAAGATAAAATGAAGAATAACAGAGGAAAAATGATAATATATTTACCCTTTTTTAAATAAAGAGCAAAATAAAAAATCTTTTATTCTTATGAATAAATCAGCTAATTAGTTTTTTCTCCCTGCAAAGATTGAATAAAAGGTTAATAATTTCATCCTCGCTGAAACTCTCGCAATTAATCATTAAATCATAAAAGTCAGTTTCTGGTTTTGATTTGAGAAGCAATTTCATAAATTCAGTTCTTTTGAACTCCGTTTGTTTTATCAGATCTAAAGCCTCTTTGCGAGTTAGACCAAACCTCTCAGAAATTTTCTTAATTTTCCATTCCAGCGGAGCAAATAGCCTTAGATGAAGAGATTTTTCGATGTCAGCTGCAACAACACAGCTTCCCCTCCCAACAATCACAACATTACCTTCGACAGCATAACCTCTGATTATCTTTTTAATCGTAGCAATTATGTTACTATCACTAATATAGTATTTGCCTATGAAAGACAAGGATAAATCCTCTAATAGACTTTTCTCACCACCAGAAAAAATATGAGCAATCTTTTCAGGTTTTGTTCTAAGTTCCTCGGCAGATTTTTCTAGAATCTCTTTACTTATCCAAGACCATTTTTTATGCTTTTTGTTGGATGAATAATATTCATTGATTTTTTCGACCAATTTTTCTGCTATAAAGCCAGCGGAACAACCATGATCTCTAGAAATAGTTATTACTGGACCACCGCCTTTTTTAGGCATCTCCTCCGGCTTTAGAGTCTTCGAAAGATACTTAACAAACTTATTTTCCTTTTCCATTTACACCTCCAAGATAAGGATTATATTATATTTTAAAAATAATGGGCGGATAACAATAGAATGAACATTTTTTATAGTGAATTTTAGAAAAAATTCCAATACGATTCATCATAAAAAGTCCTGCTAAATTACTTATTCAGGTTTTGATTAAATTAGTAATTTTTTAAATTAAAAAAAAGATTTTTAAATGAATTGTTACGTTATAAAGTCAAAATTTAAAATTATATTTGAATAATGTCTAATAATGTCTAAAAAGGTTTTCATATCTGCTGGTGAGCAATCAGGTGATTTGCATGCTTCAAAGTTAATGCATGAAATGAAATCTCAGTATCCTAATATACAATTCTTCGGTATTGGGGGAGAATTAATGCAAAAAGAAGGCTTGAATTCACTCGCTGATATCAGGGAAATTGCTGTTGTTGGATTTTGGGAAGTTGCAAAAAAAATTCTTTATTTTACTAACCTTTTCAAAAAGTGCAAGGAATTGCTCATAAAGGAAGATATTAAGTTATTTATACCTGTTGATTATCCCGGATTTAACATCAAACTTGCAAGTTTTGCAAAATCAAGCAATATAAAGGTTATTTATTACATTGCACCACAGCTTTGGGCTTGGGGTAAAAATCGAGCGGTAAAGCTCAGAGATTCGGTAGATAAATTATTAGTCGTCTTTCCATTTGAAGTTGAATATTTCAAATCTTTTAATATTGATGCTACCTTTGTCGGTCATCCATTGCTTGATAACCCTGAATTTCAAAATGACCCTTTTCCATTAGAGAAAAGACAGAATATGATTGCATTTCTGCCCGGAAGTAGAGTTCAGGAACTCAAAAGACATTTACCAATTGTAAAGAAAATTGCTGAAGAAATCAAAAAGATTAAGCCTGAAATGAGCTTTGGCACTGCTTTGCCTGATATTTTGAATAAGAACATGATGAATTCTGATTATATATTTGAAGATTGGGTGATTTATCCAAATTCAATAGATTTAATGCAAAATAGTGTTGCAGGAATAATTAAAGCAGGTACTACTAATCTGGAAGCAGCTCTATGCGGCCTGCCATTTGCTTTATTCTACAGGACATCTATTATTTCATATTTTTTTGGAAAGAGCCTTATTAATCTTCCGTATTTGTCAATTGTTAATATTCTTCATCAAGAGAGAGTAATTGAAGAGTTTATACAATCAGATATTGACCCTGCTAAAATTGCAACTCACATAGTAAATTTGATTGAATCTCAGCAAAAATATAGTTATATACAGAATAAATTATTAGAAATCAGGAGAATAATAGGTAATCAAGGGGCTTCCAAAAAATCAGCAGAAATCATTTTGAATTATCTTTGACGAACTTGTTTTGAAGATTTTGATTAAAATATTGATTTTATTAGTAACTCTTTTAGCAAAAACATGGCGTTTCAGCGTTGTTAAACTACCTGATGATTTAAATACTGTTATTGCTTTTTGGCATGGGAAAATGCTTCCTGTCTGGTATTTTTTTAAAGATTCCAGCCCAATGGGAATTGTCTCATTAAGCAAAGATGGTGAAATTCTGTCAATGCTTTTAAAAAAATGGAAGTTTACACTTATTAGGGGTTCATCTTCAAAGGGTGGGAAAGAGGTGATTGAAAGCACCATAAATGCCAATCACAAAGGACCAATATTAATAACACCCGATGGTCCTCGTGGTCCAAAGGAAGAAATGAAAGCAGGTGCAATTGTTATTGCACAAAAATCAAAAAAGCCTCTTATTCTCTGTGGAGTTAGAATTTCAAAAAAAATAATATTAAAAAAAAGCTGGGATAATTTTGAGATACCTTTGCCTTTCACAAAAATTTATCTATTTTTTTCAGATAAATTTGTTTTTGACAATTTATTAAATTATGAAGATGTCAATTCGTTAAAAATTGACCTTTCCCAAAAATTAAAACAATTGTCTAATATTGGATAGTTCATCAGCGGTGTTAAGAATTCTATCAAAGATATATGAAAAATCAATAAATCGAATAAATCAAAGATTTGATAAGAACCAAGTTCAAATTTACCAACTTTCAACACCTTTGATTAGCATTGGCAATCTATCGCTCGGTGGCACAGGTAAAACTCCTTTCGTTATTATGTTGGGTAAATATCTGAAAGAACAAAACATAAAAATCGGGGTTATTGGAAAAGGATATAAAAGGAAATCATCCGGAGAGTTATTGATTTCAGATGGTACAGAGATAAAGACTTCTCCAAAATATTCGGGTGATGAAATGTATATTATTGCAGATAAGTTAAGAGTACCTGTAATGGTTCATAACGAAAAGTACCTTGCCGCTTTATCATTGGAAAAAATGTTTGATTTAGATTGTATTTTGCTTGACGATGGATTTCAGCATCGTAAACTTTATCGTGATATTGATATTGTTCTAATTGATGAGAGAACTCTTAATCAACCGTATCTTATACCAAAAGGAAGACTGAGAGAGCCTCTTAGCTCATTAAAAAGGGCAGATGTTATTTGCCTGATGGATGTTTCTTATGAAAAATACTCTCAAATGTTAAATGATTTCAAAAAACCTCTAATAATCGAATGTGAGAAAGCATTAACAAATGTCAGAAATTTATTTAATGGTTCAACATTTAATAATAAGTCAGATGTTGAATTTCTGGCAGTATCAGGAATTGGCAACCCAAAAAGTTTTCAAGAACTGTTAAAATCAAATTCATTCATAATCAAAGACATAGTAAATTTTTCCGACCATCACAACTACTCATTAAATACTATAAAATATTTGATTTCAAGATGTAACAAAAACAATATAAAATTTATTATTACTACTGAAAAAGATTCAATTAAATTACAAAACTATGGCGAACTTTTTGCTAAATATGAAATTGAATGTTATGTTGTAAATATTGAAATAAAAATAAAAAATAACAAGGAAAAATTTTTCGACTATATACTAAATGTTATAAGGAAATGAAAATAAAACGCAATATATTGTTTACTTTAGTATTAATTTTTTTCATTTCGGGTTGTTCTGAAAATAGAACTGTCAAAATAGCTCTTTCAAAAGGGAAGGGATCGCCTGCTTACGAAAAATACTCTCAATGGCTGAAATCCATAAACCAAAACATTGAATGTATTGATCTATACCATCTTGATTTCGATTCTGCAATGAAAGTTCTCGAAGATTGCGATGGTTTGCTTCTAACTGGTGGTCCTGATGTTCATCCCGGCAGATATGATAAGCAGAGCGATACAAGCAGATGTGAAATTGACGAAGCAAGAGACACTCTGGAATTTACCCTTATTAAAAAAGCTTTTAAGAAAAAAATGCCCATTCTCGGGATCTGTCGTGGTCAACAAATTCTTAATATTGCTCTGGGAGGTTCATTGATAGTTGATATTCCTGAGGATGTCGGAACTAATGTAGTTCACCGTTGCGATAATCCTGACAGTTGTTTTCATAAAATTAGTATTGTGAAAAATTCTCTTCTTCATCATCTTGTAAATATTGATGAAGGGGTGGTTAATACTAATCATCATCAGGCGATTGACAGAATAGCGAATGATTTGATTTCTACTTCTTCCTCTGAAGATGGGATAATCGAGTCAGTAGAGTGGAAGGATAAAATCAATAAACCTTTTCTTTTAGCAGTGCAATGGCACCCTGAAAGACTTGATTACAAGAATCCTTTGTCATTAGCTATAGGTGAAGCATTTTTAGATAACGTTTTAAAAAATAAATACCAAAAAATTGCGAAGAAATAACATTAAAATATTATTATCACTATGAAGACGTGGCCTGTTCCAAATAGTTATTCAAAAAAATTACCGGAAAAAGGAACATTAGGTAGCTTTTGGGAAAATCGTGGAGATAGACACCATACAGGAGTTGATATTTTTGCTCCACCCGGCTCTGAAGTAGTTGCCTGCGATAGTGGATATGTAATTGATGTTGGTGAGTTCCAGGTTCCTGAAAAATCAAAATATATAAATAAATCTTATTTTGTTTCAATTAAAACCGAAGACAATTTTATTTATAAATATGCAGAACTTTCCGAAGTCTATGTAAATATGGGTGATTATGTTTTAGAAGGAACTCCAATCGGAAAAATAGATATTATTATTAATCCTGAAAATCTTGACTATAAAACACCTGACTACATTTTTGATATGGTTGATGACGATAGATTATCTATGCTTCATCTTGAAATTTACTTAGCACCTATTACAGAGGTCAAACCCTATGAAAGTGGTAATTTCTTAGGCGATGAAAAACCTTATTCTCTGATTGACCCGGGATTTTTCCTTGATGGCTCAAGAAGAAAAAATAATAAAGAGTAAAAATAAATTATTTAATATTATCCGGTATAGCCTTTTCATAGGCTTTTGTAAGTTCATTTACTGTTGTATCTAAAACATTTTCTATTCTAAAATTATTTTTAGTAACAACTCCAAGTTTCTGATTGTAAATATTATATTGATCACATAGATTTTTAAATTCGATTTCTTTTGCCTTTGAAACAGAGACTATAACACGGGATTGAGACTCTCCAAAGAGCGAACCAAATGATAAATTGTCAATCCTTAAATCAGCTCCTAAATTCTTACCAGATAATATTGACTTTTCTGCTAAGCATATTAGTAATCCACCCTCGCTGCAGTCATGAGCAGAATTTATTAATTTGTTTCTAATTCCTTTTATAATCACTTCATGTAATTTTTTTTCTTCTTCAAGATTCAATTGAGGACAATTACCGATGGTATCTTCTAATACTTGCTTTACAATTTCAGAACCTCCAAGCTCGGCTCTGTTATTACCAATTAAGAAAACGAGATCTCCTTCATTTTTAAAACCAGCCTGACAAATATTTTCAAGATCATCAATAATACCAAGCATACCAATTGTCGGTGTTGGAAAAATTGCACGATTACGGGATTCATTATGAAAGCTGACATTTCCGCCGGTTACGGGAGTATTAAAAAATCTGCAAGCATCGCCCATTCCTTTGATAGCCTCACTGAATGTCCAATATACTTCAGGATCATAAGGATTACCAAAGTTAAGACAGTTGGTAATTGCTATTGGCTCAGCACCCACACAAGCTACATTTCTTGCAGCTTCAGCAACTGCTATCATTGCACCAAGATAAGGATTAAGATAAACATAGCGGCTGTTGCAATCCACCGAAAGAGCTATTCCTTTGCCGGGTAGTTCTTTTAATCTCATGATAGCAGCATCGCTTTTAATACTGACTGTGTTTGTTCTCACCTGAGAATCATACTGTTCAAAAACCCACCTTTTTGAAGCTATGTTCGGTGATGATAATAGGTTCCAGAAAGCAGTCTCGAATTTATTTCCAGAATTTAGCTTATTGCTTTCCAAGAGTATATTTTCAAGCTCTGAATCAGATATTTTATTTTTTATTTCTAAATAAGAAGGAACTTTGGTTTCTCTGACATATTGAGGTGCTCCGCCTCCAAGAACAAGGCTTTCGGCAGGTAAATTACACACTTTATTCCCTGAATAGTATATTTCAAGGATACCGGTATCGTTTACATAACCAATATGTGCGATTGGAACGTCCCATTTTTTACAAATGTTAATAGCCGTTTCAGTCTTTTCTTTATCAATAACAAATAACATTCTTTCCTGCGACTCGCTTAACATTATTTCGTATGCTGACATTCCTTTCTCTCTTAAAGGAACCTTATCAAGATCAATAACCATCCCCGATCCGCCCCTTGCACTCATTTCTGAAGTTGAACAAGATATTCCAGCAGCTCCCATATCCTGAACACCAACGACAACACCACTTTTAATAAGTTCTAAAGTTGCTTCAAGTAAAAGTTTTTCAGCAAAAGGATCACCAACCTGAACTGTTGGCCTCATATCATCGGTTTTTTCGTCGAATTCTCGTGAGGCAAGCAAAGAAGCCCCGTGAATTCCATCACGACCAGTTGAACTTCCTACAATAAATACCGGGTTTCCTTTTCCAGTGGCTGACGCTTTTGCGATTCTGTCTGTCCTGACTATACCCACCGCCATTGCATTAACAAGAGGATTATCAAGATAGCAATCATCAAAGTAAATATCCCCGGCAACAGTTGGAACACCAAACGAATTTCCGTAATGACTGATTCCACCAACAACACCTTTAAGTAAATAGCTGACCCTTTCAGAACTTAGTTCTCCAAATCTCAAAGAGTTCAAGGCTGCAATAGGTCTTGCCCCCATAGAAAAGATATCTCTTAAAATACCACCCACACCAGTTGCAGCCCCCTGAAAAGGTTCAATAGCAGATGGGTGATTATGACTTTCAATTTTGAAACAAATAGCATATCCACCACCAATATCAACCAAGCCGGCATTTTCTTCTCCTGCCTCAACTAATAATCTACTCCCTTTTCTGGGTAAAGTTTTTAAGAGCTTAATGGAATTTTTATATGAACAATGTTCACTCCACATAACACCATAAACACCAATTTCTGTGTATGTGGGTGTTCTCCCTAAAATTGATAATACTTCATTGTATTCTTCTTCTGTTAATCCACATTCAAGTGCTACTTCTAAACTAACTTCTATTTCGCTGAACAATTTATTTTCCATTTTATTCTCAATTGTTTCTAATAATAAAAAACAAAATTAAGACATATTTCACATATAATTACCAGAATAATATACGTTTGCGAAAGCAACATCAGGTTACAGATTAATGAATTTATAATACTTTTTATTGTTCACCACGTAGTAAGGATTAAATTTTTTTTGGATAATAATTTTATTTTTTTAATTTAGGAAACTTAATGAACGATTTTAGTTTTTTTAGTTTATTTTTATGAATGAATTACAACATAGAATTATCAAACAAGCCATAGAGCTATTCTCAAAATACGGATTTACAAGCGTTAAAACCGACGATCTTGCACAAACTCTTGGTATAAGTAAAAAAACATTATATGAACATTTTGAATCCAAAGAAGAAATTTTGCGAACCGCTATAGATGACTCACTTAAAAATATTGATATTGAACTGGAAAAAATCAGACAAAGATTAGAACAATCTGATGGTCTTGATTTAATTGAAATTTTAATTGATTTATGGGATATTGAGATAAAATCCCTGAAAATCTTCACAAATGAAATTATAAGAGATATCATCAGATTATTTCCAGATTTATGGGATTTGGTGATGAATTTCCGTGACGAAAGATTCAAATTCTACTTTAATAAAATCTATTCTTTAGGGATTAATCAGGGAATCATTAGGAAAGAAATCAGCGAGTATATTTTATATCTGATTTTTAATTACTCTACAAAACATATTCTTATACCTGATATAATAAAAGATTTACCTTTATCCACACATGAAGTGATGGAACAGATTTTTATGATTATCCTAATGGGTTCTTTGACCACAGAATACCAGATTAAATATTTTTCAAAAATGACAAATAAAACACAAGTTGAACAATAAATTATATGTTATGAAAAATTCAAGCAAGTTAATTAAAAAAATTTTTTTTCTGACCTTTTTGCTTTCCTTCTTTGCTAATTCAGCAATAGCTCAGGAATTAAATTTAAAATTAGAGGATGCTATTAATTTAGCTCTCGAGAATAACAGAGAGATAAGTTCTGCAGTCTTAGATGTAAAAAAAGCAAATGCAGCCGTTAGAGAAGCTTATGGGTATGCATTGCCAAGTGTAGATATTAGTGCTTCATTCAACCATTTTCTTCAAAAACCAGTGATGTTTTTCCCGGATTTTGAGGCTTTGCTCGGTAACTCTGTCTATGGAGTGTTATTTAATGAGAATTTACTTCCGAGAGATAACAGTAAATTCAAACCAATCCAGTTTACAAAGCAATCTTTTGTTCTGGCAAATTCTTTCAGCGCGAAGGCTCAGGTATCACAGGTCTTATTTAATTCTACCGTATTGGAAGGAATTGGTGCTTCGTCTATCTATCTTCAATTATCCAAAGAAAATGTATTTAATAAGGTAACTCAAACAATTCTAAACGTAAAAAAAGCTTTTTACAGTTCGCTTCTAACAAAAGAATTGGCTGTCATAATGGAAGCCAGCCTGCAAAATGCACAAAACAACCTGAACAATATTAAAGCATTTAAAAAACAGGGTATAGTGTCAGAATATGATTCATTGCAGGTGGAGGTAATGGTTGAAAACCTGAAACCCATGGTTTTGCAGTTGAATAATGCCTATAAGGCAAGTCTCGATGGTCTTAAACTTGCTATCGGGATAGAACCAAAAACAGAAATCTCCATCGCAGGAAGTATTGAATATCAAGATAAATACAATATGGATGTGGAATCTTTAATCAAAACAGCTTTTGCTAATAATTATACAATCAAAACACTCGAATTGAAGAAAAAAGTTGACGAAGCTTTTGTAAACGTTGAGCGTTCTAATCTCTACCCTTCCCTATTTGCTTTTGGCAGCTTTGAATTTGCAGGTTCATCAGATGATCTCAAATTCGATACCTATAACTCATCTGTTGTGGGTATTGGGCTCTCAATTAATTTGTTTCAGGGAAACAGAACAAATCAAAGAATTCAACAATCCAAAATTGCAGTAGAACAAACTAACCTTGCAATGAATTCATTCAAAGATATGATAGCATTTCAGCTAAGAACAATTTATAATGATCTGAACAGAATAAGAACCTCTATTGAATCTCAGAAAAGTAATGTTACACTTGCAGAAAAAGCCTATAATATTTCTTTAGTCAGATATAAAGAAGGAACAGGCACACAACTCGAAATTCAAAATTCTGAATTAGCCTTGAGGCAGGCAAAGATTAATCTTCTTCAGTCAGTTTATGATTATAACATAGCAATAATACAGATAGAAAATCTGCTCGGTAATGTTAATGAAATTTATCTTAACAAATTTGAATCAATCTGGAAAAATTTTTAAAAATATAAAGGTGAAATTATGTTGTCAAAATCTCTATTAATTACTAAAACATTAAAAATTATTCTTGTAATTTTCATCATGTCATCTTTTTACTCCTGCACAAAAGAAAAGAAAGCACCACCCAAAAGTATGGAGCAAATCAGGAAAGAAAAAGGAATACCTGTTGTTGTCAAAACTGTTGAATACACAAACTTTGAAAAAACTTTGTCTTTTGTATGTAAGTTATCAGGAATTCAGGAAGCAACCGCAAGTTCAATGATAGGAGATAATGTTTATAAGGTCAGAAATAAAATCGGTGATTACGCTAAGCAAGGACAAATAGTTGTTGAATTTCCAACTTCAAATCCTACTGTTCAATACACACAGGCAAAAGTTGCATACGAAAATGCTGAAAGAATGTACAATAGAATGAAAGAATTGGTACAAGCGGGAGAAACATCTCAGCTTAATTTCGATAACACAGAAACCCAGTATCTTGTTGCCAAAAGAAATTGGGAAGCTGTGAAACAAATGGTTTATATTGAAGCTCCAATCAGTGGAAAAATTATTGAGATGTTTGTTAAAGAGGGAGAATACATTGATAGAGGTAAACCACTTTTCACTGTCAGTCAGCTCCACAAAATGAAAGCAAAAGTTTGGGTTTCGGAATCCGAAATAAATTATTTAAAAATTGGTCAACCTGCATTAATCAGATTCGGCGATGTTGATTTTTATGGTAAAATAGCAGAAATAGGATTAGCTATTGACAAATATGCAAAAGCTTTTGGTGTAGAAGTTCATTTCGACAATTCCAAAGGTTTATTAAAAAGTGGGGTAACAACGGATTTAAAAGTAAGAATTTACAATAATCCAAAAGCTATTGTTGTTCCAGCCAATCTAATTCAAAAATCAAATGGTAACTCCTATGTTTATGTAGTCGTAGATAACAAGGCTGTTATGAAAGAAGTAAAATTGGGACAGCAATCCGACATTGAATACGAAATTCTCTCGGGGCTTAATATTGGAGACAAACTTATTGTCGAAGGTCAGGGTCTCCTTCAGGATGGTGTCAAAGTAGCAATAAAGTAGGAGTGGATAATGAATATAGCAAAAATATCAGTATCAAGACCAGTTATGATAACTATGATAATCTCGGTCTTCTTAATCTTTGGATTAATTGGTTATTTCACTTTGAATCTAAATCTTTTCCCGGATGTGGAAATTCCTTATGTAACTATATCAACCATATATCCCGGAGCAGGTCCGAAAGAGATAGAAACACTGATAAGTAAGAGAATTGAGGAAGTTGTTTCAACTATTCCACAGATAGATAGAGTTGAATCATATTCAATGGATGGTATGTCCCTTGTTATGCTACAATTCAAGATAGGAAAAGATGTTAACTTAGCTAATCAGGAGGTTAAAGATAAAGTAGATCAGATCTTGTATCTTCTCCCTAAAGATGCAAAAAGACCAATTATTCAGAAAGTTGATTTCAAAGCTTTTCCGGTTGTAAATCTTGTCCTTAGCGGACCATTACCCCCAATTGAATTATTTGAAATTGCTGACAAAAAATTAAAAGACAGATTCTCTCAAATTCAGGGTGTTGCTAAGGTTGATATAGCAGGAGGTCAGGAAAGAACAGTCAAAATTAGTATGGACAGAAGAACAGCTTTCGAGAACTCAGTTTCACTGCCTCAACTTATACAGATTTTACAGACTCATAACATGGATATACCCGGTGGATATTTTCAGATAAAAGATCAGGAATTTACCGTAAGAATGAAAGGTGAGTTCCAAGAAATTGAGTCAATTAGAGAGTTGGAAATACCTACATTTTTTGGACCAAAAAAACTAAGACAATTAGCAACTGTCAGCGATACCGGTAAAGATATCAGAAGACTCTCAATATATCATAATTTTACTGAAAACTATAGAAATGAAAATGTTATATTATTTGGTATCGTGAAGTCTGCTGATGGCAATGTTGTTAATGTTGCAGATGCAATCAGGGAATCCCTTCCTGAGATAGAGAGTTCTTTACCGGAGGGCTGCAAGCTTGAAATTGTTGATGATGCCTCTGAATTTGTAAAAAGCACAGTAAACGACACTCTGAGTAACGTAATTCTTGGTGTTTTGATTACTTCACTAATACTATTCATTTTCCTTAGAGATATACGTTCAACATTTCTGGTTGCTCTTTCGATGCCTACTTCAATTCTTTCAACTTTCTTCCTGTTGAAAGCTTCAGGCTTATCATTGAATATGATGACTTTGATGGGTTTATCTGTTACAGTCGGTGTTCTTGTTGCAAATTCAATAGTAGTAATCGAAAATATTTTCAGATATAAAGGTCTGGGAGAAGATAATAGGAATTCTGCTATCAAAGGGACATCAGAAGTAACATTAGCTGTTGTGGCATCAACTCTTACGAATTTAGTAGTTTTCATACCAATTATCAACATGTCTTCTTTAGTTGGCATGTATCTTAGAGAGTTTGCACTTGCAGCAACATTTGCAACAATTTTTTCTTTGATAATGTCATTTACCCTGACACCTATGTTATCTTCACTAATTTTACCTAAGACACAAAACATTGGCAGATTCCGAAAATATTTTGCTAATCTTGAGGAAAAAGCAACCAATTTATATTCATATTCTTTGTCATTAATTTTAAAAAACAAATGGATGAGCTTTATTGCTGTTTTGGCTACTTTTATCGCTTTTATTATTATTGTTGGTTTCTATGGTTCAAGATTAGGCTTTGAGTTTATGCCTTCCATTGATGATGGAATGATTAAAATTGAGGTAGAATATCCTGAGGGTTATAATTTAGCATCAACTGTTAAATCGCTTAATGAAATTGAAAATCGCTTGAAAAGTAATAAAGAAGTTCATCATTTATTATTTGATATCGGACAAATAGGTTTTTTGGATGTAGGGACTAATATGGCAAAGATTGATGTGAAACTTGTTGATGTTAATAAGAGAGATAAAAGTTTAGATAAAATGATTTCGATTTTCGTGGCACAGTTAGCGGATTTACCTGGTGCAAAAATAAAAGTATCTCGAGGCTCTGATATGGGTGAAGGCACAGCTCCTGTTACATTCTATGTTTTAGGTCAGGATATCGCTGTACTTGAACAATTAAAAGATAATATTATTAAGAAGGTGAAAGATACACCGGGATTAATCAACTTCGACAACAGTTCAAGAAGAGGCAAACCTGAAATATCAATCACACCTAAGAGGGAAAAATTAACCGAGACTGGACTTACTGTTACTGATTTAGCCTTTACTATCAGGGCTGCTATCGAAGGTTTGGAATCATCAAAATACAGAGAATTCGGTAACGAATATGATATAATTGTTACTCTGGATGATGAATCAGTTAACTCTCCTGACAAAATCGGAAATATACCTATAGTAGGACGTAATGGCGAAACATACAGATTGGCACAACTTGCTGATATCAAATTTTCACAAGGATTCTCAAGAATTCTTCACAGGGACAGATATGTTGCTATTTCTTTCTCTGGATCCCCTGCTGAAGGCTTTCCATTGGGAAATGTTACTGCTGAAGTTGATAGAAGACTTAAGGAAATTAAATTCCCAAAAGGTTACTCTTACATTTGGGGAGGTAATACTAAGATGATGAATGAAATGTTTGTAGATATGGCTTTTGCTTTTATTCTTGCAGTCATTTTAACTTATATGCTGATAGCTGCTCTACTCGAAAGTTTTATACAACCTTTGTATATAATGATGACAATTGTTTTGGCTTTAATGGGGGCATTGCCTGCTCTTTATTATACAGACACTTCACTGGGTATTACTTCTATTATGGGTATAATTATGCTCATTGGAATAGTTGTGAATAATGCTATACTACTTCTTGACTATACAAATCAACTTAGGAGAACCGAGGGTATGAATTCAAGGGAAGCTCTTCTTAAAGCCGCATTTGTCAAATTCAAACCTCAGATAATGTCAGCTACAGCCTTGATGTTAGGTATGTTGCCTATGGCACTTGGAATTGGCGATGCAGGAAAGGAAATAAGAACTCCTATGGGTATTGTCAGTATATCTGGACTTTTAGCTGCAACTATAATGACACTTTATATCATTCCTGCAATTTATTATCTTTTCAGCAGGCAAAGAAAAAAAATAATTAATAATTAATCAGCCTGACTACCGGAAGTAAGTTTTGAAAAATCATTAAGAAATTGAATCTTCCGGTAGCTGATTATTTTTTCTTCCACTTCAACTTTGATATACCTTCCGCTGATTGTATTCTTTGGATTTCATCACGCAACATAGCAGCCCTCTCGAAATCAAGTTCTCTGGCTGCTTTTTTCATTTCGAGAAACATATTTTCAAGCATTTCCTGTCTTTGTTCAGATGTAAGATATTTAATAACTGGTTCAGCAGATTTCATTAACTTTTGTTTCTCTATGTCATCATATCTTTGTTTCTTTTGAGTTTGTATGTCAGCAATGGAAGTAGAACTTAATATCTCCTCGAGAGTTTTATAAACAGTTTTGGGATTAATATTATTCTCAATATTATATTGTATTTGTAATTTCCTCCTCCTGTTTGTCTCCTCAATCACTTTGCTCATAGAATTTGTTATATTATCAGCATAGAGTATTACCAGACCTTCAACGTTTCTGGCTGTTCTGCCGGCAATTTGCATAAGAGAACGCTCACTACGAAGAAAACCCTCTTTATCTGCATCCAGAATTGCAACCAGTGACACTTCCGGCAAATCAAGTCCTTCCCTCAAAAGATTAACTCCAACTAAGACATCATAAGTTCCAAGCCTTAGGTTTCTGATAATTTCAACCCGCTCCAGAGAGTCAATATCTGAATGAATATAAGCCACCTTGACATTGAGATTCTGAAGATAATCAGTTAAATCCTCGGACATTCTTTTGGTTAGAGTTGTAACAAGAACTCTCTCCCCCTTTTTTGTCCTTTCTCTGATTTCGTTTAGTAAATCATCAATTTGTGTTTTAATAGGTCTAACGCTTATTTCAGGATCAACCAAGCCTGTAGGTCTAATAACCTGCTCAACAACAACCCCTTCACATTTTTCAAGTTCGTAGGGTCCGGGTGTTGCACTAACAAAAACAGCCTGATTAATCAAAGACTCGAACTCATCAAATTTTAAGGGTCTGTTCTCCAAAGCGGAGGGAAGCCTGAAACCATGTTCTACAAGGGTTTGTTTTCTTGATCGGTCTCCGTTATACATTGCTCTCAATTGAGGAATTGTAACATGACTTTCGTCTATTACTAATAAATAATCATCTGGAAAATAATGCAATAAAGTTTGTGGTGTTTCTCCGAATGTCCTTCCGGATAAATGCATCGAATAGTTTTCAATCCCTGAACAATAACCTACTTCTTTCATCATTTCAAGATCGAAAATTGTTCTCTGCTCCAATCTTTGTGCTTCAAGCAGTTTACCCTCCGAACGCAGGATTTTCAACCTGTCATATAATTCATCTCGGATGTCGCTCATTGCTTTTTGTAAACGGGCTTCTGAAGTTACAAAAAGCTTTGCTGGAAATAGTGTAACCGTCTCAACTTCATTAATAGTTTTACCCGTAAAAGAATCAATAAAGGTCATCTTTTCAATCTCATCACCAAACATTTCAATTCTCAATGCTGTTTGCGTTTCATAAGCTGGCATAACATCAATAATATCACCCCTTACCCGAAATGTTCCTCTTGTAAACTCAAAATCATTTCTGGAGTAATATAAATCAGTAAGTTTATAAATCAATCTTTGTCTGTTAATAGACATCCCGGATTTCAAAGGCAAGAGAAGAGAAATGAAATCATCTTTCCGCCCGATACTATATATGCAACTAACAGAAGCAACAATAATAACATCCCTTCGCTCTTCTACCAAAGCACTCGTAGCCTTGAGCCTAAGCCTATCAATTTCATCATTTATAGAGAAATCTTTTTCAATATATGTATCAGTTGTTGGTATATATGCCTCTGGTTGATAATAGTCATAATATGATATAAAATATTCAACGGCATTATCAGGAAAAAAAGCTCTGAATTCACTATAAAGCTGAGCAGCAAGAGTTTTATTTGGCGAAATAACTAAAGTCGGTTTCTGTGTTTCCTGTATAACATTCGAAATTGTGAAAGTTTTTCCTGACCCGGTAACACCTAATAATGTCTGATATTTATCACCCCTGTTTAAACCATCAACTAACTCTTTAATAGCTTTTGGTTGATCGCCTGCTGGTTTATAACTCGAAATTAATCTAAAACTCTTCATTACTTTTAAAAAAAATCAAAAAATAGTAAAATCTTTCTTAAATTAACAATGTTATTTTCTGGATTTATAATTTTTATATGGGTAAAGAATCTTCAAAACAATTATTATTTTTATTTGGATTTGGTCTAATTACATTTATTGTCTGGCAATTTCCATTTGGTAGAATTATTTTATATCCTTTTACAATATTAGGCACGTGGTTTCATGAAATGGGACATGGTTTGACGGCAATGCTGCTTGGAGGTAAGTTTCTTGAACTCGTAATTTTTCCAGATGCTTCGGGTTATGCAAGGTTTACTACAGATTTATTTCTCGGTAACATTGGTCAAGCTCTTGTTGCAATTGGTGGTCCGGTTGGTCCTACTATAGCTGGATCAATCCTTATAATTTCATCAAAGAAAATAAAATTCGGAAGAATTGCAATGTTTCTACTTGGATTGTTTATGTTGATATCAGTCCTTTTCTGGATACGTTCTTTTATTGGTATTCTTATAATCGCTGCTCTTGGAGTTCTAATAATTTTTATTTCACTCAAGGGTTCAGATAAATTACAGATTTTATCGCTTCAATTTCTCGGAGTGCAGGCAATAATGAGCTTGTATCTGAGTATTGATTACTTATTCTCTTCAGGTGGTTCTGTTGGAGGTAGTTCATTTAGTTCAGATACAGCAATCATAGCTAACAACCTTTTATTACCTCACTGGTTCTGGGCAATTTTAATATTAGCTTTTTCTATCTTTATGATTTTTTATAGCATTAAGTTTACCTATTCAGATAATAACAAGAAAAGCTCTTAATAAAAAAGAACCTCTGCGAACTCTGCGTGAAATCAATTTTTTCTCGCAAAGAACGCAAAGTTTTTTCTCTAATCACAAATTTTTTACAAATCCTTTCTCTTTAAATACATGAAAAATATCTAAAAATTATTGATCATTATATACTCATTTTTTATTAATTGATTTAATAAAATAGTTAATTAACTTCTCAACAGCTTCCGAAGGAAGAATTTTGCCATCCAATATTTTTTTCTCAAAATCCACGAGCTTTTTCTTTATCAAACTATTTTCAAAAAATATCGATTTTATACCATTTTCAATCAATATATTAAACCAGTCAAGATTCTGCTGTTTCCTTCTATTGAAAAACATACCATTTGATTTTGTTTGAACTTCAAATTCCTTAATAACATCCCAGATTTCTTTTATTCCAGTCATTTTTAGAGCCGAGGCAGTCATTACTTTTGTCTCCCACCCAATTGTTGCTGGTTGCAAATAATGTATTGCAAGAGAATATGCATTTTTTGTCATTTCTGAGAGATTAATATTCTCCCCATCAGATTTATTAATTACCAGCAAATCAGCTATCTCAACAGAACCCTTTTTTAACCCTTGCAATTCATCCCCACCACCGGGTTGGAGCAAAAGAAGAAAAAAGTCAACTATAGTCCTCACAAGAACTTCACTCTGTCCCACTCCCACTGTTTCAACAATAATTATATCAAACCCAAAAGCCTCGCATATAAATATTGACTCTCTTGTTCTATTGGCAATACCCCCGGCTGCTCCTCGTGAAGGCGATGGCCTGATAAAAACATTAGGATTATTCGAAATCTTCTGCATTCTCGTCTTATCACCAAGAATTGAACCTTTTGACTTCGTACTGCTCGGATCAACTGCCAATATTGCTACTTTGTGACCCAAACTTGTTATATAATCAACAAAAGAATCAATAAAAGTACTTTTGCCGACACCCGGTGACCCTGTTATTCCAATTCTTATTGAATTTCCAGAAAAAGGAATTATTCTATTCAGCAATTTTCTTGCGATTTTCTGATGCTCCGGATTAACGCTTTCAACTAATGTAATCGCCTTCGATAGAGCCAATCTATCACCTGTAAGAATTCTCTCAAGTAAATAATTCTCCTTAATGTCAATATTTTTACTAAAAGCCATAACAATAACAATAACAATAACAATAAAAATAAATATAATAACAAAAATAATATTAAAAAGTGATAAATTTTACATGAAATGAGGTAGAATTTCGTTTTAAATAATAGTTTTTTGAAAATGAGGCAAAAAATCCAGAGGGGATGAAATGGCTTCGACGGGGTGATGGAGTTTGAATGCTGCATGTCGTGCTCAATCGGTGGCGCACGTAAATACAACCGGTATGCATTATAAATGCCAACAATGATTACGCAATGGCTGCCTAATTAATTACGCAGCCACATCTTTCGAAAAGTTTGCCCGTCGGCATTTTCGAAAGGTGTCGCAAATAGACGGGCTGGTCCTGATTTGCTTCACAGGGAAAAGGACGAGAATTAAACTGTGAATAGGTTTATGCAACCTGTCGTTTGGTCAAGCATAAACTTAAATTTATAAAACGACTAAACATGTAGAAGCTTCGAATGAAGCTCTCCGGACGCGGGTTCGACTCCCGCCATCTCCACAAACCAAACCTGAAAACCCTGACTGCGTCGGGGTTTTGTGTTTGAAAGCGAAATTAGTGACCTAAATATGCCTATTTTCCTGAATTTAAAAAAATAATTTAACTCTCCTTCCCCTCCACGATGGGCTTTTCAATTCTTTCTGATCTTATTAGTAATTCTGTAAATTTCTAAATATTAACTTATAATTAACACTCTAAACACAAAAAAGAGTTATTTTTGAGTTTTATTCACTAATTTTTAGGCTGATTATGAAACAATTATACTTTTTGATTGCTGTAATGACATTTCTAACTTTATCAATTTCTGAAACATTTGCTGGTGGTATAATTCGTGGCAAAATTACCGATAAGCCTGAAGGATTGTCTTTAGCGGGAGCAAGTATTACATTATCAAATTCGAAATTAGGTGCCGTATCCAATAAAAATGGGGATTTCACAATTTTGAATGTCCCGGAAGGTTCATACGAATTAGCTGTAAAGTATTTGGGCTACCAAACAAACAACTTAAAAATAAATGTTGACAATAACAAAACTTCTTTTGTTAAAATTGAAATGGAACCTCAATCTATAATCAAAGATGAAGTTGTCATTATTGGTGATATGTTAAGGGGTCAGGCAAAAGCATTGAACCAGCAAAAGAGTAATGTTAATATTACAAATATAGTATCTGCTGATCAGGTGGGGCGTTTTCCTGACGCTAATATCGGCGATGCAATGAAAAGAATGACTGGAATAACAGTTCAGTATGATCAGGGAGAAGCCCGTTTTGGATTAATACGTGGTACTTCACCACAGCTCAATTCAATTACCATAAATGGAGATAGAATTCCTTCTGCCGAAGGAGATAATAGAACAATCCAACTTGACTTAATTCCTGCTGATATGATAAAATCAGTCGAAATCAACAAAGCCCTTACGGCCGATATGGATGCCGATGCTATTGGAGGCTCTATAAATTTAGTTACCCGTGATGTTGTAAATCAAAACACATTATCAATAACCGCCGGAAGTGGAATAAATTTGCTAAGCAATAAGCCTATTCTGAACGGTGCAATTTCGGCTGGTACAAGGTTATTAGACAATAAATTCGGTATTAGTTTGAATGCCTCTTACAATAATCTTATTTTTGGTTCTGATAATATCGAAGGTGCATGGTTAGAAGGACCCAATGGTTCAGCTTACCTTGGAAATTTTGAAGTGCGTCAGTACGATTTAATACGCACACGTCAAAGTATTGGTGGTGGTTTGGATTATAAATTCAATAATGAACACTCAGTAAACTTCAATGTATTATACAATCACAGAAATGACTGGGAAAATAGATATAGATTAAGACTTCGCTACGACAAAGGAGATGCAGTTACGGTCAACAACGTCAAATATAAAGGTCTCCCTGACAGCACTGGAACTGTTAAAAATGTAGAAATCATCCGACAAAACAAACAAGGAATTAATAACGAAACCAATAACCACGGCTCCAGATTAGAAGACCAACGAACTGTCAATATTGCCTTTGGAGGTGAAAATTTATTATTTAATTCATTGAAAATTAACTGGCAAGCAAATTGGGCAAAAGCCTCCGAAGAAAAACCTAATGAAAGATATATAAGTTATCGTGATAAAAAGGGTGTCCTAAAAGTAAATTCATCAAATGGAAGAGAGCCTCAATTCGAAATAATAACCGGAAATGATCTATCAAAATTTTCCCTTTATGAATTATATCAACGTAACTCATTTACAGAAGATAAGGATTTTAACGGAAAAATTGATTTTGAGATTCCATGGCTAACAGGTAATTTCAACAATGATGTTAAATTTGGCGTCCGCTTAAGAAGCAAAAATAAGAATAGAAATAACGACTATTTCAAATATTCTCCGATAGGAACAGAAATTGCAATAATGAACCTTATAAAATTACATAATGCCACCAAAGATAACTTTCTTGCTGGAAATTACATAGCAGGTGATTTTCCAGATAGAGAATTTGCAGGCAGTTTGGACCTCAATAATTCATCCTTATTCAAAAAAACAGATGCAAAAGAAGAATATATCCCAGCTAATTTCGTTGCAAAAGAAAATATATTTGCCGGGTATTTACAATTAGATCAAAATATTGGTGATAAGTTTGTTGTTTTAGCTGGTCTAAGAATTGAAAATACTTCGATAGAATACAATGCAAATGAATTAATATATGACGAAGACAATGATGAAGAACCCTATAAAATCAATCCAACAAAAGGCACCCAGAATTATTTAAACATACTTCCTCAGATAAATTTAAAATACTCTTTTACTGATAATATCATCGTAAGAGCAGCATTCACTAATTCAATAGCCCGACCCAACTACTACGACTTAGCTCCATATAGAAATATAGTTGTTGCGGACAACGAGATATACGAAGGTAACAGTGCATTGAAACCAACTAAATCTGTCAATATAGATTTAATGGCTGATTATTATTTCGAATCAATAGGTATTCTATCTGCTGGTATTTTCCAGAAAAGTTTAAGCGATTATTTCTATACTAACATCGTTAAGGATTATAATGACGCAAAGTCAGGCACTACTTATGATTACTATTATCGTCCCGAAAATGGAGCAAAAGCAACATTATTTGGCTTTGAATTATCTTTCCATCGCCAATTGGATTTCTTGCCCGGTTTTTTGAAAGGTTTTGGTGTTTATGCTAATTATACTTTTACTACTTCGGAAGCTGAAGGTCTAAAAATCCCCGGAAGAGAGCAAGAAAAAGTAACATTGCCCGGAACAGCAGGTAATATGATTAATGCTTCGCTATCTTACGAATTGTTCGGTTTGAATTTACGTATTTCGTTAAACTATACCTCTGATTACATACTGGAATTTGGTGCTTCAGAATTTTATGATTTATATTATGATAAACAAACATTCCTTGATTTCAATGGTTCTTATGAAATAATCAAAGGTCTTAACTTCTATACCGAAATTAATAACATAACCAATCAACCTTTAAGAGTATATCAAGGCAAAGGTCATTCCGAAAGGACTGTTCAGGCTGAATTTTATAATTTGCGTATTAATGCTGGAATTAAATATAATTTATAATGAGTAAAATGAAAATATTATTTTTATTTTTTACAGCTTTAGCAATATCATTTTTCGGTTGTCAGAAAAATGATTCTACTCAAAGCATAACCAAAAGTAAATACCCACTGATTCAATATGATGTCATCTCAGAGTGGAATGACGATCATAATATTGATTCACCTGCTTTATGGATGTCCCCTGACGGCTCTAATTCATTCATCATTGCCACAAGTAAAGCAAAACACAATTTGTTTGTTTACAATGCTACAGACCTTAAATTACTAAAGCAGGTTGGGAAAAAAGGCAAAGGACCTCTCGAATTTGAACGTCCAAATGGTGTTTGGGTTTTAGATAATTACCTATTTGTTTGCGAGCGGGATAATCATCGTATTCAGGTTATTTCTCTGCCGGATTTCACATTCGTAGGATTTGTAGGCGAAAATCAACTTATTCGTCCTTATGGCTTAAGTGTTGTGAATAAAAACGATTATTATAGTATTTTTATAACTGATCAATTCGAAGTAGAAAATCATATTTATCCTCCTTATTATATGCTAAATCAAAGAGTCCAGCATTTTGATATTAAAATTCAAAACAATACAATAATTGAGCAAAATCTGGAAAATTCTTTTGGCGACACCCTTGGACAAGGTCAATTAATAATCGTCGAATCAATTTTTGCAGATCCGGAGCATAACCGATTATTAATTGCCGATGAAGATAAGAATCAAAATGTTGTTAAAATCTATGATATGACTGGAAATTATCTTCAGCAAACTCTGGGCGGAGATTTAATCCAATATCAGGCAGAAGGAATTATGATGTATGATTGCGTAAGAGGTGAAGGCTATTATTTTTTAACCGATCAGGATTTTTACAAAACAAACAATAATACATTTCATGTTTATAATCGCAGAGATTTGAAATATGTTGGCTCTTTTATTTCGGATAAAATTCAAAATACTGATGGAATCTGGATTACAAACCAAAAATTGGGTATGTTTGAACAAGGTGTATTAATTGCCGTTAATGATGATGGAGGAGTTGGAATTATTGACATTAAGAAGATATTTAAAGCTTTAAATATTGAATGTAAATAATGATTTTAGTGGGGGCGAACACTCTTATTCGCCCCCTACGACATTTTTCAAATCTTCAGAAACTTATATAAGTAGTCCCTAAACCTCACAAAATAAACTCCCGTTGGCAAGCCAGAAACATCAACTCTTTCACCCTCTCCTTCGGAGAGGGTCGGAGCGAGGTTGATTATACATTCACCGAGTGTGTTGTAAATCCTGACAGCCCCATCAACCACACCCTTAAGGGTGTGGTTAACACCGGATATTTCAATGAAATCCGAAGCTGGATTAGGTTTAATGGAAAAATTTCTTTCTTCTATATCCTTAACATCAACTGATAAAGCACATCCTGCAATTTCCATGGCTTTTTCTAAGATTTCATCTCTGCCATCTCTAATGCCTTCGGGTGTGGGGTAAACGATACTATCGGGAACAATCCCTATTCTTTGCGTTTCAGTTCCATCAGGATAGAATATTCCCAAAGTAGTAAAACCGGCGGCTATATCCTTGGTTAGCCTGAATCTTGTTACATTGCCATCTGCTCCTGCTGTCTGATTTCCTACAACTACCGAACCAACCATTCCCCTTAGTGCCATACAACAATATTCAGCATGGCTTTGGGTTTGCTGATTGCATAAAATAATTACTTTACCTTTGTAGTAGTCTTGGTTTCCGGCAATTCCTGTGTAAGAATAACTCCAACTGTGGGTTCCCGGGTAATATACATCCGGGATTGTGAATTTGACAAAGTTATAACTACTTGGATATATTTTATTTGCAATATAAGATATTACGCTTTCAGAAGGATAATACCTTAAATCAAATATGATTGCTTTGCTTGTTTTTAGTTCACTATACATTTGATCTACATTAGCTATCTTCATTATTCCCATATTGACATATCCGATATTACAATCCAACTTTTTCCACTCAATCCCAATTAATGTATCAATAACATGATGATCCAAGAACCACTGGTCGTATTTGTATTTACGCTCAAATGAATCTGATTGGAGAATTCCTTCTTTGTCTCTGAATTTAATATTCATTTTCGAACTGCTGTCACCCATTACCAAATAAAGAGCCAAAAACCTGTTGAAAACATTTGGATTCCCTGCTGAGATATAGTTCTTTAAGCTGTCTCTCCATTGCTGAACGGTCAGTCCATCAACTTCCTCGGTAACATCACCTCTGGAAATTTCAGGATAATCGGATTTTTTAACTACAATATCATTTTTTGAAGGGTTAAGGATTAATCTAGGTCGAAAATATGCACTTCTTATGAAATAATGGTCGCTGCCGGTTAATCCCTCAACATGAGCATCAGCTAAATCAGATGCCATATTTTTAAAAACTTTGAAGAACGAAACATAATCCTTAGCTTCAGCTATTTTTAAAATACTGTTATAAAGAGTGCTGTCCCATGGTTTATCGAGTATATAATTATAGGGATTGAAATAATTTATAATATTCCAATACTTAAAAATTGCCAACAATCTTGTGTATTCATCAGGAAAATCGAGATAAAAATCGCTATCAACGCATGGGTCATCATGAGGAAACTCAAGCCAACCCTTATTTGAATTACCACTTTTTTCAACCCAGCAATTATTGCTTAACTTTTTAAAATTACTCTTGATTGAATCAAGCTTTGATGAAATATCAGCACGGAAAACAGGATCCCTGATCCAATTTAGATTTCTGTTTCTTTTCAATTCAACTGGCAATGTGTCGGGTATTCCGGGTACTCTTCCAATATTTCCAGCAGAAATAATTATGGAATCTATTAAGTCATTGAATTCATGATTTGTCTGAGAATACTTAATTAAAGGTAGTCTTTTCAGCAGAACTTTGTCCCAGTCAACTAAACATGCTGCAACTCGAGGATGATTATACTTGATAAAACCCCAAACCTTACAGGTGTAATATAGTTTCCAGTGATAAGGTTCATTTTGAGCAAAAATTGATGTGCTGCAAATAAATAATAGAGAAATAAGAAGTAGTTTTTTCATTTTTTTCCTTTGAAATAAAAATATATTCAATTCCTTCAAATAATTTTATTGGTCAGAAATATTATAAACCCCTGCGGAGTTAACCACAGGGGTGATTATACCTCTCAAACACTTCCAATTAGGCACACAAAATACTATTTCTTAATGATAGCTTTTGTTTGATTTCCAACTTTAACTAAATAAAAACCGGCAGGAAGATTGTTAATATTAATTCTAAAGCTTGGATTTAATGGGTTGAGGAGTGAAGTATGAACACACTCACCAAGCAAATTGAAAATACTTAGGTTAATAACCGCCTCGCCCATTATTATTTTGGTGTCAAATCCACTTATCTCAAAATAATTAGATGCAGGGTTTGGGTATAAATGGATTTTGTTAAGGTTAGATATATCATCTACTCCGGTTGCATTTTTCCAATGTACCTCAATTTTGTAACCGGAAAATCTGTAAAAACTATCAAAATAATCACGAAATCCCAATCCATAACCATCCGCTTCCTCCCAGGCTCCAAACACCCAATCATATTTATTGATTTCAGACAGATTTCCATTAGCATCATAAGTATTCTGGTATTTATACCAATTTTCCCATTCTCCATTTACAAACTGTTCTCCGATTGTACTAAGTTCTTTTCCATTCTCATAATAACTAACAATATATCTTTCAACCGGAACCCAATCGTTATTAATCCATTCCTCATAAAAATATGAAAGATATTTTCCATTTTCATCAAATATTTCTGTTGTTCTGTAATTAGGAACCCATTGATCGTTTTGCCATTCCTCATAAGTATTAACACTTTGATTACCCCATTCATCATATCCATAGATATATCGGTAGATATTCAGCCATTGTTCATTTTTCCATTGTTCACCTGTATATTTAATATTTTGATTTAATTTATTATATTCATAAGTTCCTTTTCCATAATTAACCCATTGTGCATTCAACCATTGCTGAGAAATCTGTTCAGTCAAATTGCCACTTTGGTCGTAATTATAACTGTAAAGTGCCGTATTAACCCATTCATTGTTAGTCCACTTCTCAGCTAAAGTTTTTATCCTTTGGTCATTTTCAGAAAATGTAGTTGTGTTCCTTGTAAAATCTAACCATTCATTTTTAACCCACTTTTGGCTAAGATTACCGGAATTAAGTTTTTTCTCATTCCAGAAATAAGTAGTTTTTGTTGAGTTAACCCATTCATTGTTCTGCCAGACTTGTGTTAAAATAAAATTGTAATACCCCTTTTCGAAAGCATCATAAATTGTTTTACTAACATTTACCCAGTTATCATTCTCCAATTTTTGAAATTGGACAGATAACCTGTCGCCTTCATCATTGATTACATAAATTGTTTTAGTTGTTCCACTTTGTTTGGAGTATGCTACAACATTGTCAAGAATCCAATCGCTTCCGGAAACTTCTAATTTCTTGGGAGTAACTGGATTATCAAAATCCTGTGAAAAAATAGAATTGGAAAATAAAAAGCAAAAAATAATACAGCTTAAAAAAGTTTTCATAATATCTCCTATTGTTTAAAAAATTATTGAGACATCCTGGGCTCTGCATGATTCGATGCAAAGCCCATTTATAATTATTTACCTAATTATAAGTAACTTAATAACTTGTGTGAAATTACCTGATTTAAAAATGCAGAAATAAATACCAGATTCAAGTTCTGAAACATCAAAATCAATTTGATACCCTCCGCTTTGTTTTTCCCCATTAATTAATTCTCTCACTGTCCTACCAAACAAATCCGTGATTTTCAGTTCGATTTGCTCTGTTTGAACCAGCTGAATTTCGATTCTGGTTGCCGAACTGAATGGGTTTGGATATACAATCATAGAGTTTCTATCGAATTCAAGCTCTCCTGATTCAAATTCCTCAACATAAAATTTTCCGGTTGGTGATGTTTTGAATTTAAATGTTGATGACCATGGGCTTTCCAAATTTTGACCAACAGCCTTCACATGCCAATAATAATTAGTATTTTTAGCTAGGTTTGTTATTATTTGTGAAGTACCATAAATTGGTGTTACTGAAATACTTTGGTCGAAATTAGATGAAGTAGAAAATTCTGCAGTGTAGTATATCGCTCCTGAGACCGGATTCCAAACTAATGTCGGATTAGTTGTAACCTTAGATGCATTGTTGGCAGGTGAAACGAGAGTTGGAGCCGGTAGATTTTCGCTTTCTGTCGTGAAGCTCCAAACCGAGGACCATACACTGAGGGTTTCACCATTGACTGCTTGAACTTTCCATGAATAAGTAGTATTATAACTTAATCCTGTTAAATTGATTGTTGTTCCAGTCGTTGTTGTTTGAATAGGTTGATTCCCGGAAATATAATATTCAATATTATAACCTGATGCACCCGAGACAGCATTCCAGCTTAAAGCAGGATTTATTGAAAAATTAGTTGCTCCATTTATAGGTGCTACAAGCGTTGGTGTGGCTAAAGATACTGATTCTGTTGTAAAAGTAAAAATCTCTGACCAAGAGCTAAAGTAAGTTGAAACAGCTGATTCTGCTATGGATGCCCTTACCCGCCAATAATAAGTTTTATTAGCATTCAAACCGCTAACATAAGCAGTATTGATCGAAGTGATAACTCCACCTGCGATTGTTTGAAAATTGTCTGTTGAATATTGCATCATATAATATGTTGCATTCGTCATTGGTGCCCAAGAAAATGTTGGGTTTAAGATTATTCCCGAAGACTCATTTGCAGGAGATGAAAGTTGGGGAATAATGTTGCTTATGGAAGAAGCTGTTACAAAATATTCATACGACCACATACTAAACGCATTGCTATTTATAGCTCTAACCCTCCATTGGTAATAAGTTCTCATTGATAAATTACTAACTTCAGCATAAGTATTAGCGGTTGTGATTTGAGTATAGTTAATAAAATTGTCGGTGGAATATTGCAAAATATAAGATGTTGCTCCCTGAACCGGTTCCCATGAAAATACTATATTAACCGGTATGTTTCCTGCTCGTGGTGGATAATTAAGAGTTGGTTTTTCTAATGTTGGATTCAGGGTTGAAAAAGTCCTTTGTGACCAAGAACCGGAGTAAGAGGGATTGCATCCTTTTACTCTCCAATAGTATATCTTATTATATTCCAAACCAATTACATTGTAGCTTGTTGTCGTTATCTTTACTTGATTAAATGTTTGAAAATTCTCATACTGCGATATTTGTAGAATATATGAAGTTGCATTTGTTGCATTACTCCAGCTTAAAGTTTGGCTGATTTCTATATCTGAGGCATTGTTAGCCGGTGAGATAAGATTAACACTGCCAATTGAAGATGAGTAGTCCTGATTAGGTGTTTTGAACGTTTTAATGTCTGAAAATGGGCTGTAACAATCTCCATTAACAGTCTGAACTTGGTATTCATAACTTGTGTTTTTTGATAAACCTGTTAACTGTTTAAAATTTGATGTCGTCGAAGTGTTAGTCCAGGTATTTGAGCCGGATTTTCTGTATCTGACATTATACAAGTCAGCATCAATCATAGCTGTCCATTCAATTGTAGCAGTTGTTTTGCTAGCAAATGATAATACAAATAAATTTGGAGTTTCACAATTTGTTGGTTGGATATAAGCATCAGATTTGCTTAATGACCATAATGGACTACTTGAGTTAGCAAAACATGCTTGCATTCTTTCTGCCTGTCCCGGAGTGAAATTTGATAAGCAGACATCAGTAGAATAATCCATGAAGTTCATATACATTATACCAGGGGTATTATTTGAACAATCATCAGTAACTTTTCCACCCCAGGTATAATAGGTAGGATAAGCTTGATTTGGTGTGTCTTCGACATAGTCAGTACCTGTACAAGCCCCATTATCATCGGCCCAAATATGCCTTAGATTAAAACAATGACCAATTTCATGCGTAGTGGTTGCTCCTAAATTTCGGTACCTGCCATCGTCATAAGTTCCAAAGCAGGAACTATGGATAACAACTCCGAAGGTAGAATTGACTCCTGTTCCGGGAAATTGTGCGTAACCTGCATATCTAAGAATTGGGCATACCCATATATTAAAATATCTTGTTGGATCCCAAGCATCCAGACCACCTTTTAAATAATATTTCATATCATTATTAGGTTCGAAAAATGGGACATAGGACTGCCTTCTCTCTATTCCGCTAGTTGAGCTTCCATCCGAAGCTTTTTTTGCTAATTCGAATTGAATGCCTGTACTAGATTTAAGATATGAAGCAAAAACACC
The DNA here is from genome assembly GCA_964473465.1 of uncultured Hyphomicrobiales bacterium. GTDB lineage: Bacteria > Bacteroidota > Ignavibacteria > Kapaibacteriales > UBA2268 > CALHRB01. The sequence goes on from CAYYPE010000009.1 coordinate 115,727, forward strand.
CATTGGATTTGTGTTAGCACCGGCAAAATCATTATTGGTGATTTGTAATTGCTCGGCAACAGTCGCATCAGATATATTTTCTTGTTCGTTATAGTAAATAATATGCACAACAACAGGAATAGTTATGTTGGTCATAAGTTTATCCTGTTTTTCATAAAGGTTTTGTTTAATCCATTGCTGAACCTGATATTCGAACTCCTGAAATTGTTTTTCAAGTCCGGGATTATCCTTAAATTGCTTTTTTAAGTATTCCATTGTCCCGCATTCCAAATCTGATAGTTGGGAATATGCTGTGCTTAATAAAATAGAAAAAATAACTAAAAGCCATAAAGACTTTTTCATAATACAATCCTTTCCGAAAAATGAAGAAAAAATTATTTTAAATTGTTTTATCTTAAATAAGATTTGCTTAATTAGGAAAACTAAGTGTGTTTTATTACAATAGGTTATAGAACTAGAATAAATATTTCTAATTATGTTTGGAACATAAATAATTATGTGTTTTGGATTGAAATTTCCTGAGCTAGTTTCCAAATTTAAAAAAACATCTTATATTTAAGATTTCTTTATTCTGTGATTTATTTTCGAGAATCACAGATTTATTTTATATTTATATTTTTTTAAATGTTAAGAAACTCTTTTTTTTTAAAAGGTTAATAAATATTAACCTGCTCAGTTTTTTTTATTAAAGATAGTATTTTGTTATTATAAAATTCATTCTATCAAATCCCAATCAGTAACTTAGATTTAAATTATATTAAAACAAAATAATTTTTTTTAAAAAATTTTTTTTTTGAATTTAACTAATACTTTGATATAAATATTAAATTAGATAGGCAGGTATTAACTAACTCAGTAATTCTATATACAATTTGAACATTTTAAATTTTTGGGAAAAAAAGGAAAATATTAAAAATATTATAAATTTCATAAAACTAAATTTTAATTATCTAAGGATTCAGAAAAAAGAAATAATTGTCCTCAATAATACAATAATATCTTTTACTAAAATGATCCTTTTAGTTATTTAGAGGGTGAGATCTTGAACCAGAGTCTCTTGCTAATTTTTGTTATCTTAAAGAATAGAATTTTCTTATTTTTGAAGTGAATATATTAATTTTTTCATATTTAGATATGTTTTATGAAAACTATTTTAGTTATATGTTTTTTAATGATTTATCTTTCAGCTTGCGTTGAAGATAAAATTAAATTCGTAAATATCAATTTCGAAATCAGAGATGAAAACATATCACAAAGTATTACAGAGCCAGATAAAATTTATAAAGCAGCTATCTCAGCTATGATTTCACCAAAGGAAACATTTATTCACTATCAAAATCTAATAGATTACATTGAGACAAAAATAAATCATAAAATTGAATTGGTTCAGCGAGAAACATATCAGGAAGTTAACAATCTAATTGAGTCAGGCGAATTAGATTTTGCATTTATTTGCTCAGGTGCATATGTTGATCTTTCCTCGAAATCGAAAATAGAGATAATTGCTGTTCCTCAAACTGATGGAAAATGTTTTTATCAGGCTTATATAATTACAAACAAAGAAAGTAAAATAAAAAAATTTGAAGATTTTAAAGGTAAAATTTTTGCTTATACAGATTTTCTCTCAAACACAGGTAGATTATACGCTTTAAAACGTGTAAAAGAGATAGGCTATACTGATGAAAAATTTTTTTCGAATATTATTTACTCCAATGCTCATGATAACTCTATTCAGTTAGTAAATAAAGGCTTAGTGGACGGAGCAACTGTTGATGGGCTTATCTATGAATTTATGAAGCTCAATTCACCTGAATATATAAAAAATACAATCGTGATAGAAAAATCAGAATATTATGGAATTCCACCAATTGTTGCAAAGTCTGATAAAAGAACATTGATTGACTCTCTCAGGAATGTATTAATGAATATGGACAAAGATGAAACTGGAAAAAAAATTTTACACAAACTAATGATAGATAAATTTGTTTCAGGAGTAGATTCTTCATACAATTCAATCAGAAAAATCCATAGTTTGGTATTTAAATGAAAAAATTATACCTGCCTATCTTCTGGAAACTTTTTATTGCTATTGTGATTACAGTAGCAGTGTTTGCTTTCCTTAATATTATTTTTGTATGGAACAAAGTATTTCAAACAATGGAGTCTGAAATATCTAAAAGAGGCATAAACATTGCAAAAAATTTAGCTAATCAATCAATATATTATTTGCTTTATAAGGATTTATCAACACTTCAAATATTAGTAGAAAACTCAAAAAACAGTGATCCAATGATTGTTTATAGTTTTATTGTTGATAACAGTGATAAAGTTCTTGCACATACTTTTGATGATGGTTTTCCCAAAGATCTACTGAATGCCAATCAAATCATGGGAAACGACTCATTGTCCATTATAGGTATTCATGCCACAAATTTCATTTCGAAAAATATCAAAGATATTAACGTCCCAATCCTTAATGGAAAATTAGGCTATGTCAGAATGGGGCTTAATTATGATTCAGTATGGCTGGATTTAAAGGATTCTTTGATAACATTTATTTTTATTTTCATAATTTTTACAATCTTAGGTATATCTGGTGCTTTTTTGTTTGCCAAACTGATTTCTCATCCAATTAAAAAAGTTAAACTTGCCACAGAATCACTTGATATGACTAATATTGACAGCAAAAATATTATACCAATATCACAAATAAGAAATAAATTGAAAACCCCACTTAAAATACAGGTCAATGATGAAATTGATGATTTGATTGAAAAATTTGATGAAATGATTTTAAGGTTAGAAAAAACATATCAAAAACTTATTTCAACACAACATGCAATGAATCAGTCGGAAAAATTGGCATCTATCGGAACTCTTGTTGCGGGTATAGCCCATGAAATAAACAATCCGCTTTCGGGTTTGCAAAGCTGCTTGAGGAGAATGTCAGAAAAACCAGATAATATATCTCAGAATCTTAAGTATTTAGCACTTATGAATGATTCCACCTCGAAAATTCAGTCTGTAGTGAATGGTCTTTTAGATTTTACTCGAGTATCAAACAGTAATAAAACTAAACAAGATATTTCAGTTCTTTTAGATAATTCAATCAAATTAATTCAATATCGAAAGTCATTTAAAGAGGTAACAATTATAAAAAAATATGAGAGGGAACAATACTTCACTTTATGTAATAAGAATCAGATTGAACAAGTTTTTTTTAATTTATTAAAAAATTCAATAGACGCAATTGAAGAAAAATATAAAGTTAACGAAAATTATGAAGGAAGGATTATAATTTCAGTAAATAAATCAGATTTACATATCACTGTTGAAATTAAAGACAATGGTATTGGCATTCAAAAAAAAGATATTCTTAAAGTATTCGACCCTTTCTATACAACAAAAGATGTTGGTAAAGGTACTGGATTAGGTTGCTCAATCTCATATAGCATCATTAAGGAACACAATGGAGAAATGGAAATTGAATCTGAGTATCTGGAATGGACAAAAGTTAATTTAAAATTTATTAAATATTCAAATGAGTAATTAAATGGAAAAATTAAAAGTATTTGTAGTAGATGATGAAAATATTGCAAGAGTTACATTGTCAGATGACCTCAAGGATTTAGGATATTTAGTTGATGATTACGATAATCCTCTTTTAGCTTTAATTGATATTAATAAAAAAAAACCTGATATCATATTCACTGATGTAAGAATGCCAGAGATGAATGGCATTGAATTTTTGAAAGAAATCAAAAAAATTAATCCTAACACTTATGTTATAATAATGACAGGTTATAGCTCTGTTTCAAATGCCGTCGATGCTGTTAAATCTGGTGCTTATGACTACATAAGCAAACCGATTAATATTCAGGACATCAAAATCAAACTGGAACAAATTGATAAAATTGAAAACCTTAAACGAGATTATAAAACAGTTATTTATCAATTCTCTGAGAATTATAATTTACAAAAAATTATCGGAACAAGCGATGCAACCAAATCGGTTATTGAATCTATTAAAAAAGTCTCTCCTACTGACACTACCGTATTAATTCAAGGCGAAACCGGGACTGGCAAAGAATTAATAGCTAATGTAATACATTATAATTCAAAAAGAAATGAAAAACCATTTGTAAAACTAAGTTGTGCTGCTCTATCAAGAGAAATATTTGAAAGTGAACTTTTCGGACATACAAAAGGTGCTTTCACCGGAGCTATAAAGGAAAAAAAGGGAAGGTTCGAACTTGCAAATAATGGTACTTTGTATCTTGATGATGTGGATGATATACCTCTGGACTTGCAGGTCAAATTATTACGTGTTCTTGAAGAAAACGAATTCGAGAAAGTTGGAGGAGAGCAAACAATAAAAGTTAATGTGAGAATAATTGCCTCTACCAAAAAAAATCTTAAAGAATTAGCTGATAATGGTCTATTCAGACACGATTTATACTATCGTCTAAATGTCTATCCAATATTTTTAAAACCTTTAAGAGAAAGAATCAGTGATATTAAAGAACTCTTCTTTCATTTTGTTAATCAATATATTTCTTTGAATAACATCAAAATTCAAGAAGAGGTTTTTGAAATCTTACAACGCTATAGCTGGCCTGGAAATGTCAGAGAATTAAAGCATCTTGTCGAGAGATTATTACTTATCTCGGAAGATAAGATAATAAAAGCCGATATATTGCCATACGAAATAAAGAATAGTGAAACCATTTTCATACCTTACGATCCTCAAATAGAATCTTTGGATGAATATCTTTATCAGGTTGAGAAAAACATATTACTTCAATCGCTGAAAAAGTCAGGTGGGAATAAATCAAAAGCTGCTGAAATGTTAAAAATACCCTACTCTACTTTAAGAACCAAATTAGAAAAATTTGGACTTACCTGAAGTCTCTTATAGATTTATATTTTCACGAAAATCCGTGATATTTTAACGGAAAAACGCAGTTATGATACTGTCATTCTTATATAACCATTTAGAATAAATAATTGATTTTAAAGTGCTTAACATTATTTAACAATTATGGTATAATGATTGTAAATCTATTGAATTGTTACTTTAACAATTAAGGATTTAAAATGTTTGGTATAGGAACAACTGAAATTTTATTAATAACATTATTAGTAATATTATTATTCGGAGCAAAAAAATTACCGGAACTAGCCAAAAGTTTTGGAAGTGGCATCAAAGAATTTAAAAAAGAATTTAAAGAAATAAATGTAACAAATAACTAATAAAATTCCTAAAAATTTAAGGGCTAAAAATGGTAAGCACTAAATCAAGAAACAGAAATAAGAACGTTGAACAGAAATTAATGATCCCTGGAAGAAGAGATTTCCTTAAAACAACAGCAATTATATCAGCTGGCATGGCTTTTTCTTCCCCTGTTCTAAGGGCTTTTGAAAAGAAAACAGGCAAGGATTCAATTCCTCTATCCTATGAAGGAAAGTGGGTACCATCAACATGTCAGGGATGTACGACATGGTGTGCTATCGAAATTTTTGTTCAAAATGGCAGAGCAGTTAAAGTTCGAGGAAACCAGCAATCTAAATCAAACGAAGGCTATGTTTGTCCTAAAGGGCATTTGCAAATAATGGAGTTATATGACCCTGACCGGGTTAAAGTTCCAATGAAAAGAACTAATCCAAACAAAGGCCCAAACGAATCACCGAACTTTATTCCGATAAGCTGGGATGAAGCTCTCGACACAATAGCTACTAAGATGTTAGAACTAAGGGCAAATAACGAACCCCACAAACTTATGCTGCTGCGAGGTAGATATTCTACTGGCTTAACAGACATAATTTACTCATATTTTCCAAAAATCTTCGGAACTCCAAATAATATAGCTCATAGTGCATTATGTGCAGAAGCAGAAAAATTTGGACCATATTACACAGAAGGCTACTGGGGATATAGAGATTATGACCTAATGAATGCAAAATATGTACTAATTTGGGGATCTGACCCTCTCAGTTCCAATCGTCAGATTCCTAATGTAATAAATAAATTTGGCAAGCTTATCGAACAAGCTACAATAGCAACAGTTGACCCAAGAATGAGTAGTTCATCTATTAAGTCTCACGAATGGCTACCAATTAAGCCGGGAGAAGATGGTGCATTAGCATCAGCCATTGCACATGTAATATTAACTGAAGGTCTCTGGTATAAAGATTTTGTTGGCAATTTTAAAAATGGTATAAATCAATTCAAGGTAGGTCAGCAAATAAATGAAGAAGATTTCACAGAAATTTATTCTAATGGATTAATCAAATGGTGGAATCTTGAACTGAAAGACAAAACACCTGAGTGGGCAGAAAAAATTACATTAATACCTAAAGAACAAATTATAAGAGTTGCAAGAGGTTTAGGAAATGCAGCTCCAAATGCAATTGTTTGGTTAGGACCCGGACCTGTTATGAGTCCGAGAGGGGCTTATATTTCTATGGCTATTCATGCTTTGAATGGGCTTCTTGGTTCTGTTGATAATGAAGGTGGAACATTAAGATCAAACAAGCTAAAAACCGGAAGTTTCCCAGCACTTGATAATTATTTAGATCAGATTGCAAAAGACGGTGGAGCGAAGAAAAAGATTGATCAAAGAGGAAATAAAACATTTCCCGCTATTGCAAGCGGTAAATCTGGTGGTGGTGTAGTAACTAATAATGCTGCAAATGGAATTTTACAATCAAACCCATATGACATAAAAATGTGTATAGGTTATTGGTGTAATTTTTCATTTTCAGGCACTCAAGGTCAAAGATGGGATGAAGCCTTAGCGAAAATTCCTTTTTTTGTTCACATTACTACCAATGCTTCAGAAATGACTCATTATGCTGATATTGTACTTCCAGCAGCTCATCACTCAACTGAAAAGTGGTCAACGAGTGATTCGATGGCTAATAAATATGCCTTTTTCTCAATCCAACAACCGATAGTAGAAAAATTCTGGGATGTTAAAGGTGACGAAAATGAAATGATGTGGGAGCTTGCATTAAAGCTTAAACAAAAAGGATTCAATAATTTCTATGATTATCTTGTCAATGAATTCAAAGATCCCGATTCAGGTGCAAATCCTACCAATGCTACTGAATTTTCAATATTTGCAACAAAAATTAAATCCAAACCGATTTATGATCTTGTTGGTGGTTGGGAAAAATTTAAAGAAATTGGAATTTATAGTTCCGAACCATATACTTATAGAAAATTGTGGGGTAATTTTGGTACAGTTACCAAAAAATTTGAATTTTATAGCGAAACGCTTAAAAAAGCTTTACAAGAACATGCAACAAAGCACTCTACGACTATTGATGATATTTTAACTTCAAATAATTACATCGCTCAAGGTGAATTAGCATTTGTCCCTCATTACGAACCACCACTTCGAAAAGGAAGCAAAGAAGAATATCCATATGATTTCATTGATTATAAATCAAAATTTAATAGAGAAGGTAGAAGTCAAAATATTCCTTGGTATTACGAATTCAAGAAAATGGACGCAGGAGATTCTTCTTGGAATGATGTTGTTAAAATCAATCCAAAAGATGCAAAAAAACTTGGAATCAGTAATGGAGACAGGGTTAGATTGTCTTCAATAACAGGTAGCATAGAAACTGTCGCAAAATTATGGGAAGGGGTTCGAGAAGGGACAATAGCTAAATGTTACGGACAAGGACACAAATATTATGGAAAGGTAGCTTCTCTTGATTTTTCCAGAGGAATTCCAAGAGGTGCTAACAATAACGACTTGATTCCAGATGAATACGAAAGACTCTCTGGAAGTACAAGCAGAAATGGAGGGTTCTTTGGCGTTAAGATTGAAAAAATTACCTCTGTTGTTGAAAGCGAAACCAAGCAAGCTAAAAATATATATTTTGGAGAAATTTATCCGAACCCGGCTATTAACTATGCTACTTTCAATTTAACCCTGATGGAAGATTCATATGTAAAAATAAGAATTTATAATACTTCAGGACGAAAAGTACTAACAGTTAATGATGGGTTCCTTAATGCAGGAACACAGACACTAAAGATTGACACTTCAATTCTTGAAAGTGGAATGTATATATGTCATATTGAATCAGATAGGTTTAAAAAAGCATTAAAACTAATCATAACAAAGTAATTGTATAATTTACAAAGGAAAAAAAATGTCAAGATATGGAATGGTAATAGATTTACACAAATGTGTTGGTTGTGGTGCATGTGCAATAGCTTGTAAAACTGAAAATAATACTGAAAATAGAACAAGTTCACAGACTTTTAATTGGGCTGATTTTTATATTAGTATGGACGGAGAATTTCCAAATCTGAATTATCAAGTTTTACCAGTTCTTTGCAATCATTGCTCAGATGCACCCTGTGTGGAAGCATGTCCAGTCAATCCTAAAGCAATGTATAAATCACCTGAAGGATTAACATTACATAATGACGAACGATGTATAGGGTGCAGAAAATGTCAGGATGCCTGTCCTTATAGTATCAGGGATATCTCAGAAAGTGGAGATCAATATAGTGTCATCAGCTATAATGATTATACCGTTCATGCTTTTTGGAGAAGCAAAAAGGAAGTTATCCCAAGCTGTACAGGCTCTGGTGATGAGATTGCTAAAAAAGCAGGTAAATTACCACCGAATGCCAATATTTACGATCACCCTGATTATAAACCTGTCAGACCAAGTTATGTAACAGAAAAATGCATTCTTTGTGATCATCGAAGGAAAGATGGATTGGAACCTTATTGTGTCGTTTCATGTCCTTCTGGTGCAAGGGTCGTTGGAGATTTTGACGATCCCAATAGTGAGGTTTCACTTCTGATAAGGCAATATCCATACAAGCTTTTAAAAAATAACAAAGGCGAATTTCAATCATCTCATGATGAAGGAACTAAACCAAATGTTTATTATATAAGAGAGTTTCAAACTGCAAAGAAATGAAAAACAAAGAAATAATTATTAAACAACTGGAAACGAGCCGGGCAGCTTTACAATCCCTTGCTGATTTATATTCCTTTCCCGGCTCGGAGTTTTCAAATGAAATAACATTTAGTAAAGACTTATTAGATATTAAAACTTTTTTGGTTAATAATGAATTAACAGAATCTTTTTCAGAATTGGTAGAAATTTTTAGCTCCGAAGATTTAGAAAAATTAAAAATAGAATATGCAAGATTATTTGTTGGTCCATTTCATGTTGTAGCTCCTCCCTACGGATCCTATTATCTTGAAAACGGTAAATTGATGGGTGATTCAACAATTGAAGTTATTAGTCTTTATAATCAGGTAGGATTAGTCATAAATGAATCATTTAAAGATCTACCTGATCATATAATTGCCGAATTAGAGTTTCTTATTTATTTAACTCATAATCAGATTAATTTCATCGAAAAGGAAGAATATGATAATTACAAAGCAATAAGTGCTATAAAGGAATACTTTATTGAATCTTTTTTTAATACTTGGGTTAAAAAATTTAATAATATAATAATCAACAGTAGCGAACAAAAATTTTTCAAAAAAATGGCTAATTATTCAAATAATTGTATTGACTACATTTTAAATGCAACAACAAATTAAGAAAATATAAATTATCTCCGAGTTTTTCGACCTAAATCTTTTTGACAGGGTTGATTAACCGATAGGGTTCAAATGGAAACGCTTGAGCCTGCCGTGTTTGCAAAGGAGAACAAATAAACAGGTGTTAATAAATTTATACCTTGTTGATTGTTCGACAAGGTTTCTTTTTAAATAATAATTAGGAGAAATAACATGGGAGAACTTCCAAAACGATACCAAAAATTTCATGATGAATTTCCTCATATAGCCAATTCTTATGAAACATTGGGTGATGCTGTTCACAATGCCGGTCCTCTTGATAATAAAACCCGTGCTCTGATAAAATTAGCTATTTCTATTGGTTCCAGATTGGAAGGTGGTGTTCATGCCCACACACGTAAAGCATTGAAAGCAGGTTGCACACCTGACGAGATAAAACATACTGTTATGCTCGCACTTCCTACTATGGGCTTACCTTCTACTATGGCTGCTTATAGCTGGGTTGAAGATGTTATCAATAATCCAAAATAAGAAACTTGATAATTATGATATTTAATGGCATAAAATTTAACAGACAGGAATTATCAGGAGCATTTGGAGATATAGGTACTGATTTACCATTACTTATTGCTATGATATTAGCTGCTGGACTCTATGCCCCAGGGGTATTAATTGTGTTTGGTTTGATGCAAATTTTCACGGGCTTTTTTTATAAAATACCAATGCCGGTTCAACCACTCAAAGCTATGGCAACACTCGTTATAGCCCAAAAAATTGCAGGTAATGTTCTTTTGGGAGCCGGTTTAGCAATTGGTTTTATTATGCTTATCCTTTCTTTAAGTGGTGCTTTAGATAAAATTTCGAAATATATTCCAAAGACAGTTATACGGGGACTTCAATTAGGCTTGGGTATCAGTCTATGTTTTCTTGCTTTTCAAAAATACATAAATTCAGAAGGAATTTCTGGTTATATAATTGCTTTTTTAGCTTTTTTGCTTATCATAATATTAATTAAGAACAAAAAAATTCCAACATCTCTTGTTGTAATTTCAATCGGATGTATTTATGCAGTATTATTCAATGTGAAGATTGAAACTATATTGAGTTCTTTAGGTTTCAATATACCGGAATTAACAATCCCCTCGCCAGAGGATATTGCGAAAGGATTTGTATTACTTGCTCTGCCACAGATACCTCTTTCTCTTGGTAATTCAATCTTTGCAACCAAACAGGTATCCGATGATTTATTTCCTCAAAGAAAAGATATTACCATAAAAAAAATAGGAATAACTTACTCTATAATGAATTTAATTATTCCATTTCTTGGTGGTGTGCCTTCTTGTCATGGTTCTGGAGGAATGGTCGGACATTATACGTTCGGTGGAAGATCAGGTGGGTCAGTAGTTATTTATGGTTTTTTGTTTATAATTTTGGGGGTATTCTTTGGTAGCAATATCGAAGCTGTCATAAAAGTTTTTCCTATGCCTATTCTTGGAGTTATACTAATCATAGAAGGTTTAGCCTTAATACGTCTTGTTAAAGATCAAATTTATAACAAGAAAAACCTGATTATTGTTCTATTGGTTGGTATTATATCAGCGGGATTACCTTATGGTTTTGTAATTTCGATGGTAGTAGGAACCATCCTTTACTATTTACCATTTAAATTAAAATTAATCGAAGATTTTTAATTATAGTTTGAAATGAAGCTAACAGACAAATATAACAGAATACATAAATATTTAAGAATTTCCATAACTGATAAATGTAATCTGAATTGTATATATTGCAAACCAACCATTGTAAAATCTGAAATTAACCGATTAAATATATTATCTTTTGAAGAAATTGAAAGATTGGTGAATATTTTCGTTTACAAATTTGAATTTGATAAGGTCAGAATAACAGGTGGAGAACCATTTGTAAGAAAAGATGTTTCTAGATTAATTGATAGATTAGTATTAATAAAATCTTATAAAGATTTTGAGTTAACAGCTACTACAAACGGCACACTTATAAAAAACAAAATATTTGATTTAAAAAAATCAGGTCTCGACAGGCTTAACTTTAGTCTCGATACATTAAAAAGAGAAAAATTTAATAAAATATCTGGCTATGACAAACTGAGTGAAGTTATTGATTCTATTGACCAAGCTAGAAATGCAGGTTTCGAAAACATAAAGATTAACAGTGTTATCATCAGAGGTATTAATGATGATGAAATACTAGATTTAGTCCTTTTTGCTATGCATCGGAATATTACTATCAGGTTTATTGAATATATGCCTTTCTCAGATAATTTCTATCAAGATAAAGTCTTTATTAGTTCAAATGAAATACTGGAAATCATAAAGACAAAACTAAATGTCACTCCAATAAATCATTCTAATGGTGAAATAGCAGATTATTACAAAGTAGAGAATTTTGAATGTCAGGTTGGCTTAATCAGTTCAATTTCTAACCATTTTTGTTCAAAATGTAACAGAGTTAGAATTACTTCTGAAGGAAAAATAAAACCATGCCTTTTCAGTTCGGTTAAAGAAGAAGTTAATCTTGCTAATTACATGAGAGATGGTGTAGATGATAATAAGTTGATTGAAATTATTGAGAAAGCTTTAAAAATTAAAAAATTTAAGCATCCAGATTTATTATCATTGAAAGAATTAAAAAATAACAAAATGTTTAAAATCGGGGGATAAATGGCTAAGTTTACTCATATTGATCATGAAGGTAAAGCTAAAATGGTTGATGTAAGTGATAAGAAACTGACGAAGAGAATTGCAGAATCCCATTGTAAAGTTATTTTATCAAAAGAAGCATTGGAAGCTATTATCCAAAATAAAATACAAAAAGGGGATGTTCTTGCTGTTGCAAGAGTTGCTGGCATTATGGCTGCTAAAAAGACATCAGAGCTAATCCCTCTTTGTCATAATATATCCGTTGACTCAATTGATATTGATTTTGTTATAGATGAAAATAAACTTGAAATTGAAGTATTATCTAAAGCCATAACAACAGGCAAAACGGGTATTGAAATGGAATCATTAACAGCAGTTGCAATTGCAGCCCTGACAATTTATGATATGTGTAAATCAATTGATAAATCAATAATTATAACTGATGTTGAATTATTACATAAATCAGGAGGTAAAAGTGGAATTTATAGAAAAAATTGACAACAAATTTGGCATTTTAAAAGCAATATCTCTAAGCACAAGAAAAGGTATCCAAAAGACAAATGTCTCAATTGCTCAAATTGTTGAAAATTATGGAATTTTGGGTGATGCTCATGCTGGTAGCTGGCATAGACAAATTTCAATTTTAGCAATGGAAAGCATAGAAAAAATGAAAAAAGCTGGCTTAGAAAATTTAAAACCTGGAGATTTTGCTGAAAATCTTACTACAGAATTTTTATACCTTCCTGATATTAATGTTGGTTCAAAAATCAGAATAGGCAATTCAGTTCTTCTCAAAGTAACGCAGATAGGAAAGGAATGTCACAATAGATGTGCAATCTTCAAAGCCGTTGGTGATTGCGTTATGCCAAGAGAAGGTATTTTTGCTAAAGTATTATCTGGTGGCACTATCAAAGTTAATGATATTATTGAAGTGATTGGAATAAAAGAAAATGTTGAATTACAATGACGCTTTTAAATTAATATTAAATGAAATCTCAAAACTCAGACTTCAATTTGAGGAAGTCCCATTAATTCAATCAACGGGTAGATATCTGGCTGAGGATATAGTAAGTGATATTGACATGCCCCCCTTTGACAATTCTGCAATGGATGGTTATGCAATTAAATTTAACGAAGGTAAGAAAAGCTGGCGAATTATTGGTGAAATTATCGCTGGCGGAAGCAGTGAAATTCAATTTGATGAAGACTCTTGTATTGCAATTATGACAGGAGGAAAAATTCCTGATAATGCTGACACAGTTTTAGCTATCGAAGACGTTTCTGTTGAAGGTGATAAAATTACTCTTAATCACGATATAAAATTAAAAAAAGGTTCAAATATTCGTTATAGAGCTGAATATCTCAAAAAAGATTCCCTCGTTCTTCAAAGAAATACAAAAATTGAAACGAATCATATTCCTGCTTTGGCAAATTATGGTAAAAGGTTCGTAAAAGTTTACAAAAGCCCGGTTATAGGAATATTGTCAACCGGAAACGAATTGATAGATATTGATTTTACTCCAATAGGAAGTCAGATTAGGGTTACAAACCTATATTCCATAATTGAAAACGTTTTAGGTATGAAAATGAATCCGATCAATTATGGTATTATTCCTGATAAAAAAGAAAGCATTAGGGAGATAGTAAAAAAAGCCCTTAACGAACACATTGATATTTTAATTACCACTGGTGCTGTATCTGTTGGAAAATTCGATTTTCTAAAGGAAGTTCTTTTAGACGAAGGAATAGAAATTATTTTCTGGAAAGCAAATATAAAACCCGGAAAACCAATTCTTTTTGGTAAATATCAAAAAGGTAACAGTAATAAACTAATATTTGGCTTACCGGGTAATCCAGTATCAACGTTTGTAAATTTTAGAATTTTCATTAAGAGAGCTTTCGATGAATATTTCGGCAATAAAGAAATGGATGTTTTCCCAGCAATTCTCAAAGATTCTATTACAAAAAAAGATGGTAAAATACATTTTATCTGTGGTGTCTCGAAATTTGACTCAGATACCAGAGAAATTTATGTTTCTAAAACCTTGGGGCAGTCTTCAGGAAATATTTTTGGATTAACTAATGCAAATTGCTTAATAATTATTGAAGAATCTGTCAATGAAATTAAAAAAGGGGAAAAAGTCTTATGTATCAAGATATAACAGGAATCATACTTTCAGGAGGTAAAAGCACAAGGATGGGTCATAATAAATCCTTCCTTAAAATTGGAGATAGTTATATCATTGAACGCATAACTCATCTTATGAAATCGGTATTTAGTAAAGTTATTCTTATCACAAACGAACCCGAATTATATGAATTTCTTGAGGTTGAAATATATACTGATATCTATAAAAATATAGGTCCAATAGCTGGCATTCATTCTGGATTAGTAAATAGCAAAACCGATAGAAATTTTATAATTTCTTGCGATATTCCATTAATGAACAAAGAGTTGATCTCAAGTATAATAGAATATCCATCTGATGCTCTGATTACTGTCCCTAAAGCAGATGGATTCATTCAGCAACTCTGTGGTATTTATAGCAAAAAACTATTACCTGTTATCGAAAAAATAATTTCCTTAGATATTGAACAAGAAAACAGAAATAATTCTCAAGAGAAAAGAAAATGCAAAATTCATAATTTGATTGAATCAGTTTTAACCACTATTATTGACAATATCGAAGATTTAAAAGGATATCATATTAATATCTTCCTTAATATGAATAAACCACAAGATTATCAGAATATACTTAAATTAGCATAGTAATATTAAATTTTGTTGAGAATTCCAAATTTAATCACTAAAAATAATTATAAGCTTTTTTTTCAATATTAAATTTTAATATATTTATGTTAAAAATGAAAAAATTAAAATAATGCGGTGAGGGTGGGATTCGAACCCACGGAACCCGCAAGGGTTCAACGGTTTTCGAGACCGCCCGATTCAACCACTCTCGCACCTCACCAAATATAATTTGCAAATTAATAATTTTTTTTATTCTTAGTCCATTGAATCGTAAATATTCAGATAGCTTATATATCTTTCTTCGTCTATTAAACCTCTTTCAACTGCTTCTTTAACTTTGCATCCGGGTTCGTGGGTATGTGTGCAGGGCATAAATTTGCACTCTTCATAATATTTAGTAAATTCCTTGAAATAAAAACATAGATCATTTTTATCAATTCCTGTAATTCCAAATTCACGAATACCGGGTGTATCAATGATTGCACCTCCCTGTTCCAAAAAAAACATTGTAGAATGGCTTGTTGTGTGTTTGCCTTTTGTTTGTTTATGTCTCAGATCGCCGACTTTCTGAATATTTTCTCCGAATATTGTATTAAGCAATGTTGATTTACCAGAACCGGATGGACCGATTATCGCTGTGACAGAATTTTTAAAGAATTTGAGCAATTCATCTATCCCAATATTTTTAAGTGCGGATATAGAAAATATTTTAATTTTTAGTTTTTTATATACTTTTAATTCATTTAAAAAATTTAGATTTTCATCAAGATCGATTTTATTTATACAAATAGCTGACCTTGTATTTCCTATTTCTGAAGCAACAAGAATTCTATCAATCAATCTTTTGTTAAAATGTGGCTGATTGACGGACATAAAAATTAAAACTTTATCAACATTTGCTCCAAGAACATCCTCGTCATTCCCACGGACTGCCAGTCTGGCTATAAATGACTTTCGGGGATATACCTTTATGATTTTTCCAAACTTTTCCTGTGTCAGATCTGTTGGTTCAAAAGTAAAATCAACAATATCTCCAACTGTCAAAATTGTTGACTGACTATTTTTTGAAATAATTGTTCCTCCTCTGACACATTCAATAGGCTCATAGTTCCATTTTTTGAAATCACTTTGTTTTATAACTAAAAAATTTTTCCCGGGATTGGATACTATAATACCTTTTTCAGACTTTATTTCTTTTTGTCTTTGTGATTTGATTAAAGTTCTTTTCGTTGATTTAGTACTTTTGTTTTTATCAAAAATTTCCAGTTCACTATCAATAAAAATGCCATAATTATTATCCATAAATGTTAATTTAAATAAAAATGAAAAAAATAATTTAATAATATTACAAAACTGTGAAAAAAAGTGCAAACTGTGAAAAAAATTACACACTTTTTCTTGCATTTACACTAATTTTTTATTAATTTAGGATTAATTAATTAGTTATTTGTAAAAAATGTTAAATTACAACTGGAAATTTAGAGAAAATAAAGATGAGAAAGCCGTATCCAATTTAGTTAGTTCTTTGAAAATACCAAGGAGTATAGCGAATGTGCTATATTCCCGAGGGTTTGTTACAATTGACGAAGCAAGGAATTTCTTCAATCCTAAGCTTGATGATATATTGAATCCATTCATTATGACGGGAATGGAGGAAGCGGTTGATAGAATTCTGAGAGCTATAAAAAAACAAGAACTTATATGGATTCACGGTGATTATGACGTTGATGGTACCACAAGTACCGCAATGTTACTTCTTTATTTGAGGGAAATAGGTGCAAAAGTTGACTACCATATCCCTGATAGATTTCAGGAAGGATATGGTTTAACAGTTGCAAGTGTTGCCGAAGCAAAAGCAAAAGGGGTTTCTCTTATTCTAACAGTTGATGTTGGCATAACTTCCTATGATTCTTTGAGCTACGCAACATCACTCGGGATGGATGCAATTGTTTGCGACCACCATGAACCCGGTGAATTCTTACCCGAAGCAGATATTATTTTGGATCCCTTAGTTCCAGAGTGCAATTATCCGTTTAAAAATTTAGCTGCCTGTGGAGTTGCTTTCAAGCTGCTCCATGCGTTGTGCATAAAATTAAATCATCCTGAAAAAGCTTACACTTATCTCGACTTTGTAGCAATAGCTTCCGCTGCCGATATGGTTCCTCTGCTCGGCGAAAATCGTGCTTTGGTTAAATTCGGACTTGATATTTTGAATAAAAATCCCAGACCGGGGCTTTTGGGTCTCATTAATTGCACTAACCTGAAACTCGGTTCTATTACTACTTCAAGCATCATTTTTTCGCTTGCACCACTTATTAACGCAGCCGGCAGACTTGGTGATGCTGGCAGGTCTGTTGAGATGATGACAGAAACATGCGAATTTCAGGCTTTCAGAATGGCTCAACAACTTGAACAGGAAAATCGAAGAAGACGTTATTATGATGAGTTAACATTTGAAGAAGCAATACCCTATGCTGATGAATTATTAAGTAAAAAACCGAGAAAATCAATAGTAATTCATGGTCCAAAATGGCATGCCGGGGTAATAGGAATTGTTGCATCCCGTTTAGTTGACAGATACCACCTTCCAACTGTCCTGATGACTACAATTTATAATATGGCAAAAGGTTCAGCAAGAAGCATCAACGACTTCGATATTCATAATGCCCTAAAATCCTGTGATTTCCTTTTAAAAGAATATGGCGGACATAAACATGCTGCCGGTTTATCTTTAGAAGTTAACAAAGTTGAAGAATTCAGCGAGTGCTTTGATGAAATTGCTCAAAAAAATATTACAAATGAAATGCTTGTTCCTGAAATCCATATTGATGCCGAATTAAATTTATTTGAACTCTCACCCAAATTTATTGATATTTTGAATAAATTCTCTCCTTTTGGTTATAACAATTATAAACCCGTTTTTTACTCAAGAGGAATTTCATCCAAAAATGGGATTAAAATTTTAGGTAACAATCATATTAAGTTTAGAGCATGCCAATACCATCCTGATTATCCGGGGGTTGAAAATATGAAATTCGAGATTGATGCAATTGGTCACAACCTGATTGATAAGATTAATATTTGTTCTAATGGTAAAAAGTTTTCAATTGTTTATAATCTCGAAGAAAATAATTACAACGGTCATAATTCAATTCAGCTGAAAATAAAGGACATTCGCCCGGATAACTAATGATTTCTAATGAGGATTTAGTTTACTATAATAATATCCTTCAAGATATTTATTTAAATCATTCATCCAATAAATATGAAGACCTTTCTTCCTTAAAGAAGAACATCAGAGATTTTTTTAAACTATTAACTAAGTCCGAAAATCAATTTTTTTCCTCAACTTATTCAAGAATTGTTTTTTGTGTTGATAAATATAAAATACCTAAAAACATTGCTAATAGTATATTACGATTCAGGTATTTATCAAATAATGTTTCCAGAGACTCCGAAGCAAATGATATAAACAACATTATAAACTTTGGATTAAAAACTTTTTATGAATTAATTCGGTTTTTTGATAATCAAACAATTCTTGTTCCTACCGAAGTTCCAATATTTAGCAGTCAGGACTTTTCACATCAAATCAAAATTAATAAGAAACAAAAAACAGAATATCTTGAATTTATTTCATTAATTATTGAAGAGAAAGGGACAGAAAAAAACGATAATCACTATATTATAGGCTATAATGAAGAGATAGGCATATTAAAAGTGCTTTTTGACCAAAAGTGGAAAAATGTCTGGGATAATTTATGGAAGACTGCCAAAATTCACATTTTCGCTTT
This sequence comes from uncultured Hyphomicrobiales bacterium, assembly GCA_964473465.1. Taxonomy (GTDB): domain Bacteria; phylum Bacteroidota; class Ignavibacteria; order Kapaibacteriales; family UBA2268; genus CALHRB01. The sequence continues at coordinate 134,523 of CAYYPE010000009.1, forward strand.
ACAATCTGTCAATAACGCAAAAGACAAAACTTTGTCAACAACAAGAAATTCAATCATTATTCTCGAGCCAGATATAATGTTAGATGTTACTGACCTTTCTAATTGCTTTTTGAATAGCGGATTTTCACCTCTCCCCTATTTTCTCAACAGACTCCTACCAAAAGATTTAAGCGTGAGTATGATTCAAGGAACTTTGGTCAACAGTATATTTGACGAAATTATATCAAATAAAGATATCAATTTTGATGAGGCTTACGATAAAGCTATAAAAATTAAACCATTACAAATATTTGCCCTTGCAAGCCAGAATATAAATTTATTAAAAGAAATAAAAACATGGTTAAGGGACAATTTTGAGATTTTAAAGGATAGAATAAATGAGATTGAAGGGGATCTGATTAGTGTTGAACCATCTTTTTACTCACCTATATATGGCTTACAGGGAAGACTTGATTTATTAGTAGAATTCAATAAAGATAGCTTAAGAAAAAATATCATTGAATTAAAGTCCGGGAAAGCTCCTTCAACTAATTCATCTTTCAAGACAAGTGATGGGAATTATATCAAAACTGGACTATGGGAGTCTCATTTAGCTCAGACGACATGTTATAATATGTTACTTGATTCAACATTTCCCGGTAGAATAGGTTCATCAAGTATTTTATACATAACTGATTTGAATAACCCTTTCAGAAATGCCCCAAATATAATACAGAAAAAACAGGATGTAGCTAATGGCAGAAATAAAATCATATCCTTAGAGAAAAAGATTCTGGATGCTGATTTCTCATTTTTTGATAAGATGGTAACCGATAGTTACGATGACCTTCCACAATTTACTCTCAGGGATATCAACGAAGTGAGGCAGATATTCCGCGAATTAACTCCTTTGGAGTTGGACTATTTCCGATATTATTATCGCTTTATTCTTGGTGAAACTTATGCTGCAAGGATTGGTTCTGACAACGACCATTACAGTAATGGGAAATCATCAATCTGGCGAGATTCTCTGGATGATAAAATAGCTTCGATGGATGTGCTTCCAAATCTTGAGCTGGATTTAGAAAACTCTGATTTTGAAAGGCTATATTTATCTTTCATTAAGTCTGAAACTCATGATTTTATTAGTTCAATCCGAAAGGGAGATTTAGCAATTCTATATCAGATGTCATTAGATGGCAATTCTTCCCCAATTAGTAATCAAATAATTAAATGTGCTATACATGAAATTACTGATAATAGGGTTTTAGTTAGCCTGAGAAATAAATTGATACGAACAGACATATTTAATAATACTCATAAGTGGGCTATCGAGCCGGACTCAATTGATTCAACTGACAGATACATGTTTCATTCGTTAATGAATTTTCTATCCTGCGGGAAGGATAAAAGAGAGATTCTGCTCGGTTTAAGAGAACCTGAATCAGATGAATATAAAGGAATTGAGTTTAAAGATCTGACTCCCTTGCAAAACGAAATAGTATTAAGTGCAATTAATGCCAGAGATTATTATATCATACAGGGACCTCCGGGAACTGGCAAAACTTCCTATATTCTAAGAACAATAGCGGAGTTCTATCATGATTCAACTGATAAAAATATATTAATACTTGCATATACTAATCGGGCGGTAGATGAAATCTGCAGTGCTCTTGCTAAAGTTGATAACCTGAGATTTTTGAGGCTTGGAACCAAGGATTCATCAAGTTTCACCGATAATCTTATATCAAGTCTTGCAGAAAACATGCCACTCAGAGAACTATTCAGAATTTTTAAGGAAACCCGTTTCATTGTCTCGACAGTGTCTTCAGTATTGGTAAATCCTGAATTATTCGCGATGAAGACATTTAATGTGGCGATAGTTGATGAGGCATCTCAAATCCTTGAACCACAAATAATTGGAATTTTATCTAAGGTAGATAAGTTCATTCTAATTGGTGATGAAAAGCAGCTTCCGGCCGTTGTGCAACAGGATAATGAACGTCAAAAGGTAAATAATGAGAATCTGCAAAGAATTCAGCTGGAAAATCTGTCACAGTCATTATTCGAAAGGTTGTTGAGGTGCTGCCTGACTAACGGATGGGAGAAATCATCGGGTATGCTAACGGAGCAGGCAAGGATGCATAAGGATATTCAATTCTTAGCAAATACCCTTTTCTATAACAATTCTCTGAAATTATTCGATACCAATGGGTGGCAGGTTCAACATCGAGAAATGGATTTTGACAATCTGAATAAAGATATTGAAGGTGATAAGCTGCTTTCAATTCTAATGAATCACAGGGTTATCTTTATTGACTCGGATATCGAAAAATCTGCAAAAAAGCATTCTCAGGAAGCTGAAAGGATAAAAGATCTTTTGTCTGGGCTTGAAAAAATTAATGGTACAGAGCTTGGAAATGGGGATGTTGGGATAATTACTCCTTTCAGGGCACAATGTAATGAGATATATCGCAGGATAGATGAGAATCAAAAAGGAAAGATAACAATTGATACTGTTGAAAGGTTTCAGGGTTCCGAAAGGGAAGTTATTATTATCTCATTTGCTGTAAATTACCCTGCATTAATCAGTCAGATAAGCTCAATATTGACTTTGAATGGAACTTTAATTGACCGAAAGCTGAACGTAGCTATGACAAGGGCAAAGAAGCAGCTTATATTGCTCGGGGCAAGTCAGTTTCTAATGAAATCGGAAATTTATGCACAGCTTATAAAGATAATAAAGAAAGAATTTTGCTATTTAAGTTCCGAAGAGTTCAAGTCAATGATTCAAGGGGAGGTTTAAGGGAAATAGCTCTTTTATCTGAGCAATTAGGAAAAAAAATTATGGTAGTTTTGAAAAAATTGACAAGTTCCGACCCTTAGAAGGAAGAAAAAAAGGTAATATTTGAATAATAAAAGCCAAAATTGAACAAAATGGACAGGTTGGACGACATTATTTAAATTTTTTTTGTTCAATTTTTGAACATTTCATTCAAAAGAGAAAAGGATATAAAGAAAATAACAATTAAAAGAGGAAGGCGAAGCAAAGGTTAACAAAACGGACGGAAGAGCCAGAGAAATACTACCAGAAAGGAAGATATCGCATTGCCATTATTGAAAAAATCTACAACTTATCAAATAACTACAATTCAAAATTAAAGGTATAAAGAGGAAAAGGCGAATGAAGAAGAGATGAAAACAAGATGAAAAAAACAGGAAAAAAGGATGAAAAATGCAATTGGTGGACTTGATAAAACATGTATTTTGGAGGGGTTAAGAATTGAAAAATCAGAAAGGAAAAATGGAAGAGATGGAAATAATAAAAAAAGAAGAGGGAGAAAATTTAGCATGGCATCAACAGAAAGGGGAAAAATTAAAGGAATATTCTGTATTTGAGATATATTTGTCTTTAGGAGCAAATAGGACAATAAGCGAGGTGGCAAGGAAAGCAAATTTGTCACGGACGACAGTAACAAAATATGCGACAAAGTGTAACTGGCATGAGAGAGCATTGATGCATGACAAGTTTTATGCTGAAATGAACAGGAGTAAAAATTCATTGATAATTGAGGAACTGCAGAAAGAGATTGAGAAAGAGTTCATAAAAACAGAAATATATATACAGAGAGCAATAATTGAAATTAATAATTTTTTAAGGGATTTTTGGGCACATTATGATAATCCGAGAACGATTGATAAGGTGAAATATATAAACAAGTTAGTAACGACATTGAGTAAAATGTATAAAATGATAAATCCAAAGATGCCAAACAATATATTGAATGAGATATCAATAAGGAATATAAATATAAATAATATGCTTAATCTTAACCAAAACATAAACAAGATAAAACTTGACAAGGATTTTGCTACGAAGCAGGCATACGAGGAAATTGAGGGAGCAATAAAGCCAGAATACAATAGTAGAGAATGAAGATAAATGGAAAGGATTGATTTAATAAAACAGAAGAACAAGAAGCAATGAGGAATCTATATAAAAGATAAAACCTTCCGAAGGTTTGAAACCTTCGGAAAGTAAATTTTTTGTTATTTGCCTGATTTTTTTCTGTTATCTGACTTGCAAAGCAATTGGCAATTTTCGATTACGGTCTTACCACCTTGATGCCAAGGAATGATATGATCGGCTTCCATTTGATCCAATTCAAAATGCTTATTGCAGACTGGGCAAATACCACCCTGTTTTTCATAAACTTTTCTTTTGATTTTATCATCAAATTGACGGAGGTTTAAGTGCTTTTCCTCGCCGGTCAATAAATATAAATAAATCCCTTTTATGCTTTGAACGTCGTCGTCATCAATCAATTTCTGGATGTCTTCTTCTAATTTATTGGTATCGAAAATTTGATCTTTATATTTATTATATAATCTGCCCCATTCTATACCTTTCATTTCCTTCCTGTAGGTTGGGAAAGTGGTTTGAACCCAAGTAATTACCGATTGAAAATACAACCATAAAGCATTTGCATTCTGGTCGTGCTGATGATTTGCCATATATTCCTCTATCTTTCCTTCGGAAATCCAATCAATTGCTGTTTCTAAATAATCCTGACGAATAGGTGAGCCATCCAAGTAATTATGACCGATATTATAAGCAACGCAGCCCGTTTTACTGAAATATCTTTTGGCATCTGTAACCCACGAACCCGCATAAACAGCATTCCGGAGTTCCTGATCGGTTAGCTTTTCGCCTGCAATATTTATTGTTCTGAACCAATCAAGACGCTCGCTATCAGTTCCACTACAGAAATAAACCATTATTTTGTAATTCAGGATTTGCTCTTGTTCATCTTTTTGAAGATTATTGAAATATCTTTGCTTGAAGGAGAAATCCCCGTTAATATATTGGCAAATAGAAATTGTCCTCTGCTGACCGTCTATAATTTCATAGCTTAAACCTTCCGAAGGTTTCGAACCTTCGGAAGGTTCCCGGACATGCCAATACATCACATTTAGCGGAAAATTGTTTCGAATTGTATTAATCACCGCATCGCGTTGCTTATCTTTATAAATAAATTCTCTCTGGTATGGCGGACGTATATCGAGCAGACCGCCATAACCAATAACACCATCTTCGGCATTATCTTTATAGCCTTCGGCTAATTCCCTTACTGTAATTTCTTTTAGTTCTATTTTCATAAAATTTCCTTTCTTTATTCATCCGATGACTTGAAGTCATCGGATGAATTTCTTATTTCAATTAATCTTCTTTCTGTTAATTCTTTCAATTCATTCTTTTTAATCATAGATAAAATAAAATCTTTGCTTGGTAACGTTCCTTTTCGCAAATCAATATAATCCTGATAACTTGAATACAGCCATTCTTCTGCTTTTTCAACTAATCCCGAGCGAATTGGATTTTGATGAATATAAGTCAGCAATGTAATAAGATAGCGGTCGGAGGGGACTGGCTTGGCTTTGGTTTTCTGATTAAACAAATTACCGTGACGGCTCCACATTTTATTGAATGCTTGTGTATATGAATTTAGCAAAGTACCAATTTTTCTATTGATAATAGATAAACCTTCCGAAGGTTCCAAACCTTCGGAAGGTTGTAATTCCCTCACCTTCACCAAAAAATGAAAATGAGTTGGCATCAGGCAATAGCCAATTGTTTCCAAATAATCATCAAGATAATAAGGATATTTTTTTAGGAAAAACAAATAATTCTCCTCCGAGCGAAAAAGGGCTTCTTCATTATTCGTTCGGTTGTA
>CAYYPE010000010.1:0-121695 GCA_964473465.1 uncultured Hyphomicrobiales bacterium
CTTAACATCTTCAACATTCTACATCGGGGTTCAGAATCGCAGAACAGACCCGCTTGTTTTCTGGGACTACGGTGAAGGAAGAAAAGAGATGCGTTTTCTTTCCACTGCCGAGTTTGAGGATAGTTGCAGAGCAGTCAACAGGGATACAGCCAAGTTTCAATCTTATTTCTGGAAACGGCTCGGTTGCCGTGAGTTGCGAATCCCTTTTAAATATCGCCAAAACTCGAATGCCGACAATTACACCCTTTTAAAAATTACAGAGCTGGGAGTTGGAGATTCTTACCTTGATACACTTTGGTACCGTCAGCCGAAATATTATCATAAAATAGATACACTTTTAGGTCGTGACAGCTCGCTCGTGGTCAGACTTTTACCGGGAGAAGGAAAGATATTGAAGGTACAGGTTCTTTATTCAGTTGACTCAACATTCAAAGGTAGTCTGGCATGGTCGAACCAGAGAAAGATGGTAGCTTATCCGGATTCACAAACTGCGATGACCATAGTACCGGATGATACCACAAAATTCCGTTATCATGCCGTTTTTTTTAAACCTATACCCACAGATACCAACCGTCTCGGAGTTTATTACAGGCGAAGCTATCCAATGGATAAAACCCTGCCACAAAACCAGATTGACTGGGAACCGTTTAATCACCTCTTGTCAGATTCTGTAATAGTAAATGATTATTTTAGTATTAATGATACTTTAAAAGCTTATCATTGTGGTTATCCATCAATAGTCGTCAGATATGATTCATTAACTAATCATATAAAAGCTTATGTAGTTTATTCCTGCAAACAGTTTGTTGACAATGCCCCAAACAATGAACTTCATATTGTTGAAAATATTTTCAGGGTGGATACTTTTAATTTGCCTTTGAACATAAAATATGCAAGAACGATAGCAATTGCAAAATGCGATGAGGAGAAACATATACATCAATATGGCTCTCCGATGATAAATGCTTCTTATAACGGTAATTTTTATTGCTGGTCGGACTCTCTTGCAGGTATTGTAGCAGGATGGAAGCATCCGAATTCATATTATTTCAATTCAACACCAAGACAAAAAGATACACTCAAATGGAACACAATTAACCATAAAGCCTTGCATCCTTCGCTCAATTCATATTCAAGAATGTTCACAAAGGAAAAAGATTGTGCTTTGGTTTGGCAGGAGAAACACAGGGATTCATCAGATAACTGTACTTATATTTATTATTCAAGGTTAAGGTTAAACCCAAGCACACAAAGATTGGAGCATTACATAACTCTAAGATACTGTACATCGTTCCTCCCTTACTTTGGTAAAACCGATACGATGAAAAGAATAATACAGATAGCAAGGGCAAACGATACATTATACCAGCTAAAGAATGCAAAACCGGTTGTTTACAGGGGAATAGAACTGGGTGATTCATGTTGTTATCCAGGTGCGACATCAGTCAATCCATGCAATTACGACAGGGTTTATTACGAAGGCAAGGATTTTGGACACGATGTTATCTGGTCAATTTCCCTGACCTTGCTTGATACTTTGTCACCTGGAGGTGAATGGGAGCCTGATTGTCTGGATATTGCCGGATTATCAAGTGCAAAATCTCCTTCAGCGAGCCTTTGGCAGCCAAACATTGCTCAAGGTCAATTAACTTATATAAACAAAGAGGGAGGTACCGGATTTTACACAAATTCAAATGACAGCATTTTAGTTCTTAATTTTGTTCAATCCTCATTAGGCAACCAGCCTTCAATAAACTCAAAGATGTGGCAGATTAATCATAGTCAGATGGGATACTACAACGATTGGTTTACTCTACGCAATGAGTATAAAAATTACAAATACTCGAAGCCAATAACAGGAAATGGTTTTTATCCTCATCTTGCTGCAGTTCCTTACATAAGAAACAATACAGATTGGAACAGAAACAGAAGAATATTCAATACTCAGAATACCATATTGCCAAGAATAGCTACATCTTTGGAGTGGTTCTATAGGAATAATTTCGAAGATGATATTGCAGTTCCGTTTTTTGGTTTCATAAATCATAAGCGAAAGTCAATGTTCAGCAGTTTTGTTCTTGTTGATAAATACCGGAACAAATATTTCCCTGCCATATTAACTCACAAAAGAGATAATAATTTAAGCTATCCCGCAGATACTATTAAATCAGATTGGTTTAAAGCAGGCGATTACGAAAAGCTGCAATTGTATGGATATGGCTATTCTTCTCCCACAGTAAGAATGCAGATAGAAAGAAAAAGAGACGGAAGAAAGCTGAACATGACAGTTGTCCAGAATGCTGATACTGTTTTCTACAGACATAAATATAATCTGATAAATGGAGGAGATGAAGAATATAGGATTATTTGGACTAAATCTTCAAGGACTGACAAACCATTTCAAGAATTAATAATAGGGGATCTGCCAAACCTCGATGATTTGAATGCAGATGCCGATAACAGACGATTTGGAAGGATCTCGGTAGATGATTTTGAGCAATTTATTGATTTGGGATCTAATAGGTTTGTAAATGAATTAAATGCAATAAATGATGTAAATTTATTTATCTATCCCAACCCAGCAGATGAAAAACTATATGTTACGGCATCGCAGATAAAAGACGGGAATTCCAATATCAGGCTTGTTATCTTCAATACCTCTGGATTTCAATTAATGACTAAAACATTTAAGTCTGGAGAAACAACAGAAATATTAACAAATAACTTAGCTCAAGGTGTTTATTTTATAAGGGCTGAGATTATAGATAATGACAATTTCTCGAAACCATCGCATTATGAATTGAAATCTTTTGTTATTGAAAGATAAGACAAATAAAATTAAGTCTTTGACGATCTCTTTCGAAAAGGATTATTTATAATTTCACAACATGAACCAACTCTATTTTGGTGATTGTCTTAATGTTTTAGTTATTGAAATCATGGAAATGTATGATTAAAGTATTCGGTACCCTTGAGCTTATAGCAATATTCCTTGCTGTTATTGAAATAGAGCAATATGAAGTTGAAGATGATGAGGAAAGCATAGTTGAGTTGATTAAAGAACTGAAACGAAGGGGAGTCTATTTCCGTGCTCGCAAAGAAGCTACCGAAGATGGGGGATTTTTAGGTAATTACGAATTATACTTTGATAAAACGAAACAAGAATTCTATTGTAATAATTTGAATCTGATACGAGAATTAAAAAAACATGATAAAAATTGAGAAAACGTATCTTAAACGTATCTTAAGTATAAATTCCAAATTGATGTGATGCTCGTACATCTAAGATTGGAGGGGTTTTAAGGAGTGGGTCCTACAGAATTCGAATCTGTGACCTCTTCCGCGTCAAGGAAGCGCTCTGGACCAGCTGAGCTAAGGACCCTAAAAATAATTATACAAAATTAACAATCTTAATTAGAATTTCAAAGAACAATCTAATTATCGAGTAATTCTTTCTCTTTTTGATTAGCTAAAGCATCAATCTTTTTTATAAAATCATCAGTAATTTTCTGAATTTCTTCTTCCCCTCTAATCTTCTCGTCCTCGGTTATTTTTTTCTCTTTCTCGGATTTTCTGATGACTTCAATCTGGTCTCTCCTGATATTTCTGATTGCAATTTTACCTTCTTCTGCATATTTTTTTGAAAGTTTCACAAATTCTTTTCGTCTCTCCTCTGTAAGTGGAGGAACGGGAATTCTGATGACATTTCCGTCGTTCATTGGATTAAATCCAAGATCTGCTTGTTGAATTGCTTTTTCGATAGTCTGCAAGGTATTTCTATCCCAAGGTTGAATAATTATCGTTCTGGCGTCTGGAGCAGATACATTTGCAACCTGAGAAATCGGAGTCATTGACCCATAATAATCTACCTTGACATTATCAACAAGATTAGCCGAAGCTCTTCCGGTTCGAATTTTTGATAACTGCTGTTTGGTGAAATCAAGTGATTTCGCCATCATTTCTTTCGTTTTGTTTAAAGTATCATTTAGTTCCATCAGTATCTCCTTTGAATTATTAAGAGCTAACTAAAGTTCCAAGATATTCACCGGTTACGATCTTTTTTAGATTACCTTTTTTATTTATATTGAATACTTTCATTGGTAATTTGTGTTCTTTACTCAATGTAATTGCAGTTTGATCCATTACCCTTAGATTTTTTTGTATAACATCAAGATAAGAAATTTCGGTGAACATTTTTGCATTAACATTCTGAAAAGGGTCACTGTCATAGACTCCTTCAACTTTTGTGCCTTTCAAAATTATATCTGCCTCGATTTCAATAGCTCTGAGAACTGCAGCTGTATCAGTTGTAAAATATGGGCTTCCTGTTCCGGCTCCGAAGAGAACAACACGCCCTTTTTCAAGATGGCGGATAGCCCTTCGTCTTATGAAAGGTTCTGCTATTTGCTCCATTTTGATAGCAGTCTGCAACCTTGTGTGGATACCAATGTGTTCAAGAGCATTTTGAAAAGCGATACAATTAATAACTGTTGCCAACATACCCATATTATCGCCTGAAACCTGATGAATGCCGTGAGCAGCCGATTTAATACCTCTGAAAATATTCCCGCCACCAATTACTATACCAATCTGAACACCAAGAGAATGAACAGATTGAATTTCTTCTGCAAATGAATGCAAAACTTCGGGATCAATCCCAAATTCCAGTTCACCCATCAAGGCTTCGCCGCTTAATTTTAGCAGAACTCTCTTGTATATTGGCTTATCGCTCATTTTTTTAAAGTTAATCTCCTAATGTATAGCGTTTAAACATTAAAACTTTAACTTCCTGACCAATATTTTTGGAAATGTCATTTAGAACATCGGTAACGGTTTTCGAAGAATCTTTGACAAATACCTGTTCAAGCAGACATTTTTCCTGATAAAATTTCTCGAGCTTGCCCTCGATGATTCTATCAAGGAAATTAGGATTCTTACCTTCCTTTAATAAGACTTCTCGATAAATTTCTTTCTCTTTGTTAATAACATCTTCGCTTACATTATTTCTGTCAATGAAAAGAGGGTTCATTGCAGCAATCTGCATAGCAATGTCTCTTATTTTCACTTTTGTATCATTGTCAGGGTTAGAAATATTTAATTCGAGTATAACGGCAAGTTTGCTACCGGCATGAATATAACTCGAGAAGAAACCATCTGTGGTAAGTGTTTCAAATCTTTTAATCTGAATCTTCTCATTGAATTTTGCTAGAATTTCGTTGAAAAGCCCTGAGACAATGTCATTATTTACTTTAATACTGAAAAGTTCTTCCATTGTTTTGGGTTTATTTTGAAGAACAACATCAACAAGAAGATTAGAAAAATTAACAAACTCCTGATTCCTTGCCACAAAGTCAGTTTCACAATTAACCTCAACCATTGCAATTGTTTTGCTGTCATCTGTAGCTTTAACTGAAATGATGCCTTCGTTAGAAGCTCTGTCGGATCTTTTTGCAGCGGTATCAATACCTTTTTTTCTTAATATTTCAATGGCTGCCTGCATGTCACCATTAGCTTCAACAAGTGCCTGCTTACAATCTCCCATGCCTGCTCCGGTTTTGGTTCTTAACTCTTGAACAAGCTGCGCTGATATCTGTGCCATGATTTACCTTTTATATTTTAAAATAATTTTCTATTTAAAGATTATGCCTCGGATGATTCTACCTCTGATGATATACTTTCCTCGGATTCGGATTCAACGAGAGACTTTCTGTTGCCTCCACGCCCCTTGCCGGCATCTGGCTTTTTGATTTTTCTTTCTCTCATTCTTCGCTTAATCTGAGTGGCTTCTTCAACAACCTCCTCAGTTTCTTTTGAAGCTCTTTCTGAGGATGCTTCGAGCTCAGCTTGTCTTTGTCGAGCCACTTCGTTTCCTTCAATGATAGCATCAGCCATTATTTTTGTAATAAGTTCAATGGTTTTTGATGAATCATCATTTGCCGGAATAGGATAGTCAATATCATCGGGATCACAATTTGTATCAACAATTGCTATAACAGGAATTCCCAGAATTTTGGCTTCCTTAACAGCAATATGTTCTTTCTTAACATCAACAATAAACAAAGCACCGGGAAGCCTTGTCATATCCTCAATACCACCAAAAACTTTTCTTAATCTGTCTCGTTCGCGGGTGAGCATCAGTCTTTCTTTTTTGGTAATCTTGTCAAATGTTCCGTCAACTTCCATTTTGTCAATGGCTGCAAGTCTTTTGATGCTTTTTCTGATTGTGGAAAAGTTTGTTAACATTCCACCGAGCCATCTTTCGGAAACATAATTCATCGAGCATCTTTTTGCTTGCTCTTCAATGTGTTGTCGAGCCTGAAGTTTCGTTCCGATTAATAAAACAATCTTACCCTCGGCAGCTATCTTATTAATTGCATTTTTTGCAACATCAATAAGTATTTGGGTTTTTCTTAAGTCAATAATGTGAATGCCGTTTTTTTCGCCGAAAATATATTTCGACATTTTTGGATTCCATCGGCGTGTCAGATGCCCAAAATGGGCACCGGATTCGAGTAATTGCTCAATTGAAGCTGAATATGACATATAAACTCCTTTTTTGTGTTATTCTTCTGTCTCGTTCATTTTGATTGCTCAGCAAAAAGCCACACACAACCAATCCCGGGACATGCTTGTTAAATAAAAAATTATCTCTTTGAAAATTGAAATCTTTTTCTTGCTTTTTTGAGACCGTATTTTTTTCTTTCCACCATTCTTGGATCGCGGGTTAGAAGTCCAGCCCCTCTCAGTGAACTTTTTAGCTCTTCATTGAAGTTGACTAAAGCACGGGAAAGTGCAAGTTGCATCGCTCCGGTTTGCCCGCTTTTGCCTCCGCCATGAACTTTGGCAATTATGTCGAACTTCCCGACAGTTTGGGTTACTTCCAGAGGTTTCAGAGCATCTTTGCGATTTACTTCCAATGGAAAGTAATCAAAAAAATCAATTTTATTTACAATGATATTACCGTTGCCCGGTATTATTCTCACTTGTGCTACTGAGGTTTTTCTTCTACCTGTTGCAAGTGAAACTTTCATCTAAAACCCTTAATAATTATTAATATTCAAAAACAATTAATTTAAATTTAAGACTTCAGGTTTTTGAGCAATATGTGGATGCTCACTACCGGAATATACTTTTAATTTCTTGATTATTTTTCTGCCTAATATGTTTTTGGGTAGCATACCCATAACAGCATGTTTAATTATGTATTCAGGTTTTGTTGTTTTCATTTCCGTGTAGGATTTGAATCTAGCACCACCCGGATACAATGTATTGTGATAGTATTCCTTCTTAACAGCTCGTTTTGGATGAAGATTGATCTTTTGTGCATTTATTACAACGACGAAGTCCCCATTATCAATATGAGGTGTATAGAATGGCTGGTGTTTGCCACGTAAAATTCTCGCAACTTGTGTGGCAAGCCTTCCGAGAGTCATCCCCTCTGCGTCAACTATCCACCAATGCCTTTGCACATCTTCATTCCTGAAGGATTTAGTTATTTTTGCATCAGTTTCCAAAATATTACTCCGATAAATTTCAATTTTGAAAATAAAAAGAACACAAATTTATAGCTTTTTTTTTACTTTGCCAAAAAAATATTTCTACTTATTTTATTTTAAATCTTTGATAATAGTCGGGTGTTATTTCGGAAGGGTCAACAAAAATTGAATCCTCATAGTATTTTATAGCTAATTTGGATATGGTAGAAGCTGTTAATTTTGTCAGGAAATCAGGTGTTTCTGGTTTAATAATTCTTGCTGCTGGTCCGGTAATAAAATAGTTTTTACCAAAGGTATTCTCGATTTCTTCGTTTGTTAGAATTTTTACCTCACTTTGCTCTTCGAGCTTTAAATCAAAAAGTTGAGTATAAAACAAATTCTCGTTTGAGTAAATAACCGATAAAATGAAATCTTTTGAACATAATTTAGCTATTTCCAATTGCTCGTTTGCAATTGCTTTTAGTGTTGGGATAGCCAGAAATTTAATTTTACCATCAAAACAAATTCCTTTGGCTATTGCAAAACCGATTCTTAAGCCAGTGAAGGAGCCGGGACCTGAGGACACTGCAATTGCATTTAACTCGTTTATACGGATTTCTATATCGTCTAATAGTGTTTTTATTACTTTTGAGAGCAACTTATCATGAACATTTTTCTCATAAATATTATATTCCGAGATTATCAAATCATCAACGGACAGGCAAACACTACATACTGACGAAGAAGACTCTATCGATAAAATCTTTGTTCTATTCTGATATTCCATTAAAATAAAGTTAAAAAAATTAAAAAAGCAATGAATCAAAAATAACAAATTATTCAGAGCGTCAAAAAAGTTTGTTTTGTTTAATCTAATATGTTTTTTCTTTGATTTCTTGTGTGTTTTTTGTTTAAAAAAGTAATATAGGATTTTTGTTAGTTTGAATACCATATTATTTATTTTTTTTTAGTCGTGTTTTTTTATTTTTTATTACTACTTTAATTAATATTCTATTTTTAATAACTACTATCAATACAAATTATTTACATTAAAGTTTAAAGAAAGAATTTCAGTATTTATATTAATTTCATTTTTATTATAAGCGAAATAAATATTTTTGATTTGTAAAAAATTATTTTAATATTAGTATTTAAATAAATAAATTGCATTGGCTAAAATAGTTTTATTTTATAATGATTGGTGTTAAAAATTTTAAGTATTTTAACTAATGTCATACAACTAAATACGTAGATTTACAATACCTTGTTTTTGGGATATTATATTAAAAATCAAACGATTAGTTTGAGGTTTAACTTGAAGAGAAAAATATATTTTATTCACATATTTGGGAGTTTAAATGAAAAAACAATTTTTCCTCAAAATCTTGTTTTTTGTTACTATTGGAGTTTTGGCAAGTGGAATAGCCTTCAGTCAGAATTTCAATATCAATGGCGGTCCTTATAGCTATACTTCACTGCAGGCTGCTATTAATGCTGCCAGTGCAGGAGATGTTATTGGTTGGGATGGAACAGGTTCTCCATATCAACCTGCTAACCCCGTCAGAGTTGACAAACAGGTTACAATTGATGGTTTGAATGGAGCAAACAAGCTTCATATCAAAGGTGCAACAAATTCATCTGCATGGAGTGGTGCAAAATCTGCTTTCTTAATATCAGCTACTGGTAGCGGAGCTACAATTATTAAGAATTTAATTATAACCGATGCTTATGATGTTCAATGCCAGATTCAAAATGCAGGCATCTGGATTGGATATGATTTTGATCCGACTACTTCTTCTGGCGGCATTGTAAATGGCGTTAATAATGTTACAATTCGGGATTGCGATATTTACGATTGCAGCCATGGTATAATTATGAACAACTGTCAGGATATTAATATACTTGATAATGAAATTCATGACAATGATGGAACTGCTAACACAACCTCCGGTGGAAAAGGTATTGTTCTCTGGGAAGATGATGTTGCATACATGTTAAGTAATATTCTAATCGATGGTAATATGATTTACAACAACCAGTATTTCGGAATTGTAATTGATGTTTCTGAGAATTACTCTGCAGAAGATTATTCAAGTTTTGGTACATCAGGGTTAATTATCAGCAACAATGAAATTTATAACAATCGTGGTTCATTTGATAACTTTAAATACTGTACAGGTTCTAACACAGGACAATATCCTAATGGTTATGGCTCTGGTAGTAACGGATTCGAGGGTGGTATTGGTATTATTTCTTATGGTTATACAACCAACGTTTTTATTGACCACAACAAAATTTATGGACATACAACCCATACATCTGATTGTGGTGAAATTTTCGAAAGAGCCTCAGGTATCTGGAGTGCAAGAGACAAAGACTGGGTTATCAAAAATAATGAAATCTATAACAATTTCACTGGCATTTATTTCAAAAGTGCAAATGGTTTTTCAGGTCAGAACACAGGTCATAAAGTAACATATAATTACATACATGATAATACCAGAGGCATGGCTATTGACAATGAAATAGCTAATGGTTATACAATGTTTAACTATTTCAAAGACAATGATGCCAATAACTCTTTCTATTCAAGCTGCAGTCCTTCTTATCCGGCATACGGAATATTAAACAAGGATGTAGATGGGACAAACAATTTACACATGGCTCATTTTAACTGGTGGGGTCATTGCTCAGGACCCTCTTCTGATGGAAGTTCATGCTATGTTTCTCCAGATCCGGGAACTCCTTCAGGTAGTGGTGATAAAGTTAGCTGCTATGTTGACTTTAATCCATGGCTTGGTGGCAATACTACTCCAGCACTCTGGGTCGCTCCCGAATCATTTATTCCATTTAGCTACGCAAACAATGACCCTCTATCACTCTGGGATGATTTAACATGCCCTGATAATGATGGTATATTGAATCTTTCAGTATGGTATGATGTTCAGAGGGAACCAAAATATATCACAAATGGTATCAATGGAATTCCTTCCGTGAAATTTGATAACACAACTTCATTCCCATCAGAAGATGGTCTTAAAATTACATATCAGGTTTCTGATTTGACAACAACAAGTGCTACTCCAAATACTACACCTAAGACTGTTTCAGTTGTATTCAGCTTTGATGGAACAATTGGTACAACAGCACAAATGCTGTTTGAAGCTGGTGGTAGTACCTCTGGATATAACATTTACCTATACAATGGTCGAATTTATTTTGGTATGTACAGAGGAGCCGAAAGAAGATTTGTCAGTACAACAATCACCGCAGGTTCTCACATTGCACAACTTGAATATGATGGTACAAGATTCAGAGGAATACTTGACGGAACAACAACAGGAAGCCTTACATTTACTGGTCTTGTATTTGATAACAGTTATGCCGGTATTGGTGCTTCTTCAACAGGAACCAGAATTCACACTGGTGGATATGGACAAACATGGGGTCTTCATTTTAATGGTATGATAGCAGAGATCATTGTTAATCAGGCATTTAATAGTGGAATCGGTGGAGTTAGCCGTGTTACTTATGATTATCTTGATACAAAATATAATACAACAGGATCTTATCCAGGTGGATCACCAAGATTGTCTGAATTTGCTGAAAATGATTATGACGAAGCTGGTGAATTCATTGGTAATTCCGTTATCAGCGAAATTTATCCAAATCCATTTACCGAAACAGCTCAATTTGATGTTGTCGTTGATGAATCACAATTCGTAAGAATGGAACTCTTCAATGCAATGGGTCAGATGGTTTCAAGCATATTCAACGGAAATATTCAGGGCAGAACAATCTATTCATTCAGCATTGATGGCACTCAGTTACCTTCAGGAATGTATTTCTTGAGAGTAAATGGCGAGACTATCAATCAGTCTGTTCCAGTTGTTTTAACCAAATAAGAAAAAAACTTACTCAAAATTAAAGGGGCTGTCTCATAAAGACAGTCCCTTTTTTTCGTAATCATTGGTAGAAAAGAAATTATTTTAAACTTGGACCTAACATTTTCTCAGGCCTAACAACTTCATCAAATTTTTCTGCAGTCATTAAACCAAGCTCGATAGCAGCCTCCTTAAGTGTTAGGTTATTTTTATGGGCATGTTTGGCAATTTTTGCAGCATTATCATATCCAATATGAGGATTGAGGGCAGTAACAAGCATTAAAGAATTATTGAGATAGAAAGATATCTTATCATTATTTGGTAGGATACCAACAGCACAATGCTCATTAAACATCTTTGCGGTATCAGAAAGCAATCTGACGCTTTGGGTAAAATTATAAATTATCAAAGGTTTGAAAACGTTTAACTCAAAATTACCTGAAGCACCACCAAAATTTATAGCCACATCATTTCCGAAAACCTGTGCTGCAACCATAGTCATAGCTTCTGACTGAGTTGGGTTGACTTTGCCGGGCATAATTGATGATCCGGGCTCATTTTCAGGAATGGTAAGTTCCCCAAGACCACATCTCGGACCGGAAGCCATCCAGCGAATATCGTTAGCTATTTTCATAAAAGCTGCGGCTATCGTCTTCAAAGCACCATGTGCAAAAACCAAAGCATCGTGAGCAGCAAGAGATTCGAACTTATTCGGTGCACTAACAAAAGGCAAACCAGTAAGTTCCGCAATCTTTGCAGCCACTTTTGTAGCAAACTCAGGATGTGCATTTAATCCAGTTCCTACTGCAGTTCCTCCGAGTGCTAATTCATATAAGCCTGGCAAAACCAAATGAAGTCTCTCAATTGCATTATCCAATTGCTGAACATAACCGGAAAATTCCTGTCCAAGAGTAAGAGGAACAGCATCCATAAGGTGAGTTCTTCCAATCTTGATAATGTTTTTAAATTCCTCGGATTTTTGATAGAGGGTCTGCCTCAAAGCTGCAAGGGCAGGTAACAAATTGTGATTAATCATCTCGGCTGCTGCAATATGCATTGCAGCAGGAAAAGTATCGTTTGAACTTTGAGATTTGTTAACATCGTCATTCGGATGAATGGGCTTCTTTGAACCCATTTCACCACCAATCATTTCTATTGCACGGTTAGAGATAACTTCATTGGCATTCATATTTGATTGAGTTCCTGAACCAGTTTGCCAGATTGAAAGTGGAAAATGAGCATCTAACTTTCCTTCGATAACTTCGTCGGCGGCTTTTGCAATTAATTCTGCTTTTTCAGCGGGTAATACTCCCAATTCGGCATTTGTAAGTGCGGCGGCTTTTTTAAGTATGCCCATAGCTCTGATAACACTTCGTGGCATCTTTTCGATTCCGATAGCAAAATGAATTAATGAACGGGCTGTTTGTGCACCCCAATAAACATCGGAAGGAACTTCAATTTCTCCCATTGAATCCTTTTCAATACGAGTCTTCATAAACATATCCATAAATGTGAAACAATAAAAAGCAATTTGTAATTGTTGAAATTACAAATTTTGCTTTAATTATTAAAATTTGTTATGAATTTTAGCTAAGAGATTCTTTAAGAATTGAGTCCTGCTCTTCCTGATGAATCTTGGGAGAGCCTGTGGCAGTTGCCGGACTTGATTTTCGTCCAATATATTTTAACTTAATTTTCGAGGGTATTAATTCTGATATTTTATCTTTGATGTAGTAGTAAGCACCCATATTTTCCGGCTCTTCCTGAACCCATGCTATTTCTTTTACTTTTTTATATTTTGAAATAATTTCTGCGAACAAATTATTATGGAATGGATAGAGTTGTTCAACCCTGATAACAGCTATGTCCTCGATCTCTTTCTTGATAAGTTCAGTCATCAATTCAAAATATATTTTTCCTGTGCAAATTAAAATTTTTCTAACATTATTTGGATTAATATACCTTTCGTCATCTAAAATTAGTTGGAAAGAACTGTTTGAAAAGTCATCAATACGTGAAACCGCCAAAGGATGCCTCAATGCACCTTTCGGAGTCATTATGACCAAAGGCTTCTTATGAGGCATTAGTATTTGCCTCCTTAAAATATGAAAATACTGAGCTGGCTTTGTTAAATTAGCTACAATCATATTGCTGGAAGAGCATAACTGAAGAAATCTTTCCAAACGGGCACTTGAATGCTCTGGTCCCTGTCCGTCATATCCATGAGGTAGTAGAAGAACAAGATTTGACGTCTGCCCCCATTTGGATTCAGCACAGACTATAAATTGGTCAATGATTGGCTGTGCCATATTTGCAAAATCTCCAAATTGAGCCTCCCAAAGAACTAAACTGTTGTTAGAAGCAACGCTGTATCCATACTCAAATCCGAGAACGGCAAGTTCGGAAAGAGGACTATCGTATATTCTTAACTGCTCCTGATTCTTGCTTATGTTATTTAATGGTATATAGATTTCTTCAGTAATAATATCAGTTAGAACAGCATGTCTCTGGCTGAATGTTCCCCTTCTTGAATCCTGACCCGAAAACCTTATTCCAAAGCCATCCAGCAAAATTGAACCGAATGCTAATGCCTCAGCCATTGAATAATCTATCATGGCTTTCTTGGATTCAACCATTTCTTTTCGTTTCTTTAATAAATTTACAATTTTTGGATTAGGTTGAAAATGCTCTGGATAGGTTGTCAGTGCTTCGGTGATTTCTCTTAACTTATTTCCATCATAAGAAGTATCAATATCAATAGTTAAATCGTGAACAACAGAGATAGCTTGAGTCTTTTTTCCAGTAATGAGTGATTTCCTTGATGAATAGGCATCATAGAATTTTTCCTGAATTTGCCTTTGGTAAATCGTAGAGTCGTTCTCGCTAAGAATACCATCTTTAATGAGTTCATTCAGGTAAATCTTGGTTACAGGCTCCATACTTTTTATCTTTTTGTATAGCAAAGGCTGGGTATATGTGGGTTCATCACCTTCGTTATGACCATATTTCCTGTAGCAAAGCATATCAATTATAATGTCGGAATTGAATCTGTTCCTGTATTCATAAGCAAATTGAGCAACTCCGGCACATGCTTCTGGGTCGTTCCCATTTACATGAATAATTGGAACCTGAATCATTTTAGCAATATCAGAAGCATAAACAGTGGAACGGGCATCCTGAATACTCGTAGTAAAACCGATTTGATTATTAATTATAATATGAATTGTTCCACCGGTTTTATAACCCTCAAGTTGAGACAAATTCAAAGTTTCAGCTACTATCCCCTGCCCCGCAAAAGCAGCATCCCCGTGAACTAATAAGGGCAATGTCCGGGTATAAGTTTTATCACCAATCTGATTATCATAAGCTCTTGCCATACCTTCGATAACAGGGTCAACAAGTTCAAGATGACTCGGATTGGGAGCT
This sequence comes from uncultured Hyphomicrobiales bacterium, assembly GCA_964473465.1. Classification (GTDB taxonomy): domain Bacteria; phylum Bacteroidota; class Ignavibacteria; order Kapaibacteriales; family UBA2268; genus CALHRB01. The sequence goes on from CAYYPE010000010.1 coordinate 14,786, forward strand.
ATTACTACTTTAACCGATTTTCCTTCCTTGGAATGATAAACTCCTTTGCTACCAAGGTGATATTTTACATCACCAGAACCATGATAAGAATCGGGATCAATTTCACCTTCGAATTCATTAAATACTTTTTCCAGAGGTTTTCCAATTAGGTTCACCAATGTATTTAAACGTCCACGATGAGCCATGCCAAGTGCGACCGCATATAATCCAGTTTCTGCTGCTTTGTTGAAGATTTTGTCAATGATAATCATAACAGATTCACTGCCTTCAAGCGAAAATCTCTTATGTCCAACGAATTTGGTATGTAGGAAGTTCTCGAATTCCTCTGCATCAACAAGTTTCTTGAACATATCAACTTTTTCTTCAAGAGTAAACTTCCATTGACCCCGGGATTTTTCCAATGTTGACTTTATCCAGTCTTTCTTGACAGGATCCTGAATGTGCATAAATTCTATACCAAAGCTGCCGCAGTAGGTTTCACGCATTATTTCAATGATATCCCTAAGAGGAAGATTATTTTTTTCCCAATTATCATCTGCATGAAACACCCTGTCCAGATCCCAGATAGTGAAGCCATAATAAGACGGATCCAGTTCAGGATAATAATAAGAGGAAAAACCAAGAGGATTCACAGAAGCAAGAAGATGCCCCCTTACACGATATGAATTTATTAGAAGAACAACATGGGCACTTTTTTCGATGGCTTCCTGCTCGTCAAACCTTCCAAACTGATTAACAGGTATAGCGTCAGAAGTCCATCTAACAGGTTCAAATGGAATTTTCAGAACGGCAAATATCTGGTCATAAAATTGCTCTTCGCCGAGTAACAATTTATTGATATAAGCTAAAAATTCAGCTGATTCAGCACCCTGAATTATTCTGTGGTCATAAGTGCTTGTTATTGTTACAACTTTTGAAATAGCAAGATTTGTCAGAATTTCAGGTCTTACTGCTTGAAACTCAACAGGATAGTCAATAGCTCCCGTTGCAATGATTAGCCCCTGCCCCTGCATAAGTCTTGGATTGGAAGCAGTCGTTCCGATCATACCGGGATTAGTAAGGCTTACTGTAGTATCGGAAAGGTCGTCAATATTTAATTTATTATTTCTCGTTTTCTCTATAAGTGAATCAAAGGCAGCTATGAATTCGCCGAAATTCATATTCTGAGAATCTTTGATGTTTGGAACAAGTAAGAGCCTTGTTCCATCGCTCTTTGTAATATCAGTTGCAAAACCAATATTAATTGATTTTCTTTTAACCCTGTAATATTTGCCGTCTTTTACTGTGATAGTATCATTTAAATGAGGGAATTTCTTTAAAGCTTTAACAACAGCCCAACCAAGAATATGAGTAAAACTAACTTTTGGTCTTTTTAATTTTGTGAGATATTTATTGATAATTCTTCTGTTTTCGTCGAGAGCTTTCACTGGAATGGTTCTAACAGAGGTTGCAGTTGGAACATTTAGGCTTTGCTCCATATTTTCAGCTATTTTAGATTGAACAGAGCTAAGTGGCTGATAAGAACCATTGGAATCTGCACCATTCGCCTGTTTTATTTCAAAACTTTCGGATGATTTAGTAGCAACTCTTACTAAATCAACATTTGATTTTGTCGGTGTATATCCCTTCTGAAAAAATTCTTTCCATTCATCTGAAACAGAGTCGGGATCTTTCAAAAAGTTGAAAAATAACTCATCAACAAAAGCTGAATTTGGATCTATCATTTCAAAAATTTTATTTATTTAGTTGAAAAAAATAGCGTAGATAAGACGTTGCTAACTTATTATTAATGTTTCTTTTATACTTTTCAAAACTAAAACAGATTTAATACTTCTTCTGAATTTCTGGCTGTCAAAATTTTTTTTCTATTAGATTCGTTCTGAAAAAAACGTGCTAATTTTCCAATCAAAGATAGATGTATTTCGGGATTTTCATTCGGGCTCAAAATCATAAGAGCAATATTAACAGGAATATTATCGAATGAGTCATAATCAACAGGTTTTGATAAGGTTATAAGAGAAGCAGTTGCTGCGGTAACTCCATCGGACTTTGAATGGGGTAATGCCACTCCCTTTCCAATTCCGGTTACCATAATTTTCTCTCTATCATAAACAGAAGTTTTGGCTAAATTAAAATCCCTCACTTTGCCACCCAATGAAACCAAAAAAAGTAACTCTTCAAGCAAGTCATTTTTCGATTCTACAGATACATTTAATTTAATTGACTTCTTTGAAAGAATTTCTATCAAACGCATTTCAGCCTTCTTCTTCCCATTGAGTAACCAAAGTAGCATATTTTTTGGCTAAATTAATAGCAGTGTCATACTGTTTGCTTTCAGCAATAACTGAAAAAGCACCTTTTTCTTTGTCTGGCAAAAACAGAACAGAATCGTTGTCCTTGAATATCTTTACTCCTTCTACTAATTGCCTATCAAAGTTTTCCGAAAATTCCATTGCTTTCCTCATAACAGTCCCTTTAGACTCCCATGGACAATTCACGTTAATCAAATATTGATATCTTCGGGGTAACTGTTCATCAAGATCGGAAATATTTAAGTTTGTTTCTGCCAGCATTTCAAGAATTTTACCAATAGAAAACATTCCATCGGCAGCAAATAGAAATTCGGTAAATATATAACCACCCCAGACACCACCGACAAACTTAATACTTTCATCTCGTGTGGCTTCCATCATTGCTGAATGTGAGTTCTTAATTCTTACGATTTCAACATTATAATCAGAGACTATTTCATCAATTTCACTGGAGGCTACAATCGAAATTCCAATTTTATAAGGTTCTTTATCCCTGTTAGTCTCAAGATATAATTTAGTAATTATGGAAAGTAGTCTTTGGGTTGATATTAATACACCTCTGTCATCAATCAATAAAATCTTTTCGGCACCCGGTTCAATTACAAATCCAAGTTCGTATCTTAATGACCGCATTATTTTGGCTACTTCGTCTCCGCCTGATGCATCCATTGTTGGGTCTGGTTTAAATCGTGAGGCATCAACATAATCATGCAAAGAAAGCGTTTCAACGTTCAAATTACCAAGGATATAAGGGAATATTGTAGAAGCCAGTCCGTAAGAATAATCCATCAATAGCTTAAATTTTCTGGATCTTATGATATCCTTCTTCAATGTTTGTAGATATCTGTTAATATAAATTTCGTTAGTTCTTTCTGGATAGTATATATGCCCTATCTCGTCATGATGAACCCGTTTGATATCCTCCCCAAAGAAAAACCTTTCGATAGATTTAGTTCTCGAAATTGGTATATCTCTTCCCTCCTTGTTGAAAATGATTATATCTGTCATATTTGGAGCTCGAGGAGAACGCCTAACATGAAAACCTCCTGCATACTTGCCAATTCTTAGCTCCTGTCTTGTCTGAGGTATTGAAGTTGTCTGTAAATCATTAACATTAACACCAACAGAGGAAATTCCGGCTGTAATTGAACGTTTCATAATCCTTGAAACCCTATCGGGATCTCTGCTCGCCAGCAAAGTAACGTTCTGCCCAAAAGCCATTCCTATTGCAGAACCCAATTTTGCCCCGAACTCAGGATTAATTTCAATATTGGATAATCCCGTTATGCGTGCGTCAGTGAATAATTCCCTTAACCATTTTTCCTCCTGCACAAGCGAACTTGATAATGTTGCTCCTTCTTCGACGTGTTTCAGTGGCCATAACTTAATATTTGGATTTAGTTTTGCTTCATTTCCTATAGTGCAACCAACTGAAATGAAGACATTTTCTCCTATCGTTACTGAAGCTCCAATCAAGCAATCATTACATATTACATCATCATTTAATTCAGAAAAATTTCCGATTGAAACGTTATTCCAGATTGTTGTTCCAGTCATTTTTACGCCAATGCCAATAGATACATTATCCCCAATGACACAGTTGGTGATTTCGCAATGCTCCCCAATTGAGGAATTGTTTCCAATTACAACATTTCCCTTGAATTTTACTGTAGGTGCTATTTTTGAATTCTTACCGTAATAGACATTATTCTTTTTGATGCCCTGAACATTTAATTTGATTAGTCCACTAAGGGCATCCTGTTGCCCAAGCTGATATTCTGTGAGATTACCGACATCCTTCCAATATCCCTCAGCTATGTAACCGTATAATGGTAGTTTCTGGCTTAGCATTAATGGGAATAAATCTTTGCTGAAATCAAACTCCTGCTGATATGGTATCAAATCAAGAACTTGTGGCTCAAGTATATAAATTCCGGTGTTTATTGTATCCGAAAATACTTCCCCCCAGCTTGGCTTTTCAAGGAACCGGGTTATAAGTCCATTTTTGTCAGTCATAACTATTCCATACTGCAAAGGCTTTGTGACTCTCGTCAGCAATATTGTAGCCATAGCTTTTTTTGCGATATGAAATTCAAGAGCTTTCGATAAGTCAAAATCAGTTAGAACGTCTCCGCTGATAATAATAAAACGAGAGTCAAGATACTCATAGGCGTTTTTCACTGCACCTGCTGTGCCATAGTCAGCCTGAGCCAGAACGTATTTCATCTCTATGCCAAACTTAGAGCCTTCCTCGAAATGAGACGTAATAATTTCAGGTTGGAAATACAATACTGATACTATATATGTTATTTTATGAGATTTTAATAGATTTACTATATGTTCCATCATTGGAATATTCAGTATCGGAACCATAGGTTTAGGTATTGTCATTGTTAGTGGCCTTAATCTTGTGCCAAAGCCACCTGCCATAATTACTGCTTTATTCATATTTACCCTTTAATTTGATTTTCCCACACTCACAATATATTTAAAATATTATCGAAAACAAATATTAATCAAAAATTTATTTTCAGTTTAGTTGATTTTATGCTATTTCAATACAATTAGCTTTAGAACATTTACATCATTTTTGCATTGAAAGACTATTAAATAAATTCCTGTTTTAAGTATTCCCGGATCCAGACTTATCATTTTTTCTGTTTTATATATTTCCGGCAGAAAATATTCATTGCCAATGCAGTCGAAAATTTTATAGATGAAATCACTGCCCTGCTGTAATTCAATTTTTAAATATTTATCATTCGAAGTAAAAGGATTTGGATAAACCAAGATTTTTCCATCATTTGATATTGATTCTGTTGAACTTGTATTTTGAAATAATTTTAATTTAATATTCTTTAGATACCAGCCATCAAAATTTTTGCTTTGATCACTCAACAAACCAAATCTGAACAAAACTTCCTGAGCATAAAAATCTTGAAGACTGACAAATTGAACATTCCAATTATTAAAAGTTCCGTGCAAGCCATATAATCCTTTAATAAATTTTGATTTTTGGGCTCCGTCGCCTGCAATCATTCTTTGGGTTTTCAAATAACTCCAAGATTTTCCTTCATCAGTAGATATCTGCAGAACACAAGCATCACGGTTTGCCTCAGTTGACCAACTTGTTTTAAATTCTAAAATTGCATCTTTTGTAACTAACTTAATTGGTGTCATTTGCTGGAGATAATTTTCATTATTATTCTTATAAAATCCTTTGGGACTGTCACTAAGAACGAATTCATTAAGTTCGCTAACAAATTCAAGCCCCCATGAACCTAAAATCCATTCATCTTTAAGTTTTCCTTTATCAAATAAGTTTATGGAATCATATTTATCAATAAAAAAACTCAAAGTATCTTCATATAAGTATTTTTCATTCTGGATGGTTAACCTGAACACCTCTGATTTAGCATCTATCTGTTTGTTTCTTTGAATTTTGAAATTTTCTTTTTGAATTTCCGAGGGTTTAAGGATCTGGGAATATCTGATTGGATTGATGACCTCAATATCTTTCTCCAAAGGTTCAAAAGTTATAATACACTCATTTTCAACTTGTTTTAAACCAATATTTTGAAATTCAAAATCGATGTTGAATTTATTATCCTTAAAATCATAATATCCTTCGAGGTTGATTGGGACCAAATTTGAATAAGTATTGTTGAGAAATTCATAATAAAGTTTTAAAGAATTCTGGCAGTAAGATATAATTTTATTACTTTCTGGCCAGAAAAAATCAGCAGGTGTTCCAATTTCAGCAGTGAAAGCCATAATCTTGGGTTTCTGGGCATTTTCAAGATACATCCAGTCATCAGATGTCCCTCTGGAAGAATAGCCGACTGTTTGCAAATCTCTCCCGAAGCAAAATAAATTTTTCGAATTTATATGTCTTGCAATACCCCTGAATAAATTAGAATCAACTGTTTCTTTCGATAATGCAGAATTTGGATACAGCAGAAGATTGCCGTAGGAATGCAGGTTTAATGCCATTTTGAAATTATTTGATTCGCATAATCTTTTTATTGCCTGTGTCTCAGGTTCAGAAAAAGGCTCTTTACCTCTGTAAGTTTCGACTGTAGAGTCCGTAGAAGAACCGAAATTTTGAGCATTCCAGTATTCATAAGGTCCATAGTTTCGATTGATATCAACTCCGAAAGTCGTATCATTATGCATTCTTCTGTTTTTTCGCCATAATCCCCCACCGTTTGGATATCTTATTTGATTATAAATATATCCATCTGGATTTACAACTGGAACAATATAAATTAAGTTGTTATCCAGAATACTTTTGGCTTTTTTGTCATTTTTTTCGTAGTTATTTATTAGATCACTCATGAAATATGCAAGAGTCATAAGGCACAATGGCTCTCTGGAATGGTGTAGAGCCGTTATAAGCAACTTTGTATTATCCTTAATTGCCTTATTCCCAACGACATAGCAATATATAGGTCTGTTCTCGACGCTATTGCCAATTTCGAATTTTTCTGCTATCAAATCAGGATGTTTTGTTGATAAATTATCAAAAAAATCATAAATTTCGTTCAATGTGAAATAACCACTCATTGAACCTAATTTAAAATCGCCTGATTCATCTAATTTTATAATACTTTCCGTGGAATTTATCAATTTTTTTTCTAAATGAGACTCTAAGTCAGGTATTACAATTTCATAGTTCAGGTTTTTCCTTGTTAATAAAGAGAGTTCAGCTTTATTACAAATTGCCTGAAAAGAATTTTTATCAATTGATAAAATATCTTCCTCGTCGAATTCCAATTGATTTGTTCTAAAAAATTCCTCTAAATCTCCCTGATAGTTGATTTTTACTAAACTATATCTTGTTTCACCCGATAGTAAAAACTCAGATGATAGCAATAAAATTAGTAATAATCCTATAAAAAACTTAAATTTTTCATTTTTAATCATATTTTTAAAAAAAATTTTAAAATAACTGTAACAAAAGTCATAAATTCTTGTTATAACAATATAAAATAAATATTTATTTAAAACAATATGAAATAAAAATTGTGAATTATTAGATTAATTTAAACTTTAATTTAGAATAATAAAAAAAATATGTATTAATTTTTTTTAATCTTTTTTTAAATTGTTGAAAAATCTATTGTTTTTTTTAAAATTATTTTGTTATATTACGTTGATAAGATATACAGAAAATCTGGAAATAAATAATTTTTCATTTAAATATGGAGTTAAAATGATTAAGTCCTTTACCACTCTATCAAGGTTGATGAGTGTATTATTCATCACACTGATTATCAGCGGTTTGCAGACCTTTGCACAACCGATAATTCAGGAAGAAATCACAGAAGGTAGAGAATATTGGTTCGGATTGCCCTATTGTGCCCGAGAAGATGGCGAAGCAATTCGAGGTCAATATCCTATTCTTATCTGGATTTCATCCAAAGTTGACACCCGTGCCACAGTTTCTGATGCAGAAACAGGCACCAAAACAAATTATGTTATCAGAGCTAACCAAATAACGCAGGTTCCTTATGGAGATGCTGTTATGAACAGACCTCCATTTGTTGAAGAACCCAAGAATTTTGGTATTAACATCACAGCCGATGATCCAATCTCTGTAGTTATTTACATGTCCTATCGCTGGTCTGGTGAAGCTCTGAGAGTAACACCCGTTGAGTGGCTGGGGAAAAAATATGTAACCCTTTGCCTCTATCTTGATAAAACAGACAAACTAAAACCCGGTCAAATTCTTATCACGGCTACAGAGGATAATACTGTTGTTGACTATATACCAACAGCAAATACATTCAAATTGGCAGCAGGAGAAAAAGGAAGAGTAACCCTGATGAAAGGTCAGACTTTTCTTATTCTTAGTGAATTATCCGCACCTTTGGTTCATGATAACTCAACAGACTTAACCGGAACATACATAACTTCGAACAAGCCAATACAGGTTATTTCCGGACACTCAAAAGGAGCCTTTCCCCGATATCAGGCTACAATGCTTGGAAGACCGGGTAACTTTATGAGAAACATGATGACTGATGCTATGTGGCCCATCGAATTGTTAGGAACAGATTATATTTCTGCACCATTGCATTATAGCCCTGAGAGAATCAGAGGTCAAATACAGGATGATAAAGGCGATTTGATAAGATTTGTCGCTACTGAAAACAATACAAGAATTACACAGATGAGACAGGATGGTTCAGGATTCATGACAATTAGTCCAGTATTAAATAGAGGGGATTGGCATGATATTATTAACCAGGAAAAAGCAGCATATTACAGAGCCACAAAGCCAGTATTAGCCGGTCAATACGGTAAAACATGGTGGAACTATGCCGTAACTCCCGGCACTGATAAAAATAAAGATGATATCCAGAATCCATCAAGAAACGGTCAGGGTATGCTTGTCACTCTAACCCCGATTGAAAGATATACAAGCTATGCAACATTTAGAGCACCTGAAGGTATTGATAATTTTGTCTATATAACCTTCAAAGCTGAATATATGAACAAATTAAAATATGATGGTGTTCCGTTTAGTGCAAAATTTGGAAATGCAATAAAATACCTCGAAGGCACTGAATATGCTTACATTACTCAATCAATAAGCGCTGGCGACCACTGGATCGAAGGTGACTATCTCGATGAAAGCAAAAAGGCTAAAGCAGTATTCACAGGTTATGCTTATGGAAACTGGGATCGTTCAAAAGACGGTTTTGCTTATGGATATCCTATTGGTATGAATTATAATACTCCTTGCGAGGATTCCTTAATCGTTCAGGATGTTATGGAATGCGGTAATGTTACTGGCGTTGCAACCGCTCTTCCTCCAACTGCAGATTGTGCCGGGATTTATAACATAATATTCCGTGAAAAAGAATCAGAAAATTATAATTTCTGGATTGACCCGAATTTTGTTTCTGGTGATAAAAAAGCAAACTTCAAGTTAGAGGTTATTGACTTAAGAAAACCAGCCAAGGGAGTTGTAAAAATTCAGACACGTTCTGGCAAAACAATGTACAAAACTTATGAATATACTCCTGAACAAATTTCAGTTGAACCTCTCGCTATTGATTTCGGTAGATTGAGAGAAGGCGAAAAAGTTTGTAAAACTTTCACCTTCAAAAATCCCGGAACTGTACCAGTTACCGTTAAGGACTTAAAACTTAAATTCAATAAATCTGAATTCGTAATTGACAAATCAAGTCTTCCATTCACTTTGCAACCCGGCGAAACAAAAGAAATTGAAGTTTGTGCCACAGCACTTGTTATGGCTCCAACTCCTGTTCGGGATACAGTTATAGCAGTACTTAGCTGTTATGAAGAAATTAACCCCGCCCTTGAACTAAGAACAGGTGAACCCGTTGTATGGATTGGTGATGCTGACTGGGGCGAGATTCCAATAAATGTTGAAATGCCAAAATTAGTTCAAATAATTAACCGAAGCGACTTCCCCGTTGAATTATATTCAATCGAATGGAATGATAAACTACACTTTACAAGAACTGATTTGCCATTCCCGAATAAAATTGTTTTGAAACCAAGAGAAGACTATTGGTTCACAGTATGGTATAAAGCTGATGTTCCGGGTGTTAAACACACTGAACGAGCAATATTTAAAGGTAATACTGAAAAGGAAAAATTATATTCAGATTGGGTTGGTGCTGGTCTTGATGCCGGTCCATACATTCAAGGCTATGACTGGCAAAGAAAAAGAGTTATTGACCAATGGGCAGGTGTAACTTACTATACCGGTCAAATGATAATTGATAATGTCGGTGGAAATGCACCACTGCAAAATGTTAGAATAGTCAAGGAAGATGATCCTGATAATGTTTTCTATTTCAATCCAAATGATGTTCCGGGTACATTACAGCCTAATCAACCAATTACTATTCCAGCTACTTTTGCACCAAAAGAAGAAAAAATATATAAATCGAAAGTTACATTAGTTGCCACTTTCAATGGTGAAGAAAGGGAAGCTTCCGGATGGCTCGAAGGTATTGGAATTCTTCCACACATCAAAGTAACCGGTCATGAATTCCAGCCACCAATTCTTGTTGGAAAATCACTCGATAATTACGGCAGAGTTGAGCATGTTAATCTGAAACCCGGTCATGAAATGCCTCTGACAATATTCGATCTTAAAATCGAAGGACCAGATAAAGATGCTTTTGAAATTGATCAGGATTGGTATAATAACACAATAAAAGGCAAAAATCTTGTAATTAATATCAGCGATGGTATTGATGTTCCAATTAAATTCACTGCCAAACATCCCGGCAAGCATACCGCAGAATTAGTTGCCGAAAGTGATGCTCCCGATTATGCAAGGGATTATCTATACGGCTATGGCTATCTCGAAGGTCTAATTACTACTGACTGGGATCACGGCAGAATATTCAAGACACTGTCAAATCTTGGTGTTGTCTATCTTGTTAATCTTGGTGACAAACCCATTACCATTAGTCAGGACATAACTGCAAGCATTCAGGGTGATTACAATAATTTTTATATACAGGGATTAAAGAGAGCATCGGATGGAGAAACAAATCTTAAAGCTCCATTTACTATTGGTTCTAATGATACCCTCTTTGTAACTGTTAAATTCACACCCGATGCTGTTAGACAATTTAATGCCCAGATTGAATATAAACTTGCTGACGGCAAGGTAGCTTATTCAAAGGTTGTTGGCGAAGGTATGATCTTGAAGACGATAGCCAGAATTCCAAAGGATAAATACCGTGTAAATCCCGGCGAAGCAGTTAATTATATTGAATTCCTGATTGACAAACATCCAGATGAAATCAAAGCTCTCGAAGAAGCTAATATTACCGACTTCAAAGCTCTTGTTCACTTTAAATCTGAAGGTAGGTTCGGAGTTCAGGATGTGTTCCCGGATGTTAAATCCTGCACTGACATTATTACTCAAGGCACAATGACAGAAGGCTGGACTTGCGAATATGCAGAAATACAGAACAATCAGACCTTGATGGTTCACATGAAAAGCACACAACCTCTCAGGTTCGGCGGAAATGGAGGCACTCTATTCAAGTTCAGAATGCTTACATTCCTTAGTGACTTAGATTTAATTCCATTACCATGTGAATTCCAGGTACTTGGTGTTCCTGCTGGATATGTTGAAGTTGAAGAAAAACCGGGTGATATAAAGATCAATCCAGTCTGTGTTAACACAGCAAGATTAATCGAAATCAGCGGATTCAGATATTCACTATCTCAAAGCACACCGAATCCAGCATCTAATACTTCATCGTTTGATTATGAAATAGGAATTGAAAGTAATACAACCATCTCACTATACAATAGTAATGGTGAAAAAGTTGTTACCCTGCTTAATCAAACTTTGAAACCGGGACAATATACATTAACCATTGACCTGAATACACTTGGTTTAGCATCAGGAGTATATCATTACAAGATAGAATCAGGTCCGTTCACAGATACAAAACCACTAATTATAGTCAAATAGTACTATGCTTAGACAGAATAAAGCCCGATAAAAATTATTATCGGGCTTTTTTTTGTTTTTGTATTTAAATTTATGTAACTTTATCTTGACAAAAATGTTATTCTGAAAATAAATATATATTTTTAAATACATTATACTACATAGGAGGTGTAATGAAAAAAATTCTTACTGTAATTTTATATTTGTTACTCCCAACATTTACCCTTCTTGCTCAGGAAATGAAAACAGGCGAAATTACAGACGGTAGAGAATACTGGTTTGGTCTTCCTTATTGCAAGATTTCAGTCAAAAATCCAGAGCCAATAAGAGGTGAGTTCCCCATAGCCGTATGGATATCTTCAAAAGTAAAAACTACAGCTACAATAAGGGAGCTGGAAACAGGCTGGACTAAAACAGTCAGCATTGAGCCTCATAAAGTAACACAAGTGCCTATGCCTGATGCTCTGATGAACCGTGAATCCGAAGTTGTAAAAAATTATGGTATTCACGTTGAATCAGAAGATCCTATAACAGTAGCTGTATATCTCTCCTATCGCTGGTCTGGTGAAGCTTTCCGAGTAATTCCTGTTGAATGGCTTGGAAAACGTTATTTCTCTCTGAATTTATATCAGGATGAAACAGATGAAATAAAACCACCGCAAATTCTCATTATTGCAACTCAAGACAATACAAGCGTTACATATTTCCCAAAAACTGCAACTGAAAAAGTTGAAAAAGGTGCATCAAAAAGAGTTACTCTCAACAAAGGTCAAACCTATCTTATTCTTGGAAAACCCAAACCGGGTTTGTCTCAGGACTGGTCAACAGATTTAACCGGCACTGAAATAATTGCTAATAAACCTATAGCAGTGATCTCTGGACATACCAAGGGAGCTTTCCCACGATATTTTATCGGTATGCGTTCGGGATGGCAGGAACCATGGGCTAATTTCTCACGAAATATGCTTTGCGAGATGCTCTGGCCTGTCGAACTTTGGGGCAATACTTATATTTCCGCACCAATCAAATATGTAAATCGACCAAGAGGAAAAACCATAGTTCAGGACGATTTTGGCGATCTAATTAGAATAGTTGCCAGTCAGGATGGAACAGAACTCTTGCAAATGAGACAGGATGGTTCAGGATTTATGAGAATTGGACCAGTTCTTAAAAAAGGCGATAGATATGATATTATTAACATGGAAGTCCCTGCCCTCTATAAATCTAATTATCCAGTGATTATTGGCCAATATGGAAAAACATGGTGGGATGATAACGGAATGATGGGTTCAATTGATAAAGGCGGCGATGAACCTCAAAATCCTTGGAAAAGTGGTCAGGGTATGATGTTAATCCTTGCTCCAATTGAAAGATGGTGTTCCTATGCCGCTTTCAGATCACCTGAAGCAATAGATAATTTTATATATATTACTTTCGAAGAAAAATACAGAGATAAGATATTCTTTGATGGTAAATCAATAACCTCTATCTGGGGAACAAAAATTCAGAAAATTCAAGGAACTGATTATGTTTATATAACAGAAATGGTTCCTGCCGGTGATCATCATTTTGAAGCCATTGACAGTGCCAAATTTGCTGCTTATGCCTATGGTAACTGGGATAGAACAAAAGATGGTTTTGCTTATGGTTATCCTGTTGGTATAAATTATTCTACTCCCTGCGAGGATTCTCTCTACGTGGTTGATAAAATGTTCTGCGGAGATGTCGAGGGTGAAGGCTTTGCAATTCCTGATTCTGCAGAATGTGCTGGAATTTTTTCTGTTGTCTTCAAAGCTTCAGAATCAGAAAATTATGAATTTAAAAAAGATCCTAATTTCACTTCCGGGGACAAAAAAGTTTCATATACCTTGAAAGTGATAGATGTTACGAAGCCTGCCAAAGGCGTTGTAATGGTTTTAACACGTTCCGGGAAATCAATTACAAAAGTGTATGAATACATACCCGAAGAAATTGCTGCAAACCCAACATATATCAATTTTGGTATGCTCAAACTGAACCAGAAGGTTTGCAAGACTTTTACTATTTCAAATCCCGGAAAAGTTCCAATGACTGTCCTTGAGCTAAAACTTAAGTCTGGAGTGAAAGATTTTGAGATTGATACCAAGGATATTCCATTAACTTTACAACCCGGTGAATCCAAAGAAATCACAGTTTGTGCAACAGCTTTAAGTATGTATAACAGACCTGTGAAGGATTCCATAATTGCTGTTTTGACCTGCTTCCCCAAAACTATTGTTGGACTGGAATTTACAACTGGCGAGCCAATAGTATGGATTGACGATGCAAGGTGGGCACCAACTCCCGTTGGAAAGGAAATTCCAAAATTGGTTCAAATTATCAGTAAAGGCTCAACAAAAGTTGAATTGAATGAAATCACATGGGAGGACAAAACTCACTTTACCAGAGTTGAAAATCTGGACTTCCCATTAACGCTTGAGCCCGGTCAGGTGCATTACTTCACTGTTTATTATAAGCCTGACAAACCCGGTATTACTGATTCAACAAGAGCCTTCTTCAAAGGAAACACAGCAATCGAAAAATTATACTCAGATTGGGTAGGAATTGGAATAGAAGCCGGCCCACTCATTGTTGGTTATGATTGGCAACGAAGAAGAATTATTGATCAATATGCAGGTGTATCCGAATACCCATGGCATATCACTGTTGATAATTCAGGAAACACAAATTTAAAAGTCAAAGATATAGTTATTGAAGATGATCCAGATAATGTTTTCAGAATTAATTCTGCTCAAATTCCGGGAACACTATCGCCCAATTCACCAGTTCAAATTGATGCTTTCTTTGCTCCGAAAGAAGAAAAAAGTTATACTTCCAAAGTGAAGATAATTGCTGACTTCGATGGAACAGAAAAAATTGCTTATGATTATTTAAAGGGAATAGGCATTCTTCCTCATATTAAAGTAGTTGGCAAAGAATTCCTGCCACCTATCAAAATTGGCGAATCACTTAATGATAAGGGCGAAGTTCAGCATGTAACCATTAACCCTGAAACAGCAATGGATCTAACTCTATTTGATTTGAAAATCGAAGGACCAGACAAAGACGCTTTCGAAATTGATCCCGACTTTTATAATAACACAATTAAAGGAAAAAATACAATCATAAAAGTCAATGGTTATCTTGATGTTCCGATTAAGTTCACAGCCAAGAAAGCAGGAAAACACACTGCTGAGCTTGTTGCATTCAGTGACGCACCCGACTACGCAAGAGATTTTCTCTATGGCTATGGATACAATCAGGGAATTTTAACATCAGATTATGACTATGGGACCATATTCATCACTTTATCCAAAGATGGAAAGGTTTTCCTTACAAATACCGGCTCCGTCGAAATACAAATTACAAGAGATATACCAGCAAGTTTAACCGGGGATGTAAACAATTTTAGCATTAATTCATGGTATACTGCTAAATCTGGTCTTGTTAATCCAGTTGCCCCATTTAAATTAGCCCCTGGTGATACTCTTTGGGTTGACGTGAAATTCACTCCTTCCGAAGTGAAACAATATTATTTGCAAGTTAACTATCAAACTGATATCGGCGATGCTGTTTCATATCTTACCGGTAAAGGAATGATTCTGAAAACCATCGTAAAAATTCCAAAAGGTGTTTACAAGGTTATACCGGGTTTCCCAAAAATCATTGAAGTTATGGTTGATAAACATCCCGACGAAACCAAACTTCTGGAACAAGCCAATATTAATTCAATTACTGTTGAAGTTACTTTCAAATCTTTAGGCAGGAAAAATGTTCAGGATATCTACCCGCATGTTTCTTCCTGTATTGATATTGATACCAAAGGAACAATGCTCGAAGGTTGGACATGTCAGGATGTAAAAATTCTTGATGGGCTAATTCTTAGTGTTACTTTCAGCGGTAATACACCTTTGACATTAGGAAATAGTAATTCCAGAGTCTTATTTAGATTTTTGATGAATACGTTTCTCAGTGATCTGGATATTATCCCTCTGCCAGTAAAAATGAATGTTTTCAACCGTCCATATGTTGTTGTAGAAGAGTATCCCGGTGATATCGATATTCTTCCTGTTTGTGTTAATACTATCAGGCTGATTGAAATCGCTGGAAACAGATATTCATTAACCCAGAATCAACCAAACCCTGTTACTGATAACACCACATTCGAATATTCCGTTGCTTTGGAGGGAATAACAAATATATCCCTATTTAACAGTATCGGAGAAAAGGTAACAACATTGGTTAATGAATACCAGAAACCCGGTCGTTACGAAGTAAAACTTAATGTTTCTTCTTTAGCTTTGCCTTCAGGAGTTTATCATTACAAGATAATCTCCGGACCTTATATTGAAACCAGAGAAATGGTCATCATCAAATGATTCAATTCTTTATTTTTCTTCTAATAAAGCCTGGGATAATAGCCCGGGCTTTTATTTTTCTAAGACTCTTTAACATTAGTGTTCGTTTTACTATTTTTTAGCTCTCTACCAATGATTAATACTATAAAAGTATTAATTAAAATTTGTAAATCTGTCTTCAGAGAAATATTTTCAATATATTCAATGTCATATTTCAACTTGACTATGTTATCAATTAATCTCTGTGAGTTAGGTATATATATTTGAGCAAGACCTGTTATTCCTTGAGGAACAAGTTTTCGTATTTTGTAATCTTTGATTTGAACTGAAAATGAAAGATATTCTGTAATAATTTCAGGACGGGGTCCTATCATACTCATCTCCCCTTTTAAAACATTAAAATATTGAGGTAACTCATCAATATGATGCTTCCTGAAAAAAAGTCCAAGTTTTGAAATATTGTTATTGTTTCTTTCAGTTACACAACAATCTTTAATTGTCCTGAATTTATAAATATTGAATGGAAGTCCATACCTGCCAACCCTAACCTGTTTAAAGAAAATATTCCCACCCATATCAAAAAAAAGTACAATGCTGCAAAATAAAATGATAAGAATGAAAGGAGGCAATAAAACAATTAAAATGAATAGCTCTGCTATTCTTCGATTGTTTAAATACCGAAATGTTTTCTTATCAAGTTCTCTAATTTTCTGACTCTGTCCATTGATGCTATGAGTCAAAGGTTTTACACCAAATTCACTTCTCATTTTTAACACCCATTTGTTATTAAACCTAAATGAGTATTACTTTCCCATATTTTCCCTATGAATTTTGATGTAAAACTTTACAAATAATAATTCCTTTTTTTAAATTTTAAATTTGTTTCTGTTATTATATTAAACACTTTAAAAGCAAAAAGGTCTCAAAAAAAATTAAAATTTTAAATTTTTTTCTAGGAATTAGAAGAATTAAATTTGAATCAGGTATTGGATTAAAAATAAAATTCAAAAAGAAAGTAGGCTGAGGGGCTGAAATACCAATATTCAGTTTTGTCAGCTCCATAGAAATAAACCCCTCCGAGTCTTAAGTTTATGTTATCACTTAATGAATAAGCAGATGCAAGGGAAATATAACCACTTTTATCATTATGATTTGATAATAAACTCAGATTAAGACTTATAAGGGGATGTATCAGATAATTTGCAGCAGCCATAAGATAATTTCTATTCAGATTCTGTATTTCACCTTTTATCAATCTTTCAAAATCGTATTTTTCTATGTCTTTAGTGCCATAACCATTAAATTGATATTCAATTAAGCAATATAGCTTTGAAGTGAACTGATAATCTAATCCGAAAATTAAACGTATATAACTTGATTTTAAATTGTTCTCATCGGCAGAAAAAAGAGCCTCGCCACGTATTCCTGCTCCAAAAAAATTTCCCGCAAAATCCCCACCGATAACAATCCTTTTATCAAACCTTCCACTCATAACCGAGAAATCATATTCACTGAAATTTGTCCTTAACCTGCCTGCAAAGTTAATATCAGCCAATACCTCCCTGAAATTACAAACCATTTCTAAATCTGTAAAATCACCAAAGGAATATTTGAAAGAAACAGCATCGGCTCCATCTTTTTCGAATTTGCTGAAATTTGCTGGATTTATCGGATTAAATAAATCAGTTGGCTGCCAGATTCTCCCCGAACCCCATGATATATTCTGCCTTCCGATAACAAGTGAAGCATTTTCGAAAGACTGCTTGAAATAAAATCGGTCTATAAAATGTGTTAATATTATACTATTATTTGACATTAATTTCCAGTTTAGCTTAATTGTCTGACGATTCGTTTTTTCAGGATTTACTAATAATGGTGAGCTAAAATCAGAGAATAAGAGATTAGTTTCATGATGCATCTCTAACCTTGCACCATCCCATAGATTTAAAACGGGACGTATTCTCAGTCTTGTTAAATTCAGAAACACATTTTCATTATGAGCATCAATCTCCAATTCTTTATATGATTGATTTAAATTTTGGTAAATACTCATATTGTAAAGATATCCATTGATATTAAAATCAATTTCAGCTTTAACAAAACCAGAGAGGAAAGTAAAAATGATAAAATTTAAAAAGTATTTATTTGTTTTCATCCTAAAGAACCATCCCATCCTTTAGTAATATTAGTCTTTTAGCTCTATCAATAACATTTTTATCGTGAGATGAGAATATGAAGGTAATATTTTTTTCTTTATTCATTTTTTCCATTAAATCAAGTAAGCTACTTGCTGACTTGGAATCCAGATTAGCAGTAGGTTCGTCAGCAAGAACAAGAATTGGTGAATGAACAATAGCCCTTGCAACAGCTACTCTTTGTTGCTGCCCGCCACTTACTGAATTTGGTCTTTTATTGGCAAGTTCAGCTATGTCCAATTCTTCCATTATACTTATAGCTCTTTCCTTTCTATCTTTTGCAGACATTCCCAAAAGCATCAAAGGAAATTCAACATTTTCGAGATTAGTCAATACGGGAATTAAGTTATATGCCTGAAAAATAAAACCTATTTTATTCAATCTCAGATCGGAAAGTTCAGATTTGTTTTTTTGGCTTAAATCCTCACCAAGAAAATATACTTTCCCGAAAGTCGGCTTATCAAGCGAACCAATAATATTTAAAAGAGTAGTCTTACCCGAACCGGAGGGTCCTGCTATGACAGTAAATTCACCCTGCTCGAATTTCAAATTAATATCAAACAAAGCTCTGACAGTTATTCCATTGCTTGAATACTCTTTTGTTAAATTTTCAACACGTAATATTTCCATTTTTTTCCAATATATATTAAACGAATCTGACAGCTTCCGAGGGTTGCAATCTAATTGCTTTGATAGCTGGAAAAATCCCCGCAATCATGGTTACAAGAGGTATAATCAATAGAGTATTGATAACCACATTCAAATTTAGTTCAGGATATATCTGATTTGGTAATCCGAACGAAGCCATGCTTTCCGAAAACTGACTCATATCAACTCCATTGACTGACATTGGGTAATAAATTAATAAACCAACTATAAAACCTATAATTGTTCCTATCAATCCCATAAACAAAGATTCATAGATTATCATTCTGACC
The DNA here is from genome assembly GCA_964473465.1 of uncultured Hyphomicrobiales bacterium. Classification (GTDB taxonomy): domain Bacteria; phylum Bacteroidota; class Ignavibacteria; order Kapaibacteriales; family UBA2268; genus CALHRB01. The sequence goes on from CAYYPE010000010.1 coordinate 34,067, forward strand.
AGTTTACCCCTCCTTATGCCGATTGACATAATAACACCAAATTCATTTATCCTTTCCATCACAGTCATCAGCATTGTATTAACTACTCCGAAAAGAACAGCTATTCCTATAATGAAGTAAATTATATAACTCATTTGATGGTAAATATCAAGAAAAGCCATCATCATTGGCATTATTTCCTGAAATGTGCTTACCTCATATATATCTGTAACAATGTCATTCTTATTGAATTCGGATAATATTTTTTCTTTAAGTTCACTGCTTTTTCTGTAATCTTCAATACTGACTGCGATTTCGTGAATATTATTACCTAAATTTAAAATTTCCTGAGCATCAGCTAATGGAATATAAACATAAATATTATCATATTCCGAAATACCAGAGCGATATATCCCAACAACTCTGAACATTTGAGAGCTAACATTACCATTTACATCTGAAGCAACAGCAACTAACCTATCTCCAATCTCCACTTCGAGTTTTTCAGCAACTTTTTTACTAAGAACAATCTCGTTTCTTCCTTTGGAAAGATACCTTCCAGCTATTATTTTCTTATGAATATCAGTTACATTTTTTTCCAATTCAGGTTTCAAACCAACAATCGAGACACCTGAAGAATTAGCGGCACTGCTGATGAGTCCAAAACAAATCACTCTTTCGGAATATCCATTAATCCCTTTTAATTTTGCTATAATAGATGAAATTCGATTAAAATTAGGTATGACATCGTTGACCTTCTTGTTGTCTCTGAATCCGCTTTTATGAATCTGAACATTTGAATCATGAGATTTTATAAGGTTATCTACCATCTGATTCATAATACCAACGCCATAACTATCATTTAATAATGATGCAGAAACACCAACAACGATGGATAAGATCACAATCAGTGATCTTCTCTTATTTCGCCAGATATTCCGCCATGCTAATTTAGCTATAAACATATTTTTTTTAAGTAAATCTAATACCTTTCAATGGCTCCAGTCTGCTAATTTTATAAACAGGATAAACCATTGCTAGGAAACACACAATTAAAATATAAGAAATAGTATAAGTATAAATATCAAATGAAACTGTAGTATAAATAGCCGGGATGAATCCTAAATCAGCATACATATCCGCCATTATACCGGTTATTGCAATTGGATTAAAATAAACATAATAATTCAATGCAGCACCAAGCACTAAACCTATTAATAATCCAATAAATGAAATCCCAATCGTTTCGAAAATCACAACCCAGATTATTTTTATATTCCTCGCACCCAGAGCTAATATAACCCCAAACTCCCTGAACCTTTCAGTTACAGACATTAATATAGTATTCAGAATTCCAAACCCAACAATTACAATCAAAATCCCCAGAAAAATAAGAGAATTAACGCTGTCCATATCCATTGTCTGTTTTAGTTCAGGCATAATCTTTGTCCAATCGGAGATTTCAAGTTCATTTCTTACATTCTTCTCGAGATAATCCTTTGCTATGCTAATTTTATCAAAATCATTTAATGAAATAACAATACTCGAAATTCTTCCATCAAGAGCAAATAAATTCTGAGCTGTTTCAATATGCATATACATTATTCCGGCATCTGTTTCCACTTGTCCCGATTTCATAATCCCACCGATTCGGAGCTTAATATCACCCATAGAACCGTCATAACAGGACACAAGGACAACAATACTATCCCCTAACTCTGCTTCAAGTTTTTCTAATAATTTAGCACCTACAACAATATCGTTTTTAGTATAGTTATTTATAAAATTTCCTTCTTTTATCTTATTAGAAATTTTACTAACAGTCTTTTCATAAACAGGATCAATGCCCAGAATCATAACACCAAAGGTATTACTTTTATGTGCAATCAACCCATCCCCAACTACTCTTTGCGTATAGCTTTTCAAATATGGGGTTGATTTAATGACAGATTTAAGATTTTCTGAGGGATAAAAAGATTTTTTTAAAGTAGGATTATCTATATAACCTTTTTGATTGATTTGAATATAACCAGTGTAACTATCAACGGCGAATTTTATATTTGTTAGATAGGTTCCGTCATTCATAGCTTTGCTTATTAATGTCAAAAAAGTAGCAAAAGCAACGGCAGATATGGTAATAATTGTTCTGCGTTTGTTCCTCCAGAGACCCCGCCATGCCATTGTGAGTAAAAGCTTCATTTACTTTTCTAATTCCTTGAATGAAAAAATTTTGTCTGGTATTTTAACGTTAAATTTTACATCGTTATAGATAAATTCAGTATAATGTCCTGTTTTTTTATTATTAACTATTGTCCATTTTGTTGGAATTTTTCTTTTGTCCATTATTTTGTAATCTGAAAAAGACATTGTTCTGTGCAAATTGCCTTTCTCGTCATAATATTGAATCAAAGCTGGAAGAAAATCAATTTTTCTAACCCAATAATAAATTGTCCCCCAAACCACTGGAGCCGTTGGTGTTGGTTTTAATTCAATTTTCCAGCAATCTTCCCCCTGTATTTTTTCTTCGAGCAATAATTTTATATCATAATCTTTGATTAAATCTGATTCTCTGACAAGGTCATCATTGGTCAAATCTGAACCATTCCATGATTGAAGCATCATCGAAGGAGGTATTTTAATTGTTGTCTCAGTGTTTTTCAGGTAATTCCACATTTCATTCTTTATTTTTAATGTCTTATTACCCGCTTCCTTTGCAGGGGATTTGATAATAATCAAAGCCTTTTCGTTCCCAACCCACCATGATTCCATAACCACAGTCCGCTTAAAATCAGGATTTACAACTGTCATAGTAAATGTGCCTGAACTGCTTTCGCCCTTTATCATATCTTCTGCTTTTTTTATTATTTCCTCAGCACTTTGAGAGAATAATTTTAAACTCAGACATAGAAATAGAAAACTACTAATGAATAAACGCATAAAATTTCTAATATTTTCATAAAAAAAATTTAACAACATCACAAATTACGATAAATAATAGTGAAAGTTACACAAACTAATTACTAATTTTGTTGTTTATTTTTGTGGTAATTATTTAAAAATGGAAATTCTTCAGGATTTATCCCTTAAAAGCCTCAATACATTTGGAATAGACGTCAGAGCCAAACTATTACTGGATCTTGATAAGGAAAGTAAAATAAACGAATTAATTAACACTTTAAAAAATGTTCCTGAAAACATTCTTTGCCTTGGGGGAGGTTCAAATATCCTTTTTGTTGATGATTTCAATGGCTTGATTATATTGAACAATCTCAAAGGAATGAAAATTATTGAATCAAATGATGAATTTGTAATACTTGAAGTAGCTGCAGGAGAAAACTGGCACAATTTTGTAAAACTTTCACTAAAAAACAAATATTACGGATTGGAAAACTTAGCCTTAATACCCGGAAAGGTTGGTGGATCACCAATACAAAACATAGGAGCTTATGGAGCCGAACAATCAGATTTTTTTGTATATCTGAAAGCTCTTGATTTAGAGAATTTTCAGATTAAAACATTTACTAAAGATGAATGTGGTTTTAATTACCGAACTTCCGTCTTTAAAAACAAATTCAAAAAAAAATATCTTGTAATTAGCGTTGCATACAAGCTTTTCAAAAAACCTTCTATCAATCTAAAATATTCAGAATTAGCAGAAGAAGTTCAAAAAATACCAACTATCAATCCAGATCCAGAATATATTTTCGAGACAGTATGCAGAATAAGGCAAAGGAAACTACCTGACCCTACAGTTCTACCGAATGCCGGATCATTTTTCAAAAATCCAATTATTGAAAAAGATAAATTTTATCAAATAAAAGAAAATTTCGAGGATTTTCGTGGATACGAAATGCCAGATGGAAGAATCAAAGTTTTTGCTGCCTGGCTTATTGAAAAATGCGGATGGAAAGGATTTCGTGATGGAAATGCTGGTGTTCATCAGAATCATGCTCTGATTTTGGTTAATTATGGTAATGCAACTGGGGCAGAAATTTTTAATTTAAGTAACAAAATCAAAGACAGTGTCTTGCAAAAATTTGATATCTTATTAGAACCTGAAGTAGAAATTGTCTGAAAAGAATAATTTTTTATGCTTTTATCTGAATTTTTATTATTTTTCTAAACCTGAACAAATCAACAATGATGAAATGCTGAAAAGTTTACTGATAAAAAATTTTGCAATTATTGATAACATAGAGCTGAATTTTTCAGATGGTCTTAACATAATTACGGGTGAAACCGGTGCAGGAAAATCTATCATTGTAGATGCCTTAATGTTAGCTCTTGGAGAAAGGGCATCATCTGATGTAGTCCGCTCAGGTGAGAATAAAGCTATCATCGAAGCTTTGTTTTATAATACAAATTTTGAGTTTCTATCAAATCCGGATGATGAACTTAAGAGAATTTTTGAGGATTTCGATATAGATGAAAATACTGAAGAGCTGATTATTCGTCGTGAAATTCTCTCAAAAGGAAATTCCAGATGTTTCATCAATGATACACCAGCCACAGTTTCACAACTAAAATTATTGGGTGATTTCCTTGTTGATTTTCATGGTCAGCACGACCATCAACTATTACTGAAGCCTGAAAATCATATACTCATCCTTAATGATCAGGCAAATATAAATAATCAACTTACTGAATTCAATCTATTAATTACGGAATTAAAGAAGGAAATAATTAATTATCAAAAGCTTCGCAATGACAAACAAAATATAAGTGAACTTACCGAGAAATACTCTCTTGAACTTTCTGAAATTGAGCAAATATCCCCAAAGGAAAACGAAGAAGAAGAATTAGAAAATCTGCTGAAAAAGATTGAAAATTATGAACAAATTTTCTATCTGGTCAATTCAATTCTTCAAAATCTTTCGGAAGGGAACGAATCAGTTTACAATCTTCTAAATCAGGTTATAAAGGATTTCGAAAAATTAATCAAATTCGAATCTGGTTTATCCGAGCATATCAATGAGATAAAAACCTCTTTGATATCCATCTCTGAAATTTCGAATATTCTCAGAAATTACAAATCGGGACTTGATTTCGAAACTGATATCTCTGCTGACGACATAAGGCTAAGGCTTACCAAATTAAAAGCATTAAGAAAAAAATATGGCTCTTATGACAATATTTTTCAAAAAAGAGAAGAATTGAAAAAATGTCTGGAATTAGCTGATAATATTAATTTCGAAATTGAAAAGTCCAAAGCAAAAATCCAAAATCTTAGAATTGATTGTGGAAAAATTGCCAATAGCATTTCTCAACTAAGAAAATCCGTTGCCAAAAATATCGAAAACGACATCAAAAAGACCCTTGCAGAACTTGGTATGCCTGATGCACAATTTGAAGTGCGGATACATCAGAATCCTATGATAATGTCAGAAGATGATAATTTCAGGACTCTATATATTTTGATTGATGATCTGCCTTATGAAGTATTCAATAATGGCATAGACAAAGTTGAATTTTTTATTTCAACCAACAAAGGAGTAGAGCTGAAAAAACTTTCAGAAATTGCTTCTGGTGGGGAAATCTCAAGGGTTATGCTTTCAATAAAAAGTATGTCCTCAAACAAAAACAACCTGCCAATTCTAATTTTTGATGAGATTGACATTGGTATCAGTGGAAGAATAGCAAGAAAGGTAGGTATTGCTATGAGAAATTTATCATTAAAAAATCAGGTGATTGCCATCACTCATTTGCCACAAATAGCTTCTCTGGCTGTTAATCATATCCACGTTACTAAATTTGAAACCAACGGAAGAGCAAAGGTAAATGCTACAACTTTAGAGGGAAAAGACAGAATTAATGAAATTGCAAGGCTTATAAGCGGGGAAACATTGACAGATGCCGCTCTTAAAACGGCTGAGGAATTAATTGAATTTAATTAGTCATATTTTTTATGTATTATCAGACATTTCTGGGTAAAGATGAGCTTTTTGAAAGAATTGTCAAAACTTTCGAACCGACTCTTGTTAATAAGATAATTTCTGCTTATGAATTAGCTGAAACAGCTTATCATAATCAATACAGAGCCGATACCATGCCCGTTTTTTATCATATAACAAGGGTTTGCAAAATTATCTTAGATGAGCTGGAAATAAATGAACCCGACGTCATTATAGCATCGCTTCTGCATGATGTTTTTATTAGCAAAACTGACCTTAATCATAATATTATCAGCTTTAATTTTGGATATTACGTAACCTTTCTTATTGATGCCTTAACTGATGATGCTATTGAATTTAAAAATTCAAACAATGAAGGAAAAAAACTGCTTGAAGTTGCTGGTGAAGATGGTTTTATAATTAGATTATCCGAAATTCTTGATGAAATAAGGTGTATCGAATATAATACTGAATTACTTCCTATTCCATATTATACAAAAGTGATCAAGTTTTACCTGAACAATTGTTATAAGACTAATAACAAAAAAATTGAATATCTTGTTGAACAGATAAAAAAGGAAGGGAACAAATTGCTTCAATAGATTATTCAGCTTCTGCTTTTCTCAGGTAAATTTCCCCTTTTCTGAATCCATAAATCAATATCCCGATTATCGTAAAAATCGAAGATACCAAAAAAGCCATCAATATCATTATCTTTCGATTAGGTGAAACCCTCAGTAAAGGAGGATGTGCCCTGTCAAGTGGTTCAACAGTCGGGACATCGCTCTGCTCTTGAATAGCTTCCTGATATTTTTGAGTCTCAAGGTACATATTTACCGATTCCAGTATCTTTTGATCTCGCATTAGATTAGTATATTCCCTGATAAGAGTGGGCACTTCATTCAATGGAATTGAAAAATCATCGTTTGAAGATATTCCACCTCTCTGAATTTTTAGGTATTGTCTTCTTAAATTCTCTAATTTATCCCTGAAAGGCTTCAGCATTGGAGAATTTGGTTCATATTCCTGCTGCTTTAGGCTAAACTCTATCTCGGCTTTTGCTAATTCCGTTCCAATAGTAACAGCACTACCAAGAATTACCTTGCTCTGTTCATCAATTTCGATTACTTTGTTCTTCTGTCTGAATTTTTCAAGCTGATTATCTATAGAATCAAGGACGGTCTTCTTTTCGATCAACATTCTTTCAATAAATTGTCTTTTTCTTTTTGCTTTTGAACCTGTCTTTCTCTGATTAAGCAGATCTAACGATGCAATTGCAGCGTTGGCTATATCAGCAGAGAGCCTTTTAGCCTCTTCCCTGTCTTTGTTCGAGGAAAAATAAGGTGTTTCGATTCTTGTTGTAATAATAATTAAGCCACTTCTTTTTATCTCTACTTTTAGCAACTGGCTGACATTCCAATATAGTAATTCTTCGTTTTGAACCTTGAACCATGGATGATTCCTGAGCTTGAGAGTATCAACAATTGTTTTTGCAACTTCACGGCTTTTGAGATATTCCTGAAACAATTGAATTCTGCTCGGCTGAGTAACTCCACCAATTGAAATACCTCCCGATAAACTCTGGAGAAAACTGGTCAAACCACCAACAGTTCCAGCATCGTCGGGTGGTATTATTGTTGCAGTTGATTCATACTCTTCTGGAGAAATAAATGAATAAATCCCTACAATAACAGTAATTACACTAACAATTATAATAAAAGTCTTCTTGTGATATTTTACAAGATTTATTAAAGTGCTTATTGAAAATTCCTGACTATTAAATTCTTCAATATTTTGTTTCATAATCAAATCAAATTAAAATCTCATAATAGCTAAAACGACACCAGCCACTGTTACTAATTGAGTAACAATAGTTAAAGCAGTTGTAAAAATTTGCCAGAATGTTGTTTCAGATTGGGGAGGGACAAGTATATTATCGCCCGGTTCAATTTTGTAATTTCTATCCTTTGCCAAATACTGCTGCCCTTTTGCTTTGACAATAATAGTTTCATCCGGATCAGCACGGAAACCATAACCGCCAGCAAGAGATATATAATATTCATAGTCCATTTGAGGTTTAAAATTTACCAAGCCGGGATTATTAACCCTTCCCTGAACGTTTACAAAGTATTTAGTGTATGGTATATGAATTGAATCCTGATGAAACAAAATAATATTATCGGGACTTTCCTTATCGGTTAAAATCTTTTTGAAATCTATAGCCATAATACCTTTGATTTCTGCAGCTCGTGCCTGAAAATACCTCAATTCATTCTGAGACAATTCATTATAAGGAATTCTCCTTAAACGTTCCATTTCTTTGTCTTCTGATTCTTTCTCACTATAACGGATTAGAGAAGCACTTTCGACATTGGCATTTTCGGTAACACCACCCGCTTTTTCTAATATATCACTAACTCTTGTTGTTATGCCGTCGATTGCATATTTCCCGGGATAAATAACTTCTCCAGTTATGGTTGCGTATTTATTTTCGATCCAATCAGGACGCCTCTTGATTATAACTCTGTCCCCGGGTTTTAATGCAATATCTCCCGGTAAGTTGTCATTTGTATTTATTATTCCCACCCAGTTATTCAAGTTAAGAAAGATTGATACAAATCGCTTGTTTTCATCGAACCTGAATAATTCAACCGAATCCAGAAATGATGTATTAAAAAAGCCTTTTCCGAAGCGAATTAGGGTTGATAATGAATCGTTTTCTGTATATTCATAATCGCCCGGAGAAGGAATTTCTCCAAAAATGCTAATTACTTCATTCTCATTTCGAGTTGGTATGATAATTTGATCACCTCCAAGAACATAAGGATTAGCATTCTTGTCTCCAAGGAAAAAATACCTGAGTAAATCAACTTTTTTATGAGTTTTTCCTTCGTTTTGTAAAAGAATTATTTTTCTTACCGAAGCGTTTGGTTTCAGACCTCCTGCTTTGTCAATTATTTCTGAGACCCTATCAACAGCAGTAGCAGAAACTATTGAACTTTTTTGAATAGCTCCACTAACTGATACCTTGAACTTTCTTAACTCTTTTAATCCAACAAATATATCAGTCGCTTTAATGGAATTATTCACTTTTTGAAAAATTAACTCTTTGGCTTCTGCCAGAGACTTGTTTTTCAAATCTACCACCCCGATTTCCGGAATAAAAAGCTTGCCTTCGGGTGTGATTGTCAAATCAATCTGTTTGGATTTAGTTGATAAATAAGAAAGTGTTAATACATCATTCGGTCCCAGTATATATTCTTCTGGATTTATCTCTTTTTCCATTAATCCGGCTGTTTCTTTGACTATTCTCTCGGCTGTTCGATAAGCCAATGTATCGAATTCCTTTTCTTTTGTTCCGGTTATGTAGAAATTATCATCTTGAGAGAGAGTTATTATAGATGAAATAATAAATATTATAAAACTTAAGTTTAATATTTTCATTTTAAATACAAAAAATAATTTTAAAAATTCAAAATAACTACATTATATTTTTGAATACTTTACAAAAATAATAAAAGATTTACGTTTAATTTAAGAATTTTATCAAGCAGGAATAATTATCATCCATCAATTGAATCACCCGAGAAACGTTTCTATCATTTTAAAAAAATTCAAATCTTTAATTTTATGCTTGACGAACTTTTAAAATGTGCTACAGAAGCAGCTTTGATAGCTGGTAAAATCATAAAAGAGGGTTTTGGCACTTCCTTTAAAATTGAAAATAAAGAAGGAAAAAACAATCTTGTTACTGAATATGACAATCTTTCCGAAGAAGCGATTATAAATAAAATTACAAGTCATTTCCCTGACCATAAATTCTTAGCCGAAGAAAGCGGTAAATCTGGATTTCAAAATTCCGATAATATCAGGTGGTTGATTGACCCTCTTGATGGAACTGTGAACTTTGCCCACCAATTGCCTATTTTTAGCGTTAGTATTGCTGCTGAATTAAACAAGGAATTATTAGTCGGTGTCATCTATAACCCCATTCTTGATGAACTATTTTATGCTAAAAAAGGTGGGGGAGCTTTTATGAATAATGAGCCAATAAAAGTATCGGAAACAACTTCTCTCGACACATCGTTTCTGGTAACAGGTTTTCCATATAACGTTGATAAAGACCCGGGCTACTGCGTTGAACAATTCATAAGCATCATCAGACGTGGAATTCCAATTCGCAGACTCGGTTCTGCTGCTTTAGATCTGGCTTATGTTGCAAATGGGCGATTCGACGGTTTCTGGGAAATTGAACTCAAACCATGGGATGTTGCTGCTGGAGTTCTGCTCGTTAGAGAAGCAGGCGGTTTAGTTACACAATATAACAACGAACCTTATTGGGTTGAGGATTTATCAATGCTTGCAACTAACGGAAAAATTCACGACGAAATTTCTGCGACTTTACAATCATGTTATATAGAACTTTCAAATGGATATTAAAATTACATTTATGTCTGGTGCTGGAAATCTTTTTACTGTCATTGACAATAGAGAGTATAATCTTTCAAAAACATTTCTACAAAAATTAGCTCCAATCCTTTGTTCAGCAAAAATCTCTACTGAAGGATTGCTTGTTATCAACGATAGTAAATCTTTTGATTTTGATGCTGATTTTTATAATCCTGATGGCTCATCGGGAGTTATGTGTGGCAATGGGGGGAGATGTTCAGTCGTTTTTGCTGGTAAATATAATTTTATTGAAAATCTAAACAAAAATTTTATTGAATTTTCTATGGCTGGTGAAATTTATAAAGCTAAATTAGAAAAAGATGTTGTTAGTTTATATATGCCACCCCCAATTGAAATCTCACCAAATATAAAAATTGATGAAGATTTTTTCTCTGGATTTACTGATTATATAAATGTTAATTCCGATCACATTGTATTTAATTATGCAAATCTTAATAAAGCGGAGAGTTTCTTTGATTTTGATCTTGTAGAATTTGCAAAACCACTCAGAAATCTAAAAAAACTTTTTCCAAGAGGTGTTAATGTTAATGTTTATCATATAGATAATCAGAATCAAATTCATTTAAGAACTTTTGAAAGAGGTGTTGAGGCAGAAACAGGTGCCTGTGGCACCGGTGCCACATCAACAGCTATATCAATTGCAATCGCTGGAATTAATGAATTCCCTATTGAGATTATCCCAATAAGCAAGAAAAATTTGATAATAGACTGTGTTGGACTTTTTCCTTCCAAAATTGAAAATATGATTCTTCAAGGCACTGCTGAAATAATTGGAATAGATTTTTTTAGTGTTAATATCGAGGAACTTAATTAATGAATACTATTAATCATATTATTAATTCAGAAATAAATAAAATCTTTCAGGATATAGTATCAATTAGGAGAAAAATTCATCAAAATCCGGAACTTTCTTTTTCAGAATACAAAACTTCAGAGCTTATCAGGAGTTTTCTCAAAAAAAATTCAATAAAATTTAAGGTTTTAGCTGAGACCGGAACAATTGGATATATCGGTAATGGGGAACCATGCGTGGCTCTCAGGGCTGATATAGACGCCCTCCCAATAAAGGAGGAAACCGGATTGGATTTTGCTTCCAATATTGATGGTGTCATGCACGCCTGTGGACACGACATGCATACATCAATACTGTTAGGTGCCTCAAAAATTCTTAAGAACTTTGAGACGAAAATCAAGGGAACTATAAAATTAATCTTTCAGCCGGGTGAAGAAAAACTCCCCGGTGGAGCTATTAAACTCATAAATGAGGGTGTCCTCGAAAATCCAAAACCTGATTTTGTCTTTGGTCAGCACGTTGACCCCGAAAATGAAATAGGTGTGATTTCAATTTCCGATGGAACTATTATGGCTTCTGCTGACGAACTCTATATTACCTTACTTGGTAAACAATCTCACGCTGCACAGCCTCATCTCGGTAGCGATTTGATTGTAGCTTCCTCAAGTCTTATTATGAATCTACAGAGCATTGTCTCAAGGAACCGTAATCCTTTGCTTCCGGGTGTTTTATCAATCACTTCGATTCATGGTGGCTCAGCAACTAATATTCTACCCGATAAAGTTGAAATTATGGGCACTCTACGTTCTTTCGACCAGAATTGGAGAAAACAAGCCTTGAAATTAATTGAAACCAATCTTAAGAACATTTCAGGCATTTATAATATTGAATATAAATTTAATCCTCTTCTTGGTTATCCTCCTCTCAATAACAATATAAAAGCCGTAGATCACATAAGAAAGATAGCTTCGAATTTTTTAGGGGAAAAAAATGTAAGGTATTTCGAACCAAAAATGTGGGCTGAAGATTTCGCATATTATTCTCAACAAGTTCCATCGGCATTTTGGTTTTTGGGCGTTAAACCCCAGCGTAACTCCCGGATTATACCTTTGCATAATTCTCATTTTAATCCTGATGAAAGTGCAATCAAAACAGGTATGGCTATAATGACATTATCAGCCTTAAAGTATCTTGGGGTAGAAACAGATTAAGTTATTCTTTATTTGCATAAACACTCTGCCCTATTTCAAAGCCAAATTTCTCGGCAGCATTGCCGTCTCTTATTCCAATTTCGATAAAACCGCTACTTCCTGCATAAACCAAAGGCATACCAACTTTTACATCAGAAAAAGTCTTTGACAAACCCTTTATCTTAAAATCTCCACTCTCAAATTTCCATCGCAAATTATCATTCACATCGTTTATATTGATTTTCAAATTTTCAATCGAAAGAGAAGTAATTGCATTTCCAAAAATGTCAATTTCAACTATTTCCCCATGCCACACCCCCTGAATATCAAGAAAACATTGAGGGAACGGAATAACAATTACTTCATTTGTTCCTATTTTTCTTCCGACTTCTTCTAATTTCTTTCCATTAGCAATATGGGCTGCAACCGGTGCAAAAATATCTCTTCCGTGAAAAGTTGAACTAACATTATTCAAATGAAACTCACTTTTATCCAAAGAATAGAATTGCTTTAATTTAATATTTTTAATTACATAACTCAAAATACCATTGTTTGGGGCAAGAAAATATTTACCATAGATATATGTTCCTATGCCCAACCTTTCGGATCCTACCTCTGGGTCAACTATTGTCAGAAAAATCGTTTCATCAGGAAAATATTTATAACTATTCATTAAAACAAAAGCAGCTTGTTTTATGTTCTGGGGTAAAATAGAGTGTGTTACATCAATTATTTCTGCATCAGGAGAAATACTTTTTATAACACCCTTCATTACTCCAACATAATTATTCTTCAATCCGAAATCTGTCAAAAGAGCTATTATTTTACTCATTTTCTTTTACTGTAATATTTGAATTCCCTTAAAATAAACAATTAAATTATATTTTAACAATAGAAAATTTTTTGAATTATTTACAAATCATTTTGGTTTATTTTTTGCATAAAAAATATTATTATTTATTATATTGTGTTTTTTATTTGAATAAATTCAAGGCTCTTATTTTTAGATAAATTATACTATGACAAAAATAGATATTCGAAAAATAATTGAAGAAAAAATTCCCAATTTCTATAAAACTTTCCCTAAAACAGTTGCAAAACTTTTCGAACTTCTTCTTTCAAAAATCCTTAAAGTAAAGGAATTAAACAAAATATTTGAAATCTATCACGACAAGTATAATTTTGAATTCATTGAATCTTTCTTCGAATATATTAATTTTAAGAGCATAATATCAAACGAAGACATAAAAAAAATTCCGGAAAAAGGGAAACTTGTTTGTATTGCTAACCATCCACTTGGTGCCCTTGATGGTCTGGCTTTGCTTCATACTATTGGAAAAGTTCGAAAAGACGTAAAAATCATAGCAAATAATATTCTACTGAACTTTGACTTCCTCAAAGATTTATTTCTGCCAATTGATTCATTGTCCAAAAAAATTCAGAAGAGCTCTATCAATTTAATTATTGAATCTCTACAAAGGGACGAGGCTATAATTATTTTTCCCGGTGCTTCCGTCGCCAGACTTACCCTTGCTGGTATCAGAGATTATCATTGGAAGGACGGTGCCTTTAAATTTGCCTTGAAATATAATGCTCCTATTCTTCCATTTTATGTTTCCGGAAAGAATTCAATGATGTTCTATTTCGCAAATTTTATTCATGCAAAGTTGCCAAACCTTCTTCTTGCACGTGAAATTTTAAAAAAATCAAATAAATCAATCGAATTAAAAGTTGGTGAATTAATTGAGCCCGAAAATCTTAAAAAACGAAACTTAAACATTGAAGCCATTAAAGAACTCATCAGAAACTATATAATCAATATTGGTAAAAAGAAAGCTACTTCTCTTTCCATCGAACTTGACAATGAGAAATTAATGCCGCATTAATTCTATGAATCAGAACCGTGTTTTCAAACTAAATAAATTCGAATATTCTTCAGGAGCCATTGTTTACTGGATGTCCAGAGATCAACGAATTAATGATAATTGGGCACTTATTTTTGCTCAGGAACTGGCTGTCACCTATAAGCAACCTCTTATAATTGTATTTACTTTGGTCAATAGCTTCTTAAATGCTTCTGTCAGACATTTTTCTTTCATGCTTAAGTCTTTGGAGAAAGAAGCAGAAAAAAGCTATTCTTTGAATATACCATTTCTCTTGCTCAAGGGAGACCCTCCTGAAAAAATAATTCATTTCATTGAGAATATAAGAGCAGGGGCTTTGGTGACTGATTTCGACCCCTTGAAAATAAAAAGAAGGTGGAAACAAGAAGTGAATCAAAAAATTAATATTCCATTTTTCGAGGTTGATGCTCATAACATCGTTCCATGCCGCTTTATTTCACAAAAAGAAGAATTTGCGGCCTATACATTACGACCAAAAATTAATAAAGTATTAGATGAATTTCTTGATGAGTTTCCAAAAGTTGAAAAGCACAATTTTAATTCTTCAGAATTTCTATATCAAAATCACTCATTTAAATTTGATTTGAATTCATATTCTGATTATCCCGGTGAGGTGCAATGGATAAAGCCCGGGACTGAAAATGCTATTGAAACACTCAATATTTTTATCAAAAATAAGCTGAATCATTATTCTGAATTTCGAAATAACCCTACACTCGATTATCAATCAAATCTCTCCCCTTATCTACATTTTGGGCAGATTTCTGCCCAGAGAATTGCACTCGAAATTTTGAAGGTTGATGGATTTGATGAATCCAAAAAGGCTTTTCTGGAAGAATTAATCGTTAGAAAAGAATTAGCAGATAATTATTGTTATTATAATCCGAATTATGACAATTTCGAAGGACTTCAAAACTGGGCAAAAAATACATTAAACGAGGAGAGAAATAGCCCAAGAGACTTCATCTACGATTTGGATATATTTGAAAACGCCAAAACCCATGATGAATTATGGAATGCAGCACAAATGGAAATGATCAAAACGGGAAAAATGCACGGCTATATGCGAATGTATTGGGCAAAAAAAATCCTTGAATGGACTGAAAAGCCTGAAGAAGCAATCGAAATTGCCATTTATTTGAATGATAAATATGAATTGGATGGTCGTGATCCTAATGGATATACCGGAATTGCTTGGTCAATAGGCGGTGTTCATGACAGACCGTGGTTTCCAAGAAAAGTATTTGGAAAAATCCGTTATATGAATTTAAACGGAATGACGAAAAAATTCAATATTCAAGATTATATAAGAAAGGTCAAGGATTATTAACCCTTCTTTAAGGCATTTGCACCGCCAACAATTTCAAGCATTTCTTTAGTAATTGCGGCTTGCCTTTCTTTATTGAACACCAATTCAAGATATTTGATAAGATCTTTGGCATTATTTGTAGCATTTTCCATAGCCATCATTCTTGCAGCTTGTTCGGCAGCATTAGATTCCAAAATTGTTTTCCACATCTGAATTTCAAGATTCTTTGGGAGTAATTCATCAAGAATTAGCTTCCTGTCGGGTTCAAATATATAATCAACGTTGAATTTCTCTTTATTTATCTGTTCCACTTTAGGCTCAATTGGCAATAAATCAAGCCTTGAAGGAACTTGAGAAATTAAATTTTTGAACCAGTTATAAAAAACAATTACTTTATCAATTTTGTTGGAAATAAATTGTTCTGTAAGAATCTCGATTATGTCTTTTGCTTTTTGAAATTCAATTTTTTGGAAAAAGCCGGGATATTCCTTTACAATTTCAACATTTTGTGGTCTGAAAGAAGCGGCTGCCCTCCTTCCTACCAAAACAGAATAAATTTTTTTAAGATCCGGAAATTCTAAGTGTATTTCATCGTTTAGATAACGGTTTACATATCTAAAAAGGCTTGTATTGAAGCTACCACATAATCCTCTGTCGGAGGAAATAATAACAATCGCTACGTTGTTTATCTGTTTTCTCTTTTGAATTAAGGGATGTTCATAATTTTCACCAACAGATACTATAAGATTGCTGAGCATTTCCTGAATTTTTGCCGAATAGGGTCTTGCTGATTTGATGGCTTCATCTGCTCTTCTTAATTTGGCTGCAGATACCATTCTCATAGCTTGTGTTATTTTTGCAGTGTTAGCTACCGCATTTATTCTTCTTCTAATATCTCTTAGTGTTGCCATTTTTTTTCCTGTATTTCAAAAAATTAATAATATTTCCACGACTTTGTCAGATAATTTCTGACATAGTCATTAATACTATCTTCTAAAGAACTAAATTCAACGGAACATCCCGTTTCCTCTAATTTTTTTATATCCGCCTGAGTGAAATTCTGATATTGATCTTTTAATTCTTCGGGCATATCAATATATTCAATATTCGGCTCTAAATCGAGTGCAAAAAAGACTGAATTAGCCAGAGAATTCCATGTTCTCGCCTTTCCTGTTCCAAGATTTATAATTCCTTTTGCCTTTTTATTATTCAATATTTTCCAGAGAACTTCAACCACATCCTTGATATATACAAAATCCCTTTTCTGTTCACCGTCAGAATATTGCTCAGAATTTGATTTGAAAAGTCTAATCTTTCCCGTGGATTTAACCTGATTATATGCTTTATAAACCATACTTGCCATCTCACCCTTATGGTATTCATTCGGACCAAAAACATTGAAAAATTTTATTCCGGTTAATTCATTTTCCAATTTGTTATTATAAACCCATAAATCAAATAACTGTTTCGAAAATCCATAAGCATTTAATGGTTTTAAATTGTCAATCCTGCTGTCTGAATAGCCATCCTCTCCATCTCCGTAAGTTGCTGCACTGCTGGCATAGATAAACCTTATATTTTTCTCCTTCGCATAATTAGCAAGATTTACACTGAACTGATAATTGTTCTCAAAAAGATAATCCATATTTTTTTCAGTTGTGTCTGTGCAAGCACCTAAATGAATTATAGCATCAAATGACAAATTTGATTTGATTTCTTCGGAAAAATCTAAAAAAGACAAGAATTCTTCTTTATGAATTATTTCCCTAAATTTTTTCCCTATCAAATTTTTCCATTTGTCACTATTGCGAAAGCTATCAACAACTAATATATCATCAATACCTTCATCATTCAGTTTCTTTAGGAAACACGAACCAATAAAACCTGCACCGCCTGTAAGTAAAATCATCAGGATAATTTATGGTTCTTTTTAAATATCACAATAAAATTATCAGCAGCGTTTTTCAAACCATCAGATATCTCTGGTTTTAGTTCCTTCACTGTTATTATCTGATTTAACAGATCGGCATGATTTATATCAAGATATTCAAAATATTCAACCTCAAAACTATGCAAAATTTCAACTGGCAAATCATCAAGGTAGCCATTGGTAGCGGTCCACATTAGAGCTATCTGCTTTTCAACAGGTAAAGGTTGGAACTGCTTTTGTTTCAATATTTCTGTTAATCTGGCACCTCTTCTTAACTGTTGCTGTGTTGATTTGTCAAGATCTGAACCGAATTTTGCAAATGCTTCGAGTTCACGATACTGTGCCAGATCTAACTTTAACGGACCGGCAACCTTTTTCATTGCTTTTATCTGTGCATTACCGCCAACTCGGGAGACTGAAATACCAACGTTCATAGCCGGACGAACACCGGCATTAAATAAATTTGGTTCAAGATATATCTGCCCGTCTGTAATTGAAATAACATTTGTTGGAATATAAGCTGCAACGTCGCCTGCTTGGGTTTCAATAACAGGTAAAGCCGTCAAAGAACCACCGCCAAATTCATCTGAATATTTTGCCGCTCTTTCGAGCAATCTGCTATGCAAATAAAAAATATCGCCGGGGTATGCTTCTCTTCCCGGTGGTCTTCTCAACAACAATGAAACTTGACGATAGGCAGCGGCTTGCTTGGACAAATCGTCATAAATCACAAGTGAATGCATTCCATTATCCCTGAAGTATTCTCCCATAGCACAACCGCAATATGGACCAATGAACTGCAAGGGAGCAGGATCTGCAGCGTTTGCTGCAACAACAATTGTATAATCCATTGCTCCAAATTGCTCAAGATATGATACAACGTTTGCAACCGTTGAACCTTTCTGACCGATAGCAACATAAATGCAATATACCGGATTAATACCTAATTTTTTTGCTTCTTCGGTGTGAGTAAATTTTTGATTGATAATTGTATCAAGAGCTATAGCAGTTTTGCCGGTTTGCCTGTCACCAATAATTAATTCTCTTTGACCTCTCCCGATTGGAATCAAAGCATCAATCATCTTCAGACCTGTTTGTAAAGGTTCCTTAACTGGTTGTCTGAATATAACACCCGGAGCTTTTCTCTCGATTGGAAGATATTGCTTTATGTCAATAGGACCTTTATTATCAATTGGTTGGCCAAGAGGATTAACAACTCTTCCCAATAGTTCCTTCCCGACAGGAACAGAAGCAACTCGCCCTGTTCTTCTGACAATATCTCCTTCCTTTACCAATCGGTCATCTCCGAAAAGAATGACTCCTATATTGTCTTCTTCAAGGTTTAGAACCATTCCAAATACATTATTTGGAAATTCTACAAGTTCAGATGCCATTGCTTTTGTTAGTCCATATACCCTTGCAACACCATCGCCAACTTGCAGAACAGTTCCAACTTCATATATATCAGTCTCTTTTTCGAATCCTGATAATTGTTGTCTCAATATTGCTGATATTTCTTCTGGTCTTACATCTACCATTTTATTTCCTCTATCTTATTTATTATTTATTTGTTTGATTTTCAAATTAAAGCTATATTGTTTTACCTTCAATCAACTGCCTGTGAAGACGTTCAAGTTGATTCTTCAAGGAACCATCATAAACCCAGTCATCAACTCTAAAAAGTATTCCCCCTTTTAATTCGGGATTGACCTTGAAATCGGGGAGAATAGTTTTATTAATCAAGGCATTAATCTTTTTTATAGCTCTTGTTTTTAGTTCCTCATCCAATTCCACAGCAGATTGTATTTCAACAAATTTTCTGTTTTTCAATTCGTTGTATTGTAACATAAATTGCTCGGCAATGCTCTCAATCAAATTGCTTCTTCTTTTTTTAATGATAAAAAGCAAAAAATGCAGGGTGAGAGGTGAAATTCTTTTCTCAAAAATCTCTTTGTAAACTCTGACCTTTCTCCATTCTTGTATTATAGGATTAATTGTAAATACTTTCAATTGGATAGAAGATTCCAGAGTTTTTTCAACAAATTCTAAATCTTTATAAATTGATTCCGAGATGTTCTCCTGTTCTGCTAATTCGAGAACTGCACGAGCATATCTGAAGGATACTTTATATTCTGTCATTTTTTTTATATAATTAATTCTTTGGAATTTGTTCAATGAAATTTTCGGCTAATTTTTGATGTTTTTCCCTATCAAGAACTTCACCTAATAGTTTTTCGGTAGCTGAAACAACCATATCAGCAACTTCGTTTTTGAGTTGCTGCAAAGCCAATTCTTTCGTGCGGTTAATCTCCCTAACAGCTTCATCAACCTTGGTTTTCTTAGCTGATTCGGCTTCTTCTTCAGCTTTTCGCAAAATAGCTTCGGCTTGTTCCTTACCCTTTCGGATGATATCAGTCATTTCCTGTTGAGCATTCATCATTTTTTCATTAGTTTCTTTAAGCAGTTTTTCAGCTTCTTTATTAGCTATTTGGGCGTCTTCGATAGATTTTCTGATATTTTCTTCTCGCCTTTTTAGACCTTCTGATATAGGTTTAGCTCCAAATTTGATAAGTAAAAACAAAAATATCAAAAAGTTAAATAAAGTCCATATCATCAATCCCGGTGATACGTTCAGAACGCTTTCCATTTTATACCCTTTAAATTGATTACTAAATGTCAAAAAATAGAAATAAGAGACTGCCCTAAAAGAAAAGCATCAGGTTGTTAAGATTAAATTTAACTTTTAAGCCAGCCTCTAAAATATGTATTATTTGATTGCCAGAAGCATACAAATAACACAGGAGAACAGTGCAACACCTTCAATAAGAGCTGCTGCGATAATCATTGTTGTTCTTGAATCTCCTGCTGCTTCCGGTTGTCTTGCTCCGGCTTCCAATGCTGCTGAAGCTAATTTCCCAATACCAAGACCAGCACCTATAACAGAAATTCCTGCTCCTAATCCTGCTCCTAAATGTGCTAAACTTTCCATTATTTTTCCTCCATTATTTTTTATTGATTAAAATGTTAATAGTGTTTTATAAAAAGTTGTTAAATATCTTAATACTTTTTTCCAATTATTTATACTTAAATTTTAATGAGCATGTTTCTCTTCTCCCTCATGGGAATGTTCACCAACAGCCAATCCAGTGAAAACTGCTGTCAATATTGTAAAAATATATGCCTGCAGGAAAGCAACAAGCAATTCCAGAGCATACATAAAAATTGAAAAAGCAACCGATACCGGTGCCACTGCTAATGACTTAAAATAAAAGATTAATCCAACTAATGAAAGTAATACAACGTGTCCTGCTGTCATATTTGCAAAAAGACGGACAGTCAGAGCAAAAGGCTTTGTAAATAAAGATATTATTTCAATTGGTACCATTATAAACGATAACCACCACGGTGCTCCACCAAGTAGATGTTTAAACCAGTTGCCAATGCCAATCTCCCTTATAGCAGTCCAGTTAATTACCACCAATGCTGTCAGAGCCAGTCCTGCAGTAGTTCCCAGAGCTCCTGTTGCCGTATGCCCTCCGGGTATTAATCCGAACAGGTTCATTAATAATATAAAGAAAAATAAACCAATAAAGTAAGGTAGCAATCTGTCTGAAATATGCTTTCCTCCTATATTTGGCTCGATAACTTTGTCTCTTAAAAAAATTATTGTAGCTTCGAGCAGGTTTTGAATTCCCTTTGGTGCTTCATTCTGATTCTTTTTGTATCTTCGGGCTCCAAAGAAAAATGCTACTAAAACAATCACTATGGCAATCCACTGAAAAACAACCAAACTTGTAACCGAAAGGTCGAGCGAAGGGGTTTGATGGTGATCTTTGGCTTTAACTATCTTATGCGTCTGATGGTCAATTGTATAAATACCTGCTTCTGACATCGAATTAACCGATGGATATATTTTTAGTCCATATTCTCCATCATAAAGAATAACTGGTAAGTCAATCAAATGATAATGAAAAAAGGTAAGTTCCCGGTGTTCACCAAGCCCCTTTAAAAGCACTGGGAAAACTTCTGAGGGAGGTATATCTCCACCATGTTGACCTCCGTCATGGTGACCTGCTGCATTATCATGAGTCCCCTGATGCTCCGAACCACCAGAACCACTATTTATATTACTATCTTTATTTATATCCTTACTTTCAGTAAATAGTCCATCAATATTTTTTGCCATAAAAAACCTAATTTCTACATCAAATTTTGCAAATTTAATAAATTAGCCCGATAATTTATTAATAATATTTCAATGAAAATTAATATAAATGTTGAAATCATAAACGTCAGAGCAAACGGCAAAGGCAATAAATTTAGGACTTTAAGGCAAAACCACACTGCAATTACATTAATAAAATAACGAACAACCATTGACCCAATAATGATTTTATTGAATTCCTTTGTATCTTTCTTTTGTGCTCTTTTTGCAATAAGAAAAGCCGCCAAAGCGTTGATTAAAGTAATTCCAAATGCTATTGCTATTGCCTCAATCAATTTTTGAACCCTTGTTTTTTTTATTGATATTTAATACAGTCCTGAAAAAACTGACCATTCCTGCCAGTACTCCAAAAAGCGAAAAAATTATGATTAATGTTGGTGATGTGTTAAATACTTTGTCAAGCCACCAACCCAAAAGTGCCATCAGCCCTATAGTAATAGCTAATTGCCATCCTAAATTCAAATAAGGTGCTAATTCCCTTATTATGCTATCGTATCTTTTATCTTTCTTAATTAAAGTTTATACTTTTTAAATTTTTAAAAACTCAAAAATAAGAATAAAAATGAAATCAAACATAATCAAGTTGCTCATAACCTTGTTCATTTAGGTATTTAGAAAACTTTTTGTCATCGAAATCAATATGATTTAAAAATTCTTCTCGTAAATCTTTGAATAGATCAATATTATCCAGATAAACATTGCTTTCGAAATATCCATTCAGTTTTTTTATCATATTCCATAACCTGCTATGAACTTTTAGGCGGACATCGAGTTTGTCATAGTTCATTTCTTCCATCAAATTTTCTTCAAAAAGCCATAAATCAATCATATTATGAATTATCTTTTTGAATAACTCATGGTTTTTTGCATCCTCAATACCTTGTGAAATATTTTCAGAAAGCAGATATAAATCATTGACAATCTTTTTGTTAATGTTATCAAATCTTGATATGCCTGTGTTATACAGATCGTTCCATTTATCGCTCATATCTTACCCAATATTTATGAATAAACTAATTATTTCTATCTCATCCTCCCCTGTATGTTTTCGGGAGAGATACCTTTCCTCTTTTATCCACAGCTTGAATTTTGAATTGGAATGGCTTTGAAGTCGTCTTAGGTTCAAAACGAAAATGCTGGATCACTGTCGCTTTGTCCTGCAAAACTGTCATCTTCCCTCGCATGTCCTGCCATTTTGCATTCCCTTCGATTATAAAATCAACTACTTCATTTCGTTCTTTATCCTTGAAACCATAACTCTGAGTTATTACCTCAGCAGTCTGTCCCATATAAATTATTTCGTAAATAATTGGGTCTGGATAATTTACAACCCGGGTAAAATGTTTTTCGCCGAGAAGTTCATTGTCAATATATCTTTCTAATGTAAAGACTTTGCCAGTATCAGTGATTTCAGGAGTAAAAATGAATTTTTCGCCCTGATTGCTTTTGGCTCTGATTATGTTTCCTTCTTTCAGGTAAGCTTTAGGTTCAATACCTAATAAAGGCATCTTGGGATCGAATGTATATCTTTGCTCCGGATACATTATTTTTGGAAAGTCAGGCTGTTCGAATGGTGCAGGTGTAACAGTAAACCTTGTTGCAGCATCAGCATTGTCATATTTTCGTACAACAGCAAGCTCAACAACCATTCTACCAGTAGATGGTGTCTTCCCATGGATAATAAATTTATTTTCTCCTTTGTCCAAAATCTCGGCTACCCCCCTATTATCAGAGGGTTCAAGTCTAACCCTTAAATCAATTTTTGATAAATCTTTTATAGGATTTGCATTATTAATATAAATGGTGTTTGTCCACTGTTGGTACGCTATTGCATTTATTTCTTTCTTATCTGCCATTAATTGTATTGGTCCGATAGGTATTGATGAAGTTTGTTGCTGAAATTGTGGAAGAGACCTGAATAATGTGTCTATTCCCAGAAGTTGCAAAGGCAGTTGCTGTGTTATCTGTTGGGATGGTTGTGGGTCATTCACGTAAATCATCAGCAGACTGAATTGCTGTGTTACCTTGTAAATTTGTTTGACTTTGCCTGCATCGCTCAAACCTTTGGTATTGGCTAAATCAGTTCGGGAACTACCATATGCATTCACCCTTACTAAATATGTTTTATTCTGCCGCTCATTTATCGGAGGAATCCAATAAAACAGGATTGATTGATTTTCACCCTCTTTCTCAATCCGGAAAAATCTGCTCCTTGGCTTTACATCTGAGGTCAGCACAAGATTCTGTTTCAGAAACTGATCTTCAATAATAAATTCGAATTTTACATCTTCAACATCTCCGGAATAATAAATTCGGTTCACTGAATCTATTGTAAGAATTCTTGGACCAGTTGAATCCATGATCAATCTGCAGGTCAGGTTAGTTTTTTCGGGAAAAAGGGCAAATTTTGGAGTAATAAACTGTATCCCATCGCCTGTGTTTTCCTGTTTATTTGAATCCCTACCATCAGGGATCAGAAAAACAAGAGCCGCAAGGTAAAGAATGAAATATATTTCAATTGCCTTTTTTGTTCTTACTACTGACATATTTACGAGTTTGAAAGTTTTTGAACAAGAATTCTTTCAACTTCTCTTCGAACGGCTAATTCTATCTCGTCCTTCCTTAAGGCTTCTGCCGATAAATTTAGATTATCTACTGATTGTTTAAATGATTCAAGGGCGATACTTGTTCTTTCCATTGTTTCAAGCAATTTTGGATTTGGAGAAACTGCCTGACTTGTTAGTTCTGCAACATTATTGACCGATTGAACAAGTTCCTGCTGTGTTTCAATTAAAGTCGTAATATTATCGCTTAATTTTTCAAGATTAACAACCACTTTAGCAAAATCTGTTGCAATTTCACCAACTTCAATTATCAAATCTGTAACAGAGCTTTTATCATCATCATCATAATTTCCATTCTTTGAATCATCTTTCGGGGTAAAAAGCATAACAATAAACATAAATATCAACATCAAAGACTCGAAAGCAATGCCGGCTATTACTACTGTATCGTCAATTTTATCGCTAAATCTTCTAATCCCTATTAGAATTAAAAGTATTGCTGCACCAAAGTAAACAAATGAATTTATTGTTGCAAAATAATAACGATTTACTATCTCTTCCATCCAAAGTCCTGTTCCCGAAAAGAAACCAAGGGGGTGTGCTATCGTAACATCCTTTTTGACGTATTTCGAAATGTCCCTCTCCTGAGTACATATCTTCCAAAGAATTCCTAACGTGGCTAAACTCGGTCTTTGCTTTTCATACCTCAATTCATGAAAAATTTCTAAAAGAAGTTTTCTTCCCTCGATAGATGTTAATGTTTCAATACTTCTCATTATTATAATTTTTTAAAACAATTCAATATCAATTCTTAGCTAATATTTAAAATTAATTATTTTTAAGCGAAAAAAAATAAAAAATATTAAAATTATTATGTCCTTGTTCTGAAAATAATAAAAATGCCTGCAATCAAAAAAATGATGTTTGGTAACCACCCTGCAAATTCTGGGTTTAGATTCGTTACATACCCAACAGTCTGTCCTACCTGAGTGAATACCATATAGAAAAAAGATACAAGCATAGCTGCTGTCAACTGAATAGCTAATCCACCTCGTTTTCTTATTGAAGCGAATGGAACAGCAAATAGTATCACTATAAAATCTGCAAATGCAAATGCATAATCAGAATAGTATTTAATCAATTGAAATCTTACATCTTTTCCACCTTTTTGAAGTAGTAATATATATTCTTTCAACTCATCATAATTCATTTCTTCAACAGATTTCCTCAATTTTACTATCTCATTATGAGTCAAACTCAAATCAATCGATAGTGTATCGAATTTTTTTATCTCCACTTTTGCTGAATTTGGTTGTGATTTATCATTTTTTATTAATGAATCTGAGTGATTTATAATACGAACAAAACCACTAATTAACTGCCATTTATTGCTTGTTGAGTCCCAGATAAGCTTTTTTGCTTCGGTTCTTTGTGTCATTCTTGGTTGGACGAGAGAAGAAAAATCTTCGATATAGATATTGCTGCCTTCTCTGGCACTTGCATCATAATACTGAATATTAACATTCCTTAATGGATTATCCCTGTAATAAAAATCATATAATGGTGCCTTGTTCGATGATTTATTCAAATATTTTGATTCTATTGCAAGTTTTTGTTGATTTGCTACAGGAACAATCCAGCCATTGAAATAAAGCTGAAAAATACTAATTCCAAAGCAAATAATAATAAAAGGCATAAGGAATCTAAACAGGCTCATTCCTCCGGTTTTCATGGCAGTTATTTCATTCAATGTAGATAGTCTTCCTACAGAGAAAAGAGACGCCACAAGAATTGCAACCGGGGTTAGAAACTTTAAAATTTCAGGAAAATAATAAAGATAGTATTTAATAATAACAATAAATGATGTGTTTTGGTCAAGAAAATCATCAAGACTTTCAATCAGATTCACTATTAGAAAAATCAGACATAAAGCTATCAACGAGAATAACAGGGTTAATAAAAATTGTCTGATAACATAAAAATCTAATAACCTAATCATGATTTATTGAGAATTATTGAAATAAATTTCTTTTTCTAACATGTAATTTAATCCACATTAAATTTATTTCAAAATTCTTTGGTAAGGCCTTTTCGGTTTTTTTAAGTCAGTCAGTTTCAAAATTTTTTGGCTCCCAGTTTAAACCTTCACAAGGAATATGTTCTTTTGTTATATGCTCATCAAAAATTTTACATAGCTGTCCTGTTTTATCAAAATGCTTACAGGAACCACAAAGGGTTGATTCTTCAACATTCTTGATTCTTTGCTGAAATTTTTGGTATTGACGCCAGCCGGGATAGGCAGCCACAAACCATAATAAAAACAATACAATCCACCAATACTGGCGATATTCGAAGCTTGAAAGTAGTAGGAAACTGACTAAAAATACTATTGCTGTCCTTAATATAACTCCCCAGACTATAGAACCAGTAGTAATAACCGGAAAGTTTTCGCCGTCTATTCCTTCCTCAGTTCCTTCACGGAATAATAATATATCTGTTATTTTGTTGAATACGCTCATAAGAAATACAATCATTACAAATTGTAGTAACGAAAATATGTGAAAAAAGTTGATTTTTCTTTTTGTAAATTTAAATAATTAATTGCTTTTAAAAGATTTTAAATTATTAGATAAAAAATAAGCAAAAATAGATGCAAAAAATAAAAATATTACCTGATGTTGTTGCCAATCAGATTGCCGCTGGTGAAGTTGTTCAACGGCCTGAGTCGGTTATCAAAGAACTCATCGAAAATTCTCTTGATGCCGGTTCTGATTCGATTTTTGTTGTTGTTAAAGGGGCTGGAAAACAACTCATCCATATAGTTGATAATGGCTCCGGTATGAGCAAAGAGGATCTGCTTCTCTCCGTGAAACGACATGCCACCAGCAAAATCTATACTTCCGATGACCTCGAAAGAATTGTTACTTATGGCTTCAGAGGAGAAGCTCTTGCTTCTATTGCTGCAGTATCTCAACTTGAGATCAGAACCAGACAAAATGATGATGATATGGGATGGAAGCTAATTTCTGAGCCAACAAAAGAAATTCTGATTGAACCGTGCATAACAGACACTGGAACTCAGATTTTTGTCAAAAATTTATTTTATAATGTTCCTGCACGCAGAAAATTCTTGAAATCTAATCTGACTGAGTTCCGATACATATCCGATACTATGATTAAATTTGCTTTGTCAAATCCTAATATCAGGTTCACTTTTTATGATGATGATACTCTGATTTTCGATTTAAAGCCTACGGAATTAATCAATAGAATCAAAGATTTATTAGGAGATTCAACTTCAGATTCTTTGATTCCCGTTTACCTTGAAAACGAATATCTTAAAATTTCTGGTTTCATAGGAAAACCTCATCTGGTTAAGCAATCCAAAACAGGTCAATATATTTTCCTCAACGGAAGAAGCATCATCAATAAATCCATAAGTCATGCGATTTTTTCAGCATATGAGCATCTTCTAGAAAAGAGCGGAAACCCTTTTTATATAATTTTTATCGAGTTAAACCCAGAATCATTTGATGTAAATGTTCATCCACAGAAAAACGAAGTAAAATTCGAAGATGAAAGAATGATTTATGGTTTTACTAACAAAGCTGTTAGCAAGTCTCTGCAGGAAAATAATTTAGCTCCTGAATATCATGTAGTAAATCAGCAAATTTCTCAACCATTCGGAAGATTGGAAAACAGCCAACCCTCTGATGATAAAGACTATATGATTGTAAATAAACTTACAGGAGAAATAATTGAAAAATCGCAATTGAATAGCTTTTCGAATTCAAATTATCCCCCTGCAGATTCATTCAGAAGACAGAATTTCAGCCAAAATGAACAGATTTTTAAAAGTGCTTTCGATAAAATTTTTGGTAATTCACAGTTAGAAAACGATATTAATAACAATATTTTCAAAACCGATAGCCTTGAAGATAGTGAATCAACAAATATATATTATTGGCAACTTCATAATAAATACATACTGACTCAGACTCCAGATGGATTAACGATCATAGACCAGCACGCTGCTCATGAAAGAATTCTTTACGAAAAAGCATTGAAAGCAATGAACCGAGAGTTTTCATATTCCCAGCAACTGCTTTTCCCTGTTACAATTAAGCTCACACCTTCAGAAATGAATCTCATAGAGGAAATTAAAACAGATTTAAACAGTCTTGGCTTTATTTTCAATATTCTATCATCCGATAAAATCGAAATAACATCTGTTCCTTTGGACACAATAAACGGCGAAGAGATAAACTCTTTCAGAGAGATATTAGAAACTTTCGATGAATACCAGAAAGTCCGTCACACAAACAAAAGAGATAACTTAGCTGCTTCATATAGCTGTAAATCTGCTATTAAAACAGGTCAAAAATTAAGCATAGAAGAAATGAAAAATCTCATTAATGAACTAAAGAAATGCGAAGTCCCCTATGCTTGTCCTCACGGCAGACCAATTATTATTGAATTTACACTTGATTTCTTTGATAAGAAATTTGGGCGTATCCTTTAATATAAATCCAAATAATTTTTATTAATTAAAAAATTCCATAATTTAAAGTTTTTATTAAGTGTTAAATTAACACAAAAGGCTTTGAATATGAAAATCACTTTAATGGTTATTCTTGTTTTTCTCCTATACTTTAATTTATATACTCAGGATTGGAAAACTGAAATTTCAAAAGCAAACGAACTCATTATTCAGGGAAAATTTAAGGAAGCTGAACCAATCACATTAAATTCCCTTAAATTAGCTGAAGCCGAATTTGGCTCACAATCTGAATATTATGCTCAAAGTCTTAGTCTTCTTGGTGAAATTAACTATAATCTCGGAAATTTCGACGATGCTCTGGATTACTATACTAAAGCAAAGAATTTGAAGAAAAAAACTCTGGGGGAGAAAAATGAAAGCTATCTAACCTCTCTTAACAATCTTAGCGTTGTCTATCAAGCAATAGGAAGATATTTTGATGCTGAACCTATCTTACAGGAAATTATAAAAATTAAAAAAGAACTATACGGCGAAAACGACACTTCTTACGCAGTATCATTGAATAATCTTGGACAGATATACTCAA
The DNA here is from genome assembly GCA_964473465.1 of uncultured Hyphomicrobiales bacterium. Classification (GTDB taxonomy): domain Bacteria; phylum Bacteroidota; class Ignavibacteria; order Kapaibacteriales; family UBA2268; genus CALHRB01. The sequence continues at coordinate 63,409 of CAYYPE010000010.1, forward strand.
ATACAGGCAAATATCAGGAAGCAGAGGAATTACTGAAAAAGGCACTGAAAATCAAAGAAGAAAAACAAAGTGTTAATTCATTAAGTTATGCCGTTACTGCTTTCAATTTAGGTTTTCTCTATAAGCTTCTAGGAAACTATACTGAAGCAATAAAATATTATCAAACAGCTCTTAATATCTACGAAAATACAAAGAGTGCCTCGCAAATTTCTCTGATTAGAGCTATGAATTCTCTTGCAAATGTATATATGGATATTGGTGAAAATAAGAAAGCCGAAGTGATACTAAAAAAAGCCCAAAAACTTACCGATGATTTAGCTGACACTAACCCGGCAGATCTCATCAGCACTTTGTATAATATTGGAATTATTCAATGGGCTAACGGTAATTTAAATCAAGCAGAAAAATTTCTCAGTCAAACTCTCGAAAAAGCCCATTCTGAACTTGGTAACTCTCACCCATTATTTTCATCTTGCTTGAACTCTCTGGGTATTATCAGGTGGCAATTAGGTAAATTAGACGATGCCCTAAAAAACCTGAAAGAAGCAGTATTTATCAGAAAAATCACTTACGGCGAAAAGCACCCGACTTATGCAAACTCACTTCATGTTCTTGCCGGACTCCAAAAAGAAATGGGAAATTTCGATGAGGCAGAGAAAAACTATAGAACAGCCTGTAACTTATATCTGCATAAAATCAATACATATTTCCCTTTCATGAGCGATAAGGAAAGGGCTAAATTCTATGTTGATATCAAAGAGAGATTTGATCTGTTCAATAACTATGTAATTTCACGATATGAAGAAAATCCATCACTCCTTGCCGATATGTATAACTATCGTATCGCAACTAAAGCTATTCTGCTCAACAGTCAGAGGTCTTTAAGAGAAAAAATCGCCAAAACTCAGGATAATTCAATTATGAATATATATCAGAGTTGGAAAAACTATTGTATTGAGCTTTCAAGATTATATTCTCAAACATTGAAAGAAACACAATTCAGCGGGCAAAATATAGATTCTCTCGAAAATGAAGTTAATAATATCGAAAAAAAACTTTCAAGCAAGTTTAGCTTTATTGAACGGGAACGAGATAAAAAAGCTGCTAAATGGGAAGACATACGAAAATCTCTTTCAAATGATGATGCTGCAATTGAAATTATAAGATTTAATGTTTTCAACCGCAGTTGGACTGACACGATAATTTATGCTTTCCTGATACTCAAGAAAGAAACAGTTGATTTCCCCGAAATAGTGATTTTAAAAAATGGCAAAGCTCTGGAAAACCGCTATTACAAAAATTATTGTAAAAGCATGATGTTCAGATTGCCCGATAAAATCTCATATTCAGTATTCTGGGAAAAGATTGAAAACAAAATCAAAGGCAAAACAAATATTTTCGTTTCAACTGATGGAATTTATAATAAAATTAATATTGCTTCTCTTCTTAGACCCGATAACTCTTATGTCATTGATAATTTTAATATAAAAATTATTTCTAACACCAATGAATTGATATTTAGAGAAAAGAAATTCAAATTATCATCAAATTATGCACTCCTTTTTGGAAATCCCAATTTTAAAAATAATCAGTTCTTCTTGCCATTACCGGGAACAAAAGAAGAATTATCAAAAATATCTCAAACTTTACAACAGAATAAATGGAATATCCAACTATATGAAAATGACAATGCTACTGAATTAAATTTAAAAAACTCTGTAAAAAAAGGCTTAATACATATAGCTACACATGGATTCTTTTTTGAAACAACAGAAATCATAAATTCTCAGAACATATTTGGATTGGATTTTAAAAAATTACCAGACAATCCTTTATTGACATCAGGCCTGATATTTTCAAATCCCTCCCTCGAAAATACTAAGTCATTAACCGGTGAGAATGATGATGACGGAATATTTACTGCATTTGAAGTATTAGCTATAGATTTTGATAAAGTGGATTTGCTTGTTTTAAGTGCATGCGAAACTGGTTTGGGGCAAATTAAGAACGGCGAGGGAGTTTATGGCTTACAAAGAGCCTTCATGATAGCAGGCGTTAAAAATCTGATTATGAGCCTATGGAAAATTAATGACATTACTACCCAATTTTTGATGTCTGAGTTTTACAAAAATCTTACAGATGGTTTAAATCTTGAAGATTCATTCCGTCAAGCTGTTCTGACAACAAAAGATAAGTATCATCATCCATACTACTGGGGTTCCTTTATTTTTGTATCAAATAATTAGCTATGTCAGACTTAAGAACACTAACCAATAATTTAAAAAAATTTGTTTCCTCGCTAAAGCTTCGGAAAAATAGAGAAGAAAGCCATTTGTTTATCGCCGAGGGAATTAACTTGTGCAAGGAAGTTTTAAACAGCAACTACAAAACCGAGTTTATAATCGTTCGTTCCGGTTTTTCAAAAGAGACTGAAAGCATATTAAATCAATACATTTCCAGAGGAATTGAAGTTTACATCTCAAGAAAACAACAATTTGACCAGCTTTGCGAAACAAAAACCCCTCAGGATATACTCGCTGTCGTAAAGATGTCCGAAAAAAATGATAAACCCGAGGGATCCTTTATTGCCCTTGACGGAATAAGCGACCCCGGAAATCTGGGAACTATAATCAGAACTGCTGATTGGTTCGGTTTCAATACCATCATTCTTGGAAATTCTTCAGTTGATAAATTTAATTCTAAAACCATTAGGGCTTCGATGGGTTCTTTTTTTCGAACGAATATAATTACTGCAAAAAATCTTTTTGAATATTTAAAGTCTAATTACCCGAATTACGATATTTATGGTGCAAGTTTAGATGCTTCCACAAAAATGGAATCAATCAAACTTAAAACCAATTTTGGTCTGGTATTTGGTAATGAATCAAATGGTATTTCAGAAAGCACAAAAAAAATTTTGACTGAAGAATTCATTATCGAAGGTTTTGGAAAAGCAGAGTCGCTGAATGTTGCTGTTTCTGTTGGAATATCATTATATTATTTTACAAAAATTAACAAAATTTATTAAAAATTAATAATTTTTAATATTTTCGTAATTGTGAGTATTAACAAAAGCTGATAAATTACAATTTTGAAAGTGATAAAACGTTTATTAATCAATTATTTATTAGTTTTTTATATTTTATAAGAATTTGCAATGGAAAGTATAATTAAGCTGATATTAGTTATCATCTTTAGCTATCTAATTGGTTCAATACCTACTGCGGTAATCATAAGCAAAAAATTTTTTGGATTCGACATTCGTGAAAAAGGCAGCGGGAATATGGGTAGCACAAATGCTTTCCGAATTCTCGGCTGGAAATGGGGTCTAACAGTTCAGATTCTGGATATACTGAAAGGTGTAATTGCAGTTCTGATAATAGCTGATATTATCGGTAAGGGTATTAATTTAGGAAATTACACATGGTTTCAGGATTCAACTATAGTTCAATGGATTGCTGGTTTATCTGCTGTATGTGGTCACATTTGGTCTATATTTGTTAATTTCAGAGGCGGTAAAGGAATCAATACTGCTGCCGGAATGCTCGTAGCAATTGCTCCAATTGATGTTAGTATTGCAGTAGGAATTTTCATTTTAGCCGTAATTTTCTCAGGCTATATCTCTCTCGGCTCGATATCAGCTGCATTTGCCTTCCCTTCTTCTTTATTTGTTAGGTATAATATATTTCACGTTGATATCCCGGGTTATAGTATTTTAATATATTTTGCAATCATTCTGTCAATCATTTTAATCTATGCTCACAGAAAAAACATTATCAGACTGATAAAAGGAACTGAAAATCGCTTTACTAAACTTCAATTGATAAAATGTAGGACTTCTAATTCAGTCTGATTATAACTTGGTTTTTTCAATGCCTGAGAATATTAAAAAACAAATCTCAATAATCGGTGGAGGTGGATGGGGAACCGCCCTTGCAAAATTACTAATCGAAAATGGTTATGATGTTCTTCTCTGGTCTTTTGAACCAGAGGTTGCCCATGAGATCAATACAAAACACACAAATTCAGTTTATCTGAAAAATATTTCTCTTCCTGTTAATCTTATTGCCACATCTAACTTAGACGATGTGCTGATTAATGATTTGTTGATTCTTGCTGTTCCCACCCAATTTATTGTTGATACTCTCTCAAAAACTGACATAGACTTAAGTAAAAAAAACATTGTTAATGTTGCAAAGGGCATCGAAAAAAACAGCCTTAAGAGAATTTCAGAAATACTTGCTGATAATTTCAATGTTCAACTTGATTATTATGCTATAATAACAGGCCCGAGCCATGCAGAAGAAGTTGCAAGGAAAATACCAACGACAGTTGTAGCTGCTTCAGAAAATTTACTATTGGCAAAAGAAATACAAAACATCTTTTCAAATAATTACTTCCGTGTTTATTCAAGTGATGATGTTATTGGTTGCGAATTAGGAGGAGCTGTTAAAAATGTTATTGCTATTGCAGCAGGCATAATTGACGGGCTTGGACTCGGTGACAATACAAAAGCAGCACTAATAACCCGAGGTCTTGCAGAAATGTCAAGACTTGGAATAGCACTCGGTGCCAATGCTCAAACCTTTTCCGGCTTATCAGGTTTAGGGGATTTAATAGTTACCTGTAATAGCCGCTTCAGCCGAAATAGATTTGTTGGCGAGCAAATCGGGAAAGGAAAATCCTATGAAAACATAGTATCTGAAATGAAAATGATTGCAGAAGGTGTTTTTACTACTCAATCTGCTTATGATCTGGGCTTGAAGCATGGTGTTGAACTTCCGATAGTTGAACAGGTTCACAGAATTCTTTTCGAGAACGTTAAACCCCTCGATGCAATTAATGACCTTATGACAAGAAAAACCAAGAGAGAATGGTGGTGGTAAATACTCCTATTTCCAGCTAAAGATTTTCTAAATGTTAAATCACAACCATTACTTAATGTTAATATACACATTCTAAATTTATTAGGTGAAGTAGTTTTTGAAAGAAATTTCAATATGATAGATGAATCTTTTCATTTGAATATCAGCTATTTATCCAAAGGTATTTATTTTATCTTTATAGACAGCAATAATAATTTAATTCATAAAGATATCTTCATCAAAGAATAGCTCTGATAAATATTCTCTAACTCAAAAAATTGGAGTCTTTGTGTATGTTTTCACAAAGACTTTTTTTTATGTCTGATATAAAACCCAAAAGAGTAAAATTATTACCTATTCAGCATAAATTCATATTTTTGTATTTGTTATTAATTTGAAAAACTTAAATATGATTAGATTAAATGTTAATGTTGATCATGTTGCAACATTGAGAAATGCAAGAGGAGGAGTAGAACCTGATCCGGTAACAGCAGCACTTTTATCGGAGAAATCCGGTGCTTCGGGGATAGTTTGTCATTTACGAGAAGACAGAAGGCATATAAATGACCGTGATGTAAGAATAATCAGGGAAGTGCTTCAAACAAAGCTTGACCTTGAAATGGCAGCCACAGATGAAATTATAGCCATCGCTTGTGAATTAAAGCCCGAACTTGTAACCATTGTCCCCGAAAAAAGAATGGAAAGAACTACTGAAGGCGGGCTCGATTTAACTTCTAATATTGATTTTTATAAAGATCTTGTAAAAAAAATGCATGACAATGGCATCGAAGTGAGTTTTTTTATTGAACCCCTTGAAATTCAGATTGAAACTGCCATCATAACCGAGGCAGATATGGTTGAACTGCACACTGGTAATTATTCATTATTGAAAGACAGCACAGAAATATTTAATGAAATTCAGAGATTAAAATTTGCTGGAAAATTTGCTAAACAATCAGGGCTTAAAGTGGCAGCTGGTCATGGATTGAACTACTTTAACACTCTTCCACTATGCGATGGTACAATTTTCAATGAATTCAGTATAGGACACTCAATAATTTCCAGATCAATTTTTGTCGGGGTAGAAAATGCCATAAAAGAAATGATTGATTTAATTTACAAGGGTGAGTTGATGCATTTGAACAAAGACTTTAAATCATAGATTAGCTTTGCAATGTGTGGTATCACAGGCATAATCAAATATGGCAACCAGAATCAGGAAATTTCTGAGCCAATCCTCAAGAAAATGACAAATATAATTCGTCATCGAGGTCCGGATGACGAAGGAATTTGGATATCTGATGATAAAATTTGTGGACTTGGTTTCAGGCGTTTATCAATAATTGACTTATCCTCAGCCGGACATCAACCTATGTCAACCCCTGATGGCAGATTTACCATCGTCTTTAACGGTGAAATTTATAATCACCTAAATTTAAGAGAAGAGCTTAAATCAAAAGGTTATAAATATAAATCGAGGACTGATACTGAATCCATCCTTTATGGTTTTTCTGAATATGGATATGATATTATTCATAAACTCTATGGCATGTTCTCCTTTGCAATATGGGATAATCATAAGAAAGAACTCTTTTGTGCCAGAGATAGAGTCGGTAAAAAGCCTTTTTATTATACACTTTCCAATGGTAACTTTATTTTCGGTTCAGAAATTAAATCAATTCTCGAACATCCTTCCTATTCAAGAGAGATAGATCAATCCGAGTTAGTTAATTACTTAAATTATGGGATGAGTAGTAATCGCTCCTCTCTTTTTAAAGGGATTCATAAAATTCCGGCAGGTCACTTCCTTGTATTGAAAGCCGATGGATCAATAAGGCTTGAACGCTACTGGTCACCTTTGAATAACTTCGATGATTATACAAGCCTTAGTTTACCAGAAATAGATGAAGAGGTTTTGAAGATACTCAAAATTGCCATTAAAGACAGGATGATGAGCGATGTTCCTTTTGGCGTTTTTCTTAGTGGTGGTATTGATTCAAGCTTGAATGTAGCTTTAATGTCTGAACTTATGGATAGACCTGTGGATACTTTCACTGTCGGGTTCAAGGAACTTGAAAAATATAATGAATTGGAATATGCCCGTTTGATTTCAAACAAATTCAATACTAATCATCACGAAATATTAATTGATGACAGGGATTCTTTACCAATACTTCAGGAGCTGACATGGCATGAAGATGAACCCAATGGCGACCCGGTCTGCATACCATTGTGGTTCTTGAGCAAGCTCACAAGAGATTCCGGAACTACTGTTGTTCAGGTTGGCGAAGGAAGCGATGAACAGTTTGTTGGCTACCCATGGATGCTTAGGGAGTATTTATTTGAGAAAAGCTATTGGAAATTTTTTACCAAACTTCCCTCCACTCTTAGAAAATCAATTTATTTTTCACTAAAGCCATTTTTAAAAGACAAAAATAATCAAATACTTGAATATTTCAGGCGAGCAGCTTTCGGGCACCAATTATACTGGGGCGGGGCGTCTGTTTTTTCACCAACCGAACTTGAATCACTACTTAATAAAGAATTTCATCATTTAATCGAGATTCCAATCAACTTTGCTGACTCTATGCATCAACAAGCACTTGAAATCTATCCCGAATCAGATTATTTGCAAAGAATTCTTTTTGTTGAACTGACCGAAAGGCTTCCGGAAATTTTACTGATGAGAGTTGATAAAATTGGGATGGCACATAGCATTGAAGCGAGAGTTCCGTTTCTTGACCATAGATTAATTGAGTTTACAATGTCAATCAAACCCGAAACAAAAACCCCTGACAGAAAAACTACCAAATATATCTTAAAGAATGCCGTAAAAGGTATTATCCCAGATGAAATAATACATAGAAAAAAACAAGGATTCTGGGCTCCTGTAACCGAATGGTTAAGAAACCAATGGTATGATTACTCTGTTTCTATAATTAATAAGAGTGATTTGCTTAAAGATGAAATTTTTAACAAAGATTACATAAATTTTTTAATCAGACAGCATAAAAACGAGAAACAGAATAATGGCACAAGAATATTTATGCTGATTGAACTTGCTCTCTGGTATGATAGATTTTTTAATAATCAATCTTCAGGTTGAAACTTCATTACTTCTTCATAAACAGCGTCAACAAGTTCATCTTCTCTAACCTTTCGAACCATTTCACCCTTGATATAAAGGATACCCCCATCTTTACCGCCAGCTATACCAATATCAGCTTCTTTGGCTTCTCCGGGTCCATTAACTGCACAACCAAGGACTGATAATTTTACAGGTTTTTTAATGCCGTTTAATTTTTTTTCGAGTTCTTCTGTAACCTTGAACAAATCAAAATCAAGCCTTCCACAAGTAGGACAGGATATAATTTCAACAGTCCTTTGAGCCAGACCTAATGAACGAAGTATTTCCTTACCTACTTCAACTTCCTGCTCAGGCTCGTCTGTCAGACTAACCCGTATAGTATCTCCAATTCCCTCAGCCAGGAGAGTTCCAATACCAACTGAAGATTTTATTGTGCCAACCCTTGTTCTTCCGGCTTCAGTTACACCAAGATGCAGAGGGAAATCTGTTCTTTCGGCAATTAGCCGGTATGCTGAAATCATAAGTGGAACACTGGTTGACTTAACAGAAATTATTATATCTTCGAATCCATTTGATGTGGCGTGTTCTACGTGCCTCATAGCACTTTCATATAGGGCTTCATCAGTTGGATAACCATATTTTTCCAATAAATCCTTTTCGAGTGAACCCGAGTTAACGCCAATTCTGATTGGGATTTTCTTTTCTTTTGCAGCAGTAAGAACCTCTTTAATTCTTTCCTTTGTTCCAATGTTCCCAGGATTAATCCTTACTTTTGCAACTCCAGCTTCGATTGATTTAAGTGCAAAAATATGATTGAAATGTATGTCAGCCACAATAGGAATATCCACACTTTTCACGATATCGCCTATTGCAGCGGCGGCTTCTTTATCATTTACCGTAACTCTGACAATATCAGCCCCAGCTTCTTTGCATCTCAGAATTTGATTAACAGTAGCTTCAACATCATTGGTTTTGGTTTTTGTCATAGTCTGGACTGAGACCGGTGAACCGCCGCCAACTGCGATATTGCCTACCATTATCTTCCTCGTTTTTCTTCGCTCAAATTTATTCATATCTTCTTTAATTGCCTGTGTATGAAAAATTAAATAAAAAAATTATTTGATTTTTTTGCTCAGTTCGAAAAGAATAGCTTTTTCTCTATCGGTAAGATTTTGATAACCTGTTTCGGAGATTTTATCTAATATTTCATCAATTTTTGCCTGCGTGATTTCTTCTCCGTTAACACTAAAAATGGAGGAGACAAAATCTTCTTGACTTCTTTGTCTTCTATAAACTGAAGATCCTTCACCGGGAAAAGGCTGATATACTCTTCTGGGTTCTTCTTCATAATAATTGAGAGGTCGTCTTCTGCCTGAAAAAATTCTATCAAAAAATCTGTATAATCCTATCCTGTCTCCGAATTTAAATAGAAGGAATCCAGTTAATGCGCCACCAAGATGAGCAAAGTAAGCAACGTTGCCGCCAGTTCCGGAGATTCCCATCAAAAGATTAATCCCTGCATATATCATCACAAAAATTTTAGCAGGGACAGGTATAAATATCGGGAACATAAATATAGGACGGTTCGGATAACTAAGCCCAAATGCAACAAGGATTCCGAACACAGCTCCCGAGGCTCCTATAGTTGGAGCAGCTGTTCCAAACATAGGTGCAACAAAGAGTTGTATGAGTCCTGCTCCAATACCACTAAATAAATAATAAATCAAAAACTTTCTTGAGCCCCACTCATTTTCAAGTTCAGCTCCAAACATCCATAACGCAAATAAATTGAAAAAAATATGCCATAAATCGCCATGAATGAATTGATAACTAAGCAATTGCCAGATTTGAAAATTATTTGTTTCGAATACAGGCCAGAGATAAAAATATACTTTGAAAATATATCCAATTGACATATCTCCAAATGTTAAACGGTCGAGGAACAATTTTTCGAGGATGAAGACAATAACATTGATAATTATCAATGTCTTCATTACAGGTGGAAAAATTGAAAATCTTCCGAAAAGACCACTTCTATGATAATGATTCATTTTCCTATTAAGTTAATTAAACAGGTTATTTAGACGTGTGAGTATGCGAAGAATTTTTAATTCATTGAGAGATAAATAGCGTGTTTGGAATCCTGTATTTTTGTTAAGTCCGATTCATATTCTCTCCACCAGAAAACAAACTCGGTCCATTTATCATTCAGATTGCCAATTTCAGAGTTCTTATCCCGCCAATTGTTGATTAGTGCGTCAGAACTATTAATAAGTTCGTTTCTCAGAAACTCGAATCTTGACTGATTTGTGAGAATTTCCGGCAAAAGTCTAACTATTTTCTGCAACATTAAGAAAATCATAGTTATCGAATTAAATAATGAACCATCAACCTCCTGCTTGGTTTTTATTAACATCAGGATGTCGCTTGTTGATTTAATTATCAAATTTATCAATGAAATCTGATATTCATATTCAATAACATTTTTCATAATTCACTCTTTTAATCAATATAAAATTGAAAAATCATTTTGAATTAAAAAAATCATAGGATTAATTTCTTGTGTTTATTTGTTTGAGAACCTTGTTTAAAGCGGAATTTAGAAATATTTGTCATTTTCTTTTTATTAAATTTTTTTATTAATTTTTTGTTAAGCTTCTGTTTTAATATTTTTTACGCTTTAATTTCGTTATAACTAATTTAATTTTTCACAAATGAAATGAAACATAAGCAAGAAAATAATAATGTTACGATATTAACCTTAGGATGCAGCAAAAATCTTGTTGACAGCGAAGAACTTAATGGGATATTGACAAAGAACAATATAAAGGTAACTGAAGATTTAAAAAAATCCGATACAGTTATAATCAACACCTGTGGCTTTATCAAACCTGCAAAAGAAGAAAGTTTACAGCTCATAATGGAAGCCCGTGAAATGAAAAATCAGGGTCTCCTTAATAAAATCATTGTTACGGGCTGCCTGTCTGAAAGATACAAAGATGTATTAGAAGAACAAATACCTGAAGTTGACCGTTTTTTTGGTTTGAATGATTACAATAGTATTGTCAAGTTCCTGAAAAACGATGATTTAAAATATGTTCTCCAAGGAGAAAGAATAACTTTTACACCCAAGCACTATGCTTACTTAAAAATTTCAGAAGGTTGCAATCATAGTTGCTCATTCTGTGCCATTCCGCATATCAGAGGCAGACACATTTCAAAATCTATTGAAACAATTCTCGAGGAAGCCAGCTATCTTGTCAGTAAAGGAGTCAAGGAAATTAACTTGATAGCTCAGGATTCTACTTATTACGGTGTAGATTTATATGGAAGCCGTAAGATAACTGAATTACTTGATAAAATAAGTGATATAAAAGGAATTGAATGGATAAGATTGCACTATGCTTATCCGACAGGCTATCCCGAAGAACTTCTTGATTTAATAAATTCAAAAGAAAATATTTGCAAATATGTTGATATTCCATTGCAGCATATATCAGATAAATTACTAAAATCAATGAGAAGAGGTATTAGCTCTGGAAGAATTAGAAAATTAATTGATATGATTAGAAATAAAATCAGTAATGTGGCGTTCAGAACCACATTTATTGTTGGTTATCCTGATGAAACAGAACAAGATTTCACACAATTATATAATTTCTTAGAAGAGCAAAAATTCGAAAGGGTCGGCGTATTTACTTATTCTCACGAAGAAGATACCCATGCCTTTAAATTGGACGATAACATACCCGAAAACATCAAAATCCAGAGAAGAAATCTTCTTATGGAACTACAGCAGCAAATATCATTCAATCATAATAAAGCTAAAACAGGAAAAACTCTTAAAGTCATTATTGATGACAAGCACAAAAACAGCTATATAGGCCGAACAGAACATGATTCCCCGGATGTAGATAATAACGTTATTATTTACTCAAATAAAAGTTTAGAAGTAGGTTCATTTTATAATGTCAAAATTGAAAAAGCAAAAGAATATGATTTGGTTGGAAGGGTATAATTTTTATTTATGCTTTATTCTTTTTCTTATTTATAAAGTAACGAATTACAAAAAAAAGAGCTACTAAAATTATAATTATCATAACAACTCTACCGTAGATATCTAAAAATTTATCTACCTCTCTCCAATTATCAGTGAAAATCATACCTAAATATAGTATGATAAAATTCCAGATAATTGAACTTATAGTACAGAATATCACTGAATGAAGATATCTCAGGTCGGATAAGCCTGCTATAAAGGAAATAACAGCTCTGGTTCCTGAAAGAAATCTGTTGATCACAATAACCCAATATCCATATTTATCAAACCAGAGCCGAGGCTTTTCGATTGTTTCAGGAGTAATAAATTTAAATTTTCTTTGTTCAATTATTTTATGACCTACATTTCTACCTAACCAGAACATAGTCATAAAACCAAGAGTGGAACCCATTGTCGAAAAAATCAACATTGGCAAAAAGTCCACTTTATCCATTCCTATTAAAGTACCAAGAAAAAGCAAGATCGCATCGCTTGGAGAAGGTGGAAAAATGTTTTCCACATAAGTTATCACCAAAGCAAAAAGGACTAAGTAAATCGCCGGGAGATTTGTATCCTGAAAAAAATTAATTATACTTTCAAGCATGTTTATTATGGGTAATTATGACTACAATATCTCCCTATGAAACAAGAGAAATCAAGTTAATCTTAAAAAAATAGCTTTATTAAAGCAGGTCAATAATTCTCTAATTATTATTCTGCTTTGAATAATGGATATTTTGAAGTGAATTCTCTTACTTCTTCTTTCACATCTTTTATCACATCCGGGTTATCAATATTCGATAAGACCTTGTCAATAAAATCAGCAATCTGTTTCATCTCGGGTTCTTTCATACCTCTTGTGGTAACTGCAGGAGTGCCAATACGAATGCCTGAAGTAACAAGAGGTGGCTGAGTGTCGTAAGGAACAGCATTTTTGTTGGTTGTTATTCCAGCTTCATCAAGAGCTTTCTCGGCTTGTTTGCCGGTAAGATTTTTATTTCTTAGGTCAATCAGCATAAGATGATTATCAGTACCACCACTAACAAGATTGTAACCCTTTGATATTAATGCCTCGGCTAAAGTTCTGGCATTTGTTATAACCTGTTTTATGTATTTATCAAAACTATCAGTTAAGCATTCTCCAAATGCAACAGCTTTTGCTGCAATAACATGCATCAATGGACCACCCTGAACACCGGGCATAACCCATGAATCAATAATTTCACCCATTCTCTTCACCCTGCCCGACTTCGGAGCAACAATACCGAAAGGATTTTCGTAATCCTCGCCTAATAATATAATTCCACCCCTCGGTCCTCTCAGAGTCTTGTGGGTTGTGCTTGTTATAACATGGGCATACTTAATTGGACTTTGCAGATACCCTTTTGCGATTAATCCAGCTGGATGGGCAATATCTGCAAAAAGAAAAGCACCAACTTTATCTGCTATTTCCCTGAATGTCTTGAAATCAATTTCACGGGGATAAGCCGAGGCTCCAACAGTTATCATTTTTGGTTTGTGCTCAAGTGCAAGTTTCTCAACTTTGTTAAAATCAATTCTGCCAGTTTTCTCATCAAGTTCATAAGGAATGAAATTGAAAAACCTCCCTGAAAAATTAACAGGAGAACCATGAGTGAGATGCCCCCCATGAGCAAGACTCATACCCATAACAGTATCACCATACTTTAGATAAGAAAAATAAACAGCCATATTTGCATTGCTGCCGCTATGGGGCTGAACATTTGCATAAGCAGCTCCGAAAAGCTGTTTCGCCCTATCCCTTGCAATATTTTCAGCAACATCTACCCATTCACATCCTCCATAATACCGTGCACCTGGATAACCTTCGGCATATTTATTTGTCAAAACAGATCCCTGTGCCTCCATTACAGACTGAGATGTAAAATTTTCACTTGCAATTAGTTCAATTTTTTCAGTTTGCCTTTTAAATTCATTACTTATAGCTGTGAAAACATCATTGTCTGTTTTCATTAAATTGTCATACATTTGAGTTCCTTTTATAATTTCATTTATAAAAAAACTAAATTAGCTAATGTTTTGTAATTCCCCAAATAAGAGGTTTTTACAACTTATTTATTTCAAAAATTATTAAAAAAAATCAGAAAAGTGTCTGAAATAATTGATTATTTTTAAAAGTAAAAAAAAAATACTATTTTTGTAGTTCTATTTTTGCCGGAGTAGCTCAGTTGGTTAGAGCACTGGAATCATAATCCAGGTGTCGGGGGTTCAAATCCCTCCTCCGGTACTTTTTTCATTTCTCATACTATACTTTTTCTTAATTTCCAAAGTTTCACTAAATTATAATGAATGAAACCATTTATTTTCCATTTCGTAATATAAGTGTAATTTAGGAAAGCTAAAAATATGATAACATTACAAAGACTAATAAGATCAAAAATTTTCTACCTGTCAGTTTTTTTATTATTTATTATAGTTATTATCATCTCTTTCCTCAGAATTTCTTCATCGACTACCGATGAGAATCAATGGATTGATTTACCTTCAAAGTTTTATTTAACTCAGATTGTGAATGTAGAACCTGTTAACAACAAAGACTCTTCCGAACCAAAGTTCAAGCCTGCTTTCAATTTAATCCTTAGGGTTAACGATGTTTTACCCGATAATTTATCACATTTTGAATCTATTATCAAAAATGCAAAGGGTGAACTTCTTGAATTTACCATTCTTGATATAAATAAATTCAAAATAGCGACATATAACGTTAACAAAAAAGATTTTGATTTAACTTATGTAAGATTCATAGACTCCGCCGTTATAATCAGGTTTGTTCAAAAAGACGGTGCATCCGATCGGTCAGGTTTGATAGTCGGGGATATCATCACTTCCATTAACAACCGAAAATTTTCTAATAGTATGGAAGCTGATAAAATACTAAGAGAAGGAGAAATTGGCAAAACGCTTGATTACAAAATAGTAAGAGATGGCAAAGAAATTGAAATTAAAGTTTTTTTAGCCAAATATGGCGTCAATTTTGAGTACCTGTTGCTAATTATTTCAGGTCTTGGATTCATTCTGCTTGGTTTTTTTATTTCGTTCAAAAAACCACAAATCAAGGCAGCCATTTTTCTTGGCTTATCATTGATGATCTTGGGTTATTTACTTGCTAATGGCTTATATGTTTTTAAAAGATACCTACTTGATAAGGACTTCTTTTCTATTCTTGACTTTTTACTCTTTAGTTTCAATCTATCGTTTACCATACCGATTATTATCCATACCCTAAACTATTTTCCATTTGAGAAGCCGGTTTATATCGAAAGAAAATGGATAATTATTGTACCATACATAATAGGGATTGTGAACTTTATAGCATTATTAATTGTTTATCTTTTCTTCCCCACAGTAGTGATGATCAATCAGGCAATTAGCCTATCAATATATGTAAGTATGGCTTTAATTGCATATAAATTTGTTATATTTTTCATATACAAAAAAAGGCTTCCCAAAGAAAAAGGGAATATCTTCCTTCCATTGAAAATATCATTATTAATATTGTTAGCCTCTTTTGTTTATTCGCAAATATCCGTAATCCTATTTAGTTCTAAGCCTTTGACAATTATACATTTGATATCATATACATTTATTTTATTTGCCTTGATTTACACAATAGGCAGATATAACTTATTGGATTCGAATTTAAGATTAAGACTGAACATAAGACATTCGATTATTATAGGATTATGGAGAATTTTTTTGATAACAAGTTTGATTTCTTTTATTTGGGTAATATCAACGAACCAATATCAATTTCCAAATCTACATCTAACTAAATCTGGTATTGAGATTATTGAGAAACCCCTTAACCCATCACTTCAGTCAACTTACGAAAAGCTTTCAATAATAATATTATCATCATTGGCTTTTTTTATTTTTTGGAAATTAAACAAGTACGTAAAAAATTTTCTGGATAAACGTTATTTCAAAACAAGGTTCGATTACCGCAGGGCTGCCAACGAACTGTATGATATTTTAACTTCTAATCTATCTATTAAGGATCTTGCTCTTGGTTTGACAAATAAACTCAAGGAACAGTTCAAACTCAAAAGTGTGGGAATAATCTTTTTCAGAAAAGATGAGAAAATTTGTGCTCTCGAACATTATGGTTTCGATGATGATAAATTCATGGAATTTTGCAACATATGGGGAAACGATATAATAAAAAATATCAGAACTTTGGACAGGGGTATAAGAATTGATTATCTTCCAGAAGAGATGAAAAGCATATTCAAAGATATTGGATTCCGTTTTCTTATACCTATCAAATCCAAGGGGGAGATTATCGGTGCGCTTCTTGTTGGTGAAAAACTATCAGAGGAGTCTTTAAACCAAGAAGATATTGAATTTCTGACTTCAATTGCCGGACAGATGTTTATTGCTATCGAAAATGCATTCTTATACGAAGATTTAGCTATTCAGGATAGAATAAAAAACGAATTGGAAATAGCTCGAAAAATCCAGATTGCTTCTTTGCCTAGTTCAATACCCGATATTCAAGGACTTGATATTTCAGGCATCTCGCTTCCAGCTTATGAAGTCGGTGGTGATTTTTATGATTTTTTGAATGGAAAACCGAACGAAATAATGATTATTATTGGTGATGTCAGCGGTAAGGGTACTTCAGCAGCCCTTTATATGTCTAAGGTTCAAGGCATAATCCGAACACTCAACGAATTCGATCATACACCAAAAAAATTGCTTGAAAAGACCAATGAACTAATGTGTAAATATCTCGAAAAGAATTTTTTCATCTCTGCAATGAGTGCAAAAATTTCAACTGACACTGAAAGTATTGTTATAGCAAGGGCTGGTCATTGCCCACTTTATTATTTTGATTCAAGGCATATTTCCGTTGAAAAAATAACAGGAAAAGGAATGGTTCTCGGTTTAGCTAAAGATGATTTATTTGATGATAACCTTGAAGAACTTACAATTAAATTTAAAACCGGGGATGTTTTTCTTTTCATAACTGATGGAATCACTGAAGCAAGAAATCAATCTGATATAGAATTCGGTGAAGAAAATTTAAATAGAATTCTTTTAGATTCAATTCAACTTGATGCAAACAAAATCAGAAACAATATAATTCAAGCAGTTAAGGATTTTTCGGATAACACCAAACAATTCGATGATATGACAGTCGTAGTTGTTAAAGTGATATAGATAAAAAACCACGCTGACCAAAAATCAGCGTGGTTTATAAAAATATCAATTGAAAAAAATTACTTAGAAATTATGAAGCCCTCGGTTCTAATCAATTTACTCGAGCTCAATTCAATTAAATACATTCCTGAAGTTAAATCATTAAGGTCGAGGGATAATATATGAGTTCCTTGATCAAAAAGATAACTCTGATACAATGTTTTTACGATTCTACCATGTAAATCTCTTACATACAAAGAAGCATTTGCTAATGGTTCTTTTAAGGAAAATGATATACTTATGTTGTTAGTTGCTGGATTTGGAGAAACTATTAATGATAGAATATCATTGGAATCATAATTATCTTTTACGCTTGAAAGCGGATCAGTTAACTCAGCCATACCATTAGAAATTTCATTTCCATACTGATCAAGTGTTCGGAAGTTGATAACGGTCTTGTCATTTCCTTGCCCCGAAATAGTGATAAATATCGGTTGAAAATCTTTTCCTGCTGGAAGAACAGAAGAAATAGCATTACTACCTTCAAAAGGAAGAACAATGTAGTAGGAGCCGTCTTCTTGTAAAACCGGAAGTAAAAGCAATTCGTTATCTTTCGAATTTGGTGGACCAATAGCAATTATCTTTGTATTATTATCAGGTTTTACTGCAAATGCAGCTATATTTTCCTGATACTCATTTCTATTGTGTAAATATATTGAATATGTTCGGACATTTGCTGGGCGTGTATTTTTATCAACACCCATCTGATCACCTTTAACGCCGGGAACCCTTGCAATAAATGGAATCGGGTCTGAATAAATCAATTCGTCACTACCTTTAAGCACATAAATAAACTTTACAAAAATCCTGAATTGTTTAATTTGTTTACTATTATTAAACCTCAATTGAATTTCTGCAGATTCCCTTGAAGCTACATTTGCATTAACATAAGAATATTCACCCTCAACAATTCCATCAACAGAACCATTTTTGATTGAAACAAGATTTACTTCTGAAGAAGTAACTTCAATACCTTTGATAATAATATTATTCTCCGGATCATCTGGATTAATGACCCATAATGAACCAGTATTAATATCATTCATTATTAAAGATGTTTTAGATGGTTTTTCAGCTTGCAATTCATCTTTATCATTCGAATTTGATAAACTGGTTTTCCCAAAGCCCAGATTAATATCAGGATCCCAAGGTATGATTGTGAATTTTCTGACTATTGTGTAATAAATCACAGTATCACAAGTAATACATTCGCAGTCAGTGAAACTATATCTTATTGCAAATCGCAAAGTATCTCTGCATTTTTTTCCTCCAGAGTATGGTGGGAAAATCATTTTTAAATCAAGTAAAGCATTTTTATTCCAATCAACACATGGTGATACTGGTCCCCAGACTGCTTCACGACTGTAAATGCTCAACAACTGAGGTCCGGGACCGGGAGGAACAACTACAGAACCACCTGTTATGTCCCCGAAGATTCTTTGCCATGATGAAACTGTCTGCCCACAGACCTTTCGAAGCTGGGCACTAACAATAGTAGCAGAAAATCTCTTTATAGGGGTTGGTCCAGCAATCATTGGAACTGTTAGTCCAACAAAGCCTGTTCCACTATTCCAAGTTAATTTTGGATCTTTAATTATATGAATAAATTTCCTGCAGCAATCGTTTGAAGGATCTTGACCGTCACAGGGTGGCAGATCTAACTTGATACTATCCCTACAGACAAGTCCGCTACACAATAATGTGTAATAAATGGTTATTGGGTTATTGGATGATGTATGAATAAAATTAGTATTGATCGTCCATGGTGAACTCGTTAAAGTAAATGATGTAGGTGAGAAAGTTCCATCAGGTGAGGAAATAAGTAGTGTTGAAGGCACACAACTTGTTGCTGTAACACTAATTGAGTATTTGTAGTAACCTGTGGATGGATCCTTACCGATACAAAGAACCTGCCCTCTCAAAACCTCTATACATCCTTGTGGCTCGGAAGTAACAGTATCAATTTTAACACAAGCTGTTACAGATTCTAATTCACCTGCTTTTTGATAGCTGAGTATAGAACTTTGAATCAGATGTTTAGTCCAACCACTTGCAGCAAATGTGTTACAAGCTATATCTTTTGGCTTAGCTTGCTGATCAACAGTTGCTGAGAACTGAACTTCAGCACCAGTGGTTCCGACAGCAACAGGTCCAAAATAGGCTGCAATATTTTTGTTGCCTGCAGATAACCCTAAATTCCACGTTCCAACTGAACCACAACTGTTAGAGAATGATGAACCTGGCGAACCCATCGGATTCAGATTACTAACATTTGTTAATAGGGTTGCTGGATTATTATATGAAGCCACAATTGATGGAGAAGGTGTGCCAACAATTGAATTAAACGAAACATTAAACTGACTTCCACGGTTTGTACACATAGGTAATATTTTACTATCATTTGGTGTTGAATTTAATGGCAACAAGTCTGCAAATGTAACGTGTGTGAGAGCAGCCGTTCCAAAAGAATTCATTTTAAGTTTATAGATAACATTTGATCCGGCAGTGGTTGTTAAAGATGCAGCAAATGCTGGATCATTTGGTTTCTTTACTTCTTTCAGTAAATTAAAGCCTACCACTCCATCAACAAGTACATACACAGTGTTTGAACTTTCTGTTGTATTGCCTAAAACTCCACCACTCAAAGTAAATTTATTAGGTATATTACCAAGAGCAGAAGTATCTTTCACTTTTACATCAAATTCAATATAATAGAATGGTACCCCCGCTGTGCCATACATTCCACAATTTGTATAGAATATATTCTGGCAGGTCGCCGGAATAATTGGCAATGATGCTGTAATAGTATTTGAGACGCTATTATATGATAGAGAAACACCGTTCCATTGTTCATTTGGAGATGGATTTGGCTTACACTGAGGTATATTCCATGTGTTAGCTGTATAAAATGACGGGTTACCTACGTATTCAAGATTCGGGTCCAGTACATCTGTTAGAGTAACTCCAGACAAAGCCAATCCACCAATATTCTGAATACGTAATCTATACCTGAAGACAGACCCAGGTGTATATGAGTTTTGCTTGTTACATACCTCTTTCCATAGGCAAGGTTGTGCATTAGGTGCATTAACAGTAAATGTTCTGCAAGCACTTTGAGGGGGCGTTAAGGAGGTTAGCCAAACACAATTTGTTATTGTAGAATTTATAGTTGCACTACTCGGAATAGTAAAGTTCACATAAATGTATGCACATTGCCCTGGAGAAAGTGTCCCACTTATATTTAATATATTTCCACTCAATGCAGTTGCTATAATACTTGGCCACACAGACCCTATAGAATAATTTGAGAGGGTTGATGGTAATGTATCAATGGCAGTAAATGTTAGAGGAGTTGTTCCATTATTACAAATATAAATTAAATACTGTCCTGCACAACCCGGTTGACCGTTTGTATATACCCATTTGTTTAAAGTTGCACTTTGGATATTTAATTTTTGGACACACGCTTTAGCACTGTCAGTAAAATTTGAACATGGGGGCTGTGGTGATCCCAAACCACCACTTAATGTTGCAGTATTTGTGATCGTACTACCATAAGGAAATTGAGCCAAAGGATAATATATTTTGATTTGACAGCAGACTGTGTTATACATTTGATTTGCACTAAGGTTACCTACATTCCATGTAACAATATTTCCACTTTGAGTTGCACCACAATTAGAACCAACTAATAGTGCCCCAGTTGGAAGAATTTCGGTTACAACACCATTAACTAAGTTTAATTGACCGGTAGTACCAACGTTTTTATAAACACATATCTGATAGGTTACAGTATCATTTCCAGTTGCCCATGGACAATTTCCGCCAACTGTCGCCAACCCCAATGGGTATTTGTTTATCTTCCAGGGATTAACTGCAATTGCTGTTGTACTTAGAAAATTTGTGCAAAATTCATATTTCTTATTATTTAATGTTAATGATATACAAGCTCTGTTTCTTACAGTTGTTCCGGGGCATGTAACACCATTTGGAAATTGAACTGTTAAACTGATTGAACCCGAACAGCCTCCGGGAATAGAAGCCCAGCTGAGACTAACAGTGCCTCCTGTTGAATTAACAGGAGGGGCTGAAATTGTTGGCGTCCCACAAGCGTTATTAATACTCATTCCAAGATATACTAACGATGGTGGTAGAACATCAGTAATCACTACATTCTGTGCACCTGCTGGAATAGTGTAATATATTGTATAACTAAATGGTTGCCCTGTTGCAATTGAAGTATCACTTACTATCTTTTTCAGGATAATTCCATCCTGTTGTACTTCGGATACCCATGATTGAGCTTTGGAGTTTATAGATAATAACAAAGACATTATAAGTAAAAAAAGTATTTTGTACAGAAGCTGCGCCAAAGATCCTGCTTTTTTTAATTGAATAATTGGAAGACCTATATTTTCAGATCTCCTACTGAAAGAAATTGTGTTATTAAAATTCATTTTTCTCTCCAAAATAATTTGTTAAAAAATTATTTTTTTCAAATATAAAAATATTTTATTATTAATCAAAATTAAAATTGTTTTAGATAATAGATTAGTTAATCATTCAAAACTATAAAATTAATTATAACTAATTTGTAAAGAGGTTATTTTTCCTTTTATAATACAAAAAATTTTGAGTTTAATAATACTTAAACACCTTAAACAAATGGTTTTTGTCTTATAAAATTTTGGTGTAAAAAAAAATATTATTAAAGTTGGTAAAAATCATTGCAATAGGTTATAAAATATCTTTGTATCAGGTCCAAGTGGTATTTCAAGAATTATAAAAATTAAGAAAAACAATATCCATAAAATTGCCAGACTTAAGGAATAAGGGAAAAGAATTGATATTAATTTCCCAAGACTTATGTCAGGTTCATATTTCTTTGCTAATACTAATATTATAGGAAAATACGGAAGCAACGGGGTTATTATATTTGTTGTTGAATCTGCTATTCGAAAGGCTGCCTGTGTTGTTTCTGGGGCAAATCCCAGTATCATCATCATTGGGACAAATACCGGTGAAATAACTGCCCACTTTGCTGATGCACTGGTTACAAATAAATTAATAAACATTGAAAATAGTATGAAACTCAATATAAGCCAGATACCGCTAAATCCAATATCTTTTAAAAAATTAGCCCCTTTTACAGCCATTACCAACCCAAGATTTGACCAGTTAAAATATGCAAGAAACTGTGCCGCTGCAAAAGCCAATACTATATAGGAACTCATAGAACCGATTGATTCAGCTAATATTTTCACAAGATCATTTCCAGATTTCAATTTTTTTGATGTTAGTCCAAAAACAATTCCCATAATCAGAAAAAAAATCATTATCAGTACTATAATACTTTGATAAAATGGTTTCAAACTATTATTCTCATCCCTTAATACCCCATTTTCAGGTACTACTGCAACCAATAACAGAACCAAAAGCACTAAGAATGTAATTACAGATAGAAGCAATCCCCTCTTTTCGTCTTTAGATATCGCTCTTATAACATAGTCATCTTCATTTAGCTTATGAGCTGGTTCCCACTTTCCAAGCCTTGGTTCTACAATTTTATGTGTAATGAGAGTGCCAACAACGGTAACTATAAAGGTTGAAAAAAACATAAAATAAAAGTTTGCAGTGGGATAAACATTATACGAACTATCCAGAAGCTTTGCAGCAGAATCAGTAAAGCCAGAAAGCAAGGGATCTATAGCTGTTAAAATGACATTAGCACTCAATCCACCACAAGCACCAGTAAAAGCCGCAGCTAAACCGGCAATCGGATGTTTTCCCAGCCCTACAAAAAGAGTTGCTCCAACTGCCGGCATAATTATCACGCATGCATCACCCATAATATGACTTAATACAGATGTGAAAACAAGTACCGCAGTCGCAGACCATTTTGGTACAATTTTTATTATAGCTGTTAATCCTACATTCAGGAGTCCAACCCTATCAGCAACTCCTACTCCAAGCATTGTAACCAGTACTAAACCCAAAGGCGGAAACTCGATAAAATTCCTGACAGCATCTGTCAGCATTCTTCGAATTCCCTCTTGATTAGCCAGATTAACAATACTTATTCTTGCTCCACTTCCCGGATGAATGACCGAAATGTGAAATAATGACCCAATCCATGAAACAATTATTACAAGGAAGGAAAGAATAATAAAAAGGTAAAATGGATCGGGTAGTTTATTGACTCCATTTTCAATTTTATCAAGTAACTTCAAATTGCCTGTTTTCTGGGTCATTAAAATCCGATAAAATTGCAAATATAAATAAAAAATCGGGAGTAATTAAACAATTATGATAATTATCAGTAATTTTCTGTTCAAAAATAACTGACAATTATTATCAATATTCTGTTATTACGGAATTCTAATACCTATAGGTAACATTCAATCCGAGGTTCAAAGGATTGTTTGTTAATTTAAAAAGTTCGCCTACTGCTGAATTACCATAGTTTGTTCTTAACTGAGATATTGAAGTCCATTGAAAAACTGCATCTAATCTTACGTTGGGAGCTAAATAAATTCCTCCTCCGAGCGATAAAAAGCTTTTTGATGCTCCGGCAACATCAACAGAATATGGTGAGGTTTTCGAAGCAAAACTCCCCCTGACAATAAAAGGAGTCAATGGAATATCATATTCAACTCCAACCCCCCAGTTAACCTGACCAACAAGTTCCCTTACAATCTGCTTATTTAAATCAAGAACTTCTTTTGGGGCATCACTAAATTCAAGCTGGGTTACATCGGAATATTCAACTCCTGCCATAAAAGTCAATCCAGAGGTATGGAGTGATAAACCAGCGGAATAAACAAATGGAGTTGTTACTTTATAGGAATTTTCAAATTCATCAGGGTCATAAGGATTTGGCTTCCATCCATTATCAAATTCAGCTGTTGCCAGAACACTGAATTTTTCATCAATCTCATAATAGGTTGGAAATTTAATAGAAACGCCAAATCTGAAGAAATCCTCGATTTTCGCCTGAATTCCAATCGCACCTGTTATCCCGGCAATTTTCTGAGTTAAATTCTGTGATAAATTGAATTCTTTAAAATCAAGATTAGTATAGCCAGCTGAGTCAAAATAATTGTATTTATTAAATATGTCATATTCCCTGTAATCTCGATTGTATTTATAAGTTCCCCACTTCCCACTTATTGAAAAGCCTACCGATACCTCTTTGGTCAAATCGAAAGCTGCTCCACCGGTAACGTTATGCAAACCACCCGATTCCTGAACAAAAGCATATTGTTCCAGACTATCTCTCAGAGGCGTAAATAAATTCTGATTAGCCAACCAGAGATGATAGGTATAATTATCCTCGATTTTTCTTGTTCCGTATTTTGAATAATAATCAATTAGAGTTGATTTTGGATTTATTGCCTGATATTCATAATTATCCTTGAAATTATTATCCTGAAAATATGCAATTCCAACTGCAGCATTTCCCTGTTTAGTAATGAAAGGAGCCACTACTCCAAAACTTGTTATAAAGGCGTCGTTAGAACTAAATTCATTGATATTTCCCAAATAATTTGTTTTTGAATTATTTCGGGTAAAACCTAAGCCCAGCCCTAACTCACTCTTACCAATTAATGACAAACCAGCGGGGTTGAAAAGCAAGGCAGACATATCATCAGATACTCCATGGTAAGAAATATTCAAACCTGCGGTTCTTGCAGAAATGAAACCATTGTTTGATGAAAACCTTAGAGCATCTTCAATAAATTGAGATTTGACTGCTTGTGAGTAAAACAAAACAAGCAGTATTATCAATAAAATTTTTTTCATATTTATTTTGGTCTTGTTGAACTTCTTTCACTATTTGAATTTGAGCCAGAACCAGATGATCCCGAAGAACCAGATGAACCAGATGAACCTGAGCCACTTCCTGAAGACCTCCCGGAACTTTGTCCGCTTGACTCACCCGAACGATTCCATGTGCCTCCGGTATTATTATTTTCAATTACTTCCCTTTTATTATTCCTTGAAGGAGTTCTGTAATTTCTGTCATCGCTCGAGGGTTTATTCGTTTGATTATCGTTTGATTTTACTTTTTCTTTGACACCCTCATTGTTTGTTGAAGAGCCAAAATCAATTCTCGACCTACTTCTTGGTGAATTAGAACTGGTTTTATCAAAGTCTGTTGCATCGCCAATAGTAGTAGAACCACGAGTTGCACCCCAGTCACGATATGTCTTTTCTTTTTTTGGATTGGATGATGGCTTATCAGCATAATCATTATTGAAATACCACCAGTCATAATAGTGTCTCCTGTTCCAATACCATGGAGAATAGGTATAATAATAATCATACCAGGGATAATAGTTGTATCTATAAAAATTCATCGTCCAATACCAATCCCAGTAATGATTATGATAGTATAAATAGTGGGCATTCCAGAAGTATGGACCCCAGCCATAGTAATAATCCCACCACGGCACAATCACAGTTACAAAATGAGGACGTGAACTAAAATACCTGTAAGAAAGATTATGCTCAACATAACCGTCAAAACTATCATCAAAATCTTCTGAAAGAGGGTTCACCCATTTACTTGTTTGATTTTTACCAGATTTTGCATAACTGTCATTTTTACTATCCTTAGAAATCTTAGGATTATTATTAAATCCGAAGTAATCTTCCTTGGAAGAATCCACAGAAGAGCAGGAAAACGCCAAGAATGACGCTACCAAAATAACCGAAAATATTTTTATGTAATTTTTCATAACTACCTCCTCAAAGTTATAACGTAACTTATGAAAAATTGTTACAAGAAAAAAAAGGAGAAAAAAAAAGTTTAAAAAAATAAAAAAATGCCTTATTTTTGTAAAAAGCTCGGATGGCGGAACAGGTAGACGCACAGGACTTAAAATCCTGTGGGAGTATATCCCGTGTGGGTTCGAGTCCCACTCCGAGCACAAAAAGTTTTACATAACTAACTTCAAATCAACTACTTACAAATTCCATAAATTTACCTGATGACGTGAAATTTAATTTTATCAGCTTTATAATTTCAAAATATTTATTCCTGAGCTATTCCTGACTTGTAATAAAATTTTAATTGAAATAATTAAATTATTATGGTGATTCAAATTTTATATTGAAAAAGAGGTGTTTTTAATGACTCAAATTGTTACCAACCAGTCATCAATGATGTCATTGAAAGTGGCTGTCTATTATTAACTTATAAAAAATCTACTAAAAGAAATATTTGACAATAGTAATCGCCTTTAAGACAAAAATTTTGATAATTTTAATTAATGAAAATACTTTTAACAGGTGCAACTGGTTACATTGGTAAAAGACTTCTTCCTGTCCTGATTGAAAAGGGACATAAAGTTGTCTGCTGTGTTCGAGACAAAAATCGTTTTCCATCTGAAGGAATTTATAAACATCCGAATATTTCTTTATTCGAAGTTGATTTTTTGAAAGATATTTCAATTTCAGATGATGTAAAAGACATTGATGCGGCTTACTATCTTATTCACTCAATGAGCACAAATGTAAAGGATTTTTCCTCACTCGAAGAAACTTCTGCAAATAATTTTGTCAATTTTATTAAACAGACCTCTGTAAAGCAAATAATCTATCTTGGCGGAATTACAAATGAAAAAAAGCTTTCCAAGCACCTTGCTTCAAGAAAAAAAGTTGAGGAGATACTGAGTATTAGTGGTATTCCATTAACATCAATCAAAGCTGGAATAATTGTAGGATCCGGAAGTGCATCTTTTGAAATCATTCGTGACTTAGTAGAAAAACTTCCTGTTATGATTGCACCCAAATGGCTCAACACAAAACACCAGCCAATTGCAATCAGAAATATTCTTGAGTATTTAACAGGCGTTTTGCTTTTACCAGAAACATTCAACAAATCTTATGATGTTGGTGGACCGGATGTTTTAACCTATAAAGAAATGCTTCTCCAGTTTGCTGAAGTTCGTGGACTTAAAAGATTTATTTTTACTGTTCCTGTTATGACTCCACGACTTTCATCTTACTGGCTTTACTTCGTTACATCAACATCTTATAAACTTGCGATAAATCTTGTTAACAGTATGAAAATTGAAGTGGTTGCAAAAGATAACGAACTGGAAAAAATTCTGGGAGTAAAGCCGTTATCCTATAAAGAAGCTGTTCAGCTTGCGTTTCAAAAAATTGAACAAAATAATGTTGTATCGAGCTGGAAAGATTCTCTCGTATCAAGTTATGTTGATAACTCATTGCTTGAACATATCAATGTTCCTACTAACGGATGCTTTGTTGATAAAAGAGACAAAGAAATAACTACAAGTGTTGAACAGGTTTTAGAAAACATATGGTCAATTGGTGGTGATCGGGGATGGTATTACGGCGATTGGCTCTGGCATTTGCGTGGATTTATAGATAAACTATTCGGCGGAGTTGGATTACGAAGAGGCAGAACAAACAAAACCGAAATTCACACTGGCGACACTCTTGACTTTTGGCGTGTGCTTGCTGCAGATAAAGAGAACAAAAGATTACTTCTTTATGCTGAGATGAAATTGCCCGGTGAAGCCTGGCTGGAGTTTAAGATTGCTGAGAAGAACAAAAAAAGTTACTTAATACAAACTGCTACATTCCGACCCAAAGGTTTACTTGGTAGAATTTATTGGTACTCAGTTTCCCCATTTCATTACTTCGTCTTTAATAAGATGGCTGAGAATATCATCAAATTTAAATATAATATATGAACAACATATTAATTTTGGCTGTTTCAGAACTAAAACACGCCGGTTCTGGTCTGTGCCTTTTGTTTCAGAAGATAAAAGAAAATCCTATCTGCAAAAAGTTGTAAAAGATGTTGAAAAGGATATTAAAAAAAATAAGATGATTTAAGTTATGATTATTAGTAAAAATGATATTGAACAACTCGAGCAGCGATACCGCACAGCTTTCATAAATTCTCTGGCAGGTTTTCGACAGGCTGTATTGGTAGGTACTAAGTCTGCGGATGACACAACTAATCTGGCGATTTTTAATTCACTCATCCATCTGGGAGCTAACCCTGCCTTGTTTGGATTAATAAGCAGACCGGACAATGTGCAAAGGCATACTCTGCATAATATATTAGAAACTAAAGAATATACCCTTAATTATATTCAGGCTTCTCATTATAAAAAAGCCCATCAGACCTCAGCCCGATATGAAAAAGGCATTTCTGAATTCGAAAAGGTTGGATTTACACCAATTTATTCTTCGGGTTGCAGTGCACCTTTTGTGAAAGAGGCAGTGGTAAAAATTGCAATGAAATTTGAAGAAATCATTCCAATTACCATAAACGGAACAGAACTTATTATAGGAAGCATAATGCTGGTTGATTTGGATGATTCAATGGTAGAAGGTGACGGATTTATAAATTTATCTGCATCTGATGTGTTAATAAGTCAGGGACTCGATGCTTACTTTATTTCTAAAGAATTAGGTCGTTTACCTTATGCAAAACCATAGTATTGGAGTTATAATAGCAGATGAGTCAATTAAGATTAAATTTGAATCTTATTCCTGCATCAGCTATCTTAAGTTAATTTTGTTTCTGCTTTTTTTAATTAGTTTTAACAAATAACCAACAAATTGAATTATCGGTGATAGATAATTTTTCCGGTTCTAACTTTATTTTTTTGACTTAAACGGTAAAAATAAAAACCGGAATATGTATTTAACGGTCGCCAAATGTAAGTATATGACCCCGGCATCAGAAAATTATCCAGCAAAGTCTCTATTTTGTTTCCGTATATATCAAAAATTGATAAAATATAATGCTCCGCTTCAATTATTTTCAAATTTAACGACAAATTATCCATGAAAGGCTGGGGATAAATTGTAATATTGAACTCAGGTGTTATCATCTCATCGATATTATCAGCTGTCTGTGTTTTATAAATTCCCATTGCAGTACCGGCATAAATAATATCATCAATTCCAGAGCTAATGCTAAAAATATTTTTATTATTATTATCTATTCCGTCATTATATTCAGTCCAGTTCACCCCATTATCAATGCTCCTGAAAATTCCTGATGAAGTTCCTGCAAATATGCTCCTTGCTTTTGAAATTGTTATTGCCCTTATCAGATTTGCTCCAATCCCCTTATTTTGAGCAGTCCAACTCTCACCATTATTATTTGAGACATATAAACCATCTTTTGCCCCGAGAAAAATTCTTCCTTCGCTATCAACCACCATATCATAAATATTATTTGAGGAAAAACCCACACTTTTCCAGCTTTTTCCATTATCACTTGTCTTATAAAGCCCGTTGTATTCTGTTCCTGCCAGAACAGAACCATCTTTCGCCGCAACAATTGCATGAACATCCTTATTATCCAGCTTCATATCTGTCCACGAGGCTCCATTATCAGTGGAAACAAAAACAGAGCCGTAGAACCATGTTCCAGCATATAGTTTTCCATCTCGTGAAACGAAGATATCCAGAATATTCTTGTTCGTCAAGCCATTATTCGACTCAATCCAGTTTTGACCGTCATCTGTTGTTCTAAAAATCCCTTTTCCATTTAGTCCAACAAAAGCAGAGCCATCGGAACTAAAACGTATCACCTTGACTAACTTATCAGGCAGCCCTGAGGATACTTTTATCCAATTTGTTCCATTATTATCTGACCGAAATACCCCTTCGCCATAAATCCCGGCAAGTATTTTCCCGTTTTTCGGGTTTACTGCTATTGACTCCACTATTCCAACCGGCAGCGAATCAGTCTTAATCCATATCTGCGACAGAACCACTTCGAGATTTAGCAGGAAGAGAACCATACTGAATATAATCTTTTGTTTCATTTTTTCCCCGTCTATTTTCGAAAATCATTTAACCATTCCAAAACACGAAATCTTCAATTCGGAATACTCTTCGAAGTCAGTCTTGATGTCTATTGAACTGTTATAAAAACCCGATTGCTTTGGCTTTGCCATAATAAACAGCTCGTATTCCTCACCAACAGGTATATTTATCGATCCATTAACAACATTTATAACCTTGCAATCCTCCGAAGCAGACGCAAAGCCCGATAGGATGATTTCTTTCCCGGTATTATTTATTATTATCACACTTGTAGTGTCCTCGTTCCCGGTTTCCATATCCCCAAAGCTGACTGCATTACCCGGTATTAGTTCAATAGGATAGTAAACATCGGCTTCGAGCCTTATTATTTTATCCTTGTTAACAGGGTCGTTCGAAGTTACCCTTATGGTTTTCGAAATTTTGTTGTGAGTTCCCACAATTCTGAACACAACAGGCAAATTCGCAGTATCGCCAGCATTCAGTTCAGTTTTGTCAAGTTCCGCAGTAGTGCAACCGCACGCCGGCTTAACCTCCGAGATTATCAATTTTTTATCGCCGCTATTCATTATCTTTATGACTGTCTTCAGCGGATCTTCCTTTATCGAAACCCTGCCCCAATTATAGGTGTCCCCTCCAATTATCTCAATTTTCGGCTGGGACAGACCCATTGCCACACAAAAGAAAAAAAACATTAACCCTTTGAAAAATATCAATTTCATTTCATCACCACTTATATTTAAAATTTATATGACTATTTATTTCATTTTCGTCAGAAAGATTACTATTCTATAATTTTAACTTCTACTCTTCGGTTTTTGGCTCTTCCCTGAGGAGTTTTATTATCCCCTAAGGGATAAAGAGCACCATGACCCGAGGAATAGAGCCGGTTGAGAGGTATGCCTTTCCTGAAAATATAGCCCACCACTTCCTTTGCCCGTTGTTCCGAAATTCTCATATTTTCCTCCAGAGAGCCAAAATTATCCGAATGTCCGTCAATTTGTGCTTTAGCCTC
Organism: uncultured Hyphomicrobiales bacterium; assembly: GCA_964473465.1. Taxonomy (GTDB): domain Bacteria; phylum Bacteroidota; class Ignavibacteria; order Kapaibacteriales; family UBA2268; genus CALHRB01. Next base: position 94,482 of record CAYYPE010000010.1, read on the forward strand.
AGGATGTTCGAGCAGATATTTTGCGATCTTATCAAGCTCCTTCTGCATTGGTATAGAGAGCCATGTCCATTTCGATTCCTTGTAGAACAAATTAACCTGCGGAACCCCTTCATTGCCCGATGATTTTGAGCCCTTCAATTTCTCGTTAAGTTTGATATCGGAGTGCTTTCCATTGCCGTTTACCAAAGTATCAATCATAATCTCTTCCTGCGGAACGATAGGCGTCGAAATCGTATCAATCCTTATTCTTAGCCTATCCCTTTCCTTGTTATCAATCAGGACAAAATCCAGACCTTCGATGAAATCCCCTGTCTTGGTGCTTTTCACCGTGAAACGTTTAACGGTATCCTCCTGATGAACATCTAGAATGGCACATTGCAGCGAATCCACCCACGCAATATAATTTCCGGGCATCAGTCCCATTTTGTAGAAGCTCCCATCCGAGAAAACCGGCTGAGTTTCGTGGTAGCTGGAATCCTCTCTCATAATATGAATCTTAACCCCAGCTTGTCCTTCTTTTCTTCCGCCCTTTTCCCTGAAAACATTCCCCTCGATAATACCGGAAATGTAGCATGGAATATTTATTGATTTGAATTTATTAGGTTCAGAAATAAATGAGAACTCACTAAATTTCGGTATAATTAACGGATTCTTGATTGAACTTTGATCAATTGAAATATTATATTGCTCATAAGGGTATAAATTATTAAAATAAGTAGCATTATCTTTAACTTTTCTTGAAGCTCTATTTCCAAGTATATTGACTTTTACATTTTCAACCAATGTTTCACCTTCATCAAATGCATTATTATCATTTTCATCAATGAATAATTTAACAATTGCAGAATTTGTACCTAATGATCTGTAAATTGGATTGGTTAAATTTAGATCCCAATTCTCTGTATCAATACCAATTATTCCATTTATGGAATGAGAGTAGTTATAGTAATCTTTAGACAAAGAGAGATCTGAAGAACTTCTTATTAAATCAAAATCTATTCTTAAGTTCAACTGAAATGATGAAACATTAAAAATCATGTCCTTGATATATCGAATATTCAAAGAAGAATTATTGTTAATACTTTGATCGAAACTAATCTGTAGCTGACTAATACTATTATTATCAATATTGTAACTCAGACTTGAACCTAACCTTGAACTGGTTAAAAATTTTGATCTGAAAAGAGAGGATATGGAAAAACTAGCAGATATTAAATTTTTTTGAAAAAGATCTGTTATGAAATTACTTGACGATGAATATGTGTAGCTCAAATCAATATTAACAGGATGATATCTAAAAGACAATCTTGTTGAAAAATAATCATCTAATTTGTTATTAAACCATAGTCTTTTCCCAGTAAAATTGAAGTAGAATAATGAATTAAAAATTCTTGGTGAATTTGCATTAACAGATAACTCATAATCAGATCCTATATTATTGTATATTGATTTACCCTCAAATTTAGAAACTTTTAATTCATAATTACCTCTGTCTAGCGGCCAATACCTCAGTTTAACTGTATTTGCCAAATTATGATAATATTCATGGCTCAAGTATAAGTTCCTTAAAACAGCTATTGACAAGTTATTTATTAACTCTATTTGTGATGTTGATTCATATTTTTTGATACTTATTGAATTACTGAGCCAATTAAATATTCCAAATGAGAATCTACCTTCTAACATTTTTCTGTTTAAAGTCTGTCTTGACTCACCTACATTAATGAAATATTTAAATTCACCCGGTTTCATTATTTCGGGTGGAATCTGAACAACGGTTTGCTTATTCAAATATTCACCCCTATCTCCATAAAACCTTAATTCAAAATTAGAGAAACCATAATTGATTGGTAATGTAAAACTATAGTATCCATTTATATCAGTTAATGTATGAGAATATAAAAATCCATCTTTATACAATTCAACTTGCCAATTTGGATTAATCCTATCTTCAATGATAAAATTACTAAAAAAAGATGGATAATGATCTCTTTCATTTGTTAATTGAATCCCAAAAAACTGCTCTGATGGTATGCTACTCATTCTGAGACTATTTGTTGAAATATCGCCGATGCTGACATTCCTTAATATTTCATTATTACCAAAATAATATCTCCACCTTCCTCTCAATTGATTTATGTTATTTAAATTCTTATTATGGTAATAACCATTATACCCTAAAGAGATATCCCCCCCAAATATCTCGAAATCCAAATTTGTGCTATAAGAGATTGACTTGTTATCATGTTTATCAATGGATCCTCTTATATTATAGTCCAATAATCCAAAGCTTAATATATTTCTATCCTTATCAAAAAGTAAAGGAAAATTTTTTTCTCCTCCATCATTTGTATTAATAAAGCTATATTGTTTATATCTTAGATATGCTTTATAAATTGGTAATTCATCGTTTGTTTTTAACTTTGCAATCAATTCTTTAAACGATATTTCAACTTCCCAATTAAATATGTCTTTAAAAACTGAAGGTAAAACATATACCTCCAATTCATCATAAAGTAATTTACTAACATCAATCAGAAAGCTTCTATTATTTATATTAACATTTCCTTCCTTGAAGGCAATTTTGAATTTCGCAGATTGGTCAATATAAAATCCTGTGACTTCATGATTCTTGTAGTCAATTTTATTATAAATTTTTAGGTAATTTAATATTTCATAAAAAGGAAGATAAATTTGTTCTTGGTAAAACTTTATTAATATGTCACGTCTGAAGATTCCTTTATATATAAGTTTTACAACTCCGTCATTTATTCCATCGGGTAATTTGAATGCTCTTTCTTGCTGACTATAGATTGGCAAAAAAAAATATTAAAATAAAAATTATGTATGCTTTTTTCAACACTTAATTATTATCAATCAATAATAAAGTTAAATTCTTGTTTTTTTTCTTTGAATGGTATTCTCCTCTCTTCGGGTATATCACTTCTATCTGTTGAATATACCATCTCAATTTTATATTTACCTTTTGGAAGAAGATTCCGATCAATGGATATTCTCTTTCTTGATTGAACGTAGAAGGAAATGAATTCCTCTGATTCAAGCAATTCCTTGCCTTTGTCGTCATAAATTTTATACTTCATTTTTCCCCAGAAAGGGGAGTTTCCTGAAACTTCTACATTAAAAAATAAATTAATATAAATTGAATCTAATGTGAGTTTAGCGAAGTCAAAGTCTATATTTGTTAAAAGATTCCCAGTCTGATAAAAAATCGATGAAACCATTTTTGTTTTTAAGGATATAGACGCAGTTACTCTATCATTATTAATTGTATCAATTTGCTTTGTAATAGGATTAGATATCGCTGAAAACCTTGTATAATATGTACCATCTTCAAAATTTGGTACATTTCTTAGAAAGATTCTAACTATTTGTGATTCTTTTGGCGGTATTATTAATTTTGGGGGGAAAATTTTTATGTATGGGGCTAACGAAAACTTAATTCTATCGGTAGTATCAGAATATATATCTTTCCTATTTCCTGAAGAATCATATCCGATGTAACCAAATGATGCTTCCATTTCAATTTCTCGTATTTCATTTGAAGTATTACTGATTGTTAATTCAGTTGATCTAGTATCATTACTTATAAATGAAGCTGGTGGGTAAATGCTTATTTGAGCTTCAGAAAAATAATAAATTAATAGGTAACAAACTATTATGGTTAATATTTTTTTCATTATTCTTTCTTAATGAATTATACCTTTTCAATTATCGAATTTATTTTCTGTTTATTAAGTTTTTCAACAAAATAAATTTAAGGAACGGTATTTTTATACCGTCCCTTAATGATTTTAATAATATGCTGTCTTTAGAATGATGTCAATTCAGCATTTACAACCATCTGAAAAGTCTTTTGACCTGCGGTTATACCGCTAGCTGGTATAGTCAATTTAGTCACTTTACATTTAAAATACACAATTGCATCGCAAACTCCTCCCGAGCTTGATGGCAGTGTTATAGGTTCATTTAATAATTCTACATTTAAAGCTTTATCAATATAACCACTGCCCATATTAACTGACCAAACAAATTCAATTAATACACCGTGATCTTCTTTAGTTGTTGTTGTACTAACGTTAAATCCCATTCCTGCTCCACCTTCCAGAGTGTATTCCTGCTCATTTTCTGTGAAATTTGTATAAGTTCCACCAATAAAGAAATCTCCAAGAATTACTGTTTTATCTGATGGTAATAGCTGAGGGATACATACAACATTAGCATTAAATGAATTGGATTTGTAATCGTTATAGCCGAATTGTGCATTTACTGTTGAATATAAAGCAACCATTGCTAATAATATCAGTATTTTTTTCATTTTTTCAATTATTAATTTTAAAAAATAAATTAATAGTTAGATAATGTTGCAGTTACTTTAACAGTTACTTGCTGTTGACCAGTTGCTATAAATGTTGCTGCGGTCAATGTATAAGTAAATGTTTTTGTTTGTTCACAATCAGTCCCTTGTAATATAACATTATCATCTTCATCCCAGTCCCATGATCCTGTATATGATGAAATACCAGTGGTTGCGCTTTCAGAAAAATCAACATCAAATGTCTGTGGATTTGTATTTGCTCCTTGACCCCCTTTTAGGGTAAAAGTAATAGCTTCTGACCCAGAAAATGAAGTATTAATAAAGAAATTGCCCAAGCCAACATCATTGCTACCGGTTAAGCTTGGTTGGCAAAAAACATTTGCTTGAAAATTATTTTGTGCATCATCACTCCATAAAATTATAGCTGGTGCTGCCCATGCATATGTTCCAAAAAGAACTAAAACTGCGAGAATTGCAAATAACTTTTTCATAGTAAACTCCTTTAAAAAAAAATTAAACAAAAATGATTAAAATATAGAAATAAGGCAATGTTCGTTTTTATAAGAACATTATTCCGATGTTGCAGACAGTCTGAAAATTTACGGCTGTCTGAAGCTCTTCCGAAATCCCTTGCGGGATCCCCATCATTGAGGCAAAGGTTATTTTCTAAGGGAAAAGCGAACTTTGTGGCTCTGAATTTCCTGTAACCTTAGCTTCAAAATTTCAAAGAACACGCTTGTCGTCCACTTCAATCCGCTGTTTCTCGGGTGGTACCAGTCCCGATAAAGCGAATGCGGGACATTGTTTATTTATTTAAAATTACTTTCCCGGTTTGAACAAAGTCTGCTCCGGTAACCTTATACAGGTACATACCCGAACTAAGGGAAGTACCATCAATTGTAAAATCATGAACACCCTTGTTCAACAGACCTGCAAAAATTGTTTGAATGCGACTACCATGTGCATCAAACAATTCAATTAAAACATACTGCTGTGCATCTATATATACTCCAAAAGAAGTTCTGGTTGCAAAAGGATTAGGAAATGCTTCGCTAACTTGCTTGCCCACGGGGGAGATGACTTCGTTGAAAACCAACCAATCCCCATCAGTTTCTTTAGGAGTAGAAGGATAAGCCGGGACCGGAAATGTATAACCCGATCCAAGTAGATTTCCTAGAATATTATAATAACCATTTAAGTCTTCTTCTACTAACAATTCGTTGAACAACCAAACCCCACCAATATAACCACCAAAATGATCAGAATATGTTGAACCAATGCTATAATCATAATATGCAGTCCTGCAAGCACCGCCTATTCCAGACCAATCTTCAGCATCTTTAGTTATCCCTTTGAATGACACCCAGTCTGACCATGTGGGGAGAGATCCGCCTGATTTACTCACAGAAACACGAAACTTCAGATTTTCGCTGTCGAACTGAAGATTTGCCAGATAGATGCTGTTTCTGTCTAATGGATAAAAGCTTGGATTATTTCCATTATACTGTATATAAACCCTTTCGAATCGGTTCCAGATGCCATAGCAAAGATAACCTTTGGAAATGTAGATATTGAATCCTGAAAGAGGACCGCCGAATTCGCAAATTGTCTGTCTTCCATCCGAATAATATGGCACAGGATCAGGTGGATTTTGATTAATACTGGCACCCACTTTGAACTCTACCAAAAGAGTTTTGGAGGTAAAGGATTCAGCTTCGTCATCTTCCGGATCAGCAGGATTCCATTTATTAGTAACTCCCGAGGTAATTTCCTTATGATATGGACTTTCCATAATGTCTGAATATCCATATTTATCCGGGGCATAATCAAATTCGAATTTAATACCCGGACGATACTCCCCAAAGACTGCTTTTTCGAATTTTGGCTGCCTATTCAAGTTAGTCATAACGGCATCTTCTTTTATTGATGTCATATCAGGAAGCGTTTTAACTGGTGTTCCATTTGTATTAATTCCATCGCCATTGTTATCAGTTGCTTCAATAGGGTCGAGATCAAGAACTAATGTTGGTTCGAAATCTTGCGTGCAAGAACTAATTCTAAGCTCTGGATCACTTGGATAATATGCAAACAAAGTTGCTTGCTCAAGCGGCGTCAAAGCTCTATTGAAGGCATATACTTCATCAATCATTCCTTTGAAGCCTCTGTTTGGGTCCTGGCTGTTTCTGTAACCTATTCTCATATTGGCATTATTAATCATGGTCTGAACCGTTGTGCCATTATATCTGCAACCACTTGCATTTGCCCCATCAATGTATACAATCAAGTCCTTTGGATCCGCTTTTTTGAGAACAGGATCATAATTTTTTCCTGTATAGGTTGCAACGACAAAATGCCAGTTACCATCTCCCCAACCATTGGAATTCCCATTTTTATTTGCAACCTGATTGGAACCATTATACCAATATGTATTATTAGTGCCGGGTACATCCAATACGACTGCTTTGCCAGACCAGGTATCATTCAAATCGAACCGGATACCTGCAACGGTATTCCCCGGGCAATACGTACCGAAGTTTCCTGCTCCTAATCCCCAACCTCTGAAATCTTGCGAAGGTGGGCTCATTTTGCAGATAAAATCACCAAAATTGCCCCAAGGAGTGAACTTCACCCATGCTGCAACTGTGAATGGTTTATCAAAGGCAAAATTGAACTCGCTTACGTTACCGATGTCAACCAGATTATTACCATTAAAATTCAAGCCGCCATCATTAAAGCCCTGAACTCTTTGTGCACCAACTATTAGACCATCGTAATTCTTTGCTCCTTCGTCAAATGCTATATTACCCTGACATTCATCGAAGGGCCAGTAAGAAATTTTTGATAATGGGTTGCTCGATGTATTATAAATTTGCTGAAAAATTTGATTTAACCATAAATATTCGCCCTGAGCTGGGTTATCCGGCTGATTAACGGGTCTGTCATAATTGTTACACCACCATTTGCTCCCATCCCAATGAATTGCACAAAAGTTTTTCAGTTCTTTATTTCCGGGATGGCTCTTTGTGTCATAAGCAGCAAAATAGAAAGTCATTTTTTTAGCTTTGTTTGCATCCTTGAAATAGAGATTGAAGTAGAAATTATCTGTCCTCCAATATCCTGTTGAGGGAGCAACCGCTTCGAACATCTTGCCGTTATTCGTAAGGACTGTCCATCCTCTTCCATGAACATCATAAAAACAAGCATCTGTACCTATTCCAGTTCCAATATAAAATTCATTTTCGGTAACTGGATATTCTCCGTTTTTGTTGTGATGTTCATTCATGTCACCGTTAAGCTCTGTTTTCATCCACACCTTGAAGTAATCAAAATGCTGATAAAAATTCTCTTCGTAGAATGTTTGATACCAACCTGCACCTAAAGTAACATCACCTATTTTTCCATCATTTAAAATAATAGGGTTTGTTTCTTCATAGTCAATACTCATTAAGTTCTGAGAAAACAATGAGAAAATTGTAAGAATTAATGCTATAGTAAGAATATTTTTCATATAACTTTAATATTTTTTTATATAATAAACTATCAATAAAATCGGATAAAGCTCCCGAGCATGAAAAAACGTGAGAAAAACGCATATTCTGGAGTCTCCCCCGGGGCTTTATCCTGTTAACTATCAATTTTAAAAGAACTATTCAATCAAGAACAAAATTTACTTTGTTATAACCACTTTGCCGGATTCAACAAATCCGTCACCTGTTACTTTAAATATATACATTCCATCTGCCAATCCATTGCCATCAATGATAAAGTCATGAATTCCCTTTGCTAAGCTACCCGAATAGATGGATTGAACTTTCTGCCCGAGAGCATTGAAAAGCTCCACATTCAGGTTCTGTTCTTCGGGTAAATAAACCGAGAAAGTGCTTTTTCCCGTAAATGGATTTGGATAGGCAGTAGACATAAATACTTCATTTTGCTTGAGTTCCGAAAATTCAATCATATCCCAATCTGATGCTCTGGGTATGTAATGAAACTCCTCTTTATATTCAAATTTTGTCCCAAATTTAGTATTAATATAGCCATAAAGATTATATAAGAAATACTGATCAAAGCTATTATACTCCCCATTAACTATGCGTGAGAAAAATTTGTTATAAAGTAAAATTTCACCAAAAGCACCAGCAAAATGGTCTGAATGGGTGGAACCTATGCTATAATCTGCATAAGCCGTTCTTGAAGCCCCTCCGATTCCAATCTTTTCATCAGTATAATTTACATCTAAAGTCAATCCCTGAAATGATATGAAACCCGAAAATGTTGCATAAGGTGGAGCTGTAGGCCCATCATCATATTTGGTTACCCCAACCCTGAATTCATTATTTTCTGAGTCATATTCAAGAATTGCCATATAAACAGCAGTTTTTGAGAGTGGATATATAAAACTTTCACCCGGTGGAGGATTATATACCATAAATTTTCGTTCGAACCTGTTCCACATACCAAAACAAATCTTCCCATTCGATATATAAACATTATAACCTGATAAGGGACCCCCTGCTTCGAAGATACACTGTCTTCCATCTGACCAGTATGGATCTGGGTCAGATGTTTCATCAATATTATTCCCTGTTTTAAAAATAATAAACAGTGATTTATCAGTTGATAAAGGTTTCCATTTATCTGTCTCTCCTGAAACTATTTCGCCTCCAATATCTGATGTTGTTAATATATCTGAATATCCATATTCATTTGCTCCGTATTTTATTTCAAAAGCAACACCTCTTTTGTTTTGAGTCACAGGTGCTGAGGAAAAAGCACTTGAATTGATTTGTGGTCTCATATTTGAATTTATCGGTACGGCGTCCTCGGCAGGTGTCGTTTTATCTTTCCATTTCATAACATAAGTGCCCATCATTTCAAATATAGTCTGATCAGAAGCATCATACCAAAGAACAAGATCTGAGGCTTGAACTCCTCCATCATCACAATTGGCAGTTTGTCGACCAGAATATGAATTAAAAAGATTTTCTGCGTTTGTTTGATTGAAAGCTACATTGAAAACCCCAACTTCATCTATCAAACCATTCCACCAGTATTGCTTAACATCACTCGGACAAACAACCACAGACCCAATATTAACATCAGCATTTCTCGATGTTATTCCTTGATCATCATTTCTGTTAAAAGTATGCTTTACCCAAGTGCCATCTCCGTCATCATCTTCATATACAATTAATTGATATTCATGCTGTGTTGAGTTAATTTTTTTATAGCTCGCAACCATAAAATACCATTTATCTTTTTTGATTAAAAAAGTGGAGGGGTTATCATCTTGACAACTTGCAGCATCGCTATAAACCCAACAATTATGACTCCAGTTATCGTACCATGCTCCCCACATAATTAAGCCTTCTGGATCGCTACTATTTACTTTGTCTTTAATCTTTAATTGGTATTGAGTGCCCCCAGTGCAATATCCCTTAGAAAATATTTGCCTTGTATTAGTTTGGTCCGTATATGATTTAACCCAAACAGAAATAGTAAATCCATCCCCATTGTTCATTGCTTCGGAATTAAAGTTTAACTTATCCGGGCGACCAAGGTTTACGTATCGAGCGCAGTTATCATTATCAACCCCTGAACAAGTTTCAGTAAATTTATAATTTACACACTGGTTATTTATACCTTCAACCCATAAAGGTGGAGGTATAGTATTTGGATTGCTGTATGGGGTGAATACTGTTCCATTTGCTGCAGGAGTAACACCACTGACGTCATCTGTTAATGTCCCTTCGCAATAATCGAAATTCCAATATGCTACCATACTACCAACAGGATAGTTAAGCCCTGATGGATAATTAGGTCCTGCAATGGAATTTGACATCAAACCAACCATTATCATCAAAACAACCAGTAAAAAGATTTTTTTCATTTTTTTTCCTTATTTTCTTTTTTTTAAAATTCTCTGCACCCTTCTGGTGGGGTGCAGAGCTTAATTAATTATTTATTTAAGATAACCTGTGTTGTTTGAGTAAATGTTTCGCCTGCTACTTTTATAAAGTAGATGCCGTTTGATAGCCCTGTACCGTCAATTTCGATGTCGTGAATTCCGGCGGCTAACTTGCCATTGAATACCAACGCAACTTTTCTTCCCATCACGTCGAGCAATTCAACCTTAATCATTTGTTCGCTGAGTAGATTAATCCCGATGCTTGTCTTTGAATCAAATGGATTGGGATAGGCAGAGGAAATATTATTCTCGCCTGTTCTGTCGTACTCAGCAATTATTTTCCAGTCATCTGCTGTAATTCTGGGAGTTGTAATATTAGGAACTCCATATCTTGCATTCAAATAGGTGCTTACCCCTGTTGTATTCGAAAAATCACCGCTATAAATTATAATATCTCCAAGCAAACCATCGAATTCATCGGAATAAGTAGAACCCACGGAGTAATCATGATAACGTGTTCTTGCGGCACCGCCTATACCTGACTTATCCTCTGCATCTTGTGATAATCCTGAGAAAGCAACTGATGGACTGCTAAAAGAAGTAAAACTTCCGTCGCTTATGGTTGCAGTGAAGTTTGAGCCATCATAATATAGATAAGTGTAATAAGTTTTATTGGTTGTTAATGGATAAAAATCTGTTGATGGAGCTTCCAGAATGGTATATTTGCTTTCAAATCTGTTCCACATACCGAAAACTAATTTCCCTTCGACTATATACAAATTGTATCCTGACAAAGGTCCGCCAGCCTCGAAAATGCATTGTCTTCCGTCACGATAGTAAACCGGAGGCTCTGTTTCATTATCCACCGAATATCCGGTTTTGAATGTTACAAAAAGGTTCCTCTTTTCGTTCGAGGGATGCCATTTATCAATGCTTCCACCGTCTGTTGCAGTAATATCTCCATAACGCTGAACCTCCATAACATCTGAATACCCGTATTTATTAGCTCCGAAGTCTGACTCGAATTTTACCCAGCCATCCGAATAAATTGGTTTTCTCTTTTCAGCATTTTGAACAGCTTCGCGGTTTCCGCAATCCATACTAAGCCAATTTGCCAATCTTTCATCACCAATCCTTTTGGCAGTAATTGGCGATAGCCAAAGAGCCGCATCACCGAAGGAATTACCGAGCCAGGGGGTGTAGTCTATTAAGCATGATGTAGAGCCATAGGTTACTGCATGAGAACCTTTTTCTGGGTCCAACATTGCTGTTAAATTATCAACAGTGGGTCCCTCACAATGCCCCCACCAATTATATTTAGCGTTAACAGATTTTGTCTGAAATGGTTCTGCAATATGTAAAACACCAATAGGTACAGTTGAAGGTCCCCCGAAATCATTGAAGTTTATTATTACTTCCAATGGATCGGTAAAATGATAAACACTTTCTGAATACTTTGCAAAAGATACAGCTACTCCTGTACCAGTTGAAGGTATGCCACCATCACTTAAGTCTGAAAATGAATTGTATTTGATAAAGACATCTTCAGGTGAATTTTTCTCAAAAATCGCTGTTGGTGCAATTTCAATTCCATAGCACCAAGCCCCTGACATCTTTCTAATAATATTATCAAGAATATATACATTTTTAACATATCCTTGAACCATTACTCCCACAGCCCCGCTTGATGAATTTCTGTTTTCTTCAATGATATTTTTTTCAATAGTAATATTCTCAATATTAGGTGTACTACCTTTATAAATATGTATATTTTTGTTAGTTTTATCTGCTGGACCATCCACATCAGTAATAATATTATTTTTTATTATTACGTTACTGGCTTGAACATATACAGCAGCATCATATGTAGGTGAAAAAGCTGGAGGATCAATCTTAAAATTCTCCAAAGTAACGTTATCAGCCGAAATAACAACCTTTCCGGTGATTAAAGCTGTGCTTGTTGGAGGATTTTTTCCCTTAACAGTTAAACTTTTATTAATATTTATATTTTCGTTATAGGTTCCATCATCAACATGTATCTCATCCCCCGCATTTGCAGCATTTATAGCTGATTGAATGGTATAATAAAATGTATTTTGGGTTATGTTATGAACAGGAGGAGCAACAAAGTCAATTCTGTTCCCGTTATTTAATAAGTTTGTCTCCACCCAATCAATATATGATGTGCTTGTCTGAGAACTCGAGCCAACTCCGAGTTGAAAGCTTGTAACTTTTGCTCCACTACCAAAAATTAGTGGTCCCCAAGTTGTGTGATCTTTAATTTGTTGTAGAGACATTGGTTCAGTTGGTGGAGCTGGGTGATAGTTATTTCCTGCTTGACGATATATTTTCCAGCAGACGGTATTTTTGTCAGTTGTTAAGATAGCCCAGCTACCAACTGTCCATGGAGGATCAGTCCCCCGCCAATCAACTAAAATAATATCCCAAGCAGATTCTCCTGATCTTTGTGCAGTGAAACCAGTTTGAGAAGAAGACCAAGCAGTAGTTTGGATCCCAATCTTAGGCACAGTAAATTCCGCTGAGGAATTTGTATAATAACGGTAATTACAAAAAAATGTGTTTAGCCATGAATCTCCAGTTGCAAAACCATTTTCATCAATTTTACTCATCGTACATTTACTATATCCTCCACTTGTTGAAGTTTTATTCATTTTTAGAGCACCAATACCATTTGGCCCTCCATCAAAACTAATTTGTTGTGCTATGGCAATATCATCAACAGCTGTTGGCGTTTGACCTGGTTTACCATAATGAGTAAGTGTAGAGCCCACCAGATTTGCACCTGTGGCATTCCTTGTATCATCAGAATACCAGCCTGATGATGAACCAAGTTTATTTACATATTGAGTTTGTGCATTTAAATTGAAGCATATTAAATTAAAACTAAAAATAATACTTAAAACCAGTAAAATTCTCTTCATTCGAAACTCCTTTTTTTCTTTCAAAAAACACTTTTTTATTCGGTGCAAAAATAAAGGATGACTTTTCCAAAGTAAATACCATTTTATGGGTATTTTTAGTCCTTTCTGAAAAATACCAATAAACACGTATTTTTGATAAGTAAATCTTCTAAATCATTGAAATATAATGTTGTCTGGTTTTGACTAAACTATATGTATTGTTAAATTAAATCCGACAATATTAATTTATTAATTTTGTTTTTCATTCGGATTTTATTGATGGATTCACATTTTTTTTATAATAAAACATAATAAATCTCCAAAAAAAATATAAAACATTTTAAAAAAAAGTTTTATAAAATTCATTTTTTAGTTTTTGTTATAAAAATAAATTATTTAGAATTAATTAAATCCCCTCGGATAGCTTTAAATATTGGAATTTTTTTATAAGCAAGATTTAAAAATACAATTAAAAAATTGTATTGTTAAATTTTGATTAAGAAAAATAAAAAAAATTATGAATTTGATAAAAATACGTATTTATTGGTATTTACTTTTATTTTTTTGAAGTTTATTTTTGTCTTAGTTGAATAATGTTAATAATTTATAAATTTAATATTTGTTATTTGTTTCGAAAAAATTGGAAACCACTGAAATACATAGCGAAAGCATTAACATATTTTATAACGAAAGCGAATTAAATACTTTGCCAAAGATTTACACAAATTTACTCTACTCCATCAGTTTTTATTGCGACATTATTCCAATCAACTTATTAGAGATCATAACAGAAAAGCTAAAAATTAATCTTGATTATATCTCTTGCTTATCGGAAAGCAGCCCTCTGATAAATCCTTTCTGCGATTGTAAGAATCAAGCATCCAAAGCTCAATGCAAAAACAAAACCATTGAAATACTGTATGAGATACGAAAATTTTTCCTCCTTCTTCATTTTTTTAATATGACAAATTCAGAAACCTGTTTATTTTTTTTGAATCAGATTGAATGCTTGCAAACTCAGGTTCTAAGGAATTGTAGATTATTAAATGAACCAAAGTGAAAAAAATGGAGGAAAATGGAAGTTTTTTTTTATAAAATGATATTTTATTTTACCAATTGAAATTTATATTTATATAATTTTCAAGTCCTGATAGCTATTTTACTTAAGAATTCAATATTCAAATATATAAATAGAGGACTATATGGATCACGCTGAAATTTCTCACTATCGCTTTCTTGACTCTCTTAGTGAATCTATTGCTTTGTTCGATTCGAAAAAGAATGAAATTTTATATTTAAACAGTTCGTTAAAGAACTACCTTATCTCCATTCAGCAACCAAAAAAAATTAAAACCATTTTTGAATTGGTTAAAGCCATAAATCCTCTGAATTCTTCTATCTTATTAAATTTTATGAGCAATTATCTTTCTGGCATTTCAGCAAATTATGCTTGTCAGTTCAAAGCGATAAAAAATAATAAAATCATAAATTCCAACCTAAGTATATATAAATCAGAAACTAATGGACAGTATTTCTTTTTTTTCAATTTGAACAATGAACTAAAGCTTAATAATTTTTCTTCTTCTCAGAATTTTTTAGTTGACGAATATGCTCAATTAGCAGAGCATTCCAATGAATGGGTTTGGGAAGTTGACACTGATTGCCGTTATATTAAATCAAATTTTGCTGTCTATGACATATTGGGTTACTATCCTGATGAAATAATTGGCAAAACTCCTTTCGAATTGATGCCTTTGAGAGAAGCAAAAAGAATTAAGGAGCTTTTCAGCGATATAGAAAAAACCAAAGTAAATATTCATTGCTTAAAAAACTATAATATTACAAAAGCTGGAAGTATAATCCAGTTAGAAACATACGGAATGCCTATCTATGATGATTTTGGAACCTATAAAGGTTATAGAGGAATTGATTACCCAAATTTTGTTAACTTGAAACTTGATAAAAGTAGGTTCTATTCATCTTTTGATGATAGATTGGAGTCAGAGATAGATAAAATTAGGATTCTTGTTATTGACGATCAGAAATTAACTACCGACCTGCTAAACGAATCCTTCTATCATTCGGAAAGTTTCAAGTTGACTGCTATTTCAAATATTGATGAAAATGATTTAAGCAATATAATTGAAAATAACAAACCGGATATTTTATTGGTATTTGTTAATTTTCCTAATTTTAAGGGGCTGAACCTAATTAATAAAGTATTAAGTAAGTCCAAAGAATTAAAAGTGATAGCAATTACAGAATGTTCCAAACCAATCCTAATTCAAAAAATAATAAATTACGGCGTCCATGGTTGTATTACCATGTTATCTTCCAAAGAGGATTTGATTGAGTGCATTAAATCCGTTATAGATGGAATAAAATATTACTGTAAAACGACCAAAAATGTTCTATCTAATTCAACTATTCAAAGCCTAAATTCATCTTTCGACTCTGCTTTTGAGAAGTTAACAACAAGGGAATTGGACATCTTGAGACTGATAGCAATGCAATTAACGACTTCAGAAATCGCTGATAAACTTTGTATTAGTAGAAGAACAGCCGAAACTCATAGAAAAAATATCTTAAGAAAACTCTGTGCTAAGAATAGTATTGGCTTAATCAAAATCGCTCTCGAAAATAATTTGATCGAAGTCGCTTAGCGTCATATTATGACTATGATGTATGTTCTTATAAGACACTTTATTTGCTTTCCTTTATCAGTTTGAAGATTTTTTCAAATTTATTGGATTTCTTTTAAAAAAATAAAAAAGTCAAAAAAAAGAAAAGATCATTTTATGATTTTCATTTTGTTTAACTAAGAGAAAAATAATCCCAGAGGAAAGAAAATTGTGATCCCGGTAGGAACATAAGTTTTAAAACAAAAAGAAACACAAAGACTCACGAAATATCGCTCAAATCACGCTCTAAATAATATTTTATAAAATTTCTGAAAAATTCTGAAACATTCCTTTTTGCAATTTTTTTCGTAATTTACGTCATCATTTACGTCATCATTTTTTTGATTTTAATATGAAATTTTATCTTGTTAAACACTGGATAAAACCATGAATCACTAAATTTCTTTCTAACCCGAACTTTACAAATAATCTGAAAATTCTGAATAACTCTTTTGTGTATTTTATGTGTTAATCAACTGAAGTTTGAAACATAAAATTTAATTTATAAATTTATTCGGATAGAAGATTTGAAATAATTAATTTTGTGAATAAAATTGTTTATTATGGTTTATAACATTAAATCTTTTTATAAATTTAAAATGAGACTTGAATTAACACTAAGACCAACAAGGGAAAGATATAAGATACCAATAAATTATAACTATCCTTTAAGTTCCGTATTTTACAAAATTTTTTCGTATGGTTCGCCTGAATTTGCAACTTGGCTTCATGATAATGGTTTTAATAATCAAAAAGGTAAACCATTAAAACTTTTCAATTTTTCCAGAATTTTTTTTTCGAACTATAAGATTGATGGAGATTGCATTTTAGCTTCCGGGCAAATTAAAATTATATTTTCCTCTCCATTGGGTGATTCTATTATTCCTGCTTTCATCAATGGAATACTCAATACAAGAACTATTACTATAGCTAATAATGAAATTGGTGCAAAATTCAAAATTCATAATGTTATAAAGATAGATCCTCCCACTTTTTTGCGTGATATGAAATATCTGGCTTTAAATCCAATCATTTCTTCAATAGTCGAGGAAAAGGAACCTGGGAAAAAAATAATTCATTTTCTTAGACCTGAAGAACCTGAACTAACATTTCAATTAAAAAAAAATCTTTTGGGAAAATACTTACTTATCTACAAGGAAAAATATAATGAATTAATTCATCTAAAGTTGGACAAAGAATATATAGACAAAGTAGGAGGTTTCACAAAAATTACTAAATTAATTACAATTAAAGAGGGCGAAGAAAGTGAAACCAAAGTCAAAGGATTTATTTGCCCAATTGAAATATCTGCAAGTCAAAAGATGCAAAAAATAGTTTATGATTGTGGACTTGGCGAAAGGAATTCTATGGGTTTTGGAATGGTAGATTTGATTCGAACTAAGTAATCAAGTAAGTGAAGAGATTTAATAGCTCGATAGGTATTATTTCAATATTATTCGATCCTCTTTCTAATTTCCCTATTTTGAATCGTGGAGGTGAATCTGAAATCATCACTGAAGTATTATCAACTACAGAATCAATAAGTGCAAGTATTTTTAAATTACTTGCTTTAATCGCTCCAATCCATTCCAAAATAGAATCATCATTATTAGAAACAATAATTGCGTGCGTGCAATGATTAAAGATCATTTGATTATATTTGTCAATTTTTCCACCACAGTCAACCAGAATAAGCTTTTTACTTTGCTTAAGTTCATCAATGCTATTAACAACTTTGCTTACGAAATTATCATCAAAAGAATTTTTGTAACGTAGAATTTTAACATTCTTTTGATCCGCTTCAGAACTCCAGTTACCTTCACCATCAGGACAAGCTCTGACTAAAAATAATTCCCTTTGATATTTATCATCTGTTATTTCATTTTTTAAGGCAATTCTGATTAAATTCATAAAAACGGATTTACCACTATGAGGGGGTCCTACAAAACATACAATGTTGCTCTGAAGCTCTTTTCCCCCTTCTTTTTTATTAATATATTTTAGAATTACATTGTTAGGAATTATATCTCCAACGCTATAAGAATCTGATTTATGTGATTGAACTATTACAGCACCTATCCGAGGATCATAAACACCAACAAAAGCGGAAATATGCAATAAATGTATCAAATGAGCATAAAGCCAAATAGGTCCTCTGCCATTGATAATAACACCTTGAGTATAATCAATTGAATTAGGCAAATTAATTTTTTTTAAGTCTGAGGGCTTTATTATTCCGTCACCGGTTAGGAGAATATCAAGAATTTGAAAGCCTAAATCAGTGTTAATAATTGAAATTTCTATCTCAGAATTATTCATACTTCTTAATAATTTTGATTGTTTCGTTACAATTTTCTGTGATACTTTTTATTGCTTTACTAGTTTTTGCTACTGATTTTCTCATTCCAGCATGATTGATATCATTTCTAATTTCCTTTACCCTTTCCCAAACTTTCCTGAATTCAATTATTTTCAATTTATGGTTTGAAAAATCATCATTTCCATTAAATTCATTTTTCTCATTCAAAAGATTTTCAATTATATCTCTCTGTTTTATAGGATCTTTGTTTAATAAAACACATAGCTTTGAAATGATGATTTCACGAGATAAAGTAATAGCTTGCATATACTGATGATTTCTTAAATAATACTCAATCATCTTTATTTGTGCAGAAAACCCGTTACTTTTAAATAAATCTGATGATTCAATAGATATTTCGTCAAATCTTGAAACTATGTTTTCAAGCAGTGGTTCTAATGGCTTTGCTTCTGGTTGATGGGATATATCATCTTTTACATTTTCCACTTTGGTCTTTAATTCTTTTGCGTATTCAAGTGATTCTTTGATGCGAGTTATTGATAGAGCATTGCTTAAATTGCTCAGAGCACTACCCAACCCTGCAAGGTTTCTTGACTGCCATTCAGTTTTTTCAGAGTAGGTTCTTTTGTGTATTTTATCAAGAATGTTCTTTAAGAAAGCAGCATTTCCATGATGAACAAAATCGTTTATAGAGTACGACCAATCAATGATGTTCATAAATGGTGTTAAATTAAAAACTGGTGCTATATTGCTATAGCTGTCCCGTGCTTCGTAAGCTCCATATACAATATCAATGATATTAACATCTTTTAATGTTTTAAGATATTGCAAAATCGAAAGAGCAATAATTGGTAGCGAACGGAAACTATGTGTAACATCTATTATTAAATCTGCTTTATGGGGTATACTAATATATATTTTTTCAAAAACATTCCAGAGCTCGTTTTCGTTTCTTCCCTCGGGGATACTAATTATATCAACTTGTGTTTGGCAATCAGATACTTCAGAATGTTTTTCTGCTGCTGCTTTGGTTGCAACAACTAAAAGCTTATCAAGTTTAAAAAAATGTTCTAATGCTTTTGGAAAAAGATTTGTTTCGAATTGCTTATCCTTATATTTATAAATGACTTTTTCGTAATTAGAAGTGCCTATGAATGTTAGTCCTATTGGCATAATAATTAATTTTTATTCAGCTTTAAAATTTAATGTAACCCAGCCAATTGCTTCCAGTTTATTCTGTCCGATTTCATTGTATCTTCGTGATATTGGGAAATCACCCGAGTCCTTGATTTCTTTTTTACTTGTTTTTAATTTGTTTAATATTTTTAAATAAGTTTCTTTGACGGTTTCTAATTCTTTTGGGACAAGGTTTTCAGAAAAATCATCATTGATTGAATTAGCAAGAATTTCGAATAGGGTTGTTCCATAAAATTGGCTTGCCCAACCTAATTTAACAGCATTTTCATCTAAATTTTTATGAAAATAATCAATGTTACTATTTGGAATTATTGATTCTTTATTAACCTCGAAATATGATAAATTACATATTGCTTCCTCTAAATGTTCAATAATTTTACTCTCAAATTCCATTTTATTTGACTTGTTTAATTCTTTTAGTTCTACTCCAAACAATCTTTTGAATTTTTCCTCAAGGTTAATCCAGATTTTATTGCCTTTAGTATCTTTAATTGTTGGTAATTGTGATTTTAAAGCTAATAAATAATCAGTATCAATATTTAATCTTGCTTCAAAATATTGACCGGATTTTATTACTTCATAAATATTTAGTTGACTCTGTTGTTTTCCATTAGTAAGGTATAATTGTGGTTTAATGATTAGACAGCCTTCTTCAATTTTCTTTGTGTTTGTATCCGAAATATGTATAAATTTCATAAGGTCAAATTTCTCATCATTATATCTAATTCTCATTTGCCCGTCTTCATATTTTTCATTTCCGCATTTAAATATTTTTTCCTGAATTACATCATCTATTTGCTTATAACTATCACGAATATAGCTGTCTTTTTTTAATTTATTTTCCAAGTCATTATTTAATTTAACTAAAACATCTTTCAACCAACCCCAGTCAGTATTTGATAGAAGATATTGTGTTGCTAATGCAGTTCTGATTAATCCTTTAATGCTTGAGCCGGGAATATATAGTTCATTATTCGCAGTTTTTATTATTTCGGATACAGTTTTCTCTATTTTAGTTTTGGACTCTATTTTGTAAAGAGTATATCCATTTTCATTTTTTATTTTATCTTTTAATTCTTCTGATAATTCCTTGTTTTTCAAAAATTTTTCAACAAAATTGAAAACATCTATTTCATAGTCTTTTTGTGCTTTCGATTGTCCATAAGTATCTATTTCAGCTGATTTTTCCTCTGCCCATTGATTCAATTTATCCAAACCGTCTGCACCAATTCTATCTAACACATACCTGAAACATTTATCAATATTAAGTCTATAAATATAATTTGGAAAATATTTGAGCTCGGAAAGACCAATTGTTTTCCCCGATCCTATATGAATTGCTGATTTTGTTTCTATTTTTTTTTATACGACATATTATGTCTTCCTAAAATTAGCTTTAATCATGAATCCTATTCCGTTTTGAAATATTTTTTTTGCCATATATTCTTTGACAATATTCAATCTACCGTAATATTTTTTATTTAATGTATTTGGAAATACTGAGCCCTCTCCAAAGCATACCACTGAATCCTTAAATACGTCGCCTGTCCCAAGAAAAGTTACACCAATTAACCCTGACCGTTTTGCAAGACTGTAGAAAACTTTATCCTCATTTTGCTGTATTTCCTTAATTTCGGGTTCTGTTGGATTATAAATACCAAGATTGACTAAATAATCCGATTCTTCTGGCTGTCTTATTGCAAAATCCTGAAGAACATTTTTTTCTGAATCCTCAGATACTGTTTCTTCTATCAGGAAATGCCCTTTACCATTGCTACTGTCAGCTCCGAATCCATAATGCTGAAGAAATCTTAGTGCCGGTTCCAGTGCTTGGGTCTCACCTTCGACTAAAAAATACAGACCACCGTTCTCCAAAAAAATTTCTTTCATAGAAAACAACTGTCCTTTACCACCTTCCTCCCTTGTTGTGCTTGTTAATCTATCTATTGAGGCTTTCTTTGTTATGACTTCTTTCTTCCTTATTTTAACTGCTTCATCTTCGCTGCTGAATTCCTGAAAAAGGTCTGATTCGGATTTTTCTCCATTTATCAAAGATTCGAATGTCTCGAGCGGAATAAATTCAGCTTTTTTAAATTTTTTTAAATTTTCCAGTTCCTGCCTGTATGATTTAACATCACCAGTTGGGTTCTCATCGTAATTAAATTTAAAGTAAGGTTTGGGAAGATAATATACTCTTTTTGTATTTCCGTTATTTTTTGGCTCATAAAAATGAAAAGCCGAGGAAATATTAAATGGTGGTTCATTACTATTGTATTCATCCAATAATTTTTCAAGGTATTCCTCAGTATAAACATTTTTAATGGCTACCATCAGCAAACCCCATAATGTATCCGCCCGGAGTTCCGTTCTATAGCTGCTCAATGGTTTTAAATGAACTATCTTCATTAATTTAAATTTCCGTATTTTTCCTTGATTTTATCAATTAATTTGCCTTCCTCAAAGTCTGATAACCTCTTTTTAAATTCTAATCCTTCCTTGTCTTCCAATGTATCATGCGGTTTACAGGAATCCTTGAATGCTTTAGAACCACTAATATAATCCTCCACTGTCAGCAGGAATGGTTCTGTAAACTTAAATGATATTTGCCCATATCCCCTTGAGCCGCTCCCGCCAAGTGCTGAATGCTCCAGCAGCTTCAAACCGTCGAGAACATATTTGAAATATTCCTCATCTTTGGTATTATCAACACGATAAACACCATAAATAAATTCAACATTGAAAACCGAACCCTTCACAACACGTTCAATAAATCTGGGATTGGCAGCTGAAGTCAGCCGGTCAATCGTATTTTCGCCCTTTAGTTCAGTATATATTAATTCAGAGTCCAGATTTTCCCACATTCCTATTGTTTTATTATCAGGATAGGCATCCCTGATTATTAACCTTGATGGACCATCCTGTTTGTTATTATCATTGGCACCTGTGCCGAAAATTCTGTATATAGCTGGTTTATCTTTATAATCCTTTTTGTTCCCTCCTTTAGGAATTACCTCAAAACCAAGCTCGAATGCCAGTAAGGACCTCATTTTACCCTTCAAGGAAGAGCCCGGTATATAAGGATAATTTGTGTTAGGGTCACGTATCACCGGGGAATCTACTCCTCCTATCTCGAATTTTTCCTTCGATCCACCGATATGCATTCCCGTGAGGCATTCCATTTTGCCCTTTAATATTATATTTCCAAGAAATTTTGCTGACATTTTTTTTCTCCTTTATTTATTAACTTTCTTTTCCACCGTGAAACTTGTGATAAGCAACAATTGATTCCACAAGATCGAAAAAATTTGATAGTGCTTTGTCTTTGTCTTTTGATCTTATAACTGAATCAATAGAACTAAACATAAACTTTTGGAATGGTTCTACTTCCTTATTTCTTCCTTTTGCATAGGCTAATTTTGGCTTCAATAATATTAAACTTTTCTCTATATCCTCATTCCACGATTTGTTCTGTTTGAATTTTGTCCTTATTAAAGTAATCTCTGAAAATACATTCCTTAATTGATTTGTCTTGATTTTCTTTGCGAAGTCAGCACCTTGCTCATCAGCTACCTTATTTATTAACTCGGCATTTGCAGTTGCCAAATCTTCTGGCAATCGCGTCCAAATTTTTGCTGATTGAGATTGATAATTCTGATTATATGGCATCTTTCTCTCCTTTATTTCTTTGATTTTCTTGTTTTCAATAATACATAAGAGGCTGGTATTGCAAACTGCTCATACCAGTCAACCAATTCTTTGGCTTCTTTTTTTAAAAAATACTCTCCAAGCTCTGTCTTATATCCAAGTTTCTTTTCTTCTATCTCCTTCGCATCAACGCCTCGACGGGCAAAATGATAATGAATCTTCGATGTTGCCTGCCAAACCTTATCAACCTGAAATTTTCCTTGTCTATCAAAGCAGTTCTGCGTTGTCTCGAGAAGTGTATGAATAAAGCTCCTTGGGATTTGCTCATTTTTTTTCACAGAGTCAGAATCAACAATTCCCAATAATTTATCAGCAATACTTAACAATTCTTCTAATTGCTCCCAGCTTACTTTCCTACCAAAAATTGAAATCCTGTCCTTCTTATTATCCTTTTCACCTTTTCGATCCCTTTCTTCTTTTGTCAGGCTCTTGGCATGGTCTAATTCATCTTCCGATGCCCTGGCTGAATAAACAATCGGGAAATCACTCTTTTCGATTACCACTCCGCAGGATAGTGTTATATTCATATTATGACAGGCAAATTTCCTGAACTCTTTTCTTACTTTCTGAACAAATTTAATTATTTTTACCCAAGAACCTACTGCAAACAAATCATCACCACCGGAATAAACCAGATAAACATTGTTATCTCTGGCAATTTTTTCAATAGTTCCGCTGAAAAAATGGTTCATCTCTCTCGATAGAAAGGAAATCCTAGTTGGTGTATATATCGGTTTGTCGTCCTCCGACCGTTTTACGAATTTCAGCCCATAAGCAAAAATTGCACCCAATGAATCCACATCCATCCTTGCCACCCCAATCAATGGATAATCCTCAGATTCAATCTCAGCCAATTCCTCGAATGTCATCGGTCTTTCATTATTTTTATTCATTGGAATATAAGAACCTGTGAACTTGAATGAATAACCTACAGGATTTTTGCTGTTCCCAATTACAGATTTTGTAATATCGGTATCGCTTATATTATAAATTACCATTGATAAGGGATTATAACTATCAATTTCAGCCAGCTTATCCTTCAATTCTCTTTCGCTCGCAAGGTAATAATTCTGACTTATTTTAAAGAAATTAATATCAGAAATCTCCAACAATTTTTCGGAACTATTTACTCCTGATACTATTTCAATTAAATAGTCAGACTTCGGGAGCTTCGTTCCGAGATTTTCAAAAATTTTATTATATTTTCCCGAATTTTCTTTATTTTTTTGAGAATTAATCGGGGATTGCATTATCTGGTCAAGGATTGAAAAGCATTTCTTTCTTTTCTTCTCCTGCAACACATTCTCCAGTTCCCGCATTTTTTTTGGGAATTGCTCCATTAATTGACTCGATCCCTCCTCGATGCTGCCTATCACCAATTGAAGCTCACTCCCGAAATCACCAAATAACCACTGATTTATTTTCTTTTCAATTTCAGTCAATTTTTCCCTGTTATGATTGGTATTTGGGGCAATCATAACAAAATGACCCCCATTGTTGAAAAATAAGTTCGCCTCCCAGATATCAAGCTCACGTAGAATATAGTTTGCCACCGCATCCGATAGCAGTCTGACAAAAAACGAACGTCCTCTTAATATTTTTGCGACATTATCTGTCATTTCAATATCGCTATAGATAAATTTCTGAATCCCGGAAATATCCCCCTTTATCATCAGGCATTCCCTTCCATTATCGCCCTCTTCCCGACATAAATATAGTGCCGCAACCATTTTCGAATGGTCAAATAATGATATGTCCGGAACGGTTTTGTATGACGCCGATGATATGTAAGTTAAATATTTTTCGCAAATAGAATAAAAGCTTGTAAAAAAAGTCCTGAAGTCACTTATACCCTTTATCTTTTTAAGCTCGGACTGCAATTTCTGATATGAATCATTATGCCTGCTTATCATATCCCTTTCATTAACAGTCCAATTCTCCTCGCTGACATTTAAAAAATTGGGTTGCTGTGCCGTAAATTCAAGCGGTTCGGGATTGTAGTAGTAAATACCAGCTGGTGGAGAAATTTTCCCAATATCAATCCTCGAAAGAACTGACATAAGCGGTCGTCTCGATTCCGTGCTTGACGATTTTTCCCTGTCTGTTGAGGCATCTTTTTTGTCAGCATACTGAATATTAATTAAGGCTCTTTTGGCAGCACTATCCAGAAGATTAAGAATAATATTATCTCCATTAACAACAGCCGAATCATGAAAATAGGATTTAATAAATGAAGTTCCCAGACTTTCGTGGTCTTCCCCGGGTTTTCGTTCTTGGGCTCTCCAAGAGAGTTTTCCAATGTCGTGAAGAAATGCACCTAAATATTTGGCTTGGCGCTCTGTCATTTATTCAAATTTGAGTTGTTAAGTTTAACAAAAACAATATATAAAAACAAATGATTTTATACAAGGAAAATTTAAAATTTTTTTTGGAAATACCGATAGAAAACTTACAAATAAATTTTGTTTTATTATCCTGGAACAAAAATGAAAAGGAATTATTACATATTTTCAACTGGTATTTTAAAAAGAAAAAATTTTACTCTTCAATTCATTCCAAATAAAGAGACCGAGGATTTTATTGATGACAATCAATTCGAGGAAATTATCCTTAGAACAAGGGAAAAAGATGAAAATGTAAGTGATAGGGACTCAAAATTTATACCTATTACAGATATTGATTCAATTTGTGTTCTTGCTGATATTACTTTCAATAAGAGGTTCTTGGAATTAATATCATATCATAAGATTCCTATGCACATATTTAATTATTATGGAACATACAAAGGAACATTCTATCCCCCTGATGAAGTGTTTAGTGGTTCTTTACTTATTAAACAAGTTAAGTTTTTTACTCGACTGTCACGTAGAATTTATTTAGCAAAAAAGTTTGTCCTCGGAGCTGCATCTAATATAAGAAGAAATTTAAAACGCCAAAGCCCGAAAGCGGCTGAAATCAATAATATTATTAGCTCAATTGAAGAAAAAATTGATGAAATCAACCACTGCAAAGACATACCAAATCTAATGAATATCGAAGGCTTTATACATAAACAATATTACTCTGCTTTTAACTACTTTATCAATTCCGAAATTAAATTCACAAAACGAGAATTCCACCCACCCACGACTCCTATGAATGCACTTATTTCTTTTTCTAACGCATTAGTTTATTCTTCCATAGGAAATGAAATTTATAGGACAAAATTATCACCTCTCGTTTCATTTCTGCACGAACCATCTGACAATAGACTTTCTTTAATTTTTGATATCGCTGAAATTTTCAAGCCTCTGCTTGGTGACAGGCTTATTTTCAAGATGCTAAATCAAAATTCAATTTCGATTAATGACTTCGAATATCGAGATGGGGGTTGCTACCTGAACGAATCAGGCAGAAAAAAATTTGTTGAAGCTTATGACAAAAGACTCGAAAAAACTATTATGCATAGGCAATTGAAAAGACCAGTATCATACAGAAGACTTATTAGATTGGAATGTTATAAAATTATAAAACATATAAAAAAAGAAGAAGATTACAAACCTTTTATAATATGGTGGTAGCATGTATTGCATTGCATTTTATGATGTTAATGAAAAAAGAGTTGCAAAAATCCTTAAAATCTTCAGACAATACCTTCATTGGATTCAAAAATCCGTCTTCGAAGGTTATATAAGTGAATATTTCCTTCAGGAACTAATGGATAAAATTCTTAGGGTAATAGACCCTGTTCAGGATTCGGTGATACTCTTCGTAATGCAATCCGATAAATATATAAACAAGATTTATCTGGGTTTAGAGAAAGAAGATAAAACTTCAAATATTATATAGAACTTATAAAGTTAATATCACAAAAAAAAGTCTCGAATGATAAAATAAATCTTAATAAAAATTAGTTAAAAATGCTCTTAAATTAATTCAAATTTTTTCCTAATTAGGTTAAGACTGTAACGGAGAAGATCGTAGATCTTAATAAATGAAACATTTTGGAAAAATCAATAAAATCATTGATATTTAAAAGAATAACATAACAAAATGCAAAAAAAGAGAAAATATTTTTTGGTTTCGAGATAATTTTATATTAAATTAGCAAAGTTAAGATATCAAAAGACAGAAATAATCAGTAGTTTGATATTTTAAAATTTGAGG
>CAYYPE010000011.1:0-107381 GCA_964473465.1 uncultured Hyphomicrobiales bacterium
AAATACTAATTGAACTTGATGCAGACAAAGCTGCTGGCAAAGACGAAGAGAAAAAAAACAATTTCAAGAAAGTCATAAAGGTAATATTTGATGATGCTGGTCCAGAATGGATTCAAAGCATTGACATAATCGGAGATATAGCAGCAGCTGCACTGACAACTGCAAAAGCAATTTCGAAAACCGATTCAATTGATGTTTCAACGGGTGAAGTGAAAAAACTATCTTTTGCCGAAAGGCTTAAAAATGCTTTTAACCACAGTGCAGGAGCTTGGTTGGGGGCTATCCCAATGGTTGGCGGTTTATTTGAGGCAATTTTTAAAACTTCCCAAAAATTAGCAGAAAATGAACATCAGACTTTTCTGAAAAGTCAGGAGGATTTTTTCTGGCTGGTTTCAAAAAAATTAAGAGATATGGCAAAAGAAAACCCCATTGTTATATTTCTTGATGATTTGCAGTGGGCTGATTTATCTTCTATCAACTTATTATTCTATCTTGCAAGAAACATAAAGGATAGAACATACCCATTGCTCATCATCGGCTCATATCGTTATGAATGCCTGAAAGAAGGACGATTTAACCCCATAAAAGGAATAATAGAACAGCATCCTTTGCTCGAAAAAATAAACAACCTTATAAGGTATTCGGCACTCGAAGAAATTCAGCTAAGTTTGTTCAATAAAACTCAAATCAGAGACCTGATAAATGTAACCTTTCCCAGAAATGAATTTCCTGAAACCTTTGCATCGGACATATATAACCTTACAAAAGGGAATCCCCTTTTTGTTGATGAGACACTTAAAAATTTACGTGAGAATTTTTTTATATATCAGGATAAAAATAAAGTTTTTAGGTTAAGAAATAAATTTACCATTAATGAAATTCCCAAAACTATAGCAGCAGTTCTAAATGACAGATTTATGAGGCTGAACGAGGAAATGCAATTATTTTTGCAGGTTGCCTCTGTTCAGGGTGAAAGATTCTCTCTTGAGATTATATCGAGAATTCTTAGTGAAAATTTGGTAAAAGTAGAAAAAATCAATGCCAATCTTAGTGACATTCATAAAATGGTTCAAAAGTCTGATGTGATTGATGAGGACTTCAGAGAATATTATGAATTTTCGAACAATTTGCTTCAGAAATATATATATGAATCACTCAATCCTGATTTCAGGCTCTCACTCCATCGAAAAGTTGCAAATGCATATAAAGAATATCAGACAGAAGACGGACTTAAAAATTATGCCTTCCATCTTGGAGTTGCTTCAAGGATTTTTGACCAAAAAGGTCAAATTCTGGAAAAAGTTTTTAATATCAATAGCGATGATGTAAAAGAGATACTTGTTGCTTATAAAAAAATCTCAAACAATTATATTAAATCTTTCAGGTTAGAGGAAGCTAATATAATCTGTCATAACATAATTCTTCTGTCATCTTTAATTAACGATATAGAAACAGAGATTGAATATATAACCGTAATCGGAAAAGGGCTAAAACTCGCAGGAAAATGGAATGAAGCAGAAAAATATTACAAATCAGCTTACGAAAAATCAAAAAATCTTAGTAATGATGAACTATATCGCCGGGTAATCGAAAATTATGTAAGTTTTCTTGAATTGAAAGCCAGATCTTATGAGAAATCAAACAGAATCAATGAAGCAATAAATTCTTATATTACCGCTCTGCAAGTTTTGAAAAATATGCAATTCAGTATGATTGAACAAAGACTGACTAAACAACTTTTATGGCTTTATATGATTTCAGGAAAAACCAATAATATCAAGACATTAATTGATGAATCATTATTTAAATCGAAGAATACCGAGTATTATGATGAATTTTACGGGCAACTTATTTCTCTTATAAGCAAGGGGATCGAATTCAATTCAAGTATTGGCGATGGAAGAAATAATAACAGATTAAATCAAATACTGACAACACTCCGAAATACTCCAACTTAATTATCACTGCAATCTTACTAATTAATAATAAATTAGCTTTTTTTTCGTAAAACCTTTGTTTAAAAATAATTGTTAACAGGAAAATGGCTGATTATCCTTTTAGAGAAATTGAACCAAAATGGCAACGTTATTGGGAAGAAAACCAAATTTATAAAACCAGTGATAACTTTGATAAACCAAAATTCTATGTTCTTGATATGTTCCCCTATCCAAGCGGAGTTGGATTGCATATTGGCCATCCCGAAGGATATACAGCCACTGATATTGTTTCCAGATATAAAAGAATGAAGGGATACAACGTCCTTCATCCAATGGGTTTCGACGCTTTTGGGCTGCCCACCGAAAGATATTCTATGAAAACAGGTATTCATCCAAATGAGGCAACAAGAAAAAACATTGAGGTTTTCAAAAAGCAACTTAAAATGCTTGGGCTTGATTATGACTGGAGTAGGGAAATCAACACAACCGACCCGGATTATTATAAATGGACTCAATGGATGTTCTTGCTGATATATAATTCATGGTATGATGAAAAATTAAATAAAGCAAGACCTGTTTCAGAACTTCCAATTCCTGATTATATCAACGATGAAAAGGAAAAGACTGAATATATTGATAATCAACGGCTTGCCTATATAGCGATGATTCCTGTCAACTGGTGTGAGGAACTCGGAACTGTTCTTGCGAACGAAGAGGTTGATGAATGGAGGGAAAAAGGTTATACTGTTGAACGAAGACCTATGAGGCAATGGATGATAAGAATTACAAAATATGCCAACCGTTTGCTGGATGACCTTGTTCAGGTTGACTGGCCTTCTTCAACACTTGAAATGCAAAAGAACTGGATTGGAAAAAGTTTTGGTGCCGAAATTAATTTCCAGATTGATGGTTCAGAGAAGTCAATTAAGGTTTTTACAACCAGACCAGACACTATTTTCGGGGCTACTTATATGGTTCTTGCCCCTGAACACCCTTTAGTCAAGGAAATTACAACACCAGACAACAGAGAAACAGTTGATGAATATATTAAGTTGACATCAATTAAAACTGATCTGGAAAGAACTGAGTTAAGCAAAGAAAAGACTGGTGTTTTTACTGGTGGATTTGCAATCAATCCAGCCACCAAGAACAAAATACCCATTTGGATAGCTGATTATGTTCTCACTGGTTATGGCACAGGTGCGATCATGGCTGTTCCGGGGCACGACGATAGAGATTTCGAATTTGCTAAAAAGTATAATCTACCTATCATCGAAGTTGTTTCACCATATGGTCAGCCAACCGGTGAGTTACCCGCAGCATTTGTTGAAGATGGAATAAACGTTAATTCCGCCAATGATGAAGTATCCCTAAATGGACTCAGCACCAAGGAAGCATTCAATAAAATTATAGGATGGCTCGAAGAGAAAGGAATAGGGAATTACAAAATTCAATTTAAGCTTAGGGATTGGCTGTTTTCCAGACAAAGATACTGGGGCGAACCAATTCCAATAATTTTCTTTGAAGATGGAACAAGAAGATCACTCGAACTTGACGAATTACCATTGAAACTGCCTGATGTTCAGGATTTTGAACCAGCAGGAACAGGCGAATCTCCTCTTGCTAAAATTGAAAGTTGGATTAAATTCTATGACAAAAAAACGGGCAAATGGGGGAGATTTGAAACCAATACTATGCCGCAGTGGGCTGGTTCATGCTGGTATTATTTAAGATATATTGACCCGAATAATAATGAGATATTCTGCGATCCGACTAAAGAAAAATATTGGATGTCCCCAAGCGGAGTGGATTTATATGTCGGTGGTGCTGAGCATGCTGTTCTTCATCTTCTTTATGCAAGGTTCTGGCATAAAGTTCTTTTTGATTATGGCTTTGTTTCAACGCTCGAGCCTTTTAAAAAGCTTTTTCATCAGGGTTTAATACTCGGAGAAGATGGCAGAAAAATGTCGAAGTCTCTGGGAAATGTTAAAAATCCAGATGAGGTTGTCCGAGATTTCGGTGCAGACTCTCTCAGACTATTCGAGATGTTTCTTGGTCCTCTTCAGGATTCAAAGCCTTGGTCTGAAAAGGGCATCGAAGGTGTTTTTAGATTTCTAAATCGTGTCTGGAGAATGATTGTTAACGAAAAAGGTCAGCTGTCTCCTGCAATTCAAGATATCGAGCCGACGCCTGAACAAGCCTACGTTCTAAATTATACGATTAAGAAAATTGCTGACGATATCGAAAATCTGCACTTCAACACATCAATTTCGCAGATGATGATATTTGTAAATGAATTTACAAAGTCTGAGGTAAGACCTCGAATAGCAATGGAAAAATTTGTTATAGTTCTTTCGCTATTTGCCCCGCATATAGGAGAAGAATTATGGAGAATTCTCGGTCATTCGGATTCAGTTACTAAGCAAAGCTACCCTGAATATGATGAAAGTAAAATTGTTCTCAATCAAATCGAATTTGTCTTTCAGGTTAATAGCAAGATTCGAAGCAAGATTATGTTGAACTCTGGTATGTCTCAGGAGGAAATCGAAAAGATTGCACTCAAGGACAATAATGTTCTTAAACACATTAATAACCAAGCAATAAAGAAAGTAGTTTTCGTTAAGAATAAATTGATTAACTTTATTGTGGGTTAATTTTTAGCATTATACATACTCAAATTTAGCTGTAAAATGCCTTAATAAAGGAGCTTCGTAAGTTAATCTCATGCCTCTTAATTTGTCTCTATTCTGATAGACCTCAATCACAGCTTCGGCAACGTAGTCAATATGACTCTTTGTGTAAACCCTACGAGGTATTGCAAGTCGGACAAGTTCCATAGTAGCAGGAATAAAGTTGCCAGACTCATCAGTTTTTCCGAACATAACAGAGCCAATTTCAACAACTCTGATGCCACCAACCCGATAAATTTCGCAGGCTATGCTTTGTCCCGGAAATTGATGTCGCGGAATATGAGGAGCAAAACGTGCTCCATCCAAATAAACTGCATGCCCACCGGTAGGCACTAATATTGGAACTCCAGCACTGAGCAATAAATCACCAAGGTATTTGACCTGACCAACTCTATAAGCCAGATAATTATAGTTCAAAACTTCTCTGAATCCAATGGCTAAAGCTTCGAGGTCTCTTCTTGCAAGCCCACCATAGGTTGGAAATCCCTCCGTTACAATAAGATTGACTTTTAATAGTTCAGCCAGTGCATCATCATTAGTTCCGATAAAACCACCGGTATTAGCTAAGCCATCTTTTTTTGCACTCATTGTGCATCCATCTGCATAAGAAAACATTTCCTGTGCAATTTCCTGAATAGTTTTATCCTGATATCCCTCTTCTCTCATTTTTATAAAGTAAGCATTTTCAGCAAAACGACAGCAATCAAGGAACAGAGGAATACCATATTCGTTAAGTAATTTTTTTGTCTCACGGATGTTTTCCATTGAAACTGGTTGCCCTCCACCAGTATTATTCGTAACGGTAATAAAACAAAGGGGTATATTTTCTTTGCCATAAGTTTCAATAAGGTTTCTTAAAGCGGGTATATTCATATTTCCCTTGAAATCACCCGGTATTTCGGGTTTTGTTCCAATTTCAGTTGGTAGATCAATAGCAGTAGCCCCTGAGAATTCAACATTACCTCTTGTTGTATCAAAATGAGTGTTGTTGGGAATTATGCAACCGGGTTTGCTAATGACAGAAAATAAAATTCTTTCGGCTGCCCTGCCCTGATGTGTTGGTATAATGTGCTTGAAGCCAGTAATTTCTCTCAATATGCTTTCGAATTTAAAAAAACTTCTCGAGCCGGCATAGGCTTCATCCCCGTCGAGCATGTGAGCCCATTGCTTTGAACTCATTGCAGTTGTTCCGCTGTCTGTTAGCAAATCAATAGTAACGGTATCGGATTTTAAGTAAAATGTGTTATAAAAAGCTTCCTTAATGTAAATATCACGTTCTTCTCTTGTTGTAATGGGAATTTCTTCAACTGTTTTGATTTTAAATGGTTCAATTGATGTTTTCATATTTTCTTAAATAATTCAATTTTGTAAAAACGAAAAAAACAATTTAATTAATCGTAATTAAATCCCGAAAGTATAAATAAATTGCTTTATAGAAAAAGCTTTATTTTCCCCAATCCGGAAAAATTATTGGGACGAAATTAAAAACCTTACTACCCAAAAAATACATGATTAATGATACAATGATAATTCCAATTAAATTTAGCAAAATGCCGGCTTTCATCATTTCATTAATGGTTACTTTTCCTGAACTGAAAATTATTGCATTTGGTGGTGTTGCCACTGGAAGCATAAATGCGAAAGATGCTGAAATAGTAGCTGGAATCATCAGCAGGAGGGGATTAATTTCCAATGAAACTGAAAGTGCTGCAATAATTGGCAATAATGTTTGGGCTGTTGCAGTGTTTGAAGTCAGTTCTGTTAAAAAAGTTAAAATTGTGCAGATAATTACTATCATAATAAAAGGATGAATTGTTCCAATGACGGATAGCTGTTCTCCTACAACTTTTGATAATCCGGTTTGTTGAAAACCCTCAGCAAGTGCAAAACCTCCACCAAATAGCAATACAATATCCCATGGAATTTTTTTAAAGAGGGTATTATCAAGAATTGTTCTATTTGGCTTTGATTTTGATGGTATTACAAATAAAAGTAGCACCATAAATATTACTACTGTTCCATCATCTATCCATTTATCAACTCCAAGAAAATTCGACCAACCCGGAATAACAGCAAAACCCAGATTTAGTTCTTGCCTGAATATCCAAAGGAATCCAGTGATTAATAAAATAATAAGTAAAACTTTTTCCTCGAAAATAGCTTTTCCCAGCTTTTTATATTCATCTTTAACAAAATTTTTATCAATTTGAATATTATGTTCTTTTTTAATGAAAAGCCTTGTTAAAATAAACCATGATGCGGTTAACATACTCAAAGAAATAGTCAAACCAATAGGGAGCCAATTGCTGAAGGTAATCTGAGGACCGTTAGGAAAGTTCATCTGGAAAATTCTTTGAAAAATCAGGTTTGGTGCAGTTCCAACTAAAGTTCCAACTCCGCCGATTGAACATGAATAACCTATCCCAAGCATAAGTGCCACGCTGAAACCTTTGACCAAATCCTTGTCATACTTTTCTTCAAGTTGAAGAATTATTGCATAACCAATTGGGAACATCATCACAGCCGTAGCTGTATTGTTGATAAACATAGATACCAATGCCGAAGCAAGCATAAAGCCAAATATAAGAGCTTTTTGACCACCACCTATAATTTTTATTATTTGTAGGGAGATTCTTTTATGTAGTCCCCAACTTTCTATAGCTACAGCTATTATGATACCTCCAAGAAAGAGAATAATTGTGCTATTAAAATATTGATTTGCAACCATTTTAGCATCTATTATTTGAAGATATGGGAAAAGAATAATAGGAAGTAAAGCTGTAACAGCCAAAGGAACTGCTTCTGTCATCCACCATACAGCCATTAGGAGTGCAACTGCAGCCATCTTTGAAGCGGAAATATTTTCAGGTATTAAATTGAAATTGATAAAAATCAAAAATAAAACAATACCGGACAGAAGCCCTATATTTTGCAAATTAGTTCTTGGACTTTTTTTATCACTCATTTATTACAGGTTTCATTATAAAAATTTAAAAAAGAATATTTTAAACTAACAAAATAATTAATACTGTTTAAATTCCTTTTCAATTTAATATTTGAGGAATTTATGTTCAACAAGTAATTGACCCTTCCATAGTAAGTCAATATATCCATTTTGTCTGTAACCCTTTGTAACTTTTACTTCGAAAGAAGCTACTCTCCGTCTGTTTAAGCCGAAAACCTGAAAAAAATCATCCCAGAAAGTTTTTGCTTCAGCTTCTTCGGAAGTCTCTTTCTCCCATTCTTTTACGAATTCTGCTGCACGAGCCTTTATTTCATTCCAACTAAGTGACATAAACAAAAATGTTATTAACAACTGAGTTAATATAAAATTTCATAATAACTTTTTTTCAACAATTTAATAATTTCCTAATTGAAATTATATTAAATTTATTTTTATTTCTTTATCAAATAAAATTGAGATTCCTTGAAAAATCAATAATTTTGTAATGTTTATCAATTGTTTTATTCTTATAGAGGATTTATGGAAAAATTCAAAAATTATATTAATGGTCAATGGCTTGAGCCAATTTCACAAAAGTATTACCAAAATATAAACCCAGCAAATATTGAAGATATTATTGGAGAATTTCCGGAGTCGGGCCTTGAAGATGTGAATCTGGCAGTTCAGGGAGCAAAAGAAGCTTTCAAAAAATGGAGGCTTGTGCCGGCTCCCAAAAGAGGAGATATACTGAGAAAAGTTGGTGATATTTTTACAAGACGAAAAAATGAGCTTGCAAGAATTATGACAAGAGAGATGGGAAAGCCTGTTTTCGAAACCAGCGGGGATATTCAGGAAGCAATTGATACAGCTTATTATGCTGCTTCAGAAACAAGGAGACTCTTCGGTTACAATGCTCCAAGCGAGATGATGAATAAAATGAATATGTCTTTTCGTGTTCCTGTTGGTGTTTGCGGTGTAATAACAGCTTTTAATTTTCCTATTGCTGTTCCATCCTGGAAAATTCTACCAGCTATTGCAGCCGGTAATACTGTGGTTTATAAACCTTCAAAAGATGTGCCTCATTCAGGATTTATTTTTGCAGAGATAATGGAAGAAGCGGGAATCCCACCCGGTGTTTTCAATGTTGTTTTTGGAAAAGGGTATATGGGCAATATGATAGTTGAGCATCCTGATGTTAACTTGATTGGATTTACCGGCTCAACTACCATTGGCTGTCAGATTGGAGAAATATGCGGCAGGTTAAACAAAAAAGTATCTCTCGAAATGGGAGGTAAAAATCCGCAAATTGTTATGGCAGATGCAAATCTTGAGCTTGCACTCGAAGGAGTTCTCTGGGGAGCATTCGGAACGACCGGACAGAGATGCACTGCAACTTCCAGACTTATTATTCACAAGGATATTTATAATAATTTTATTGATATGTTGGTTGAGAGAGCTTCGAAATTACGTCTTGGTAATGGATTAAACCCAGAAACTCAGGTTGGTCCGGTAATCCATAAACAACAGATTGATACTTGCGAGGAATATGTTAAGATTGGACTTGAGGAAGGGGCAAAATTAGTTTTAGGAGGAAAGAGAGCCACTGAAGGTGAACTTGCAAAGGGTTATTTCTTCGAGCCAACAATATTTGTTGATGTTACAAGGAATATGCGTCTGTTCAAAGAGGAAATTTTCGGACCCATTCTATCAATCACAAAAGCTGAATCATTCGAGGATGCCATAGAAATAGCAAATGATTGTGAATTTGGACTTTCCTCCTCGATTTATACAACAAATGTAAATTACGCTTTTAATGCTATCAGAGATATTGAAGCCGGAATCACATACATTAATGCCCCAACAATCGGAGCCGAAGCACATATGCCTTTTGGCGGTGTGAAAGGAACAGGTAACGGTCACAGGGAGGGTGGCTGGACGGTGTTTGATATATTTACAGAGTGGAAAACGGTTTATGTGGATTTCTCTGACAGGCTGCAAAGAGCTCAGATAGACAATTATTAAATACATAAACATTTACACTTGAAATGCAAATTATACTGTATTTTTTAGGTTTAGTTAAAATATTTTAATTATTCCTTTGTCAATTCTTATGTTAATGCAAATTAATCATTCAAAACAAATATTTTTTAATTTAATTTCAAAGCTTGGAGCTAATTGATGAAAAAGTATCTGATTATTACAGGTGCAATAATAATAGGTGTTTTAATAGGTTTTTTTATACAACCGCTTGTTTCTGGTGATTCAATATTTGATCAGGTCAGGAAATTTGATTATGTCCTGAATACTGCAGCTAAAAATTATGTGGAAGAAGTTGACACACAAAAGTTAACCGAGGCTGCAATAAAAGCAGCGCTTAATGAACTTGATGTCCATTCTGTTTATATCCCTGCAGAAGAAATGAAAAGGGTAAACGAAGATTTTCAGGGAAGTTTCGAGGGAATCGGTATTGAGTTCGACATTATTAATGATACCATAACAATTGTTACCCCTATTGCTGGTGGTCCGAGCGAAATGTTGGGGCTAATGTCCGGCGATAAAATTATCAAAATTGATGACGAAAACGCTGTCGG
This sequence comes from uncultured Hyphomicrobiales bacterium, assembly GCA_964473465.1. Classification (GTDB taxonomy): domain Bacteria; phylum Bacteroidota; class Ignavibacteria; order Kapaibacteriales; family UBA2268; genus CALHRB01. The sequence continues at coordinate 10,163 of CAYYPE010000011.1, forward strand.
ACTCAGCAGGACAGAGGTTCCTAAAAAACTAAAAGGACCCAAAGGCACAAAAGTTAAGGTTGAAATTGTAAGACCGAGTCAAAAAGAAACTTTGAAATTTACTATAACACGTGATAGAATTCCGATTAATACAGTTGATGCTGCTTATTTAATTGATAATACCGATATCGGCGTTATTGTCGTTAATAGATTTGCCGCTACAACAAATGATGAAATGGTTGAAGCCCTTAACAATTTATCTGCACAGGGAATGAAAAAGCTGATACTAGACCTAAGGGGAAATCCCGGAGGATTTCTGAATCAAGCTGTGCTAATGGCAGATGAATTTTTGAATAAAGGAGATACTATTGTTTATACAATTGGACGAAAAAATAAATTTGATGAGAGTTATATTTCTACCGGTGGCAGTAAATATAAGAACCTGCCATTGATAGTATTAATAAATGCAGGTTCTGCTTCAGCCAGCGAAATTGTCTCGGGAGCCATTCAGGACCTTGACCGTGGCTTGATAGTTGGAGAGACATCCTATGGCAAAGGCTTGGTTCAAAGACAATATGAAATCGGTGATGGTTCTGCTTTCAGATTGACTATCTCTAAGTATTATACTCCTTCTGGAAGAAGCATCCAAAGACCATATAAAGACAAGGACAAATACAGACACCTTGTTGGTAGATTGGAACTTGAGGAAGGGTCTTATCTTGAAAATGCTAAAGAAAAGATTATTCAGCAGGTAAATGAAATCAATAAAAAAGCAAAGAACGATGAAGAAAAAATTGATATTAATAACCTTCCAATCTATAAAACCAGAAGGGGAAGAGTTGTCTTTGGTGGTGGAGGAATTACTCCTGACTATATTATCAAGCAGGATACCATAACAAACTTTTCTGCTGAAATCAGAAGGAAAAATTTATTTTTCGAATTTACTACCAGCATTATGCAATCACAGGGTAATTCACTAAAATCAAAATATTCATCTGATTTTTCTTCATTTCTTAAAAACTATCAGATTAGTGAGTCAATGATTGAAGATTTCAAAAAACTTGCTGCTTCTAAAGAAATTGAGTGGAATGATGAGTCTTATAAAATTGATGAAGAGTTTATTAAAATTTCAATTAAGTCAGCCATTGCAAGAATGATATGGGACAGAAATAAATTTATTGAGGTTTTTTATACAATTGATCCACAGATTAAAAAGGCAATTGAATTATTTCCCGAAGCTATCAAAATTGCAAGGCTTAAATAAAGAATTTCCTTTAAAATAATTTTGACTTTATGGAGGCTGTCATCATATAGACAGCCTCTTTTTTTTTCATCAATCATATAAATTATTTACTTTGTAATCTTATTACTTTGTATTAATTTTAATTTTTTAAAATTCAATTGAATTATTTTAAAAAAAATAATGAGATCAATTAAATATTTTAAATTGTTTTATTGAAATTTTTTTATCATTAATGAAACAGAAATCCTATGGTTTACCACCTGAATCAATAGTATTCATAGGTGAGAAGAAGACAGAGAAAATAACAATAAATGTTTTTGAATTTAACTCTGTTACCTGCAAAGAATATACCTTAGAGGATATCAATGATTTAAAAATCAAGAAAGATGATACTAACTATTGGGTCGAGATTATTGGTCTCCACGACACAAGCATTCTTGAAAACATAGGTTCAAAATACAAAATTCATCCCCTGATTCTTGCAGATATTGCTAATACCGAGCATTTCCCAAAACTTGATATTACCCCCGATTTCGTTTTTATCGAGCTAAAGCTAATAAATTATTCCAATGAGGAAAACGAGATTTCTTCAGAGCAAATAGCGTTTTTAATTGGCGATACCATTCTATTTACTTTTTTAGAGAGTCACACCGACATTTTCAATTTTGTTAAAGAAAGATTAAGAGGAAAACATTCTAACTTAACAAATTATAATATTGAATTTCTTAGTTACTCACTTATAGATTCTATTGTTGATAAATACTACCTGATTCTTGGTGAAATCGGAGAAAAAATTGAAGAGCTCGAAGATGAAATGCTAAAAGGACCAAACCCCAAGACAATGGATATCATTCATAACTTAAAAAGAAACATAATTTTTATCAGGAAAGCTGTCTGGCCACTTAGGGAGATTATCCGCAAGCTGGAAATGGACGTAAGGGATAATCATAATTCAATTGGAATCTATTACAAAGATTTATATGACCATATCATTCAGGTCATTGATACTATCGAAACACAACGGGAACTGGTAGCAGAAATGATGGAGATCTATCTTTCGAGTGTCAGTTTCAAACTAAATGATATTATCAAGGTTTTAACTATCATTTCAACTATTTTTATACCTCTTACCTTTATTTCCAGTATTTATGGTATGAATTTCCATTATATGCCTGAATTATCTTGGAAATGGGGCTATCCTCTAATTATGTTAATAATGTTTTCTATTGGTCTTGGTATGTTGTTATTTTTTAAAAGAAAAAAATGGTTTTAAACTCTTAGTTACAAACATATTTTTTGTATATAGTTCCGAAAAAGAATAGTTTATCCATAATTTTCCACAAATTATCAACACCGGCGTTTTAGCCAAGATTTAATTTAATTTATGGTTTATTTTTTATTATGTTTGCATTGATTAAAAGGAAATATACAGATGGCAGGATGCTGAAAATTTTCTGTTCTTGTCAATGAATAAATATCATAAAATAAACAAAAGGAGTTGGTTAATGAAATGGATTGCTTTTATATTTGTGGCATCTTGTCTTATTTTAGTTACTCCAGAAAAATCCTTAGGATATAGCTGTAGTTACTATAGCGGCAATATACCAGAATTTTCACAAATGAGCTCCACTATGCTTTATACAGAAATAACTGAAATGTATAATGATGGGGTCTTCCTTGAAAAAGAATTAATTAGAATGGGATTAGAGCCTCCAAGACGCTTGCCAAATTTTCCTGACAATTTTCAAAGAATGAGAAGAAGTGAACTGGTGAGGTTTGCTGTTAGAATATGGACATTGGATTCTGTTTTCTGTGATTTATTAGGTGGAAAGGGAACAACTTCAGCTCCAAAAAAAGTTCAGCCAATCTTCTCTTTAGCTGGTTTTTTAAGAGGGGAAACAAATCTTGATTTCGATGTTGAATCAGGATTGGGATTTGGCGGCAGATTAGAGCTGAGTTTAGCTACAATAATTGACATAGGTGATTATTTTGATGTATTTTTTGATGTTTATGTTCCTAAATTAAAGTTGAAATCATCTCAGGCAAAATTAACAGACCTTATCTATGCTGGTGGAGTTTCTCTAAAGCCCCCCCGTTATAAAGCAGGACCAGTTACTTTGGGTTGTGCCTTGGGTTTTGGATTCTACGGGTGTGAACTAAATGCGGTCGAAGGATTTAATCAAAATTCTACTCTTAGCGGCTTTCTTGGGTATGTAGAAGGAAATATAGTTCATGTTAGCAGTATTCCCATGGGCTTGTTTATCTCATATTCAATTTATGATCCATGGGATGATATGCAATTTCAGGATATCAGGGGTATAAGAAATCTAAAAAACTCACCCTATGGCGCTGTAACAGTAGGTGTTCGTATTTCTCCATGGGTTAAATCAAAATAATATTAAGAGAGGAAACAAATGAAAAAAATAATTTTATTCTTAATTATTTTCCTGATATTTTCCGCAAAGGAGTCTTTTAGCCAATCAGGAGCCGAACTCGGCAAAAGATATTTAAAACTCGGGAATTCTTATCGTGAAGCAGATAACCTTACTCTTGCATTTGAGTATCTTGACAAAGGTTTCAGAATTGTATCCGGAATTAAGGATAATTACTGGACAGGTGTTGCCTATGAATATTTAGGCTATTATTATAGGGATTTAGCAAAGAAAACCGGTAATAATGATAATCTTCGAATTGCACAGAGTTACTTTGATATGGCTTACAACTATTTCGATAGGGTTGTTTCCCAGCGTGATGGCAGCCCTTTAGCAATTAATTCCATAAGAAACTCATTAAGAGAACAGATGATTAATGGCTCTACTAAGATTCCTGTTGAGGATCCTACAGTTAAAAATTCTGGTAATGGAAAGAAAAAGGAAACACCTGACCAAAATATTATCAAAAATAACGATGATAATCTTGGCTGCCCGGAAATTAAAAATTACATTGTCTATCAATCTTTCAAAGAAGCTAATGCCGAACCTGAAAATGTTGAAATCCTTGATTTAACAGGTCAGGAACTAACAGAATTACCCAAAGACATTTTGAAATACACAAACCTGAAAGAATTAATATTGACAAACCTTGGACTTACTGATTTGCCGGAATCTCTGGGGAATTTGGAATTTCTTCAGCGAATCAATCTTGATGGAAATGATTTGACAAGATTGCCTGTAAGTTTGAAAAACCTGAAATGCCTCAAAACAATTTTTATTCGTGGCAATTTCATTGATTGTGATTATCTTCTATCATTACAAAGAAGATTACCTGACTTGCAGATTATTACCGATAGGGAAGAAGATAATATGACAACAATTAGAGGACGGTAAATTCTAACATCTGATACTAATAAAAAAATAAAAGCTGTCCGAAAATTGTTGGACAGCTTTTTTTGTGCTACTTATTAAAAATTTAAAATTAGAGGGCAAACCTTATATCAACTCCAATCTGAAGAGCATTTACTTTCCAGCTTTGGGCATCTGTTGCATTGGTCAAACCGAGGTTATAAAATACTCCGGGAATAATATCGAAGATATTTCCTGTGATAATTTCATATTGAATGCCACCCTTCAAGCCAAATCTGAATCCGGCTGAATTCTCCTGTGGTGATCTACCGATATCTCCGTCATATACTATAATAGTTCTGTCGTTATTGATATATTTATAGCCTTTGTCCCTGATAGCATCTTCATCTCTTTTGAATTTAACATAGTTTGGTTCAATTAACTCATATTTCTGTTCAAGATTTTTTGTCATAGGAAAATCAAAAGTTGGACCCACTGTTAGGACAACTCCACCTGCTACTCTGAATTTATACATAATGTCGAAGGATAGCATATTATAATCTACATTAACAGAGTGCTTTGTCGAAGAGTAAACAATAGTTGTTTTTGTCGGATCGTTTGGATCTTCAACTTGTGAAGGATAAGTATCACCCTCTTTACTGAAAGAAGCTGGCAATACGTTATAAAGAACTCTTGCAACAAGTGAATGTTTTGAATTAATACCACCAATAAATTGTTCATAAAAGGCACCAACAAAGAAGCCATTACCACTTCCATTTGTAAAGAAAGGACAGAGTGGGTCTTCGGCAAAAGATGAAAGGTCAACAGTGTGTAATGACCTATTGTATCCGGCAACCGGACCAAGATAAATTCTTGAAGTAGTAAATCCGGGTTCCAATGGGTTTGTTTCAGATTCTAACTGAGAGAACAGGAAGTTCAGATTTGAAAACAAAAAAAACGTTATTGCTAATAAAAGTAATCGAATCTTCATATTTTAATCCTTCTTTACTTTGAAATAATAAATAATTTTCTTCTGATAAAATCATTATTCGATATAAATAATAAATATAAGCCATCGTTAAGATGACTTATTTCAAAATTAATTGAATATAAACCTTTTTCCAAATCAAAAATTTTATTTTCGAAACATTTTTTTCCAGAATAGTCAAATATTTTAAATTCAAGTCTCTCTTTTTGGAATAATTGTAAATCAATTTTGAGGTTATCTGAGGCTGGATTCGGGTAAATTTCGATAACAGGTAAATCTCTTAATATTTCTATTGATCTTACCCCGTAAGCACACACATCGGTTACGATAGCCAGAATGTCTTTGGTTCCGGGTTTGAAACAATCATCTGAATTTACTTCAATACTTACTTCCTGCAAGTTTTTTTCAGAAAGCAAAGTTAAAAAAGTTAGTTCTATTTCCCAGTCAGTCAAATTGGATATAACGGGGAATTTCTCAGAACTATGTAATGTAATGTTATTTTGTGATTGAGAAAATGAGATATCAATTAAATTAAATTTATCTTTGTCGGAAATAATTTTCAATTTAGAGCAGTTGAGAAGTAAAAAGGCATTTTGCTTGATTTTGAGATCAATTGAAAAATCAACGGGTATATCTGTTTTGTTTGGAAATTTTCCGGATATTTTAATTTTTAATGTATCCCCGGGATTTGATTTTATCTCTTCGGGAGTTAAAATGATCAAATTATCATAAAATGGTTTAATTAGGATATCCATTGATCTATCGATGGTATCATTGAAAATAGCTTTAACACTGATATTGCCGTCATAATGCTGTTCAGGCAATATTTCAAGATCAAAGCTCAATATGGAATCCGGCAAAAAATCAACAGGAAGATTTATAGGTTGACTCCATTCTGCAAAATTATTTCCCTTATTCAAGATCAAATTGGTCAATTTTAACTTAACATTTCCAGTGTTTTGCAAAATAATATTTATTCTTGACTTTTTGCAATAAATAATTCTATCGGGTATAAATATTTTAATTTCAGCATCCGCTGTGTCTAACGGATATGCTTCTCCCCATATTCGAATTCTATGATTTACTCTCTGATAATTTTCTGCTGCATCACTTGTTACATCAAGATAGAGTTCATGAATTCCTGCATACTCCGGGCTGAATTTTATAGATGAAGAAAGACTGTCATAAGGCTCAATTTTGAGATTCTTTGATTCTCTCAATGTAACATCAATAGATTGAATTGGATCTATTACTTTGATAGAATCAATTGTAAGGGTTTCGCTGCCTTTTGACCAGATAATTGGTGCAGTGGTATCTAATGAGCTAAAGACAGGAATTTTGCCTAAGTATACATCTTTTACTTCTATTTCTGGTATTACGCCTTCTCCAAGTAATTCAATATTTATTGGTTGATGAAATCTCCAGTCTGTTGAAAGATCCGAAAATGCTCTGTGTTGACCCTTAACCTTTGGATCAAAACTTAATTTTAAATGGACTGAAGAATCTGGCTGCAACAGAGTATCAAGTGATTCTAATTCATTTGTGATGAAATTATCATTCAGAACGGCAAACTTTTCGAATTTGATTCTGGCTTCTATCTCACCGGAATTTGTTATTTTTACTAATGTATCGTTCGCTGTTCCAACTCGCCGCTTTTTCCAATCAACTACCAAAGAGTTGATTTCAGGAGCTATACCCTGACCGGAAATGTATTCATAGTTTTCAATATTACCCTGATTTTTAACTTCAAATTTACTCTTGAATGTGCCTCTTTCCAAAGGGAAGAAGCATACAGGTATTTTCAAAGTATCTCCCGCAGATATCGTTTTCGGAAATAAACCGGTAGTATCATAGGATAGATATTTATCATACTCGAATACCATATAATCAAGTCTTATTGATCTGTTACCATTGTTAATAGCATAGATATAACTGCAAACAGAATCCCCGACTTTAACCTTGCCAAAATCATAGCCAACAGTAAGGAGAGACCTTGATGAGATAATGGCTTTTATAGGGATTTGTATCATTCTGTCGCAGTTTATATTTATCCTTAGCATAGAATTTAAAGATGTAGTGTCTCCCCGTGGCTCAAAGCAAACAATAACATTGATAGTGTCATTTTTTCTGAATAATCTTGGCAGAGTTTCAAGAATCTGGAATCGAACTCTTTCATCATTCAGGATATTTGCATTAAGTATTTCTATTGAATCTCCGGAATTGATAATTTTGAATTTGTAACAGACTGAATCATAAGAGTCAACCTCTCCAAAATGAATATCTCTTGGAAAGCTTAGTTTCAGTGCCTGATAATTAAAAATATATCTGCTTCCGTTGCCGTTTTTATCTCTTACTTCAATAGCAAACCTTCCATCCCTTAGCATATCAATCGGCTTTGCCTCAAATCTGAGTTCGTAATTTCCAGCAGTGATTTTGTCAATATTCCATTTATAATTATAAGTCAGATCATTAATAACATAAAACATGTCAAAACCAGAAGAATTAGAATCAAGATGTTCCCTGACTAATCCCTTAATGTTTCCACATTCTTCGGTAATTATAATTTCAGGTGCTATTGTGTCCTTTTTATATGGATTGGCAAGAGAAGAACCCAAAATCATTGCATAGGCATCGGCTTTGCCATAACCGTAAATAATACCTGAAAAAGTGCCGGAATCAGCTCTTAAATGGTGAGTTCCGGGCTTCAGGTTAATCCATGTCCAAAAGTAATCTCCAATTGGTCTGCTTTCTATTAGCGTTGTGTTTTTTACGTATTGACCATCCAGAGTAAGGGTTTTGAGTGCAATTGCATCAGCAATAATTGCTATTGCATGCCCGGCAAATTGTTCAACTCTGGAAGGTGGTGAAAGAGTTACAATGTTACCGGGTGTTTCAAAAATTATATTTGATACATACTGCTCTAAAGGAGGAACTATTACAAAGCTTGGATCATAATCAGGGGAATCGTCGGGGTCGTCAATATGCATCATATATTGTCCTACCTGCACAGGATGATCTGAAGTTATAATTGCAGGAGTGCCAACTGGTGCAAAGTCAACAAAAGAACCAATCTCCGGAAGATGAGCACTTTTAGTTGTATTAGCATACTGAATAATAACATTTGTGTTTGGTTTGATATTTGTTATTCTTATTAAGTCACCATATTCATTAACACCAAAAGGAACTGTTATAAATTTTCGCCCCCATGAATCAGTAGGCATAAGCATTTCACATAAATGGTTTTTTGAGTCACGTGGAATATCCTGTGGAATGGCTGTTCTGACGTGTCCGGACAAAAAACCAATGGGTTTATCTGACCGAACTATTGAACCCGTCAAATCTGATGTTCCTTTTTGTGAACCTAAGGACTGAACAAGATAACAATCACCTTTATTTAGTGTTACTTTATAAGATTGATTAATTTGTTTGCCTCTTGTTGTTATTGCTTTTGGAATGATTGTTATTTCAGTGTTGTCGTATGCAGCCATAATCATAAACTGATTCTTTCGGGCTTCAAGAAGCATAAGGCTGTCTAATGGACCGATTGGGTCGTCAGGCAAATTATACTGATCATTTGGATAATTCAATGATATATATTCTGTTCCCCAGTGGCTGACGGGAATAACAGAGTAACTGTCGCCGGTCAGGTATTGAGTATTGAAAGCATAAACAGTAACAGGCACATCAGAAAAAATTTCTACCCCTTTTCTGAGTATAATTTCAGATTCTCGATTTTCTAATCTGGTAGGTAGATCATAAACCAGAACTTTGTTCTTATAAAGATTAAACTTAAGAGTATCGTATATTTCTGTTGATCTGGGAACAGCAATTTTTATTTCAGCGTTCTGGGTTGAGGATATGAACAGTCTAAGGAATAAACCTCCGTATCGGCTGTCAATAGTGGTCTCATTTTGCATAAAACCAACGATAAAGTATGTTCCTTCGTAAGCGGATGTTTTCTGTGCTGGTAACTTTGACGCCGCAACAAGGAATAAATATGTCAGTATGAGTATAAATTTTCTCAATAATTTTCCATTTTTAGTTAAAATTAATTTAATCTTTTAATTAATTAAATCCAAATTAATTTATTAAATTTCAATCAATTATTAAATAGATCTAATCTTTATTTGTTTTTTTGTCGGTTTTTTATCATTCCATATAAAATTAGGAAGAAAGTAATATTCAGGAGAATTAAACAGGATGTTCTCGGGAATATATTCTCCAACCACAGAACCGAGCCAATGAATTTTGACTGCTTTGCCTTCTTTGAATTCAACATATAATGAGTCACAACCGTATCGTGACACACCTTCTTCGGATTCTTCGCTTCTCAGAAAATAAAGGCTCTTTGCATCTCCATAACTAAATAGACCGTTAATTGTATCATTTTCGAATTTAATTAAAATCTTTTGACCAAAAATTTGGTTTATTCTTGTTGGATTCAGTGTATCATCTCTTGAAGCTGTGAAAGCGTTTCCTAATGCAGTTATCTCATTTATTTTTTTATTTAATAATTTAACATTTAGGGTATCTCCTGCAATTTGAGTTGAATCATACCATACAATAGGGTTGCCAAGTAATTCAACCTTATCCTGAAGTCTGTCATAGATTACTAAATCAGCTTTTCCTTTAATACTTGACCCAAAAACCTGAACATTTTTTTTGAAAAAATACAATTCTTTTCCTCCTGAACGAAAGGATTCCATTGTGTCGGCAGATATTATTATCGTATCGAGCCTGAAGCTAAAAATTGATTTATCGTCTGTTTGGGCGTAGTATCTGTTATTGAAAAAAACAGCTTGATTATTCCTTTGTGGGTTGATTTCGGGCAATTCTATGGCTTCTTCACGTTTATCTATTGTATCAATCTGAATAAGGGTTGGTTTTCCTGTTGCAATTGTATATTTTTCCGAAGGATAATTCAATACTGAATCGCCGGTAAGGAAAACCTGCTGTAATTTCGATCGAATAAAAACATTTCCGAAAGCATTGCTCTGGCGATCGTTACGATTGTATTCAACAATGTCTGCTAATATAATTGTTGAATCATCTTCGATTTGAACATTTCCATAAGCATAACTCAACCTGCTTTTTCTGAAATATTTTACTGAATCACTTTTTATCTTAACTGTGTCATCAGCTATTTGAACATTATTTATAAAATCTGCGATTTGAGTTTTTGTGTTGTATTCTCCGAACTCAGCATTGAGATTTGTATTTTTATCCCTAATAGAAATACCTTTTGGTGATTTTGCTATTCCTGTGTTTCCATCATAATAAATTTCATCTGATTGCAAAATCATATCATCTTGAATAATCTTTACATTTCCGAAAATTTGAGCTCTGTTCTCGTCAATGAAATGAATTGCTCTATCTCCGCTAACGATTACATTACCTTGTTCGAAAACTACATTACCAATAAATTCCCTGATGTTTCCGGATTCTGTTTTGGAACCGAGCAGACTGTCTGAATTTCTTAGAATTATTGGTTGCGATGGGGTTTCTTCATTGGGTTTTTGGGCTAATAAAGCAGAAAAAAGCAAAAAAACAAGTAATATATTTAATGTTTTCGTCATTGAATTCAAACAATTCAATTATAATTTCATAATTAGTAAATTAAATTAACCTAATTATTAAAAAAAAGTTACAAAAATTGAAGATAAAAAATTAAGAATTATTCAACATTGAAATCTTGTTTTTAATATAACTATGATAATCATCTACATCGAGAATTTTTCCAGTCAGCATTTCCATTAGAGTTTTTGGTTCATATAATTTTCCATGTTGATGAATATTTTCTTTGAGCCAGTTTTTTATTGGTATAAAATTTCCATTTTCTATCATGCTCATCACATCTGGCAAATCTTCCTTAATTTTTTTCCATAACATAGCAGAATAAATCTTGCCCAATGTATAGGTCGGGAAATAGCCAAAGCTTCCATGAGCCCAGTGAATGTCCTGAAGGCAGCCTTCTCTGACGGATTCCGGGTTCAAACCAAAATATTCATAAAATCTTTGATTCCAAATGTCGGGGATATCTCTGACCCTTATTTTTTTATTAATCAGTTCGTTTTCTAATTCAAATCTAAGGATAATATGTAGATTGTAGGTCAGTTCATCGGATTCAGTTCGGATAAAGGATTTTGAGATCTTGTTAATTGCCCGGAAAAAATCAAATGATGTTATATTTTTTAATTGTAATGGAAAATTTTCTTTAAGAATAGGCAACAACCATGAAGAAAATTCTACTGTTCTGGCAATGATTTTTTCCCATAAGAGTGATTGTGATTCATGAATACCGTAAGAAGAACCTTCCTCAAGAAAAGTCCTGTAATAGTCATTACTGATATTTTGTTCATATAAGCCATGCCCTGCCTCGTGAATAGCAGAAAAAATACAACTCCTTAGATCGTTTTCCAAAACTCTTACGGTGATTCTAACATCTTTTTGTGAAAAAGAAGTAGTGAAAGGATGAATAGATTTGTCGAGCCTTCCATAATAAAAATCAAATCCCATTTTTTCACAGATTTGTTTTGCTACGTTAAATTGAGCTTTTTTGTCATAATTATCGAACAAAAAATTGTCATCTATTGTTGAGCTAATATCGAGTGCATCATCTAAGATATCTCTTGTAAATTCTCTAATTGTATCGAAGTAAGGGTGAAGAAAAGAATAAGTCATTCCCGGTTCATATATATCAAGTAGTGCATCATAAGGATTTTCGGTAAAGCCATAATAATTTGCCTGTTCAATTTTAAGATTTGTTAAATTTTCGAAGTCTTCTTCAAAAAATTTAAAATTATTTTCCTGTCTGGCTTTTTTCCAGCTTTCTGTTGCATAAGTTCTTGCTTTGGTAATATTTTCAACGAATTTTTGTGGAAGCTTAACAGCAAGTCTATGTTCTTTGAGAAAAGTATAAAAAATTCTATTCTCGAATGGATTTGAATTTCCAGCATATTTTTTAATTTTATCAGCTAAAGTTTTTGCTTTTTTTGAGGTAATAAGCTTATGAGCAATTGTTTCAAGGGTTACTAATTGACTTGCACGTGAGACAACAGAGCCGGGTGGCATATATGTTTCCTGATCCCACCCAAGAAGGGAGGAAGAATTATGAATATCTTTAATAATATTCATAAATTTCAAAACATCTTGCAACAAGGGGCTATTCTGCTTTCGGATATTTATAGTGTTCATAAAAATTTATTTTTTTACTCTTCTGAAAGACTGGTCTTTCCATTTTATTGTCTTTTTGAAAAGAAGAAAAGGGACAAAAATTTCTAACGTAATAAAAAATATTACCGATGGGATAATCCATGGTATTAATTCGTGTTTTTTTAGTCTGATAATTGAAGGCAAGACAACAATATAATCTCCTATGATTCTGATAACGGGAAATAAAGAAGCAAGGAAATAGTTGCCGGTTACAATAGATATTATCAAACCTATCCATAAGGAAATTGAAGAAAGAACAAAGGTAAAAGCTTTCCACCCGAGTTCCATGCCACCAACAGCCCATCTGTGATGTTGATGTAAATATTCTCCGAGAGTTCGGCAAGGAAGTGTGTCAATATCGGCATCTTCATCAACAAGATAAATTATTCCTTTGCCTTGTTTGTGAAATTCAGTTATCAAGGCAAGATCTTCGGTAACAGAAAAGCGGATTTTTTCAAATCCTCCGATTTCATCAAAATCGGACTTCCTTACTGAAATATTATTACCAAAACAACCAAGCGGTTGCCCTAAACCAATTCCAGCACATGCTAAAGTATGCATATAAATCCATTCAATAGCCTGAATTCTGTTGAACAAACCTTTACCTTCAATATTGGTAAAAGAAGCCACAAAACCTATTTTTTTGTTTTTATAACATGAGGAAATTTTTTTAATCCAGTTGGGTCCAACTTTGCAATCGGCGTCAGTCATAAGGATAATCTCACCATTTGCTTCATCAATCCCGGACTGTAAGGCACCCGGTTTGCCCTTGAGATTGATATGTAGATGAGCTTCGTCAATATTAACTACTTTAAGATTCTCAATTTTTTTGGATAGTTCAGTTAAAATTTCTCCTGTCTTATCAGTTGAGCGGTCGTTGACAGCTACAATTTCAAAATTTTCAATTGGATAATTATTGATAGAGATTGAATTAATGCAGTTTTCGATGTTCTCTTCTTCGTTTCTTGCAGGAACCACAACTGAAACTTTTGGATATTCATTGTCCCCGAAGAAATCAATTTTTTTGTTTCTTTCAATATAAGAACCAAGGGAAAATATGATTGTTCGGGAAATTAGAATAGTAATTGAGATTATTATTATTATGTCAATAATCATCTTCTAAGAATACGTTTGTTAAATTATGCTAAAAACATTTTAATAAAATTTCAATAATAGTTTGCTAAAATAAACAAAAAAAGTAATTTTACTGAGTTGATTAGAGTAAATTTATTTTTTATAAAGTGAGCAAAAGCGTTAATCTAATATCAGGACCGATAGATTCATCACTTAGAAAGTTTGCCTTACCATTGGCTTTCAGCTTTTTAATACAAAACCTTTATACATGGGTTGATATGTATTATGTAAGTCGTTTGAGTCCAACAGCTATAGCCGCATTAAAAGTATGCGAGCAGTTAATTTTCTTCCTGTTTTCAATAGCAAGTGGTTTTGCCATTGGGTCAGGTGTTGTTGTTGCAAGGCGAATAGGCGAAGGAGAAAAAAGCAAAGCAAATCACACAGCTACTCAATCTTTATTACTAATGTTAATAATTGCTATAATTTTGGCAACATTTTTTTACTTTTTTTCTCCACTGATTCTGAAGTTGATGAACATCAAAGGGGAAGTATTTGTCCTTTCGGTTCAATATTTATCAATGATTGTATTTGGGATACCGGCAAATTTTTTGATTTTTCATATAAACGCCATTGTGAGAGCTTCGGGGAACTCTGTTTTTCCGATGACTATATTAATAACTGCAAATGTGCTGAATGCAATTATAGCCCCATTTTTAATTTTTGGAATAGGTCCTTTCCCGAGAATGGAAATTTACGGAGCAGGTCTGGCAGCGGCTATTGCCCAGAATTTAGGCTTTTTGATTGCATTATTTTTTATTCTCAAAAAGTTTGCTCCCATTGAACTTGAACTAAAATCTTTAAAAATTGATAATCTAATATTCAAAAAGATTATCAAAATTGGAGTCCCTGCCACTCTTCAGCTTATTGCAGTCAGTGTTAACAGAATTATACTCACATCCATTGCAAATATGTTCGGTGTTACCGTTCTTACTACCTATATGTTTGGTTTAGGAGTTGATTTGTTTGTGTTTATGTCTATTTTTGCAGTGGGTGCTGCTATAGAGATTATAACAGGTCAGAACCTTGGAGCCAATAAAATTGACAGAATTTTTAAGTATCACATGTCTTCAATCAAGCAGTTGACTGTTCTATTGGTGGTGTTGATTATACTCGTATTTCTTGCAGGTGAGTATTTCACTTCAATATTTATAAGTGATTCTGTATTAATCAAGGAAATTGTTATTTATCTAAGAATAGCGGTCTTTTCATATATACCATTTGCTATTGGAATAGTCTCTTTGCGTGTTATCAGCGGTTCTGGTGATTATGCCAGAAGCTTGAGAATTGTTCTGTTTATTTTCTTTGGTGTGCAATTACCGGTATGCTTTATTCTTTCAAACTATACATCATTGAGTTATATGGGAATCTGGTATGGTATTTTGGTTAGTCAGTTAGTTTTTGCTTTTGTTAGCCTTAGAATTTTATACAAGAAAAAATGGATATCGACAAAAGTATAAAAATCAAATACTATAAGTAATTTCGAATCTTATTTTGACTATGTTAAGATGATAGAAAAATTTATCCTTAATTTTCATTTTTGTTCAAAGATAACAATTTATTTATTTATATCCGGAACTGTTTTTTTTGCTACTAAACATAATCTCAAGTCCGAATGGGTAGATATAAGCCCAAAATCACTGAATCTGAAGGAGACAATTTACGATATAAGCTTTGTAGATAATGATACTGCTTACGCTGTTGGTTGGAGTTCTTCCCGTTCCATTATTTTGAAGACAACAAATAGTGGCAAAGACTGGCAATTAAGGGAAATAAAGGGTTTTTATTTTTTTTCAGTTGAAGCTATTGCAGAAAAAATATTCATTGTAGGATATTCAGCCAGATGTATGTGTGGAGTTTTTTATTACTCTTTTGACAATGGTGAGAACTGGAATTTTTATGAATTTGATGGCGAAAAGATGCCTTTGACATTTGGAGCAATGAAGATAAGGAAAGATCTTAGTAATAAATACTTCGTTACTGGTTTTAATGGCATAATTATCTTTTCGGAAGATGATGGGGAAAGTTGGGAATATGCCAAAACAGATAATAATACCGATATTTTCCGGGATATTGTTTTTCTAAACGAAATAAATTATTTTTCAATAGCTGGCAAGAATTCAATCTTTTCAGATAAGATTTACATTTCATATAATTCCGGGGAAAAATGGGATTTATATTCAGATTTGTCAGATAAGCAAATCTCAATAAGCGGATTTCATTTTTTTAGTCCTGAGACTGGTTTCATTTTCGGAATTGGTCATGGTCAGGAGGCAATATATCATACTAATGATGGTGGAAAAAGCTGGAATCAGGTTTATCAGGGAGAAGTCGGTTATAATTTATTCAATGGATTATTCATAAATGATAAGATAGGATTTACGGCAAAGCGTAAGGGGATGATATTTCAAACTACTGACGGGGGAAATTATTGGTTTGATGTTCAAACTCCATCAAATAATAATATCAGGGGATTTAGAGCATATCAATATAATGGATTGCAAAATGTTTTTGCATTCGGAGAAAATGGGACAATTTTGAAATTTTCGATTGTTACATCTGTTGATGGTGAGAATACTAAGTTTATCCTATCACCAAATCCAGCAGAGTCTTATATTGAATTTGATTTAGAAAATCATTTGCTCTATAAGAAAGGAGAAATATATAATTTACTTGGTGAAAAAGTTATCACCATAATGGATTTTAGAGAAAAAAATTTTGTAAATCTCGTGAATTTGAAAAATGGCTTATATATCCTTGTATTATATAATACTTACGGCGAAACAACCACAATAAAATTTCAAAAAAATTAAAAAAATTAAAATTTTTTTGAGACCTTTTTGCATTTCATGTGTTTAATATATTGAGATTGACAAAATATAAAAAAGTTATTTGAAAATTGGGAGAATTAAATCAGCAGAAAAAAAACTCTATTTTTGTTGGCTATAATCAAAGAATTTAGTAAATTAAGAACTTGTTAACTTATTTGTTGTAAATATTTATTAAATTTTTTTATGGAAATCAGAGATAAGAAAATCTTGGTACTTGGTGGATGGGGGCTGGTAGGTTCAGCGATTTGCCATAAACTTATGGAGCATAATCCATCGGCAATTATTATTTCGTCATTAAGAGAAAGCGAAGCAAAGGAAGCAATCGAAGCTCTTCGTAAAGAGTATAGCAGCAAAAATCCCGAAATGTTTATTCCGAAATGGGGTAATATTTTTACTCGCACAGAGTTTAAGGATAAAAACTGGTCAGATGTTTTAGCCAACCGGGAATTGCGAAAGCTTGTTATCAATGATATATATGATGAACTTGACGATAGCATTCTGAAGGGTTCAGCCATATATGAATTAGTTAGTGAAACAAAACCGGATATTGTTATTGACTGTATTAATACTGCTACAGCAATTGCTTATCAGGATGTTTATAATACTTCGAGAGCAGTTCGAAACGATCTGACAAAAAACAACCTCAACGAAGATTCAGTAGAACGTTTACTTGCAAGTATTTACATGCCGCAGTTGATAAGACATGTCCAGCTTGTTTACAGAAGCCTTGTTGATAATAACGTGAGAATGTATTTTAAGATTGGAACCAGCGGAACAGGCGGTATGGGATTAAATATACCCTATACTCACAGCGAGGAAAGTCCATCGAGAGTTCTTTTAGCAAAATCAAGCGTTGCAGGGGCTCAAACACTTTTACTTTTTTTAATGGCACGCACTCCAAACGCACCATTGGTAAAAGAAATCAAACCTACAGCAGCTATAGCCTGGAAAAGAATTGCTTATGACAAAGTTTATCGCAAGGGCCAGCCAATCAGATTGGTTGATATGAATATCAATGACGCAAGGCCAATAAACGAACCCTTCCGCAAAGATGATTTGACTGGCGTTCAGGATTTAAACAAAGATTATGAGTCAGTTTTCATCGATACAGGTGAAAATGGCATTTTTTCCAAAGGGGAATTTCAGGCCATAAGTTCCTTAGGGCAGATGGAAGTTGTAACCCCCGAAGATATTGCAGTTTATACTATATTCGAAATTCTTGGAGGAAATACTGGCCACGATATTATTCAAGGACTTGATAGTTTCTCTCTCGGACCAACGTACAGAGGAGGTATGCTTCACAATCAAGCCTTGAGAAAACTAAATGAATTGGAGAAACAACATAATAATCATAGTATTGCCTTCGAAGCATTAGGACCACCAAGACTATCAAAGTTGCTTTATGAAGCTCACATTATAAATTTGGTTGTCGGGAAAATAAAAAATATTAGAAATTATTCTCCTGAAAAGCTCTCTGATGAAGCCTTTGAGGAAGTCAGCAAAAATAATGTTCTGAGAAGTGAAATGCTCTCCATTGGTTTGGGCATACTTTTGCCAGACGGGACAAAATACTTGAGAGGAAAAAATCTTATCGTTCCTAATATTGGTTCCGACGAATTGGTTGAAATTACTGAAGAATTATTAAATTATTGGTGCAAGAAGGGTTGGATTGATTTAAGACCGACAAATATGCAACTATGGATAGATAGATTTAATAATATTATCTCTCAAGCTGAAAAAATTTCTGCTGATGAAACAAGTTCTCGCTACACATATAATTCAGATTACTGGGATAACTTTGAAGATATAGATGAAGGAAAGGTTGTGGGCTGGATTTTTGAATACGAAGATAAAGGCTGGAGATTTAAAAGATAGGAAATTATATTTTTTTGAAATTAATATATTATACTAATTAACTTATGTTCAATTTATTGCTTTTATTAACACAAGGAGTGCTTATGAAAAAGAAATTACTACTTATTGCTGCTCTTTGCGGATTGTTGTTCTACACAAGCACAACATTTGCAAATGATAGCAAGCAAGTAGGCGACGAACTTCAAAGAAGAAGTCTTCTTTTTGAAGTTCCGGGATTTTATCAGGGTACAAGCTATCCAATGCCATTTCAGGAAATTGGAAACCCTGTAAATCGCCCACCTGTTTCCACAGGTTATTACTTTGTTGACAGCGATGACGAAGCTCCGGATTATTGGAGACCTATACCGGAAATCGTTGATACAACAGTAGAACCCAACCTATGGCGAAGAATTTTGCCGGGTGCAAGACTTGTTGACCCTCAATACTGGATTGATAATCCACAGGAAGGTCTCAGGTTTTTCCGTAACCCAGCTTATCCAGCCTCAGATGGGAACTTCTTTACAGGTCCTACTGATTCAACCGATGACGCTATTGCCGGACCTATTCCAATAGGTTTCAGCTTTATTTTCAACGGTTTAAGGTATGACAGTTTTTATGTTTCAACAAATGGAATAATTGCTTTAACCAACAGAAGATACACTTACGATGCAACAGGTCAGAAAGCTATTCTTCCCGGCGCAACCAGTTGTTATGACCCGATGAGCATGGACTGGTTCACAAGAGGAAGATCTGGGGATGGTTTAGCCGACAACACACCTGATAACTGGGGTTATCAGTATTCAGTTCTCGCTAATGCACCGACTTCTGCTACTGCCGGCATCAGAACAAGAGGCGGTTCGCTTGATCAGGCAACATTCCAGACCAATAGATCAGCTTTGATTGCACCGTTCTTTGGTGATATGCATCTTTCACAGTTCAATCCTGATCTCAATCAGGCAGAAGATTTTGGGAAAGTCTATTTCAAACGCTCAAATTCTGCAGATAAACTGATAATTTACTTCATTAATATTGCTCCTCACAGAACACTTGCAACACCATTTGGAAATTATACTGGTCCAACTGATGCCCGTCCCGGTGTTCCTCAATATATTTCTGGTTCGGCACAGGTTGTATTGAACAGAATAGATAGTAGTGTTACTATTATTTATGAAAGATTCGAAGGTGTTGCTGTTGTTAGTGGAAGAGGCGTTCCTGCAAATACTGTTTTCAGATATAATACAACAGCAGGTGTATTCGGATATGCCCGCCACGTTAATTATGGTCAGACAACAGCTCCTGTTTATCCATGGGCAAGTGAATACTATCAGTCAACACACTATTTCATGAAATTTGCAAATGCACAGGCAACTTATCCTCATAACTATTTAGCCGTTAAATTCAAACAATGGAAAAATACGGTTCGTGTTGTTGACATTCAATATCGTGTTAGAAAATCCGACCCAAATGCTGATTTGGATTTCTCAGAGCAAGTACCATCTTCACAGGTTAATAACTATGAATTGCTTGCTGGTGAAGAAAGAATCGGAGCCATTCAACCTGTTGCTTTGATTCAGAACCTTACCAACAACATTCAGGGACCGCAAGGCAAGAATTTTCAACCACAGCAGTTGAGATTCAGAGCACGTTTCAGAATTATCAACGAAGCTTCCGGAAGAATTATTTATAACCGTTTGGTTCCAATTGATAGTACCTGTTTGGCTCTTCCAGATTCATTATCTCAGGAATGTACCGGTGATCCGTTCGTAAGGGTAAGATACGTCAATGTTACCAAATCTGGTGCTAATTATTCCGCATCACCCCTTGCATTCCCTGGAACACAGAGATATAACGGTATTCCACCTTATGGCTATGTTCAGATTCTCTTCCCGCCATTTGAAGCAAACGAATTCGTTGCTAATCAGATTGGAAGAATGAGAGCTTATATTATAGCTGACCCAACTAACCCAATTACCAACGAGGGATTAGGTGATGAATGGCCATTTGATGATACGACATTTGTCAGACTTTTTGTTATGAAAAGATTGGATGATTTTAGCGATGATGTTACATCATTCCATATCGTAAATAGAACTCCAATGCCTTCAACCTTGAAATGGGTAAATATAAATGCTGAGGTACAGGCTGGCGACGAAGTGTCAAAATATCCTTTACCCCCAAGAGGTGAATATTCAGCAACTAATAATAAAGATTTCACATTTTTGGATCCTAATTTTAGCACATTCAAACTTCAATCACCAGTAATAAGGATGAACAGAGACCCTGAACCCCCTGCTAATTCCTACGGCGGTGATGAATTGCGTTCGTTCCCGATCAATTTGATTGGACGATACAATTCAGTCCTTTCTCTTTCTGTTCAACGTTCACTTTATCAACCTGATTGGCCCAGAGGCTGGAGCGATCAACAGTTAATAGCATGCGAACCGAGAACAGTGGTTAATGGTGATCCATTTACAGTTTGGACAAATTATGCTGGTTCTGCTGCATCATTCCCCGATGAGTTTGCTGTTGAGTTGATGCAACCAAGCCCCAACGGAATTCAATATATTACTAACGTTGAAGACAAACGCTGGAGAAACCATCCAAGACGTGGAGGAGCAAAAGCAGTAACTAATATGGCTGCTTATATTCTCTATGGTGCTGGTGGTGCTATGAGAGGTTTCCTCGAGGGCGACAAAGACTCTGCTCTTTCCCCGCCAACTGCAGGTTTCCTTAATGGTTTGAGACCTGATATTTATGACGATGGTATTGACTATGAATACAAGAAAATCTTTATTCCAATACCTGATACTTTCATATCAGCTGAAAAAGACGGAGCCAAGAATTTCCGATTCAGATTGAAACTATATTCAAGAAATCAAGGTTTCGGAGGAAATAAGAAATGTATTTCCTGTATTCCTGACGATGATGACCCATTCTTTGTTGATAACGTAAGGATATTATTCCCGTCAGAAATTACAGACCTTGAGATTTCGGTTGTAAAAGCTCAATGGCCTTACACAATAGCACCTGCTTCTCAGGCAGATAAGATTCCAATAAGAGTCAAGATGAGCAATAACACAAGTGTTTATGCTCCTTCATTCCTTGTAAAAGTTATGATATATCGTAATGCCGGTGATCCCTATCCAATCTATTGCCGTGTTCAACCACTGCCCGGACTTGCTCCCGGAACAGTTCTTGAATATGCTATGCCGGATTGGAATGCAAGAAAAACAGGTCCCGGAAGATATTTCATGCTTGCTAATTTAATCGTTCCCGGTGGTGATATTGAACCATTGAACGATACTACATTCACTTTCTTCGATTTAAGATTTGGTGATGTTTTCGCTTATGATCCAGCACAAAACCCGAGAAATGATGTTCCTGATAACTCATTCACCGGAGTTGCCGGTCGTGGTTTGAACCTTTATGGATTTGCTGCTGGTGGTAATGGTTCTATATATGGTCCTTCCGGCGGATATGACGGAAACACACTTGGTGCAGGTTATGTTGGTGGTAGCGGTTCCGGTCAGATAGCTGTTAAGTTTACATTGACCAGACCTGACACAATCAAAGGATACAAGGCATACTTTGGAGAATTAAACCAAGCCGGAGATGATATTTCATTTGAAGTGTATACAGATCAGGGACAACCCGGTTCACCTGTCCCCGGTACTTTAATTTACAGACAACGTGGCTATGACGAAGATAGAAGAGACTTCCACTTTGGTGAATATGTCCAATTTAATTTACCAAGGCCTGTTGTTCTAAACGCTGGAAGTTACTGGATGGCTATCGGTCAAATGGGTGAAACTGGTCTTGAGCTTGGTGCGTCGAAATCAAGAGTTGGAATGAGAACAACAAGTATTTACATTCCACCGCCAGTTACTGCAGTTGGTCCTGTCGGAGGAAGCGGTTATCATCTTGTTATTGAAAAAGACTTTAGAAGAACTAATCCAAGTGGAAACTTGATTAATAATAACTTCTTTGCCTTTGAAAATACAAGAAAGAGCGGACAATGGATTCAGTTTATGCCAACAATTGGTAATCCTGCTTATGCTCACTTACATCACTATGGTATTTCACCAGCTGATAATTATACAGCTACACTATCCAGAGGAACATGGATTCCAATGATTAGACCATACTTCGGCAATAGAACTCATAGTACAAACCCAGAATACGAAATCTGCCCAGATATACCTGTTGAACTTACCAGCTTCGATGGTCAGGTGAGAAGTGGCGGTATTGACCTCTTCTGGGAAACTGCATCTGAGCATAATAACTATGGTTTCTATGTTGAAAGAAGAGTTGGAACAAAAGAAGATACAGATTGGAATTCAATTGGCTTTGTTAAAGGTGTTGGAAACTCTGCGGTTGTTAATAGATATAATTACCTCGACAAAGAAGTGGTTCCATTTACTACCTACCAATATCGTTTGAGACAGGTTGACAGAGACGGTATCGAAAATTGCGAGACCTTCTCCAAGATAATCACCTTGACATATGATAATGTCGAAGAGCTAACTTTAGCTCCTAACTCACCAAATCCATTTACAACAAGCACTCAAATTTCATTCTATCTGCCAACAGATGACAATGTTAAACTTGAGATTCTTGATGTCTTTGGAAATGTTGTTAAGACATTATTCAATGGTAATCTACCTGCAAAACAGCATATCTACAACTGGGATGGTAGAAATGAAGCCGGTTCCTTTGTATCCAGTGGTACATATATCACAAGATTGATAGCCGGTGATCAGGTTAGAACAAGTAAGATGACATTGGTAAGATAATTATCTTGCTGACTGATTAATAATAAAGTCCCTCGCTCGTTTATGAGCGGGGGCTTTTTTTTAATACTTAGAGATATATGTTTACAGGTTTAATAGAAGAAATTGGTGAAATTTATAATATATCCTCTATTGGTGGAGGTTATAAAATTTCTGTTAAATCAAGTTACATTATAAATGATCTGGCAATTGACGACTCAGTCTCTATCAACGGAGCTTGTCAGACAGTTGTTCAGGTTAAAAATAATTTATTTGAGGTTGAAGCTGTAGAAGAAACTTTGAGAAAGACTACACTCGGTGGTTTCAGGAATGGAAAAAAAGTAAATCTCGAAAGGGCATTAACTTTAAATAAAAGGCTTGGCGGTCATATTGTTCTTGGTCATGTTGATTGTGTTGGAACTGTCCAATCTATCCAACCAGAAAGAACCGGTATCCTGATTAAAATCAAATATCCTAAGGAATTCAGCAAATATGTCATCAGTTCAGGCTCAATTTGTATGGATGGAGTAAGCCTGACAACTGCAAGAACCGATAACGACTGGTTTCTGGTCTCAATTATACCGCACACTTGGAACAAAACGACTCTTAATTTATTGAAAACTGGTGATCAGGTGAATCTTGAATTCGATGTTCTTGGCAAATATATTGAAAAGCTCATTAATAACAGACAAATCTCTTCTTCAGGTAACGAAGAATTCTGGAAAGAAATGCTTTCTGACTATAATTCATAAAATTTTAAACCCCATCTTTAAAGTATCCTTTTAAAATAAAAAGGCTATCTCTTGAAATTGAGACAGCCCCTTGATTTCTTATGGAATTAGTAATTATTCAAGAGAAATTAAAGGTAAAATATATCTTTCACCTTTATATTGAGCTACAAGAAAATATAAACCCTGACTTGAGTTAAAATCAATCTTTATTGAACCTTCACCTTTTGAAATAGCTTCAAAGGTATTATATTGCTGATTTCCAAATAAATCGTAAATTGAAAACTCAACCATTTCCGTGAGATTTTCTATTGCTTTGTAATTGATATTGAAAGAATTATTGAATGGATTTGGTGATGCCCAAATCTCAAAAAGATTATTATCAAAACTCATAACATCATTATCAGCAGATAGGCTTGAGACCACTTCACCTTCAAGTTCAACAAAGAAATCTTTTTCGTTGAAAGCATCGCTTGATATTTTTATCAAGCCTTTATATACTCTTTCTTGCGGACGATAGGAAAATCTTACAATGACTTTAACAGAATCTTTTGGCTTTATAGATATTGGAACCTTAACAACTTGATGAAAATTAAATGCATCGTCATCATTCTCTTCAATTTTTAAATAATTGATATTGAGTTCCATATCACCGTCATTACGGATATATAAGTCAATATCTTTTTTCAAATCGCTTTGTTTGATCTTACCAAAATCCACCTTTTTGCCGTAATTAGTTGCGATTATTGGACCCTGATTGCCTTTTCCTGCCGTTCCTACAACATCAACGTATCTATAGTCAGGATTAGAATTGGTATAAATTGATAATTGAGCACTGTAAGATTGCTTATCAACCTTAGGAGTGAATCGAATCACTACTTTATGAGACTGACCTTTTTTAAGTGTAACGGGTTTATTGGTTTTTACCTCCCCGTCAACGATCTGGAAAGCAGCATCTTCTTCCCACCATGATGTTTCCTTAATTATCAGGTTTTCCGTTCCAATGCTTTTAAGTTCTAATTCAATATCTCTTGTTGAATCAACAGGAACATGCCCGAAATCAATTCTCAATGGTTCAATTGAAAGAACAGGACCATCAGGAGGGATATTTCCCAGAAGCCATACCATTGCACGATAGAGGAGAGAACCTCTCGGAATATCACCTGCAAATCCTTCGAAACCCATACTCCATGCAGCAATTCTCGATTTACCCCATTCAGCTTTAATTCCTACTAAAGTATCGGTTGCATAAGCGTTGTTCTTTCTAATTATGTGATCAACAGGCTGAAATTTATTTCTGTCCATTGTCTCGAATACAATAACACTTAAATAATTTGCGAGGGGCCACCATACTTCATCTCCAGCATTGAAACCAATATTACACCACTTAACGATGTTTTTTCCTATCTGGCATTCCAGATCTCCACGAACCCAGAATGACCACCACATGATAGTATTTCCCTGAATTTGGTGGAATGGAAGAACCCCGATGTATTTAATGCCGAGTGTGTCAGTGAGAAATTTTTGGACTTCTGTGCTTTTATTGCTGCTTGCTGGGTCGAAGGCATACCAGACGAATTTTCGCCCGGTTATCATAACGTTCTTTCCTGCTGCTATCATCTCCCTGATTTTTTCCAAAACGTTAAGCCCCCCGACACTTGCATTCAAAGGCAAATCTCCAAGTGGAAATACTGCTAAATCATAGTCGGTTATTTTGTATTGACTGAAGGTTGAAGATGAAAAACTTGCCACCTTCGCATATTTAGCGTAAGTGTCTGTATGAGCCTCATCGGTGAAATATTTACCATAAGCTTCGTTTGCAAATTCTGTGTCAAAATTATTGAAAAGGATGTATTTATAGGGATTCACCTGTAAATCGTATTTTTTATCTTCTCCTTTAGCAATAAATAAGGGGAAAATTAAAATTATAATAATGAAAAATTGTAACTGCTTTTTCATTTTCTCCTCTATGTTATTTTAATAGAATTACTGGTTTTGAATATAATTTATTGTTGTTTTCTATAGTAATATAATACAATCCGCTGCTTAATACTTTGTTTATCTGAAATTTTATTTCGTCCTGAATTATTGGCTCAACAGACGTATTAAAAACTAATCTTCCATCTGAAGAAACCAAACTTATTTTTATAGGTGAATAAGCAGGCTTAATTAATTTGATAATTATCTCAGATTTGTCAGTCATAGGGTTAGAAATAACATTGAATGAAAAATCGGTATAATTATCATCATTAACCTGACTTGGGGAAGTGCCCTCACCAGTCAGTTGAATTTCAAATACTGGGGAATTCAGTGCATCAGAATAAATTCTTAGTGTGCCGTTATAGATTTTTTCCTCTTTGGGCTGGAAATATACTTCTTTTAATTTTTTTCCTCCGGGAGGGATTTTTGCACTTGTAACTCCGTCTCCAAAGAAAATTTGATCGGCATCATCGAAGATTAACATACTATCTACGCTTAAATTAACATTACCTGAATTAATAATATCAAAGGACCTGGAAACTTTTTCTCCTATTGGGGTTTTTCCAAAATCTAATTTATTACCAGTCAAACTAACGGAAATAAGCCCACCAGACCTGATATCTCCGTTTCCGGTAAGATTCACTGCTTTTTCGGACTCTGTTTGAGAATTCGATTTAATGATTAAAAAATCAGCGTAATAGCCCTTTTCTTTTGGTTTGAATCGGAGTGTTACGGTGTGAACCTCTCCCGATTTGAGAGTTAAGGGATTTCCCCCATCAATAATTGAGAAGGCATTTTTGCCGCTGAAATTTTCGACTTCAATTGAACTTACTATCAAATCCTGAGTGCCAATATTTCGAAAGCTAACAGTTGATTCGGAGCTATCACCAACATAAACATAGCCAAAATCAACATTTTCGTCAAGAGATTGAATCTGTGCACCGGGTTGAAGCTCTCCTTCGGTTAACCATTTCATACCTCTTTCAATGATGGAGTAACGATAGATATTTCCTGCAATATTTTCAAATCCATAACTCCAAAAAACAATCTTTGATTTTCCAACCTGAGTTCTGATTCCGAGTAATGTGTCATTCAAAGGTGCCGGGTGTGTCCTTGTGAAAATATCTACCGGAAAATATTTGTTTGGGTCTTTGGTTTTAAAAACATCAACATAAAGAACTGTGTCTAATGGTGTATGCTTGGTTGAGCCTTGTATATAAGTCTGATTGCAGAACCTGACATCAGCTTTGCCAATTGGGTCTTTTGGAGACCCTCTAACAACATATCCCTGAAAATAAATTGTATTACCGCTAATGTAGTGAACGGGCATCCTTTTAATAAATTCGACACCAAGAATATTTGTAAGAAAATTATTGACTTCAGGATGTTTCACTTGTGATTTTGGATCAAATTCTCCCCATAGACCATTTTTGGCAATAATCATCACACTTCTTCCTGAATCAATCATCATTTTGATTTTGTCTATCACATAGTGTTTGCCTGATGGTGTTCTTACACTTAAAGGATATTCACCCATTGCAAAGATTGCAACTTTGTAGTCTGTTATTTTAATTACATCAAGAATTTCATCAGCAAAAGGAAAAGATTCAACTTCAATTCCGCAATATTCCATCAAATTATTTTCATATACTCTGGGACCGTATTTAACATCCAGATTATTGAAATAAATATATTCGCAGGAAAACGAGTAAAATAATGGTATAAATAAAGAGAGTAAAGAAAAGAGAAGATTTTTAAGTTTCATATTTGTCTCCTTTAAATAATTGAGACTAATTTAAAAAAGCATTTTTGGATTCCAACTTTGATATTTAAAAAGGGGAAGAATCCATCTTTTTGTTGAAGATGGATTCGACGCCCTGAATTAATAATAATAAATTAAAAGAAATCACAAGATTTACTTATTGATAATAAGGGGTAAATTAACCCTTGTTCCCTCAATATTTGCTAAAATGAAATAAATACCTGAGCTTAAACTTTCGGCATTAATATCCAATTGATGATTTCCGGGGTTAGTTGTTTGTTCATAAAGTGAACTTATAACTTTTCCACTCATATCAATCAATTGAATGTTAATATTCTTAGGTGTATATCCGCCAAGTGTGAAGTCAATTTTACCGATTAAAGATATTGGATTTGGTGTTGCTTTGATCTTAAACAATCCATTCTCAGAAACGGCCTCGCTAACGGAAGAAGCGACGTCGGATTCACCTACCAATTGAATTTCGAAACTTGGGAAGTTTTTAGCATTTGAAGTTATACTAATTGTTCCCTCGTATTTTTTATTTTCCTCTGTTGGGCTAAATTTGACTGTAATAGTTCTGCTATCATCTTTTGGAACAGTCCCGGGTTCGCTTCCATCAACAAATGAAAATACTTCGTTATCATTTTTTGTGAATTTGATTTCACTAATAACTAAATCTTCACTGCCATTATTGAAAATAATTACATCTTTATTCATAGATTTTCCGGGCTTAACCTTAGGCGAAGTCCATTCAAGTTTTTGTTTATTTGCAGAAATTTGAGCACCAGCACCGGGAGCACCTTCGGCAATAAGATTGACAACTTCATCTTTGGCATTTTCAGCATTTGAAGTGATAAAGATTGAACCATCATATTTCTTGGCTGCCTTGGGGGTGAATTTTACTGTAACTGCAATCAGTTGTCCTGGTTTTATTGTTACGGGAGTTGTGCCACCCTCAGTAATTTCAAAAACACCATCTGGGTCGTAATCGGGGTCATTATAAAGTTTTGAAATTATTAAATCTTTGTCGCCATCATTTTTTATTGAGAAGGACATTTCTTTGGAAGAGCCAACCTGAACCTTGTCAAAATTCAATGTTGAATTAGATAAAGTAATTTTTGGACCACCAGAAGAAGTAGTCGTGGTTAACCATTTCATTGCCTGCGAAAGCAATTTAGCCCTTGAACCCTGATCATCGAAAGCTCCTAAATCAAAGCCGCAATAAATAAGTTTTGCAAATCCATTATCAAACTTAAATCCAGCAATATCAGATGGCTTATTATTATATACGAAACAAGCTGTGGATTTGCTGTTTGATGGTATAGAGAAAATATCAGAGAAGAAATTATAACCATTCTGCGGATTTGCATTGCTTGGGGCTATTATATTCATCCCGACGGGGTCTCCATCAATCCCGTTAACATTGTAGCGAAGCAAACTTATCTGGTTGTTATTCACAGAGTATCTTTGATCGGCTCTTACCCAGTTAACTCCTAATATGTCAGTAAAAAATGTTTTATATTCCCATGGTGCATTAAATTGAGCGGTATAAGTATAAAATCCAGTGCAATCCGAGAAAATTAACACGTTCTTTCTCATGCTGATCATTGAATTAATCGTGTTCAGCATTGATTGTGATAATGGATTGATTATAATATTGCCACCAAAATATGAAGATGTGCTGAAAATTGCTACATCAAAGTTAGTCGGTGGATATGCCTGAATAGTTTCGGTAGCGTAGGGAATTACAGCTAAATCCTTATTGTATGTTGCCAATTGAGCAAAGGCATTAATATAGTGTGTAATCCATGGGTTATAACCCGAATATAAAGCATATTTGGTGTCCTCAGTAAGGATATAAAAATCTGCCGTTGTGGGAGCACTTGCCGAATTTGTATTTGGTGTTGCTTTTATTATTATTGCGGCAAAACCAGCGTTATCTTTGGTCTTCACTGTAACAGTCAATTCTGTGGAAGCATTAGCTGCCAACGTTGTTGATGTTGGGCTGACAGTTGCTGTCCATCCTGTTGGGAGGAAGCTTGTCGGGTCAACAACAATATCAAACTTAAGGCTTGATTTATTAGGATTTGTTAAAGTAATTTTCTTTGTCAAAGTATTATTTCTGGCAGATGTGAGGAACCTATCGGCGATTGTTTCGAATTTGCCGGTAACCATACTCTGAGCAGCCTGATATACTTCTTTTGTTGCATCATCCTGAACAAAAGCGACAACATAAATTTTCGCTTTATCCCAACCGGACTGAATTGTGTAAGTATGTGTAAATTTCTTAGTTTCATCTGCTGCAAGATTAATAGTTGTTCCATTATGATCGGGCAACATTTTTCTAACAACCCATGGAAATTCTTTTTCACCGTTAGAGCCCGGTGGTGTTGAAAAAACAACATTTTGTTCAACCACGCAAATTCTAAGCTTCTTGTTTGATAATGCTTGTGAAGTGTGAATTTCAACATCAACAGATGAGTTTGAACCAGTCCTTGTCTCTGTTACATTGAGTGTAATCGGAGACATTTGAGTTCTTAATGAAGCAAGTGAGGAGCCAATATTTGCTATACTTGCGGGATGACCCCGAACTGTTCCAAGAAAAACATAATGAGGAACACCATTAACTTGATAATAACTCGTCCTTCCATTATGCATTGTAGGGTTCTCGGCATTAAAAGGGTCGGAACCGGGAAAATTAGGATGGAATACTATTGGTATTAATACATCCAGATTATTACTCACGTAACTTTTAAAAGTTGGATTTGAAGCAGCACAAGGTCCGCAAGATGCATTAGTAAATTCCTCCAGAAGTCCTTTTTTGGGGGAATCTGCAAAGCTGAGATGAATACAAAACAGGAAACTGATTGAAATCATCAATAAGCTTGTAAAGCGTTTTAAATTAATCATAAAATATCCTTGATAATAATTAAAAAAACAATCAGATTTATTTTTCTATAACACAAATATAATATATAAAGTTACAAGTTTCATAAATTATTTTTATCTACATTAAATTTTTTATAAAGAACAGATTAAGGAATTGCAATAACACCTAATATTGCTTTGCGGTGAGCTCCTGTTGCTGAGGGTATGTTGCCATGCAAACGACCAATTGTTCGCCATGCCAGATAAGCGAAGCATAAAGCTTCTTTCGCATCGTAAGGTACTCCAAAATCATCTGTTAAATATAATTCGACTTCAGGTAAATACGCTTTTATCCTATCAATAATAAATAAGTTTTGAGAGCCACCACCTGAAACTATCAATTTACCTCCGAAATTTGTATATCTTTTTATATTTATGTAAATACTCCATGCGGTAAATTCTGATAAAGTACAGATAAAATCATTATAATCAAATTTTTCAAGACCTGTCCAGTTCATAATTGAAGAAATATAATCTTCGTTAAAGAGTTCCCTGCCTGTTGATTTGGGTGGAGTTTTATGAACAAATTCATTCTGTTTTAGGACTTCGAACAAAGGTTCAATTATTTTGCCGCTTCTGGCGTGAAAACCCAAATCATCATAAGGTTGATTCAGATATTTCTGCATAAATGTATCAATGAGAACATTACCGGGACCGGTGTCGAAAGCTATTACCTCATCTTCACTTGAGTTAGCTGGTATATAAGTTATATTAGCCATTCCACCAATATTAAGCATTATAATATTTTCAACTTTACTTGCAAAAAAATTATAATCAAATATTGGAACTAGGGGAGCACCCTGTCCGCCAAGTGCTATGTCTGCAGTGCGAAAATCGCCAACAACAGGCACATTAATAATATTTGCAAGAAAGGAGGCTGAACCTAACTGAAGTGTATGTCCCTTTGAAATTGAATTAACATCCATATTTATTTGAGGTTCATGCCAGACTGTTTGTCCATGAATACCTACCGCATCGAGCTCAAAAGGGGATAAATTAGCACTTTTAAGTATTGATTTGACTGAATGAGCGTATAATCTGGATAATTCCGAATTTACAAATGACAGTTCCGATATACTGGAGTCTGACTTGATAATTTTATGGATTAGTTTTGTTATTTTATCGGGTATATCGGATTTATGCTGCTCAATCAAAGTGAATTGATGCTTACCGAAAATATCAACTGAAAATGAAGCTAAAACGGAATCAATTGAATCAATGGAAGTCCCGGTCATTAAGCCACAAATAAGTCTTGGCTTTGAGAACCATTGTTTTGGATGGAGAAACAAATAATCACTCATTTTGTCTAAATTGTAAACAAGGGGTTAAAAAACCCCTTGTTAAATTTTTGTTATTAGAAGAATATTAAACCATAGCAGCGGGCGGTGCAGGTTCGTCAGGACTACCCGCATTTTTTACAGGGGTTCTGACCAGTATCCAGCCAACTACAAGAAATACAAGCAAACTAATAAAGAATGTTGGATTATCAAATAATGTTGGAATCTTCCATTCTAAAACAGCAAACAGAGCAAAAAGCAATCCAATTAAAGCTTCTCCTGCAATTAGACCAGCGGCCAGTAAGACGCCGGTATTACCAACTCTTGCTTGTTGAGCCTCGTTGAATTTTTTCTTTTCTACAACTTTATCGAGTATGCCTTTTATCAAACCGCCGATGAAGATAGCAAATGAGGTTTCGAGCGGGAGATACATACCAACACACACAAGCATCGGACTTTTAACTTTAACGAGAATAAACCCGATTGCCATTAAAATTCCAACAATAATCAAGCCCCATTCCATACTGCCTCCAAGAATACCCTGAGAAAGGATTGCCATCAATGATGCCTGTGGAGCCGGATATTCTTTTCCACCGAGACCTGTAACTCCGGGTGTGTAAGATCCATTGCCATTTTCCTGAATATCACCTTGATGTAGGACGAGCAACGGAAAAAACATTACAGCAGCAGCCAGAATAATACCAAGTATATCTCCGATCTGCATTTTCCATGGCGTTCCACCTATGATATGACCGACTTTCAAGTCCTGAAGCATTTCACCAGCGACAGCAGCTGCAACACATACAACTGCCGCAACACCGAGAACTGCCGGAACTCCTGCTTCTCCTTTTGTGCCGAGAATTACCATTAGTACCGCTGCAATCAATAATGTTGATATTGTTAAACCACTTATTGGATTATTGCTTGAACCTATCAAACCAACCAAATATCCAGAAACTGCAGCAAAAAAGAAACCAGCTATCACCATTACAACTGTAGCAATCAGAGCCGGTATTAAGGTTCCCGAAAACCAATAATAAATAAAGAAAGTAGCAACCGAAGCCAGGAGAATTAAAATAAACACCCACTTGAAATCCATATCCTGCTGTGTTCTGTCCTCAGCAACAGTGCCACCTGCGGCTTTTTTTGTATCTCTGACAGCTCTTCCAATGCCTTGAATCAAACTTTTTCTCATTCTCCACAATGTGAAGGCAGCACTCATTAGCATTCCACCGATTGCAATTTTTCTAACAACATTTTTCCATGTTGACTCGCCGACCTCAACCCAAGACTCATTATTCATTTCGTTATAGCTATTTGCCATTTCTGACTCACTTCCACTTTCGTATTCAGATTTTGCTTTTTGGAATCTACTTTCAGCTTCTACCTGGGCTGAAGAATAAATCAATACTTCTTCTTCTGTAGCTTTATTACTTTCCAAATGAACTAGAATCTTATTCTTTTCTTTTTGAGCTAAGTCAAATAATTCACTATCGGAAAGACCAGGATTTTTGGCTTTTTTGTTTTCGATAATTTTTTCAATGAAAACTGAATTAAAATATTTATCTTTATTTATATTGTCAATGTTGATGGCAGGAGCAATGAAAAACATCAAAACAGGTACGAAAAGTCCCCACGCAAGCAAACCGCCTGTAAAGTTTAGTGCGGCAAGATTTGGTCCTATAATATAACCAACACCCATATATGCAGGACTAACGCCTGGCGTACTGATTATTGAGCCGCCACCTGTTCCGATTGAGGTTCCTCCGATTTTGATTGAGCCGGTAGCAAATGGGAAATAATGCGACCAACTTGCAGCGAATAATTTTATTTGCTTTAAAACTTGAATCAAGGCACCAATACCCATAGCTGAAAATAAGAATTTTGCACCGCTTGAACCCGTTCTCCCAGCTTTATGAATTTCAGCAGCTGCAACTGATTCAGGAAAAGGAAGCTCTCTATCCTCGACCATCACCCTTCTTATTATTGTAATAAAAAGAATACCAAACAAACCTCCTACAAGCAATACTGCTGAA
The DNA here is from genome assembly GCA_964473465.1 of uncultured Hyphomicrobiales bacterium. Taxonomy (GTDB): domain Bacteria; phylum Bacteroidota; class Ignavibacteria; order Kapaibacteriales; family UBA2268; genus CALHRB01. Next base: position 44,162 of record CAYYPE010000011.1, read on the forward strand.
GTTTGAAGATAGTTCGATACTGACCAGAAATTCTGTCCATCCCAGACACCAGCAATTATAAAAGCTGGTATGGTAAATATGGCTCCCGCAGCTACTGATTCTCCTATTGAACCGACAGTTCTGGCTATGTTTTCTTCAAGAATAGATCCCTTAAAAATTTTCAAGAATGCCATTCCTATAACTGCTGCTGGATAGGTAGCGGCTATAGTCATTCCTGCTTTTAAACCAAGATAAGCATTTGCAGCACCAAGCACAACAGACATAATTAATCCAATGACTAATGCACGTATCGTCATTTCTGCCATTGGCATATCAGGGGGGACAAATGGGACGTATTTCTTATCTTCCATAATAGCTCCTTATTTAATTTAATACTATAAAACAATAAATCTAATATCCATTATTTATTAAATATTATTTGCCGAATTCATCCAGAAACAGAGCAGAAACTTTAATACCGCCGAAGAAATTCTCAATAGTAAAATTTTCATTTGGGGAATGTATATTATCTCCCGGCAAACCCATACCCATCAATACTGATGGGGCATTTAATACTTCAAGAAATGTTGATACAATAGGTATCGAACCACCCTCTCTTGTGAATAGAACCTCTTTGCCAAAAGCACTTTGGAAAGCTTTTACGGCAGATTTTATTCCTTTGCTGTCCAATGGAACCAGAACAGGATTGCCACCATGTAGCTTTTTTATTTCGATTTTAACAGTTGGTGGAGCAAGATTTTTTAAATGTTTTTCAATTTTATTAATGATATCGTCAGGCTTTTGGTCGGGGACCAATCTCATAGAAATTTTTGCTGTAGCTTTCGAAGGAATAATAGTTTTTGCACCTTCACCTGTGTAGCCTCCATAGATACCGTTTAGATCAAGAGTCGGTCGGGCAGAAACTCTTTCGAGGGTAGTAAATCCGATTTCACCATTGACCATAGCAATACCCAGATCTTTGCAATATTCCTCTTCATCAAATGGCAGTTTTTTGAAATTTGCCCGTTCTTCGTTTGATAGTGGTCTAACATCATCATAAAATCCGGGTATGGTTATTCTACCATAATCATCTTTAAGTTTTGAAATCATCCAACAAAGAACATTCAAAGGATTATCAATTCCTCCGCCATAAGTTCCTGAATGAAGGTCCCGATTTGGTCCTGTAATAGTCAGTTCGACAAATGCAATGCCACGCAATGAGTAGCATATCGAAGGTTTTCCTTCGGCAAACCATTCTGTATCTGAGATAAGAACTGTATCGCAAAGTAGCATTTCACGATTGTTTTCTATGAATTCATCTAAATGGTTGCTCCCGGCTTCTTCTTCGCCTTCTATAAGGAATTTTATATTAACAGGGAGCTTTCCAACTGTTTTTAAGTATGATTCCACAGCTTTGACATGAATAAACAACTGCCCTTTGTCATCTGCACTACCTCGGGCAAATATTTTTCCATTTTTGACAATAGGATCGAAAGGTGGAAATTCCCATAAATTCAATGGGTCAACGGGTTGAACATCGTAATGGCCATACACAAGGACAGTCGGAGCTTCGGTTCCGGCTTCGAGCCACTCTCCATAAACGATTGAGTGCCCTGCTGTTGGTATAATCCTGACATTATTCAATCCTGCTGATTTCATATTTTCAGAAAGCCATTCGGCAGCCTGAGTCATATAATCTTTATATGATGAAATGCTGCTGATGCTTGGTATTCTTAAGAATTCGATTAGCTCATTTAGAAATCTATCTTCGTTATTTGAAATGTAATTTAATATTTCATTCATAACTATTTAGGTAAATAATAAAAAATTAAAAATATAAAAAATTTATGAATTATTATTAATACATATTTTTTAATTAATAAAAAAAGTGAAAAGTCCTGAAAGTCTTTTCACTTTTGTAGTTAAGAGTTGGATTAGTTCCGCTTTAACAAGGCTCCTATTGAATTGGTCTGCCAGTTCTGGCAATGCTAACTATGCCACTAACAATAACCCATTTACCGCCTTCTTTCTTAAGTGTTCTGTTAACCCTGAAAAAATAACTTTCCGGAGATGGAGCTCCAACCATTTTGTATGTTGTAGGAATTCCGAAAATAATTGAGGCGAGAGTCCCACGGCTGTCCATTTGTATCGATATATCAGACATTTCGCCGTAAGATAAGTTTTCTACTGCGTTGAACTGTTCAGTAATAGCTTTCTTGAAATCACTCAGTGATTTAATTATTTCGCTTGAGTCAGTTCCAAAAAATATAACATCTTCAGAGAGATATGGCACTAATCCTTCGAATCTTTCCTGCTCCATTGCTTTGTTGAAGGCTTTAATAGTAGCAATAATTTCTTCTTTTTCTTTTGCTATTTCAGCAGTTGAAAGTTCATCAGGTCTTGGTCCGCAACTAATAATTAAAAATAACAAAAAGGGAATAAATAGTAAGAATTTTAGCATAAGCTCACCTATAATTATTATAAATTCATATTTTAATAAATAATTAAATTAACCTGTGCTAAATATAAACATTTTTATTAAAAAACAATAATATTTTTTTTCAAAATTCATATTTTATATTTTATAAGTTGGTATGTTAATTGTATTATATCAATTGTAAATTTATTGAAAGGATTTTATGAGAGTTCAAAAAATTAACAATACTCAAATTAATGATATTGATTATCAGAGTATAATCATTGATAAACCAACAAAAGTTGATAAAAATAAAGTTATTGAAACAGAAAAAAAGGAGACAGGAGCTAATCTTGAACCATTGCTCAAAACATTAGAGCATCTGGAGAATAATATACAGATGGACAATAGTCATCCTCTTAGTAAATCTGCAAATGCTCCGATTGAATCTTTCGAAGAAGCATTGATTGAGCTTGGTTATTTTAAATCCCCATTTTTCAAAGTGAATGCATCTGCGGCTCAGGCAAATTTGAAAAATCAGGATATTCTTTATCTTTTTAAATAAATTTTGTAATTTTAAAAAATATTGCTATTTTTGTAGTCCTAATTTTTTTTGGATCAAATATGGCAAAGAAAGAAACAAGAGTAATAATAACTTTGGAGTGCACAGAGGCTAAAAAAGAAGGCAAACCAGCCTCTCGTTATACAACAACAAAAAATAAAAATAATACTCAGGAAAGATTGGAAATTAAAAAATATAATCCTTTTTTAAGAAGGCACACAATTCACAAAGAAATCAGATAAAAATTTAGAATTTTTCTTTGTGTAAAATTGTTAGGGTCTGAGGTTCAAGACCCTTTTTTCATTAGTAATCCAGACCCTGTTCTTTCCTGCGAAGTCTGATTTCTTCGATTATCTTAAGTTTTTTTATAAGCGAGCTAGCCAAATTTATGTTTCTCGAATTGCAATAATTTATTAATGCAATGAAAACATCTGCTGCTTCATCAGCAAGATCATCTTCAGAAATAGTTCTGCCCTTCCATACCTTTTTCTCTAAATTTGCCAGTTCACCTGCTTCGCCATTAAGTTCAAGGCAGAAAAATTCAGGAGGCTTTTGTTTGAAAAATTGATTTTGATAGAAATCAAAACCTTGCTGAATGACAGGTAGATTATTATCAATCTGTAAAATCAGTTTCTGGAGAGTATCCATATTAAACATCTACTGTTGATTCATCATCCTGCGGAAGGTCTCGCATTCGGTAACCAACTCCCCTGATACTTTGAATCAAGGGTTTTGTTCCATCTTCACGTTCAATTTTAGCTCTTAATCGTTTAATATAAACATCAATTATATTGGATTCGGGGTCAAAATTATGTTTCCAAACGTGCTGTGTAATTGTGCTTCTACTTAGTATTCTGTTTTTATTCCTGATAAGATATTCAAGAAGGGCATACTCTTTAGTTGTCAATTCAATTTCTTTTCCGAAGCGATATGCAACATGAGAAATTGTGTCCAGAAGCAAATCGCCGCATTTCAGTTTGGTTGACTTTTCGGTGCTCGATCGCCTGAGGATTGAACGAAGTCTTGCGGCTAATTCTTCGAAGCTAAAAGGTTTTGGTAAATAATCATCAGCCCCAAGGTCAAGCCCCTGAACTCTGTCTTCTGTGGTTCCCCTTGCAGTAAGCATCATAATTGGAGTGGAAATTCCGGCATTTCTTAATTCGTTAAGTACTTTGAATCCATCCATCCCCGGAAGCATAACATCAAGCAGGATAGCATCAAACTGATTGTTCATTGCCATTTCGAGTCCTGTCTTGCCGTCTGAGGCTGTTTCAACTATATATCTTTCTTCTTCCAGTCCATTTTTGATAAAACTTGCAACTTTTCGCTCATCTTCGACAACTAAAATTCTCATAATTATTTTCTCCCAGATGGAATAAAAATAAAAAATAAATATAATAATTAATTATTAATTAATCAATGTTAATTTCTTTTATATTTTTATTTTCCGATAAAAACAGGATGGATTTCTTTTGTTCCGTCTGATAATTCAAGGCTAATATAATAAAGACCATTAGAAACCAACATTCCGGCGTGATTTTCACCTTTCCATCTATCGCAATAAGCTATATTTGGCATTCTTAAAACATTTTTTACCGGTTCGGCTACCAATCTGTTATTTTGATCATAAATTTTGATTGATAAATTTGATTCTTTTTTCAGTATATAAACAATTTCTAATTCTTCTGCTGGCGGTTCAAAAGGATTTGGAGCCACCATTATTATAAATTTTGGTTTTGAATTCAGTAGAGTTGTGTCCTTTTGCAAACACGAATTCTCGCAACAAAATCGAAATATCAAGTCATCGGGATAATCACTTCGAGCTTGCCAGATATATTTTTCGTCATCAATTGATTTTTTTGCTACCTGATTGTAAGTTTGTCCATAATCATTCGAAACAAGAATCGAAACGCTATCACAAGGAAACTCTATATCATTTTTGTCCCAGAAAAATTTATAATCACAACATAATTCATTGTTTGGTTCTAATTGAACTGGAAATTGTGCTGGTAAAAGTGAAGAACTTATAGTGTCAGAAATAATTGTGATATTACTGCTTTTTGCAACAATTCTTATAAATAAGTTATTATTTTTAGTATTGCTGGAGCAATCAAAAATATCAAGACAAGGAATGTTGATTTGATTCTCAAACAAGCCATCGGAGTCCATCAGCAATCTTTGAAAACTTATCCAGTTTAAGCTGTCAATAGAATATTCAATATTTGCAGAATCTATACATTGATGTGTTCCGTTCAACATAATTGACTGACCTGAAACTATAGGCTTCGTTCCGAAATCATTCAATGTAACAAAAGGGGTAGATATTTTAATTAACGAGGAGGAATCATTTATTACGTTGGCATGATCAGCTCTATAAACGATTAATTTTCCTTCTTTGCCAATTAGTAATTCATTAACTTTATAATCATATGAACCGAAATCACCGGAGTTATCAATATTTTCAGCGATTTCAATCATTTTATTGATAGGTTTACCATCACTATATTCCTGAAATCCAATATTTACTTTCCCATAATTTCTGATTATATTTTTCCATCTGATTTGAATTATATCACCGTTGCAATAAACTGCAGGGCGGTCATCTGTATATTTTGGAGCAGTTAGCTGGATTGTATTTTTATTAATGGAGCCAATAACATATAATTTACTAAATGTAGTTACAATCAGGTCGTTAAAACCATCCCCTTCAATATCAGCGACAGCTACGTCGGCAATAGTCTCATTAGGAAAATCGGTTGAAAAAACAGTTGAAAAGGGTTTTCCAGAACGAAAATCATTACTAAAATAATCATTCATACGAAGAACCTTCAGATTAGATCCATCTACTATGACTATCTCATCTTTTTGATCAGAAGCACCATCCAGATCATTAACAACTGCAACCCATCCATTGATTTTTTGCGTGGCAATTGTGTCGAATGGCAATAGATAAGAATCTGGAGGGGTGGTTTTTGGTATTCTGTTCTGACTGTTATATCTTAAAACCAATAACTTGTTACCAGCCACAGACAGTTTTGGGGAACTATATGTAACTATTAATTCATTGCCTTTATTATTTGGATAATAAGGAAGCCAGCTATTATTGGCATTTCCGTCCACGTTTCCTTTAGCAATTGACCAGTAATGATTTTTAAACCCGATTAATGGAGGATTTAAATTTTGTGGTTGATAAGAATTAGTTAAGATGTTTCCCTGACTGTCGCAAAGGTAAATTTTTGGGACTCCAATGGAACTATCAAGTCCAGTGTATTCCTCTAACAATAAAATAAAACTGCTATCAGTATTTTTTGATTGATCTTTAATATCCAGATAGTAAGTTCTTATTTGGGGTCTTTTAGATAAAGTGTCCAGAAGTGAACTTAGATCTTTGGGACCAATATCCCTTCCGATTTTTGAACTGGTAATATCTGCAGACATTAAATAAGGTTTATTGGCTGATGTCGAGTCATTTAATAAAATTTTATTACCAACTTTTTCATTTATATCAGGAGATGGAAAGTTTGGGAATAGCAAAGCTGTTTTGATATTTCCAATATTAGTCATAGAAGGCTGGTCGAAGTTTACTTCCGGACCAACTAAAAATCTTGTCGTCGTATCATCCCCGATATCAGGCATTGGATAATTATATAAATCAAGACTTGTATTGAATTGTAATAAACCTCTCAGAAATTTATTTTCCGTAAGTGGTGTAAAATTCAAATCAGGTTTTGACATATTAATTATTCCGTAAATAATCAGATTTGAACCGGATTTCTTTCCAAAAATCGGTTTTAGACCTGCAAATGTATTTGGTTTATACTTCCTCAAATCCACTGCTAACCTCCTGATAATAGCTATGGAATCGGCAAATTGATCGAAGCCTGCTATATAGCAGTAAACAAGAGAATCTCTGATATTTTCGAATTCCATTGTTTCAATTCCAAGAACAAGTGGAGCAGTAACATTATAGCTTAAACCAAAGGATAGAGTATCGAAAAGCACAGAAACATCTTTGATATAAGGTATAGGAAATGAATTCTCGGTTCGTTCCCTTCCCATTGCATCAACAACAAGAATTTTTCCTGAGACTACCGCAGTAATCTCATTTGGAGCGTATAAATAGTCAGAATGAATTTTAGGATTATTAATAATATTACCAATCAATGGTTTCAAATTGCCATGAATTTTTGCATTTGCCCACTTAATTTTGAATTGACTGACATCCTGATTTTTCGAAGGGTAAATTTGTTGCCTTGTAGCTTGTGGATTTTGTTCTGGATATAACCTGTTAGCAGGGCTTGAATGAAAAACCTGCGAATAACTGTTTGATGTAGTAATGAACAGAAAAATTCCTAAAATAAAAAGAAAAAATGGATTTATATTTTTAGTCATATCCAAATAATAATAATTATGAATAAATTCAACTCTTTAAATTAGCATAAATTATACCAAAAGTAAAAGATTCATTATCAAAAAATTTTATGAATTATTATCCTATTTGTTTAAAAAGAAAAAATTAATACCTGATATGATTTGTTAATTATAATTAGAAAAAGGCGATTAATTAAATTAAAAAAAATTGTAATTTAGTAGAAAAATCAGTAAAAATCTCAGAGGTTAATTATGAAAAGGATAGCAGTATTAACCAGTGGTGGTGATGCACCCGGAATGAATGCAAACGTAAGAGCAGTCGTTAGAGCTGGCAGACATTATGGTCTGGAAGTATATGGAGTTATTGGAGGATATTCTGGCTTGATTGAAGGGAATTTTATCAAACTCGATACAGCTCAAACAGCTAATATTATCTCAAAGGGTGGCACGATTCTTAAAACCAGTCGCTCAAAAGAGTTTATGCAAGCCGGTGGCAGGATGGCTGCATTAAATAAACTTAGAAATGCTGGTATTGATGGGCTTGTTACCTGTGGCGGAGATGGAACATTTCATGGGGCTCATGCTCTTTGGGTTGAACATAAGTTTCCTGTTGTTGGAACTCCAGGAACAATAGATAATGATCTATTCGGAACTGAATATACAATCGGATATGATACTGCCATAAATACATGTGCTGAGGCAATTGATAAAATAAGAGATACTGCAGAATCTCATGGAAGGGTCTTTATTATTGAGGTAATGGGGAGGCATGCCGGATTCATTGCTATGGATGTTGGCGTTTCCTGCGGTGCTGAATTTATCGCGGTTCCGGAAACTGTTACAAATACTGATATTCTTTACCAGAGAATTCTGGAAAATGGAAAAAATAAACGAACAATAGTTATCGTTGGAGAAGGCGATGAGCTTGGAGATGCTCATCAGCTAAGTTTAATCCTGAAAGAAAAATATGACATAGCCTCCCATGTAACCATTTTGGGTCATATTCAACGTGGAGGAAGCCCGACCGTCAGGGACAGAGTTCTTGCAAGCCGTCTGGGGGTTGAAGCAGTCAAAGCTCTATTAGATGGAAAAACTGATGTAATGGTTGGAGAAATCAATAATCAAATAGTCCTCACTCCATTCGAAGAAACATGGATGAGGAAAAAACCTCTCAGAGATTATCTGATTGAACTTTCCGATATACTCGTTTAGCTCTGACTATTCAACTGTAACACTTTTAGCCAGATTTCTCGGTTGATCTACATTGCAGCCAAGTTCAACAGCTATATAATAAGCAAGTAATTGAAGTGGTATAACCGAGAGAATTGGAGTAAGCATAGGCAGTGTTTCGGGAATATAGATCACATGATTAGCATATTCCTTAATTTGCTCATCTCCTTCAGTTGCAATAGCAATCACCTTTCCTTTTCGAGCTTTTACTTCTTCAATATTTGAAATTACTTTGTCGTAAATTTCATCCTTAGTTGCAATGAAAACAACAGGCATATTTTCATCAATCAAGGCAATCGGACCATGCTTCATTTCTGCAGCGGGATAGCCTTCGGCATGAATATAGGAAATTTCTTTAAGTTTGAGGGCTCCTTCCAAAGCAACAGGGAAATTATAACCCCTTCCGAGATAAAGAAAGTTCCTGGCTTTGCAATATTCCTTTGCAATGGCTTTAATTTCATCTGCGGTATTGAGAACCTCTTCGATTTTTTTTGGTAATTCACTGAGAGCTTTCGTAATTTTTAAGCCGTCGGGGAGTGTGATACCTCTCATCCTGCCTATATAAATCGCTATGAGTATCAATACGGTTAACTGAGACGTAAAAGCCTTGGTTGAGGCAACTCCAATTTCAGGTCCTGCGTGGATATAAACCCCTGCATCGGTATCACGGGCAATTGAACTACCAACAACATTTACAACACCTAATACAGTAGCCGATTTTTTCTTAGCCTCTCTTAAAGCTGCTAATGTGTCGGCTGTTTCCCCGCTTTGTGAGATTGCAATAACGACATCATCAGGATATATCACAGGATTTCGATATCTGAATTCCGAAGCATATTCAACTTCAACAGAAATATTACATAAATTCTCGATAATATACTCACCAACAAGAGCCGAATGCCACGAAGTTCCGCAAGCAGTAAAAATTATTCTTTTGGCATTTTTTAATACATCTGCAACGGGTCTAAGTCCACCTAACCTCACAGTGCCTTCATTAACCTGCAATCTGCCCCTGAAAGCATCCTGAACTGTTTGTGGCTGTTCGTAAATCTCTTTCAACATAAAATGCTCAAAGCCGCCCTTTTCAATCTGACTGATGTCAAAATCAATATGTTGAATTTCATTATTAGTGATTTCATTATCTATTGTTTTTGTTCTGATGCCATCATATGATATTGTAATCATCTCATTATCAGAAAGGTAAATCACATTTCTTGTGTGTTTAATAATTGCAGAGGTATCTGATGCAAGGATAAATTCGTTTTCACCTACACCGCAAACCATAGGACTACCACGTCTTGCGGCTATTATTTTGTCAGGTTCATAAGTAGATAAAACAACCAGACCAAAGGTTCCGTCAACTTCTGATAATGCCAGCCGAACAGATTCCTCTAAATCATGAACTTTGTCATAAATATAGCTGATGAAAACAGCTAATATTTCTGAGTCAGTTTCTGAACGGAAGAAATAACCTTTGTCCGAGAGGTTCTTCTTTATTGCTTTGTAATTTTCAATAATCCCGTTGTGAACTATGACAATATTGCCTGAATTATCAGAGTGAGGATGAGCATTAATATCATTAGGTTCGCCGTGTGTAGCCCATCTTGTATGTGCTATTCCAATATTTGCTTTTAAGTCATTACCTTCAAGTAATGTTTTTAAATCTGCGACCTTGCCTGCTTTTTTACGGGTAAATAACTGGTTGTTCTCAAGAACTGTTATACCAGCTGAATCATACCCCCTGTATTCAAGTCTTTCGAGTCCATCAATTAAAACGTTTATTGCTTTATTTCTTCCGATATATCCAACTATTCCACACATGTGTAAGTTTATTTTATTGAAAATAATTAAATTGAGTTCTACGAAATAGTAAATTTATTAGTTTATCACCAAAAAATATGATTGAAAGGATTAGTCAAATTCCTGTACTTAGAATAATTATTCTTTGTACTATAGGCTATTTCATTTCAACATTATTAGCATTACCATCCAAATATATTTTTTATATATTAATTTCCAGTTTGATTGTTGGAATAACGCTTTTATATTTTAAGCAAAATTTCCTTTCATTAATTATCATTTGTTTCTCGATTGGATTTTGGTTTGCCAATCAGATAGAAAACATAAAATCACCAGCACCAGATAAAATTATCGGCGAATTCCCGGCTATATTTGATGGAAAAATCTCAGAAATATTAAGATATGATTCAAACAAAGCAAGAATTATACTCAAAGGCAATATTGATACAAAATTTCTTCCTGAGATTAAAAGAACAAGTATTCTGCTCAATATTTATGGTGATAAAACAGGTGAGTATAATCTTAAAAATGGATATGTCATAACGGCGAAACTCAATGCGAGATTACCATCTAAGAGAATTCTGAAAGAAGATTTTGATGAAGCTCTTTACTGTTCATCTCTGGGAGTTCAGTGGGTCGGCAGAGCCCGAATTCAGGATATTTCAATAGTTGATATACAGGAGGAAAATGATTTTTTTAAAGACATAAAAGAAAAAATAAGCAATAAAATTTCCATTCTTTTCAGGGATAATCCCGAAGCAGTTATTAATGCAATGATTCTTGGTGATAAATCCCTTATAAGCAATGAATTGAAGGAAGTTTTCTCATTATCGGGAACAGCCCATTTACTCGCTGTTAGTGGTTTGCATGTAGGAATTATAGCTTTTTTTATATTTTTTCTATTGTCTTTTATCAGGCAAAAATGGCTTAAATTTATTATATTTTCTGTTCTGACAATAAGCTATGTTATCATTTCAGGGATGCATGAATCAGCTATCAGAGCAGGTTTTATGAGCATTCTTGTGGTTTTTCTTATTACAATTGAAAGACAAATATATCCATTAAATTTAATGTTATTTGTCTTTTTTATTCTTGTTATAATCAAACCTTCGTTTATCTATTCTGCTGGATTTCAGATGTCTTTTGCTGCTATAGGAGGGATTATCCTTTTTTTTAAAGCTATAAAAAATTTTTTTGATAGATTAATTAAATCCGAAAATAAATTAATTAATAAAATTTTATCATCATTTGCCTTAACTATTTCTGCTTCGATTATTGTATCACCAATTGTAGCCTACTATTTCGGTGTCTATTCAGTTGTTTCACCAATTTCAAATTTAGTAGTAGTTCCACTTATGAGTTTGTCATTGATATTCGGAGTAATATCTATTGCTTTGTCTTTTATCAACATACAAATCGCAGAAATATATGCTTTAACGACGACTTTCCTGTTGAATTTATCAGAAGAAATCAATAGGTTTTCAATTTCATTGCTATTTGCTTATTGGAAGAATCTCGAGAACTTTTGGATGATTGCATTACTTTCCCTGATTACGCTTTATCTTATTTCTTGCAGGAATATAAAACAGTTCGTTTTCAGGTTAGTTGTTTCGGTATTAATTTTCTTATTTTCTTACTATTTAATATTGCCAGAGGCGGAGTTCAAAATAATTCCAAGAGATAAATATGTCCTTTTGATATCAGATGATTTGTATCAGGAAAAAATTGTAATTATCATTGACAGAAAACCTCATCAGAAATATGCTTATGATTCCGGGTTGACAAAATATATTAGGTCTTCCGACAAGGATTTTATTATTGCACATAATGGACTTGCAGGGTCTTCAATCATTGATAAAATAAAAAAAATTAAACATGTCAAAACGATAGAATTAAATAATCAGGATGTAAGATTGATTAAAAAAATACTAAACCTGAATGAACATATTCCCAAATTAATTTGAATTGAAAATGAACAGTGTTGAAATAATAAAACCAGATATATTTCCTGAAGACATAATAATTTCAGGTGTAACCAAAAGGAACCTTGAGTTATTTCCACCTCGGGGATTTACCCTAAGCCATGTCGGAATTTCAGAGGAAGAATTCAAAAAAAATCTGCTTGTATTTTCGAACTTTATCGGTGTTGAGGTTTCAAATCTTCGTTTCAATCACCAAATTCATAGCGACAGAATTGTTATTGCTGAATACACTCAAAAGATTGAAGCTGCAGATGCTTTAATTACAAACAAGAAGAATTTTGTCTTATTTGTGAAAATTGCTGACTGTGGAGGAGTTTTGATTTATGAACCTAATGTTCAATGTATTGCAGCAATTCACTCAGGTTGGAAAGGGTCAAAAGAAAATATTGTTGGAAAAACTATAAAAATGCTACAAAAACAATATCAAGCCCAGCCATCTTCTATGATGGTATATTTATCACCGATGGCGTCAGCAAAAAATTACGAAGTCGGGGTCGAATTCTTGCAATTCTTCCCATCGGAAGTTATTTATAAGATTGATAATAAACTTTATTATGATAATCAAAAGATGATACTTCATCAATTGAATGATGCTGGGGTTAAACCCGAAAACATAGAATGTTCAAATCTTTGCACAATTGATAATATTGATTTACATTCTTATAGAAGGGATAAAGAAAATTCTGGCAGGATGGCTGCTTTTATATGCATGAAATAGAATATTTATCTTGGTTTAAATAAAATTTTTAATATAAACTCCTTGTCTGGTTTGGGGTTTGTTCCTATTCTGATGAAACCTCCATTGAGCCAGAGTTGAACCTGATTAAGGAAGTTAGGACTGACAGGGTCGCCAGAGCTTCCACCGGGCAAAATAAAATAAATATAATTTTCTTCCATGTCTGTGATAAATCTCATCGAAGCCCCAAAATTGATATCCTTTGGATTTGAAATATTTCCAGAAAGTACGTTGATTGTGCTAAAATCGCCGCCTAATTGGAAAGGACCAATTTCAAGAGTTGGTTTCAAAAGCAAGTTACCGCTTAAAAAATGTTTTAAAATGAGCTGATGATTTTCTCCATACTTCCATAAATTTGGATTGTCGGAATCATAAAGTGCTTTCAATGCTTCTATGGCTTCATTATAACTAATCATTATTATTTGCTCTTTATTTTCGACAGGTTTTGTTCTCTTATCGTCAAACCAATGCAAGGTCGAATCAGTTGCTCTTAATAATTCAAGAATTTTACCCGCAGGAAAGGCAGAAAATGAAGTGTAGTCATAAAAGAGATTTTCCTTTAGCTCATCAGAAAAAGTATTATAAATCACTTTTTCAAAAAATTTTGTATATATGCTGGCAGATGTGCTAATAGGTGAAAGAATAAGATCCCATTTTTTTAATTTATTTAATCCTTCTTTTTCGGTTACATTAAGAAACTTATAATTTCTCTCGAGGTATGGAATTGTTAGCTCAAGAAATTCTTTGGCATAAAGAGATAGTAAATCCATTTGCATGATTTGAGCATCTCTTGCATAATATTCCTTGTGCTGAGTAAGTATTTCGCTTATTCTTTCAGCACGTTTATTCAATCCATAATAACTCGAGAAATAAGATAAATAATTAAAATCCATTTTGTTATTGGCTGCAACAACAAATTTATTTTGGGGGTTAAAATACGAAGGAACTGACTCGTTGGATAATTCTGCTGACCATGTTTTTCCTTGCTTCCATCCTTCATTTATGAAAACTGGATTTGTTAAGTTTCTTGAAGGAAGTTTGACAGCTGATTTTAGACCATAATTTCCCTGCTTATCTGCATAAGAGAAAATAATTCCAGGAGTAGCCCATAGTGACAATGCATTTTCAAATTCATTTTTATTTTTTGCCTTATTTACTAAATACATAGCTTTGAATTCGTTACTTGGATATTGTCCTGTCCATGAAAATGAAATACAATTAGACCAGAAAAGGTTCTTTGGTTCAAATTTCGCATAAGCGTCAGAGATTACAGCAGATCTTTCTGTTTCCCTAAGGTAGTATTTCAAAGATTCCTCTCCTCTAATTTTAATAGTATCTTTAAGGTAGTTGAAAGCTTTTTTTACTCCATTTAAATAATAATAGTCACTATCAGCTGAATCTACCATTTCAACAAAAAAATCACAATCATCAACCATTGATGATGTCATACCCCAAGAGATAAAATCGTTTCGTCCAACCAGAACCAAAGGCATTCCGGGAATTGACATACCGGTAACATTAAAACTCGGGCAGGTAACATGAATTTGATACCAATATGAAGGAAGCCCAAGTTTCAAATGAGGGTCATTTGCCAGAATCAAATTATTGTTTATACTGTCAATTTTTCTTGTAACCCATGTATTGCTGCCCCCAGCTAATACCTCTTTGTTTAATATTTTATCTTTTTTCTTGAGTGTCAAAGAAATGTCAGACAGCAATTCAGCTAAATGCTTAGAAAATGATGTATTATTTGACTGATTGCTATTCACTTTTTGGCTTTGATTAATTGTTTTAGCTATTGATGTATCATTATTCTTCAATATTTCAAAATTTGGAATCAATTCCTGAGCCTCTTTCATTCCAAGCCGTAATGCAATCTGGCTCATTGTTATATCCATAGAAAAAGCAACACTTTGTTCAAAAGCAAGAAATCTTTGAACAATAATCGAATGAATCGGTTCCCATTTTTCGGGCACAAAGTTTAAGGTATTAAATTCGAGTGGTAATTTATTTTTGTTTTCTTCAATAAAATAATTAACACCTTCAGAATATGATTGAAGCATTAGCCTTGTGTCTTTGTCCATCTGAGACCAAATTTTTTTAGCTATTTTTTTGAATTGCATTAAGCGATAAAACCTGTCAATATCGAGTTTATCAGGACCTAATAATTCAGCGAGAGAACCTTGTGAAATTCTTCGATACAATTCCATCTGCCAGAGACGGTCAAGAGCATGTTGATAGCCCATCATAAAAAAAACATCTCTCTCATTTTTGGCTATGATATGTGGAATTCCATATTGATTGGTATAGACTTTTATTGTATCTTTGATGTTACTTACCTTTTCTTCGATATAATCTGAGGGAAGGGATATATATGCTAATTTTATCGCAAAGAAAAAAAAGGCTGCAAATATAACAGCCAAACTTAGCAATAAAATCAGAAAACGTTTCAGCCTGAACATAGAAAATTTAATTTATTTAAGCCAATTATTTGCTTTATACCAATCTATTGTTTCTTTTAGACCATCCTCAAGAGGGATATTTGTTTTAAAATTAAAATCCTTTTGTGCCTTTTCGACTGAACAAATCCAATATTCCTGAATGAATTCCACAGCTTTTTCATAGTAGAAAATTGGTGGCTTTTTTGAAAATTTACCAAAGAAGCCCGATAAAAGACCTATGCCAAGAACAAGAAAATGTGGAATTTTTAATTTAAGAAGAAATTTTTTATTCAAATGTTTCTTCAAAATGTTCATAATCTGGTCCCAAGAATAAGCCTCTTCGGAGGCAAGAAAGTATATGTTACCGGTTGTTTTATTACTCTCCATAGCATCAGCTATTGCCTTAACCAGATCTGTCGAATGAATTAAGTTAATATGATGGGGTTTAAAACCTATAAGAGTAACAAGACCTTTATTCACCATCTGAAAAATCTCAAGAATTGCGGGGTCTCTGGGTCCATATACTGCCGAAGGTCTAAGAATAAGAATTGGAAAGTTCTCTTTTTTACTTAGAACATATTCTTCAGCAGCTTTTTTGCTACGAGCATAAGGGCTTAAAGGATTAAAACCATCTTTTTCTCTTACAGGTTTATCAAAAGTACTGGCTGGTCCCGAAACAGTCTGGCTACTGATGAAAATAAACTTTTTAAGGTTAGGAGCAAGTTCAATAGCTATGTCCAAAAGATTTTTTGTTGCAGTAAAATTACTGTTCATAAAATCTTCTTCACTTTTAGCAGCTATGGCACCAGCGTTATGGATGATATAATCAACTCCATCAACGGCTTTCTTTATCTGTTCCAAATTATTGAAGGAAGTTTCGATAAGTTCAATAGGTTTATCCTTCAACCATTGCAAGTTACTGGTTTTTCGGATTGTGCATCGAACTTGATAGCCTCTTCTGAGTAATTCATCAGCAATATGACTTCCGATAAAGCCAGTAGAGCCAGTAACTAATACTTTTTGATTCATACTTGAAAATCTAAATGTATTATAACAATCATGAATTGGTTTGAACTTTTTCTAATAGAATTTCAGCGATATCTTTGACTTTAACTTCATCTATCTTTTCTTTTGCCTTGACTCCGTCTGTTATCATTGTCATACAGAATGGGCAGTTAACAGCTATAGTATTCGGATTTGTGCTGAGCAATTCTTCGGTTCTTTCGATATTTACTCTTTTGCCTTGGGTTTCTTCCATAAACATTTGACCACCCCCAGCACCGCAGCATAAACCTTTGTCTTTTGAACGCTTTGGTTCCTTAATGGGTTTATTGGAAACAGAACTAAGGATTTCCCTTGGCTCCTCATAAATATTATTATATCTACCAATATAACATGAATCGTGATAGACAATACTACTCTCGACATTTTCTAATGGCTTAAGCTTTAATTTGCCTTGAGCAATCAATTCTTTAAGAAATTCAGTATGATGTTTGACTTCGAAATTTCCTCCAAATAATGGATACTCATTTTTCAGAGTATTATAGCAATGAGGGCAAAAAGTAACAATCTTGCGGACATTATACCTTTTCATAGTTTCAATGTTCGCTTTAACCAGCATATCAGCTAAATACTCCTGTCCGGTTCTTCGGGCAACATCACCATTACATTGCTCTTCGGTTCCCAGAATAGCAAAATCAACATTAGCAATTTGCATCAATTTAGCAAAAGCTAAGGATATTTGCTTGGCTCTGTCGTCGAAACTTCCTGCACATCCAACCCAGAAAAGATACTCGAAATCAGGCTTTTCTGCTGCTGTTTGAACCCCTGTTCCCTGTGCCCAGTCAGCTCTTTCAGAAGCAGGAAATGCCCAAGGAGTCGCATTGTTTTCGAGATTGGTGAAAGCAGTTTGAAGAAGATTTGGAAAGTTAGCTTCCATCATTACTAAAGATCGCCTCATATCAACAATAGCAGGAACATGCTCTATCATAACAGGACATTCCTGCATGCAAGCCCCACAAGTTGTGCATTGCCATAAGGCTTCAATGTTTTCATACTCCCCGATGAATTTTTTATTCAGGATTTCTTCATCTTTTGCTTCAAGAGAGGGATTGTTATTATTTTTCTGTTTCAATAATATTGGCATTCTGCCAGTAGTTCTTTCCCTGACTTCAATAATTACATTTCTTGGACTAAGGACTTTTCCGGTCAGATTTGCCGGACAAACGCTATCACAACGACCACAATGAGTGCAGGTGTAGGAATCAAAAATAGTTTTCCATGTGAAATCCTCAACATCAACAACTCCGAATTTTTCAATACCTTCTTTTTCAAAATCAATCGGTTTCAATTTATTTGCTGGTTCGAGAGGAGCAAAAAACACATTCAAAACGGAAGTATAAACATGAAAATGTTTTGAATATGGCAGATAGTTCATAAATGACAAAATAAAGATGATATGAACCCACCAGCTAACATTATATATATCAATTGCCGAGGAAAAACTGAAAAAGCTGCTGATATAATGAGAAATTGGTCTTAAAGAAGTTATTCCCCCATGGAAGTGAAATTTCTCAATTGCTGCATTTTGAAATAATAGTGAAGAAACTATTATAAATATTGTAACTAACACAATGACAGCGTCCGTTTTCTCTTTGCCGTCTCCTTGCAATCTCTTCACCTTGAAAACGAATCTCCTTAGAAGTGCCCATATCACTGCAAACATTATCAATACGCAGAAAATGTCAGTTGAAATTGTGATAGCAGTAAAAAATGGTCCAAGAAAGCTCCATGTGAATGTTCTGTCAAAACCCTGTATTATTGATTCTGAAGCTGAAAACAGCAAGACAAGAAAACCCCAGAATATTGCGGCGTGAATAGGACCAGCTATTTTGTCCCTGAAAATCTTTGATTGTCCTATTGCAACTTTCAGTGTTTTATTAATTCTTTCGAGAGGTCTGTCCCATCTGATTTCGGGCTGAGCTAATTTCAGGTATAAAAAAAATCTTCTAAGATTGTAAAACAAAAAACCAAATGCAGTTATTAATATTATCAGAAAAATAATTGAATCAACTCTCATAGTTTAAATCTTAAGTTAAACAAAATATAAAACCCTTTGTTTTATTTTTCGAAAAAACAAAGTTAAAGCAAAACAAGTTAATTATTTCAAACAAGATAAGCAAAATTTATGTTCTTACTTTTTCAATGATGTTGTTTTTGGTTTACTAAAAGGCTCACTTCCTTTACTACTAATAAGTATTTAATTTTATTAAAAAAATAATTTTACAAATTGATTTTTATTTTTAATTTTGACTCATAAATATTTCATTGTATAATTTTGGAGGAATAATGAAACATTTTATCGCAATTCTCGCAATGGCTATCTTTTTATTCTTTGTAACCATAGTAAAAGCTGATGAAATATGGGATGACCTAAATCTTCCGGACGGGCTTAATGCTGATATAACAAGCATTGCTATTGATGCTCAGGAAATATTTCTCGGAACCAATGGTGCTGGTCTTTATTATTCCAATAATTATGGAAAATCATGGCAGCATCTTAGCCATAAATTATTAGATCAGGATATAATTCAAAATATCTACTTATCGCCAAATGGATTTATATTTGTCATAGGACAAAGTCTTATTTACAGTTCTTCCAGAAAACAGATAAACTGGGAAGTGAATTATTTTTTCCAGCGCAATCAAGAGCTTATTAATTGCTCCGATATGAGCATCGAAGGTGATTTGGCTGTTGGTACAGATAATGGAATTTATAAATCCGATGCAATCCTTAATGGGACCCAATGGACCAGAATAACAGGCAATCTTGAAAAAATCAAGGTTACAAAAGTTAAGTTTGATGCTTTTTTGAATCCTTTTATCTGTGCCATCCGAAAAGAACAATACTCAATCTATGAATATTCAACCAGAAACTGGCAGGAAGTTATTGAAGGTATCAAAGAACAACCAAACGTTAATCAATTTACTTTTGATGAAGCTCAAAATTTTTTCGCTGTTATAGGTAACAATATTTATCAATATAACTACAAGGCAAAGAACTGGTCATTATTCACACAAAGCGGGCAAAAGGTGATTAGAAAAATCAAATTCTCCAAAAGTAATTTGATTTCGATCTCTGATTTTGATATAAGAATTTATGATAAAGAAAAAAGAAAATGGTCAGATGAAAACCAGGATTTAATATTCGAAGATAGAATTATTGACTTGTTAGTTGATGACGAAGATAAAATAATAGGTTTAACTAAATCAAAAATAAAGATTTCAAAATTTGATATTCCTGGAATAGTTGACTGGATTCTAAGAAAAAAATTCAGGGTTTACGATGCAAAAAATTATCTGATGACAAATACAACATTCTCTCTTTACAAAGGTAGTTGCGATAATAATGCTGTATATTTAACAGATGTAACCACAAATAGTTCTGGCATATTTTCAATTGATGCTAATAGTCTGGGTTTGGCAACCGGTGATCAAATAAAACTCGAGAGATCAGTTTCACATCTAAATTCCATTAAAACAGGCCATGAAGCAGTCAATAACAGAATGTATGAAATCAAGTTGAATAATTTGAAATTCGATGTGGATGGACAACCTTCCTACCAAGTTTTAACAAATGATTTATATCAGGATATCAAGATGGATCATACTCAGCTATTATTCAATCTTGTTATTTCGGTGGAATGGGATGCTAAACCACAATTTTTGGATACTCTTAAGAGTTGGGTTAAATTGATGTCATCTTTTCTATGGGATGTTACTGATGGTCATCTTTTTATAAAGAAAGTTGCAATTTATGATAATGGACAAAAATGGAATCAAGCTGATATTAGAATCTTTGTTAGCAATGTTGTTTGGCCAAATGCTGCAGTAAAAGGAATAAATGAAAATGATGCTGCCAATGCTCAGGTAAGAATGCCAAGAAGATGGTATGGGAATGGGGATGTTTCACGAAACAGAACTGCTTTATCTAATTGGATTACTGAGTCCGATAATCTCTGGGGAAGATCATCCTCAACTACAATAGCTCACGAGCTGGGTCACTATCTCTTTGGATTTTGGGATGAATATGTTTGGGTGGATACAAATAAGCAGAAAACAGTTCCCGCAGGTCACAACTTTGGTTTTATGCAATATCAATACGGCAATGGTGGTCCATATTCCTCTGAAATGTCATTTCCGGGACGATACTCAAATAACAATTGGAAATATACCGCTCAATGGGCTTATAATGGAAGCGATTGCTGGACTCAATTTGAGAAGGACTGGGAAAAAACCTATGTTTCTACAAGTGGTGGATTTTTCTGTCCTATCAATAAACCATCTGAAAGAACTCTGAGCTCTGGCAGGGATTATCTTCTTGGTCCTCTTGATTTTTCTGCAGGACAAAATCAATGCAGAATAGAGCCTTTGGTTGAGGTTCAGATTTTTGACCAAAACACTTCTTCTGGGGATGTCAATATAACCTGTATTGATGATGAAGGTCAATTAGCAACCAAGGCAGATTCTTATTATTGCCTGCCATCAACATTTGTAATGTTACCATTGTCATATCAGGGAAAGACATCCGACGAAGGTAAGATTAAATCTTTAGGGGTAAAGGTTGGTAATATGATTGCAATTCTTTGCCTACAGAGAAGATATATTCCTTTTGTTGGTTATATAAGTTCTTTATCCTTTAAATATTATACTATATCATCAATATCAGGATATGATAAAGATGCTCAGGATTCCCCTCTTGAAGAAGAAGAGATTGTTATTCTGGATAGGGTTAAAGGTGATTATCGTTTTGTTAGTTCGTGGTCCTTCGATAAGCAGGGGATTCTGACTTATAATCTATTCTCAAAATCATCTCTGACAGATCAACCCGTTGTTGTCATCCCCGATGAAAAATCAGATTACAAAATTGCCAACACAAGATATGATGATAAAACAATCTCTTATTCAGCAAAATTGAGCGATATTACTCTAAATGATGGCATATTGCAGCTTAGTTTGAAAGATGAAGCCAATAAACCATTTTTCATTCCCATTCATTATTCAATTTCTGAAAGACAGGAGAAAATGCTTGCTCCGTTGGGGTCTGCAGAATTAACTATTGATCCAAAAAATTCAGAATTAAGGACAGTAGCCTTTTTGGTTAGCAATTTCTTTCCTATGACAGAAGGGCTTGTAAAGGAACCAGAGCATGTTGGATACGTTGTCTCAATCACTTCTTATCCTCAGGATTTTCTGCAAGGTTCAAAAAATATACTTATGATGCGATACTCTAAGTCTGATTTAATTTTAAAGAATGAATTGACTCTACAAATACATAGATGGGACGAAAATTCAAGAAAATGGGTCCTTATTCCAAGCACAGTTGACACCACCGAGCAAATTGTAACAGCTATTATCAGTCAAAACGGCACTTATGCACTTTTTACAACTGATCTATCAACAGGTTACGATGAATTGAATGACAAGAACTTCTTTGGTTTGAAAGTATTGCCAAGTCCTGTCTCGAACGAAGCTGAGGTGCAATTTGCCTTGATTAATCCTGATGTTGTTAGTCTGAAAATTCTTGATAGTTTTGGAAGAGAAATCAGCGAGGTATTTTCAGAATACAGAAATGCAGGGGTTCACAAAGTCAGGGTAAATACAAGTTCATTATCATCAGGAGTATATTTCTTCTCTCTGAAATCAGGAATGGCTTCCTCAACAGTCAAAGCAGTAATAATTAAATAAAAAAAGTATTAATTAAAAATTTTAAAAGGGGCTATCTCGTAATTTGAAATAGCCCCTTTTTCTATATTATCCTGAAAATTTGGGCGAGCTATGGGACTTGAACCCATGGCCCTCAGAGCCACAATCTGATGCTCTACCGACTGAGCTAAGCCCGCCATTTACACAATTGCAAAATTAAGGTTAATTTTTATTTTTTAAAAGAACAATTTTCCTTTTATTAAATAAAAAAAACTGCACAAGTTAATTTAAATTACTCTGTGCAGTTAAAAAAAATTATAATAAAAAGTTTAAGCTGTATCCTGGGCAACAAAAGGCAGAAGTGCCAGATGTCTTGCATATTTGATCGCTTTGGCTAATTGCCTTTGTTGATAAGCATTAACCCCGGTTATTCTCTTAGGGAGAATTTTACCCTGATCATTAATAAATCTGCTCAGAAATTTTGTATCAAGATAATCAATAACTTTAGATTTCTTCAAGGGATTATGCTTTTTCTTGACAGTCTTCTTGTTAGGCTTTACCATGCTATTGGTTTGCATAGGATGTATAGCATTCATTACTTACTCCTTTTCTCTTTCATTGTTTTTGTTTTTTCGAATCGCTTGTTGAATCGCTCTACTCTTCCGGCGGTATCAACAAGAACTTGCTTTCCTGTGAAAAATGGATGTGATTTGGAATCAATTTCGAGAACCATTTTATCGCCTTTGTAGCAAGAACGGGTCTTGAAAGTAGTTCCGTCTGTCATCACTATTTCAACAGTTTTATAATATGGGTGAATACCTTTTTTCATAAAATATCCTATTTAGAAATATCAACTTTAGTTAATTCATTTAAGTCCTGAACCCTAACAAATTTTTCAAGAAAGCGGAGGTTCCCCTCATCAGTTCTGAAACCTTTAATAACTTTTACATTTATTCCTGACTCGGTCTGTTTCTTTTTCTTTAATTTATCACCAAATGTTTGTTGTTTTGCCATTTTCTTTCTCCAGAAAAAATTAAGATTACAAAAATAATATTTTTATTTCGATTTACAAAAGAAAATATTGATTTTTTTAATTGTTAATTAACAAATGATTATTTCATATCTTTGCCATTTTGATAATTAATTCTAATAAAAATTTGAAAGAAAAGACAGAAGAAAACAAGAATCCATGGCTTTTTATTCCTACACTCTATTTTATCGAAGGAGTGCCATATATTATTGTAAATCAGCTTTCTGTTGCTCTTTTCAAATCTCTCGAGGCAACGAATGCTTTCGTCGGAGCAACAAGCATACTAAGCCTGCCATGGTCAATCAAATTTCTATGGGGTCCTATTGTTGATGGATACTTTACGAAACGTAAATGGCTCATCTGGATGCAATTATTAATGGCGGTTTTGTTATTATTTCTTTCAATTTCTTTTGCATTGCCTGATGTAGTTATTATTTCTCTTGTTATATTTATTCTGATGGCTTTCCTCTCGGCAACCAATGATATTTCAACCGATGGTTATTATCTGATTGCCTTGGATAAAAAACAGCAGGCTTTTTTTTCGGGTATAAGAAGCACGTTTTACAGAATAGCAATGATTTTTAGTGGTGGGTTCTTGCTTTATCTATCTGACCTGCTGGCAAAAAAGTATCAAAGTATTCTTTATGGCTGGTCCTTGACTTTTGCAATTGCAGGAATAGTCATTCTGCTAATTTCATTTTATCACTTGATTATTCTGCCAAAACCAAGTGAAGATAAAGCTGTGAAATCCGAAAATACGAAAATCCCTTTCAAGAAAGCCTTTACAACATATTTCAAGCAGGAAAAAATCGGCTATGTTATTGCTTTTATTCTTGTTGTCAGGTTAGGCGAAGGAATACTTTTAAAAATGCTCCAGCCATTCCTTAACGACCCAATTGAAAAAGGAGGTATGAGTTTCGGTTGGGGTGAAATTGGAATAATGTATGGCACATTCGGAGTTATTGCTCTTGTTATCGGTGGGATTCTGAGCGGGTGGATAATAAAAAAATACGGGCTGAAGAAAACTATTTTTCCATTAATTTTATGTATGAATATCCCCAATATTTTGTATGCTTTGCTGGCTTTGTTCCGTCCAACAGTATCATGGAGTCTGGATATTTCATTCCTTTCACTTTTCTTTGGAGATGCCCAAAAGCTGATTATTACATTTAATCCACTTGTGCAATTTTCAATAATAATTGAGCAGTTCGGTTATGGCCTTGGTTTCACAGCGTTTATGGTTTTTCTTCTTTATTTTTCGAAGGGCGAATACAAAACATCTCACTATGCTATATCAACAGGATTTATGGCAATAGGATTGATTATACCCGGGTTCATCAGTGGATTTTTACAGGAACTGGTAGGCTATAGCTGGTTGTTTATTATTTCAACTATAGCCACAATCCCAGGAATGATACTACTATTTTTTATACCCTTAAATGACGATTAAGGTGCATTGGTTGGATCCCATGAAGTACGGAAATTCTCGTTGAAAGAATTTATATATTCCATATCTTCCTTGCTGATTTCGAAATCAAAAACCTGTATATTCTCCAGAATCCTTGAAGGAGTTACCGATTTTGGCAGGGTGATTGTCCCTATTTGCAAGGTCCAGCGAATTAAAATTTGAGCGGGTGTTTTTCCATATTTCTCTCCCAGTTTCACTAGTCTCGTATCGTTTAGTCTTTGACCTCTTGTGAGTGGCGTATAGGCTTCTATGTAAATATTATTATCCATACAGAATTCCTGTAGTTCTTTCTGGTACAGAAAAGGAGAAAATTCCACCTGATTAACTACCGGAATAACGTTAGCATAGCTAAGTAGTTCTTTGATATGCCGAATTGTGTAGTTGCTGACCCCGATACTACGGACAAGTTTTTGCTCATAAAGACTTTCAAGTGCTTTCCATGACTCCCTCCTTAGGTTTTCAACAGGCCAGTGGATTAAGTAGAGGTCAATATAATCCATTTGAAAATTTTTCAAACTCAATTCAAATGCTTTTAATGCTTTATCATATCCTTGATCTTTATTCCATAATTTCGTTGTTACAAAAAAATCTTCTCGTTTAATGCCTGAATCTCTGAAGGCTCTTCCAACATCTCCTTCGTTTCTGTAAAAAGCTGCGGAATCAATATGACGATAACCGTTTTGTAACGCAAAAAGTGCTGCTTTGTATGTTTCATCACCCGGTTTGCTAAGATAAACTCCCAAACCTATGGGTGGTATCAAAACACCATTATTTAATTTAATTCTTGAATTTATATCCATATTTTTTTAATTAAAATTAATAAATTGTAACTTTTTTGCATAGTTTTGTTTCTTTTAAATTACATTAACGTAATATTTTTTTTTGAATTGTTTATTTGGGGTTGAATTAAAATGAATTATAAGCTCTTCATCATTCTGATTTCATTCTTTATATATTCTGTTAGTTATTCAGGATCTATTTACGAAAAAATTTTCATTGATGGATATAAATATGAGACGAAGGATTTTCTTTGCAGTCACAGTCATTCAGCACAAAAAAATGATTATTTGTTAGCCATTAATCTGGTTAGAAGACCATATGATATTTTAAGTTATAATTTATTTATGGATTGGGTAAATCCATTGATTCATGAAAAATTCAATATCAACGGAGTAGCAATTGTGGATAGCACCGACAGGATTTGGAAGGGAATAAACTCAATGAAAATAAGAATTGATTCAGCTAATATAAATTCGATTGATCTTGATGCCGTTAATCTTTTAATCAGCTCAGTAACACTAAATAGCATAAAATTAAGTTCCACACCACAGCCGTTTAATAATATTTTAAGCATACCTTTACCTCAAACTATAAAACAGGGAGATACAGTAAGCTTATCAATTGACTATACTTATATTTCCAACACTCAGGATGGTTTTTTTCTATATCCCAAAAAAATGTTTGTTGGCATTATACCAAATACAAATGATTCTGCATGGATAGAAGAAAGGATAGCTTACACAATGAGCCAACCTGAAAGTGCAAGAAAATGGATGCCATGTAATGATAATCCTTATGATAAAGCTTTGGCAACAATAAAGGTCAGAGTGCCTTTAGGTTTCACTGTGGCTTCTAATGGGTTATTACAAAAAATAGATACATTATCGGACAAAACAGCTATTTTTTACTGGTCCGACAATAGTCCTATTGCTACTTATTTGATGGCAGCGACTGCTTCGAAATACGTTATCATGAAAGATTGGTATAAGAAAGTAACAAACCCTCAGGATTCACTCCCTGTTCTGCATTATGTTTGGGAGAAAGATTATAATTCAACAAAAACTGATGGAACTGAATATAACGCAAAACGTGCACTTTCAACAACAAGTCTGATGATGAAAGTATTCTCGGAAGCTTTTTTTGAATACCCTTTTTCTAAATATGGGACTGTTATTTTACAACAATTCTGGGCAGGTGGTATGGAACACCAGACAATATCTTCGATAAATAGGGTTTGGCTCAGAACCAATGAACAGTTTGGCTTAGCTCACGAACTTGCTCATCAGTGGTTGGGGGATTTGATAACTTGTGCAACATGGAAAGATATCTGGATAAATGAGGGCGGTGCCACTTGGAGCGAAGCTCTTTACGGAGAAAATGCAATCAACAAAAACTTATATAAATCATTGATGCTTAACCGAAGAGCTACTTATTTCAGAGGAGGCGGACTTGCTCTTTTTCGCTGTTATAACCCACCCATGAAAGAATTATTTAATTATTACGTAACTTATGCCAAATCTTCGTGGATTTATCACATGCTAAGAAATATGTTAGGTGATGTGGTTTTTTTTAACACACTGCGTGGTCTTTTGAATGAATTTAAATATAACTCGCTCACAACTGAGGATTTTAAGGAATTTTTCAACCGCTCTATACCCAATCCACCTATTTCATTTGAAACCTTTTTTAATCAGTGGGTTTATTCACCGGGTCACCCCATTTTTGAATTATTATCTGAAACTTACAAAAAAGTTGATAATAAATATCAAACAAAAATTACTTTAAATCAAACACAAAGCTTTCCAGATGTTCCGGAAGTATTCATAACACCTGTGAAAGTGGATTTTTACGATAGCTCTGAAATAAAACATTCAGAAATCCTAATTTCAGATTCAAGAACAAAGGTTTTCGAGTTAGCTCTGGATTTTATTCCTGATTCCGTTTTTATAGATACAACTTTTATTCTTTGCGAAGTTAAATCGCTTATTACAAATATTAATGAAGTTTCTGACAATAATACTTTTGAGGGAATATATCCAAACCCAGCTATTTCAATGCAGGATGTGAAACTTAGAACTTCGGTTATTGGCAGCAAAATCCTTATTGAAATTTTTGATGCCCTTGGAAAAAAAGTTAAGGATATAGTTGATGCTGAGCTAACCGAAGGAAGATATGATATCGGTCTTCCAATTGATGATTTACCTACAGGTAATTATTTTGTTCTTGTCAAGGATATCAAGCATTATAAAGCATATAAATTGATATTATATAAATAAATTTGATATATGAGACAAAAATTTCCAAAAGCCGGACTGAGAAAACTTTTTTTATTAGATTTTCACTTTCGGATGTTTACCATTTTTTTCATTATTTCATTGCTACCAGTTCTTTTCGGTATTTATTTTCTTGCAATAACTTTTGTTCTGAATATTACTACTCTTTTGGTTTGCCTGTATAGGTATAATTATATCAATAATTGCTTAAAATATGGTGAGGTAATAAAAGGAAAAATTGTTAAAATACTCAGACAATTGCGGAAAAGCCATTATATAGATATTAATGAATTAAATAATGAAAAGATGGAGGGGCTTTATGTTCTTGAAGTATCCTACACAGTCAATTCAGAGGAATATAATGTCAAAACCCCGATTACCTATTTGAGAAATATGGGTAATTTTTATGTAGATCAGGAAATTGAAATTCTTGTCAATCCTAAAAAACCGAAAAGATATATAGTTAAAAGTATCTGGGTTCCTCCTGATTATATAT
Organism: uncultured Hyphomicrobiales bacterium; assembly: GCA_964473465.1. Taxonomy (GTDB): domain Bacteria; phylum Bacteroidota; class Ignavibacteria; order Kapaibacteriales; family UBA2268; genus CALHRB01. The sequence goes on from CAYYPE010000011.1 coordinate 72,431, forward strand.
CTATTTCTTGAAATATTTATTATGGGTGCTTTCATACTCCAGAGTCATAAGCTTTTCTTCTTCTGGAAGCAGTGTTTTTCCTCTTCTTGCCATGACAATCTTAGCAACTTCAATTGCTTTATTGATTTTATAAATTGAAGATTTATTCTCTCCGCCCCAAGAAAATGATGGAATAAATCTTGGCAAAAATCCATTTGCAACCAGAATCCCTGCTATCCCAGCAATCGTTCCGGTTGTGAAAGAAGTGTTTATGGCTGATTTTGTGTGATCGCCACATAAAAGTCCAAGAAACATTCTGCCAGTATCGAACTCTTCGTCTTCAATCATAACCTTGATGTTTCCATAAGTGTTTTTTAGGTCTGAGGTATTTGTGTCTGCTCCTAAATTTACCCATTCGCATAAAAAGGAATGACCTAAGAATCCTTCGTGCTGTTTATTTGAATATGATTGAATAATTGAATTTTCAACTTCACCTCCGACTTTACAGTATTCACCAAAAGAATTATGCTCATAAATTTTTGCACCGGCTTTGATTATGCAGTTATCTCCAATGAAGCATGGTCCGAGAATGACTGAATTTGGTAATATCCTGACTGCATTTCCGATAATTATTGGTCCTTCCCCAGCATCAAGAACAGCACCCGGAGAGATTTTGCACCCTTCACCAATAAAAATACTCTCTTTGTTGACAAAATGAACACCTTTGTTTTCAAGTTCAAAATATTCAGGATTATGTTTGAAGAAAGCTGAATCATCAATTATTGATTCTGAATTGAATTCAATAGCATCCCACAGAAAATTCAATATTTTAGGCTCTGATATTTCAATATTTTTTATTAGATGGGAGTAATCAGTCAGCAATTTTGGTAAAAACTGTAAATCGAACTCAATTGGATTAATGATATCATCCTCTGAAAGATAAGCTGAAAGAGGCTGACCCTTGTGAACAAAAACCACCGATACATTTTGTTTTCCTGCCTCCTTACAGTATTCATTATATTTTAATGTCAGCTCATCAAAATAGCTTCTCAAAGGCAAGATTGATGTGAAAAGAATTAAAGTATTAGCTTTTTTCGGGGAGTTATCATTATGATTAAATCTTGCAAGAAATGACTCCAGATGCAAATTCCTACCATAGTAAATAATGTTTGAACCCTTGAAAATTTGTTTTAATTTTTCAAAAATTCTGAATGCACCACATCTAAGTTCCCAGCCAGAATGTAATATTGAAAAAGGATAGAGACTTCTGACATATTTATTTTCGACCAACAAAACTTGCTTTATATTATCCATAATTTTCAATTTAAGTTTTTAAAATTTCAATTTAACAATTTGATAATTATCATTCAAATTCAAGCAATGAAACAAAATTTTTTTTATTTTACATTTTTCAAATTTAAGATAGAAAAACATTTTGGGAATTTTCATTATAAAGAATAAATTGAAATTTATTTTACTTTTACTTTTCTTATTCATTGCAAACTACAATTCAAATGCTCAATGTGGTTGTTCCGGAGGCTCCCCAATGGGAAGTTCGATGCCACTTTCGGGAACAACAGATCTGGGGATGGTTCAAAAAAGCTTTATTCGTGGATTTATTAATTATAGATATTCTTATGGTGATGAATATTATCGTCACGATATGAAAGCTCCGCAGGGGGTGGTCAATTATTTTCGATCTAATATGACCAATCTGACAATTAATTATGGACTTGATAATCAATTCCTTGTTGAAGCAGAACTTGCTTATTTTATTGAAAAATATGAAAATTATACATTATTTGACCAAACAACCAGTGGGCTATCTAATTTGAATTTAGGTGCCAGATATAATTTATTATATGTCAGGAATGAAAATTTTGAAGTTACTATTGGTGGCTTAATTAGAATTCCTTTCCCTAATAAGCAGGAATATGAAGAGTTAAATATACATTTAAAGCCATCTTCCGGATCTTATGGTTTTATATTTAATTCTTTCATCAAAAAGCAAATTCAGGAAATTGACCTCTATCTGTTTTTAGTTAACAGATTTGAATTCAATTTTAATAACAGATTTAAGTTCAGATATGGTAATACATATTACAATTCATTATTTGCACTGAAAAAGCTTACAAGTAATATAAGCGGCATTCTGGAATTAAGGAATGAAATTCGGCAGAAAGACCGATTCGAAGATGAAGTGATTTGCGATTCAGGTGGTTTTTTATTTATATTATCACCTCAATTGAGTTATACTTTGGGAAATCTTGGTATATCACTGGCTTTCGATTATCCGTTTTACAAATATTATTATGCCACAGACAAACAGCCAGCTCTTAAATATAATATTTTATTAAATTTATTTTGGGGATTGAAAATTTAAAGAATGAAACTTTCGTAAAAATTAAAAAAAATTCTTATTTTTGTAGTTCTTTATTTTTAAGAAATTGATTTTGAGGTTTTTATGAAAAGAACTTTCCAGCCAAGCAGGAGAAAAAGGCTTAACAAACACGGCTTCCGTGCAAGAATGGCAACTAAAAACGGCAGAAGAGTTTTGGCAAGCAGAAGAGCTAAAGGCAGATATAAACTTACAGTGAGCGATGAACGTAAGAAAGCATAATTTTTATGCTTAAGCTATCTCCTATCAGAGGGAAAAAAAATTTTGAAAAAATTTTTGCTGAAGCAAAAAAATTCAAGTCTGATAGTCTTAATGCTTTTATACGTTTTCGCTCTGTTTTCCTGAATAATGATGATATCCCGAAAAATATTTACTTTGCTGTATCTGTAAGCAAAAAGATTTCAAAAAAAGCTGTTGTTCGCAATAGAATCAAAAGACTTTTAAGAGAAAGCATAAGATATGCAATTATTCAACCATATTTTTGCGAAAACATTTTTTTCATCGAAAACATAGTTCTGATTTGGAGAAAACCAATACAATCTCCAACGCTAATAAAACTAAATGATGTGATTCCTGAACTGTTCGATATTTTAAAATCTGCAATCAATTATTATGAAGAAAAACTGAATGAGTTTAATAAAAAAAATACTGATAACATTAATTAAATCATACAAATTTGCTATTTCTCCTATCTTTCCATCTTCCTGCAGATTTTATCCTACTTGCTCAAGTTATGCTATCGAGGCAATCGAAAAATTTGGAGTTGGAAAAGGTTCGGTCTTAGCTGTTAAAAGAATATTTAAATGTCATCCTTTCCATCCGGGAGGTTATGACCCAGTTCCCAATAATTCTAATCAAAATTAAAAATGGATCGAAACTCAATCATAGCGCTTATTTTAATTGCAATTATAGTTATTATATGGTCAATTTGGACTTCTCAAAATGCAGTTCACCAGCAGGTTCTTCCTCCTAAGGAAGATACAACTGCCACTACAAAACCAATTCAGAAGACTCAAGATACTTCTTCAATAAATATTCCCAAGACTGATTCTCTTGAGATTAACGAAAAATATGGTTCTTATTTTGTTCCTTTTGTAAAAGGTAATGAAAAATTTATAACAATTGAAAATGACCTTGCCATTGCAAAAATAAGCTCAAAAGGTGGAGTGCTTAAATCCCTTAAATTAAAGAATTTTAAATCATGGAATGGTTTTCCGGTTCAGCTTGTGTGGTCTAAACTCGGGGTTTTGTCAATTAATCTTTCGACCAGAGAAGCAAAGAAGATTGATACACGGGATTTATATTTTAATTTCGACGAAAACTATCCTGAATATATAAAAATTACCGGAGAACAATCTACTTCCTTGAGTTTGACTATTGAGATTGCACCCGGCAAGAAAATTAACAGGAAATATACTTTCTATGGAAATCAATATCATTTCGACACCTATTTGAATTTTTCAAATTTAGAGGATATACTTAAAAATGAACCAATAGAATACCGTTGGAATGAAGGATTGAGATATCAGGAACAAAACTCTGTTGATGAATCCAATGATGCAAAGGCATTATTGAAAGTTAATGGCGAGGAAGATGACAGAGACGCAAGTGGTGACGACCCCGTCGAGAAAAAAGGAGAAGGGAAAATTGACTACCTTGCAATAAAAAACAAATACTTCCTTGCAGCTATACTCCCACAATTTCAGGAAGACTTTTCTGCAGGATACATTGTATCGGGAAGAAGATATCATGTTGAAGATCAAGGAATCATCGAAAAATATAATATCGCTGTCCAGATACCTTATAAATCAGGTGACAAAAAATATACATTTAGAATTTTTGTTGGTCCACTTAATTACGACATAGTCAGCCAATATGGATTAGAAGCTTCAATTGAATTGGGCTGGAAGTTTATTGTTCGTCCGATTGGTGAATTTTTCATGCTTCCAATATTCAAATTAATTCATCAAATCATTCCAAATTTTGGTATAGCAATCATTATTTTCTCAATATTGATGAAAATAATTTTGTATCCGCTTTCTATTTCGCAGATGCGATCATCGCAGAAAATGCAATTGATTGCACCTGAGGTAAATGCTTTGAGAGAAAAATACAAGGATGATCCCCAAAAACAGCAACAGGAAACTATGAAACTCTATTCCCAATATGGTATAAACCCGATGGGAGGTTGTTTGCCGTTGTTATTGCAAATGCCAATACTTTATGCATTGTGGGCAGTTCTAAGAGGCTCTATTGATTTGCGACAGGCTCATTTTATGTTGTGGATTACCGATTTATCTCTGCCCGATGTTTTGTTTGAATTGCCATTTTCTCTTTTAGGGCTTAAATTCATTTCAGGACTGGCACTTTTGATGGGAGTTACTCTATTCTTCCAGCAGAAAATGACAATAACAGATCCGAGACAGAAAACCCTGATTTATATTATGCCAATCATGTTCACTTTTCTTTTTTCAAATTTTCCTTCTGGACTGAATCTTTATTATTTTATGTTCAATCTTCTAAGTATTGGTCAGCAAATATATATAAACAAATATTCAAGAAAAAAACTTACACTTGAAGACCTCAAAAAAATGCCAAAGAAAGAAGGATGGTTCCAGAAGAAAATGAGAGAAGCTCAGGAAATGGCTGAATCTCAAGGTCGAAGTGTTCCCGGTATGGCTGGTAAAAGTTATAAAGATGAGCAAGCCGGAAAGAAGAAGCCGACTTCGAGAAGGAATCAAAAAAACAAAGGTAAAAGATAGATAAATCTATTGATAGCGTTCCAGATTGAAGGACTCGCCGAGATATCTTTTCCTGACTTCGGCATTGGATGCGATCTCCTCGGCTGAACCAGATGTAAAAATATTTCCGTCAATTAAAATATATGCTCTGTCCGTAATCGAGAGTGTTTCGTGGACATTATGGTCAGTAATCAAAACTCCGATTCCTTGATCTTTGAGCTTTCGAACCATTTTCATTATTTCTTCGACAGCAAGCGGATCAATACCAGCAAAAGGTTCATCTAACAGTATAAACTTTGGGTTGGCAGCAAGTGTTCTCGCAATTTCGCATCTTCTTCTTTCGCCGCCGGAAAGCATATAACCACTATTTTTTCTTATAGCAGTTAAACCAAAATTTGAAAGTAGTTCTTCTAATTTTTCTTTTCTTTGGGCATTTGTTAGTTTTTGAAGTTGAAGAATTGCTTTAATATTATTCTCGACAGACATTTTTCTGAATATTGAAGGTTCCTGAGGGAGATAGCAGATTCCAGCTCTTGCTCTTTTGTACATTGCGGTGTTGGTTATTTCCTTGTCATTTAGAAATACTTTTCCTCCATTAGGTCTGATCATTCCAACAATCATATAAAATGTAGTTGTTTTCCCGGCTCCATTTGGACCGAGTAACCCCACAACCTCACCCTGTCGGACTTCAATTGAAACCTTCTTGACAACCGTTCGTTTCTTATACTTTTTAACTAAGTCAATTGATTGTAATACTACCATTTTATCTTCTGTCATTTCGTTTTCTTGGCACATTCAACTCAACTGTTCGTTTTAGTTCTTTCCCATCTCTAAGGATAAGAAATTCAACGGTATCGCCAAACATTAAATCATTTACAATGATATTATAATCATCAAATTTTGTAATTTTCTGTCCATTTGCTTCTAATATAACATCACCGGGTTCAATTTTTGCAAGGTCAGCAGGACCATTTCTTTCGATAGCAGTAACTACAACCCCTTCGGAAATATAAAGATTCAAGTATCTTGCCAACTGTTCGTCAAGTTCACGAACCTCCATACCAATGTTGAAGTTTCGGTTTATTTCTTTGTTAGCAATGATTTTATCAACAATTTTTTTTACCCTGTTTATTGGAATAGCCCAACCAATGCCAATGCTTCCAGCGCCTCTGCCGGACTGTGCAGTAGAAAATATAATAGTGTTTATACCAATCACTTCGCCCAAGGAATTTACTAATGGACCGCCGGAATTGCCCGAGCTAATTGCTGCATCTGTTTGTATCATCCCTTTATATACTCTGCCGTCCTGCGTAAAATTGACACCAATATTTGATACTACACCAACAGTAACAGTAGGTTTTGCATTCAGGTCAAAAAGTCCAAAAGGATTACCGAATGCAATGACCCATTCACCGATTATTATATCATCTGAGTTGCTTAAAGTCAGGTATGGGAGGTTCTTTGCGTCAATTTTTAATAAAGCAACATCGGTTGTTCTGTCGGCTCCTATTATCTCAGCATCATATTTTTTCCCATCAGTTGTAGTTACAACGATTTTTGAAGCATTGCCTGCAACGTGGTGATTTGTTAGAATATATCCATCAGGTGAAATAATAAAGCCTGAACCTAAACCTTGAACTTCATATTGTTTTATTCTTCTTTGCCTTCTTTCACCAAAGAATTGTCGGAAAATTGGGTCATCGTAAAAAATATCGAATGGATCACGATATTCAACTGTTCTGACTTCTGTTACGTTAATACCTACTATTGAGGGACTTGCTGTTTTGACTGCGGTTGTTATTGCGTTTTCTCTTGATGCATTAATATTCTGATTGGTTTGAGTTGAATTATTAATTTTTACTTCATCTGAATTGACATAGACTTTTTTATTTGTCTGTGAATTGCAACTCTGAATACTCAAAAAACTAATAATAAGCAAAGTTAATATTTTTATGAACTTCATAATTCAGCCTAAAAACAAAAAAAACTAAAAAAGTGACGAATAAGTTTAAAATGAATTTAATTAATTTAGTCAGTTCATAAAATAATAAATCATTAGATGGATATAATTATTAAAGTTGTATTTCCTTTGCCAACTGACATTTACTTCAGTTACAAGATAGATAGTCAATATTTGAATGACTATCCAATAATTGGAAGAAGAGTCCTTGCTGAGCTTGGAAGGAAAAAATTAACAGGTTATATCATTGAAATAGAAAAAACATCTCAATTAGAAAATTTAAAATATATAACAGAATTATTAGACGAAAAACCCATTTTGCCAGAGAATTTATTAAAACTTACAAGATGGATTTCAGAATATTATTTATGCTCTCTTGGGGATTCAATTAAGGCAACACTACCTCAGGGTTTTTCACCAAAAAGCTTGTTGAAGATAGAGTTAATAAAGTCTCCAGATGATTCTGAAATTGTCCATTTTTTCAAAAGAGCACCCAAAAGGGCTGAACTGCTGCAATATTTATCAAAACACAAAGCTCCTATTACTATCTCATATCTCCAGAGAGAGTTAAAGTCTAATATCGTTGCCTCTCAAATCGAAGCTCTCGAAAGAGAAGGTTTCATCAAAGTTCATTCATCAATAAACAAAGCGATTCAAACCAAAACTCAAAAAGCCTTTACAATTCACCAAGAATTAATTAAAGATGATGCCAGATTAAAATCTATTTTTGATACTCTCGATGAATTAAAAGGAAAACAAAAAGAAATTTTTTTAAAAATTTATACAAATCTTAAAAATTCTTTACGACCTACTGCTCAAAGTGATTTGATTAAAGAGAAGCTTTTCAATCAAAAAAGTATTAACTATCTGATTGATAATGGTTTTATCGAAGCAGTTGATGTTCAGATTTCAAGGATTAACAACAAAAAAGAGGAAAATCTATCCCAAACAGACGAATCTTTGTTAAAATTAACTACAGAGCAGCAAACTGCTTTTCAAAGTATCGAAAAGGCAATTGATTCAGAGATTTTCAGGACATTTCTTCTTCATGGAGTAACAGGCAGCGGGAAGACCCTTGTTTATATTCACACGATTAAAAAGGTATTATCCAAAAACAAGTCTGCTTTACTGCTTGTTCCCGAGATATCGTTGACTCCTCAATTGATTGACAGATTCCAAAGAATATTTCCTGATGAATTAGCCGTTCAGCATAGTAGAATGAGCGAAGGTGAGAGATATGACAACTGGAAATCAATATCAGAAGGGAAATCAAAACTCGTTATCGGGGCAAGGTCTGCAATCTTTGCTCCACTCACCAATATTGGTGCAATCATCGTTGATGAAGAGCACGAACCAACCTATAAACAGGACAATCCCCAACCACGGTATAATGCTCGTGATGTTGCTATTGTTCTTGCAAAACAAGAAAACGCAGTTGTCATTCTTGGCAGTGCAACCCCGTCACTTGAAAGTATGTTTAACGCACAAACAGGGAAATACGAACTGCTGAAAATCGAAAATAGAGCGGATAAAGCTAAATTACCAGAGATTAAGATAGTTAATACTCTCTTAGAGAGAAAAAATAACCAGCTTAATGGTTCCTATTCATCAACTTTAATAGAAAAAATTATTGACAGACTCGAAAGAAAAGAGGGGGTGATTCTCTTTCTCAATCGGCGTGGATTTGCTTCTTACCTTTTTTGCCCTGATTGTGGAAATGTTCCAATGTGTAAGTATTGTAGCGTAACTTTGACATACCATAAAGTAAAAAACTACCTTCGCTGTCATTATTGCGGTTATTCAATCGAAGCATATAAAAACTGTCCCGTTTGCGGATATAATGGATTAATTGAAATTGGAACAGGAACACAGAAAATTGAAGAAGAATTGATAAACATTCTCGAACAAAATCATCAGACTGCAACTATAGAAAGAATAGATTTAGATAGCACTTCGAGGAAAGGCTCTCTGAGAAAAAAGCTATATGATTTTTATAAGGGTAGAATTAATATACTTATTGGCACTCAGATGCTTGCAAAAGGACTTGATTTTGATATCGTTACTCTCGTTGGTGTCGTGAACCCAGACAATCAGCTTTTTCTCCCAAACTTCAGAGCCTCAGAAAGAACTTTCCAACTCATAACGCAGGTTTCTGGTCGAGCAGGCAGAGCAAGGGAGAAGCCCGGAGAGGTTATTATTCAGACTTCATCACCGAAATCACACGCAATCGTCTGTGCTGTGGAAAGCGATTATTACAAATTTTATAATGAAGAAATTGAGAATCGGCAGTTAGCAAGCTATCCTCCATTTTCAAGATTCATTGTGATTGAATTTCTTGGTAATGACGAAAAGAAAGTTATCAATCAGGCAAAATTATTCAGAAATCTTCTGCCCAAAACCCTTGATTTTGCAGATATTCTTGGACCTGTTTCCCCCACGATTTTCAAAATCAGAAATAATTATCGTCAGCATATTATTATTAAGGACTTGAAGGAAAAAGACCCAACAGGACGAAAAATCAGAAATATACTAAACAATTCTATCGAAATCTACAATAAAAAATATTCTAATAAATCTATTAAAATTATTGTTGATATTGATTCTAATAGAGACTTGTAAATTTATTTGATGTTAATAACTTTTATTTGATTTAAATTTGTTTTTAACAATTTTTTATTAATTTGCTTTAATAATTTAAGTTTTATATTTATATAATCAATATTAAAAGGAGGTTCGTCTTCAGTTATACTGAAAAGTTTTATTATAAAGAAGAGGAATTCGAAGATACAACTGGGTTAATACCCGGTCTAAACGGCAAGGTTCTTGTCCTTAACCAAAGTTATGAACCAGTTAGTATCTGCTCAGCAAAAAAAGCAATAATACTCCTCTACCTTACAAAAGCAGAATTGATAGCTAAACGGGATGGTAAAATAGTCAGGTCTGTAAAGGATTTTTATCCTCATCCCAGCGTAATCAGAATCTCACGGTTTTTAAAAGTACCTTTCAAAAAAATCGAACTATCAAGAAAAAATATTCTTAAAAGAGATGGTTTTCGATGCCAGTATTGTGGCCACAAAGCTACCGATCTCACAATTGACCATGTTATACCGAAATCAAGAGGAGGTACCGATAACTGGGAGAATCTTGTTGCAGCTTGTCATAAATGTAATAACAGGAAAGGAAACAGAACACCCGAAGAAGCCAATATGACTTTACTTAACAAGCCAAGGAAACCTCATCATATTTTGTTTATTAAACAATATATGGGCAAAGTTGATGAGAATTGGAAGCCTTTCCTGTTTATGGAATAGATAAGATTATAAATCTTATAATTGGATGTCAACCCAAATTTTTTGGGATGCTGGTTTTTTCACTCTTTAGTTCGATTAATTTATATTAAATATTTCATTTAGCGATATTTTTCTCGAAAGTTGTAAGGGCTACTGCGACAGTCTGATCCATATTATAATACTTATAATCGGCTAACCTGCCAACGAAAAATACTTTGCTCTTTTGTTTTTCAGCTTCTTTTTTATATTTGAGATATATTTCATCATTCTCTTTTCGGGGTATGGGATAATATGGGTCATTCTTCCCGATTTGATATACCTCCGAAAATTCTTGAGCTATCACTGTCATGTTAGTATCTGTGTCCAAAAAATGCTTGAACTCGGTTATTCTGGTAAAATCATAATTATTGGGATAATTCACCTGAGCAACTTCCTGAAAAAAATCTTTCCTGAATTCCCGATAATCAAATCGGAGGCTCCTGTATGGCAACTCCCCGTGCTTGTATTCAAAAAATTCATCAATTGGACCAGTGAAAATAATTTTTTTATAATTAATATCCAATGGTAAGCGAGCATAATCAGTATCGAGCAGAATAGTAATGTTTTTATGACTTAAAATGTTTTTCACTAATTGAGTGTAGCCGTTTAATGGAATTCCCTGATATGTATCCTGAAAATATCTGTCATCTCGACTGATGTAAACGGGAACTCTGGATGTAACGGTGAAATCAAGTTCTTCGGGTTTCAAAGCCCATTGTTTCAAAGTGTAGCCCAAAAAAACATTTTTATAAATATAATCAGCCAGAAAAATAATTTCAGGATTTGAATGGTTTTTCAGCTTCAGAATTGGGATTTTAATACCATAACCAAAACTTTTAATTAGAAGCTCTTCAAGTGTTTCAGAATATTTTTTTGGAAAAAGCTGATATATCGAATTTAAATTGAATGGAACAGGGACCTTCTTTCCTTCAACAACTGCCAGTACTTTATGAAAATAGAGATGCCATTTAGTAAAGTTAGATAGATAATCCCAGACCTTTTTGATATTTGTGTGGAATATATGAGGACCGAATTTATGAATCATTATTCCGCTATCGTGAGCATAGTCAAAGCAATGACCGGCTATGTGATTTTTTTTATCCACTACCAGTACTTTTTTGTTAAGTTGAGACGCAATTCTCTCTGCCAAAACAGAACCGGAAAGCCCAGCACCAACTATAAGATAATCAAACTTCATCTTTTCAGGTACCCCATTAATTCATTCAAGGTTATTAATTTAATTGCAAATATCAATATAAAATATACTATAAATGATAGAATTGCTGATACAAAAATATTCAATCCATAAATACAAAGAATATAACCAATTCCACAAGATAAAATTGATAACAAAATTAATACCAGTAGTTTAAAAAACTCAAATTTTCTTACAGTCAGATAGTATGTTCTCGCAAGTCCAATAAATACTGCTGTTTCACTAAATATGGTACCGATTCCGGCACCTATTGCTCCATATTTTGGAATCAAGAAAATATTGGCAATGATATTCGTTATTCCACCGGCTATGATTGCATATAATACCTTACTTTCCATTTTCCATGCAATCAGCGGTGAAGAAAAGTTGATATTCAAATACATAATCAGAACTGTTATCATTACAACCCGAATTACCGGTAGCACATCAAGATATTTGTTTCCAAAGATAATGACTATACCATCGGCAAATGTGAATAGCCCAACAGCTATTATCGAACCGAACATATAACTCAACAAAGAGAATTTGCTCATTATTTTGATTCTGTCTTCTCTTTGCTCGGCTCTCGAAAAATTTGGGAAAAAAGCGTTCTGGAAAATTGAAGATGGTGCCAAAGAGAACAATGTTATAGAAAATGCTGCACTATAGATACCTGTCTCAACATTGGACTTCATAAATCCAAGCATATTTATATTTAAATAATTATAAATGGTAATGATAAAAAAAATAAGTCCCAGTCGCAGTGATGACCTTGTCATCTGCTTAAAATATGCCCAGTCGAAATCAAGTTTTATCGATCCGAATTCACGTATGTAATATATAATTAGCCAGATAGTATTTATTGCAAGAGAAGCAGAAGTTATAATTACAGCTATTATGGTATCATCGGGTTTATGGACAAGTAAAATCACTCCAATAAGATTTAGAATACTGACTGCCACCTGCCGGATAGCTACAATTTCCATTCTTTCAAGACCAATATAAACCCAATTTAGCAGGAAAGCATTAGAGAAAATTTGTGTGCCTACTATGATTAAGACAATTTTTACCAAGTCTGGTTTGTTCAAAGATAATACAATTCCAATCAAAACAACATAAGCGATGGAGGAAAGTAATAATCTGATTGTAAAAATTGTATTAACATTCTTATGGAGGGTGGATTTATCTTTTGCTATTTCTCGTGTTCCGTAAGTATCGTAACCAAGTCCTACGACAAGAATAAAATACATAACAAATGCTTTGGCAAAATTTATGATACCAAAACCCTCTGGGCTTAGCACTCTTGCCACATAAATTGTAAAAATTACCATTAAGCCCTGCTTTGCAATTTCTGCAACAGAGAGCGATAACATATTTTTAAGAATTAATCTGGCTCCGGACATTTCTGAAGTTTATCTCCACCATTCAAGTTTTAACTCAGGGAAGGGCGAATTTCTTTTTTCTGTATCTTCAAGAAAAAGGAAATCCTGATGATTAATTAATCCAGTTACGATGAATTTTTCTGCAATATCGCATAATTTATTAAAATCTGAGTGATGATATGAAAATCTTTGCTCTGCATAATCTCTTGCGGATTGGGTTGTTATCAAAAATTGCCAGTCCGAAGCCTGAAGCAGCATCATCTCACGAAGAGCCTGAGTGAGAATCCTTCTTAGGTCTGCATCCAGTTTTGCCTTGCCTTCATATTCACTTTTCTGAATAAAATTATTAAATTTTTCCATTACAGAATTCCATCGGTTTTCGTTGTTATAAATGACTTCCCAAGTCCACTTAGTTTCATCGTTTATCCATACATCATGGTTATTATTTTTACCCCATGAACCTTCGGGAATACCTTTTACTTCTAATGGCTTAACTCTGAATAATTCTTCTGAGGCGGTTGCCATATTTACATAGGGTGAATGAGAAAGTCCCTTGCATAATGCCCTGATAAATTCAGGACCTTCGAACCACCAATGCCCGAAAAGCTCGGTATCGAATGGAGTGCAAAGTGTGCTTGCTTTTTTCTTTTCATTTCTGAACCAATTAAGAGTATTTTCAATATGATGAATGAAATGATTGGTTTGTAAATCAATCTTTTTCTGTGTCCAATCGGGATGATAAAGGGATTTATACATCATATCAGCTTTTGTATCTGTAACCCGCCAATATCTTAACATAGAGTCGAGGTGTTTTTTATGAAAATCAAGGTAATCTGGCTCTCCCGGATATCCCATTTCTCCGCTCCAAACCTGCATTGAAATTTTATGATGACGGGAGAATGCAACGGCTGTCCCATATTCAACTTTTTCGCTTGAACTAACGTTGAAAATCATTAAAGGTGTGTTTTCGAAAAAAGCTTTCTTTAAATGCGATGATTGCGAGGAGATAGTAACAAATTTCTCTTTTGAAAAATCCAGATACATACCAATCGGATATGCCCTTTGTATAAGGTTCTCGTCTGTTACAAAATATTCAATGTGATGTTTAGCCAAGAACTGCTCAATCCCGGGTCTTAACCTTGGATGATGAAAAGGGTGAACTGGTATTAGCGATTTCCATTCATAGGAAGGTCTATAAGCACATTCCGGCAGCCAGATTCCTCTGGGACTTCTGCCAAAATGCTTTTTATAATTTTCTACAGCTGCTTCTATTTGAAGGTTAATACTTCTGTCGTCGCCCAATAAAGGCAGATAGCCATGAGTTGCTCCGCAAGTAAGAATTTCAACTGCACCTTTGTCCTGAAGTTCCTTGAAGGCAGTTATTATCGAGGCATTGTATTTGTTAAGAAAGTCATTTTTTCTTTGTTCATACCAATCCTGCCAGAAACGGGTAAGATAAATATGATGTTCATCCCAGCCCCAATCTGTAAAATTCTTTTCATCTTTTTGTGCGGCTAATATTTTTTGATTGCAGTAGTCAATGAAAATATATTTAAATTCAGGATGTTCGAGTTGTTCACAAAGCACTGGTGAAATATCAAGACTGACTTTTGGTGAAATCCCTTCGTTTAATAAATCATTAAATACATTTAATAATGGTATGTAGCATTCAGCAACAGCTTCCGTAAGCCATTCTACTCCGTGAGGCCAATTTCCATGATGGAGAACCCATGGCAAATGAGTATGCAATATCAACACATAATTTCCAGCAAACATCTTTAATCCTTAATTTGTTTTTTTAATTGCTTTTAAATTAATATCCTTAAATTAACAGTTTTTGGCAATATTTCTCTGTATTTTTCTAATGAAGATTTGAGCGACTCCGCCGACGATTGATTAATAGCATAGAACGTAACCTCGTCCATACCACATACTTCATTATTTTCAATTTTTAATGTTGCAACCCTGATTAATTCTTTATTATATTTTATTTCTTTATTAAACCATGCTTCATAAATAATCATGACAGAGCAATTTTTTTTGCTAAGATACTCATAAAAATATTCAGGGGAATAAAAACCTTTGTATTTCGCTCCTGTAATATTATTATCAGCCAAACCGAATAGATCTATTACTTTAGCTTTAGATTTCAAGCTGGCAAGACCAATATCATTCATTCCAACAGGTTGATCGGATAAATAGCTATCAAGGAATTTTGCAATTTGATATTGTTGCTCATATATGTTTATTGGTGCGAACCGCAATCGGTTATGAGATTCGATCCCTCTGTGAATAAAAGGTAATGTTACTAAAAAAAGTAAGATTAAAAGGTAAAGTCGCACTTTTGGTTTTATAGTCAGATTTGAATTTTTTGAATACTCAATTAAAAATTTCGTTAGGAATGGAAATAAAAAAGTAATAAATATACCAACCAAATAGGCTTCATATCTATAGAACCATCCTGTTTTTGCAAATTGAAGGTGTAGCAATGTTGTTAAAATAAAAATTATGCTTATATCATTTAAAAGCTCAGTTTTTATATTAATCAATGAAGGTTGCAGGTTATTAATATCACTTGTTTCAACCCAAAATGTAATATTTTTACCATTATTGTGCCAATAAAAGTAAATCAAAAATGCTAAACTTATAAGAACAGAAATAAATAAATGGGTGTTTTCAACAAGATTGATTACTCCTGAATATATGTATTTATGTATAAAGGTTATTATTGTAGGTGTTTCTTCCAAACCTTTCAGGATAATCGGATTAGGAAAGAAAAAACCACCCTTGCTGATTGAATACAGACCAATTATTATATGAGGTAAAATAGTAAAAAAAGCTACTGTGATCCAATATTGGAATCTTGATTTGGATTTATAGAATATTATTGATGATGCTATAATCAAAAAAATAGCCTCATATCTGACTAAAGACAGCAAGGAAGCTAAAATAGCCAATATTATAAAGTTTGTGAATTTTATTTCTTGTTTATATTTAAGTTCAAGTGTATATTCAATAAACATACAGGAAAGCAGCAAATGTAATAAATGTTCCATACCAATGAAAATGATTGGTATTATTGGAATACTGATGATGATAAGAGAGAGTACGTTAAAAGAAAAAGAAAAATTGTCAAAATATTTTTGAATAATTCTATAACTAAAAATAATAATTAGGACAGAAATAAGTATATTAAGATAAAATGGGACTAATTCATTATACCCAAAAATTTTAAAAATTATAATTAATATGGCAGTCCAGAGTGGGGAAGATGTTGCAAAACCGAATTCTTCAGCGTTGATGCCAATATTTCCATTCTCAACAAAGTTTTTTGCAAGTGACAGATGTATATAGCTGTCATCAAGACTATAAATGAATTCGCCAGAGCAAAAATTTATTACGTAGTTATAAAATAAAAAAACAACTAACAGGAGCAAAAATAGTGCTAAGGATAATACAATTGCTTTTTTCAATACTTTTTATATCTCAAGTTTGATTATAAAAGTAGATGATTTATAATAATAAACCAAGATAATATTTAATTTTTTACAAAAACTGAGAATTATATTAATTGATTTTAGGGAAATCCGGGAAGCCGAAATTTCTGTCCTGCCTTTCAAGTTTTATTTCTCCGTATTGTTGTTCATATTTGGCAATGTTATCAATCATAGCATTCATTAATAGTTTAGCATGTTGTGGAGTCATAATAATTCTGGCAAGAACCTTGCTTTTTGTTACTCCCGGTAGAATTCTTGTAAAATCAACTATGAATTCAGCAGGCGAATGAGAAATAATAGCTAAGTTTGAATAAATTCCTTCGGCTTCTTTTTCACCTAATTCAATATTTATCTGCTGTTGAATTGGTTGTTCTGGATTTTTTTTATCACTCATGATTTTATAGAAACATAAAAAATTTAAAAAAATTATTTTAGATTTTTGAGTTTTTCTTGCATTGCTGCACTTTTTTGAGAATTCTTAAGTCTGCTGTCGTAAATTTTAATCATTTTAAGATAATAATTCTCTTTTTGATCATCTGGAACCATAAATTCATATGCTTCGAGTTCGGCTACTGTGGTTTTTAGCTTTTCATTTTCCTGAAGGAAGAAATAAATTTCAGCTAATTCAGCTAATATTTCATAATCCCGTGAATATTTTATGAATGTTCTTGCTTTTTCGAAATTTTCGGCAGATTTTCTTAAGAAAGGATTGTATTCTTCGGGATTATAATCTTTCATTTTTCCTGCATCAATATCCTTCATCTGTCTTTGCTGTATCTCAACAACCTTGTTTTTGTAAGCAGCACCTAAATTACGATAAATATCAGGTTGTTCAACGCCTGATTTTATGATATCCTGATAAATTTTGATAGCATCGTCATAATTTGAAAGTCTAAGCAAAAAGTCGCCTAACTGAGCCTTGTAAATTATATTATCTGGATTTTTGTCAACTAATTCTCTTAAGTATTTTATTCCTTCGTCGGTTCTTCCCTGCATTTCGTAAATTGATGCAAGAAAACTATTTGCTGAAGTGTTTGTTGGATCAATAATGTTGATTACTTTTAAATATTCAATAGCTTTATCGTAGTTTTTTCTGTCATAATTGATTGAAGCCAAAGCACCCCAGGGTTCGATATATAGTTGAGTTGCTAACTCTCGTTCTTGGGGTAACCAATTCTCGGGTGGATTATATTTAATGCCGAAAACGCTCCATCGAATTTCTTTATCCATATCATAATAAACAAACAAATCCTTCTCCTTATATTTATATAACTCTGTTAACGAAGAATCATTATTCCCGAATATGTTAACTTTGAAGGAGACTGGCTTGCCAAGAGCCTGATTTACCTCTGCTCTTGTTGCAGAGATGTAGATTTTCTTTTCTTTACAAATATCAACAACAGGTTGAAGAAGTTTAATATATTCATTGTAAGAAATAATGGCTTTATTTGTATCACCTATTGCTTCGTAGCTTTTACCAATAAAATGATAAAAATCAGGCATTTCGGGTTTTATTATAGTGCCTGTTCTGAAATAATAAATAGCTGTATCAAGATATTTTTTTTCCTGAGTCATTGAATATTTATTATATGCTTCTATACCTCCATTATAGGCTTTCACCCATATTTCATTCTTTCTTAAATTAGAGAGATTTTTGTCATCAGGTTTTGTTATATATGGATCTGCAGCGATAAGTTCACGGGCAGCCGAGGCTAAATCGCCGTTTATCTCATAAATTCCTGCAAGCATAATTCTTGCTTCGGCATTTTGTGGATTTTTTTGTAATTCTTTTTCCAGATTCATTTTTGCTTTGTCATACTCCTGATTGCGAATAGCAAGCTTGGCAGTTGTCATTTCGGGGGATGAACACTGAAATCCCTGCATGAATAAAAAACTGATGATAACCAAAGAAAGAACAAATATTTCTTTTCTCACAATCTAACTCCTGAAATATATTTAATGTAAACTACAAAAATATGAAATGTTTTTATGTAAACAAGTTACAAATCGGTTAAATTTGTTTAATTAACTTTAATTTATTAATTATGGTGTTTTTCTAGTTTATCAAATATTAATTCCATCCAATATCTTTTATCCTTAATTCGTAGTAATTTATGATAAGGATAAAATTATGAATATCAAAATTATTATATCAATATTGACTTTTAGTATTTTATTTTCATGCACAAAGGAAAATATGAATATCAAAGAAAATTCAAAATACAATAAATTAACTCCTGAAGAGGAAAGAGTTATTATTTACAAAGGCACTGAGTATCCTTTTACTGGTAAGTTTTACAATCACAAAGAAAAAGGAACTTACATCTGCCGAAGGTGTAATGCTCCTCTTTATCGTTCCGAAGACAAATTTGATTCTGGATGCGGTTGGCCAAGTTTTGATGATGAAATCCCCGGTGCTGTAAAGCGTGTTCCCGATCCTGATGGTATGAGAACTGAAATAATATGTGCAAACTGTGGAGCTCATCTTGGACATGTCTTTATCGGTGAAGGTTTCACCAATAAAGACACAAGACACTGCGTTAATTCAATTTCGCTTGATTTTATTGCAAAATAGATTCTGTCAGGGTTTACTATTTCTTTTTGTTAGTTTTTTCCCAGTTCTGATACTGAGGTAATAAACTGACTGCATTAGAAATATCGCCGGAGACAGTTGTAGACCATGTGAAATTTTTAGTATTTTTGTTCCAAAAAACGACAGGGAGTTTCTCATCAATCATTTCCCCGTTATATTCATTTAAAGTTTCGTTGCTAAAATTGTCTTTAACCAGCATAAACGGGCTATCTTTATCATATTTGAAAATTTTCACACTTGAAAGACTATCAAAATCGAAAGTCAATTCTCCGCAAAGAACGCCGTTTTCCTCAAATAGTCTTTTTTTCATATTTCTAACATTAGGATATTCATCTTCTAACTTCTTACCTTCAACGTAATCAGTTATTAATTCCGCAAAGTCTTTCATTGAAACATCTCTGTCCTCATCTTTTGTAGAGACGATATTAATATATTTTATCACAGCTTTGCCTGAGTTTGCTCCGGTAAGTGTAACATTGTATTCTTTACGTTCAACGGTAAGGCATCCATTGAACAAGACAATTACAAGAAGAAACAATGCAGAATTAAGGATAATCTTTTTCATATATACCTTTCTATTTATAACCAAAAATAATACTTGTTCCAAATTCAGTATCAATTCTCCTAAAGTTCGAAAACCACGATTCTTTGAGCATCATCCACATATCTGTTTCGGTGTAAACATTTCCTGATTCGGTAGTTACCAAAAGATTCAAATTATGCAGTGCTTGAAATTCGGGACTGATTCTGTTGTCATTAATCAAATAGTCCTGAATAACTAACATACCACCGTTATTTAATGAATCATAGATTTTTCTTAAGAGAGTAATATTCTGATAAAAAGAAAAACGACTCATAACATTCGAGACCATTACCAAATCATACTCCGAGCCAATATTATCAAGAAAGAAATCACCCGACATAGTTGTGATTCTATCAGAAAATCCCTTTATGTCCAGATATCTTTTAGTGATTTCAATTACTTCGGGTAAATCAAGTGCAAACATTTCAATGTTGGGTTTCGCTTTAAGTAGCTCCATAGCATATCCACCAGTTCCACAGCCGAGATCCAAGGCTTTATTAACCAGATGTAAATTAATATTTTTTATTATTGTGTTTGCTTGCTGAGTGGCTCTCCATTGAAGAGTAAAAAGTATATCTTCAAGATATTCATTATGATTTCTTCCCTCTTTAAGAAGGGCAGAGCTTCCTCGTTTTAAAGAATCAGTCAGTTTTGTCCAGCAATCCCATACAAAATTGAAATATCTCAAATTTCCAATATAGTGAGAACTACCTTTGGTTATTAAATTAAGATATTTTTTTTCGATTGAATATCTATCACCTGATTTAACCAGAATATTTAAAGAGACAAGTGCATCAAGAAATTTTCGAGTAGCAAATTCTTCCGTATTGAGTTCAAATGTGATTTCCCTTGCTGTTTTTGAATTTTCGTTAATAATGTTAAATAAATCCAGTTCAAATGCTGTGATTAGTATTCTGCTTTTTTGGAATGCATAAACGATATCCAGAAAACTATTGGCATCTTCATCGAATTTGAAAAGGGAATGTTCTTTTTTCATTTTTTATTCTCTGATTGATTTATAATGTCTGAAAAAAAAATTTAATATAATAAAAAAATTGAACCAATATTAACTCTTTTTTAATTCAATGAATTTTTTATTTCAGAAACATTAATTTTCAAACTTACCTCCGATTGGGGATTTGAGATGGTCTTATCGGATAAATTACCGGGTGAGTAATCTTCTTTGACAGTAATTCTATCAAGAAATTTTCCTTTCTGTTTGAGGAAGTTCTTGATATTATTAACTCTCTGGTTAACCAAATTTTTAAGGTCTTCATCGTTGAAATTTTTGATTTCAATAACTTTTTCGATGAACTGTTCTTTTGAGTCTTTCTTCTTTTTCTTTGTCTTGTCAACAACTTTCTCTTTGATAGTTCGGTGTTCTACCTTATAGGTATCTTTAGCTGAGATTAATATTTCGAGTTTAACATTACGATTGAACAGGAGCATTTTATTAATTTCATCCAGTTTTGCTGAGAAGGCAGGAAGTATTTCAGCTTCCTTCTTGTTAAAAGCATTCATTGCTGCAATTGTTCCGCCGGGTGTGAATCTGGTAACGTAGAAATTTCTTTCAATTTCAGTATATTTTTGATAATTTTCGATATATATTGACTCTGACTTCCTTGCTATATCCCAATTTGTAAGGATCACTTCCACTGAATCCCCTGCATTAAAGATTTGTTCATAAGCCCCGGTTATTGAATTTGATTGAATTTTGATTTTTTTCCCGTTTGGTGTTCTGAATTCGATGTTGACTGAAGCTGGAGTTCCTGTTAATTCATCAATTACCTTGCCTTTCATAAAGACCTGAACTGTTTGTGCTGAGTGAAGGTTAAAACCAATCAAAAAACACATAATAATGGCTGATATAGCTTTAATTGTCATTACTACCTCTTTGAAAAATTTATTTGTAAATTAAAATTGGTATAACTTTTTGTAAATTGATACCTTTGATAGCTATAAAGTATGTCCCAGACGGTAAATTATCGGTTTTTATTTCAATTTCATTCGAATTTTCAAAATTTACAAGCTCCTGCTTATATTGAATTTTGCCAAGAATATCGAAAATTATTAATGATTCTATTTTTGAGTAATTAATATTTTTTAAAATTATATCACCAGAATTATAATTATAACTTATATGTATATCATTCCCTTCAACATTTTCTTTATAAATGTCAGTAATAATAGTTTCTGAAAATCTCCTCATCAGGTTGGTAAGCTTATTTAAATTTTCTTCGGAACAAATCAAAATTGAAAATGTAACTGAGGAATCAGCCGGTAGAATCCAAGGAAATTTCATACCCGCCACCATGCTTATTTCACCCATAGTTTCCTTGAATAAGTCAGTTCCACTGTTCAAGAAAAGCCTCTTTTGATCATCCGAAATGATACCATCATAAAACAATTCATCGTTTTTCAAAGAAATCATTTGTGCCAACGCACCATTTTCTTCAGAGCTGACTGCAAGAGCTATTAATGGAAAATTACCTTTTCGATAAATTAGAGCTGATGAACTATTTTTTCCGGTTCTTGCTTCAGGAAGAGATTCAGGGAAGGGTCTTATTACGTTACTATCAGCATCGGCACCCAAATCCCAATCGAAGAAATAACCCGCAGATAATCCCTCGATTGAATTACCTGAAATATTAGTTAGTTTGAATTCAAACCTAACACATGGAGTATCATTAAGGGCTAAACCGACATAGTTTCTTATCATAAGTCCGATTCTATTTGAATCAGAAGCCAATCCATCCCAAAATATAGCAAATTTACTATCTGGTTCAAGAAAAGGTTTGCCACTTAAAAAATCATTTTCTCTTCTTCCTTTTTGATTTCGTGCCTGACTTATTACTCTTCCCTGAGATTCTGTTGCAAAGAAACTACCTTCGAAAAGAGTATTGCAAAATCCGTTAAGCACAAATCCCTCGCCTCGCATATTGTAAGGGGAATCAGAAAATCCAATACGACCATTGTCTGATACTGATAATTTTAAAATATCATTCGAAAATGTTGCATAATCAGAGCCGGGTATGATTGGAATGAGAAGTCTGTCATGATAATTATTTTCGCTCTCAAATTCCACTGCAAAAAACATCAAATCAAGAGTTGGATTATTAACCTTAAAAAGAAAGTTATCAAGAATAATATTTTGATTTGATTCAATAGAAGCAATATAAAAGATTGAATCAATCAGTTCAATGTTATTATTTTTGTCCTGAACTTTTTTTAGGGTAACTTTTATGTTTTGACCAAATCCTAATAAATTTTTTAAATCTAATTTTATCCTAAAAGTATCGTTAGCAGAAAATCTTGCTTCGGAACCGCTAAGGGATAGAAATTTATATTCAATTATTTCAAAGCCCGGTTTATCGAAAGGATTATTGGTTATTGCCTTGAAATGATTGATTCTTCCGGGTATTAATTCAGCTTTTGACTGGTTGATATGTTTGATGTCATCATTTGAAATACGGGTATGAGTTAATGCCTGAAGAGCGTTTAGCTCAGGAAATTTTGCTCTAACACTGGCTACAACTCCTGCAACTATCGGCGATGCAGCCGAAGTGCAGCAGGAAATATGATATATAGATTTAATAGTATCATCTTCCACAAGTTGGTTTGTAGTTATTGCACCCTGTCCCGGAGCCATTAAATCAACATGTGCACCTGTTGCTGACATTTCTATAACAGTATCCATAGCATCTGTTACGCCAACACCAAGCACACCTCTATATCCTGCGGGGTAGAAAGGTGTGTAATTTGCATGATTTCCGGCTGCAGCAACAATGGCAACATCATTTGCAACAGCAAAATCTACTGCTGATTGGGCAAAACAGGAATAAGAATTACCTCCCCAACTGCAATTCAAAACATCAATTTTATTCTGTCCGGCGTAAATAAATGATTGAAGTCCATAGTAGATATATTTTGTGTCATTGATACCAGCTTTCATTGGGAAAAAACGACAATTATATCCAATGCCCGCTAAACCAGTTGTGTTATTTGTTGTGGCGCTTGCAATTCCAGTTGTCAGTGTTCCATGTCCTTCTTTATTAAATGTGCTTCCGGGATTTGTGGAATCATCAAGATAAGAAAAATTAACGCCTGCAAAATCGTCAATATATCCGTTTAAATCATCATCAATTCCATTGTTGGGTATTTCATTATAATTTTTGTGAATATTTTCAAAAAGGTCTTCATGTTCCTGCATAACTCCGGTATCACTAATACCTATCACAACGGAAGTATCGCCTTTGAATATATCCCACGCTTCCAGGCTCTGTATTGTTTCGAGCAATAATTGTTTTGGAACTAATGTGTCATTTGGCACAAATCTTCCCTGTGGTTCATAAAGGTAATAAGGTTCAGCAATTTCAATTTCAGAGCAATCAATTAATATTTTTGCAGCTTGAATTTCAGGTGGTGTATTTCCGGGATATTCAACTATAAAGCTTCTTAATAGTTCATCTTCTGCTTTTTTGAGCAATGCTATGTCGTAAAATTGTTTTTGTAGTTTATCTTCTTGCGAATCAGTTTTAAAGTTGTTAGGGGTTAGTAATCTTCCTAAAATTTTATAACTCTTATAGTAATCTCCTATATTTGGCAAATTTTCTTGAGATTTGAACATGATAATTAATAAATTCGAAACAACGGGTTGTAATCTTCCGGACTCCATCTCAGGCGTTAGCACTTTTTTTGTTGAAAAGTTCAATTGAGAATAAGAAACACTTAACGAAACCAAAAAAATAATGAAGATGAAAATTGAGCAATGAAAATGTATTTTATTAAGCTTTTGCTTTAATAATTTGCATACCATGATAATAAAATTATATGTATTGATGATTAGTTAAATAAAATATAAAAATTAGAATAACGATTTTATATTTGAATTAATTTGGAAATAAAATGCTCAGAACCTTAATATCGGGGATCTTAATATTTATATTTTTTTTGAACGAAAATCAAGCACAATCAATTTTAAGTGAGCCTCTGACAATAGAAACACTACCAAAATGGGATAATTATATCAAGACTTATGCCCCGAGCGACAGTGCTTTTAATGTTGTTCTCTATCTTGTTAATCGTCAGATATCATCAGGCAGATCAATTGTTGCTCGAGATATATTGATAAAATGCAAACCGCTATTTCCCCAGCGTGCTCATTTTTTCGATAATCAAATTTATTTGAATGAACAGCAAATGCTGGGGCAGACCCCGAGCCTGGATATTGAAGAATTATACGAAGAATATATCAGGGAAAAAGCCCCATCCGAAAATGCATTTGTTGCTCTCCAGAGAAGGGCTGATAATTATATAAATACACTAAAATGGGATTCAGCTATTTATATTTTCAATAAATTTAAACCTCTTTTTCCAGAGATGAAGGAAAGAATTGATAAACTTATTTCCATTCTTTCTGCGAAAACAGAGGGTATTGTAATCAGGAATATGGGAACAATAATAAATACAGACAAAGATGAGTGGGATCCGAATCCAACTCCCGACGGAAAGTATTTATATTTTTCTGCAAGAGACAGACAAGATAATTATGGCTTAACTGATATTTACGTTTCCAAGCTTGCAAATGGAGTCTGGCTGGCTCCAAGAAATATCGGACCTCCCATAAACGGCATTAATGATGAAACTATTGATAATGTTACTGCTGACGGTAACACTTTACTACTATCAGGCACTTTCGAAGGGACATTTGGCAATTTCGATATTTATACTGCTTCGAAAACAGAAAAAGGCTGGGGAAATTTAGAGCATTTACCATACCCAATCAATTCAGTTTATACCGATGAAGGTGGCAATCTGACATCGGATGGTAAAGCTCTACTTTTCTCTTCAGATAGACCCGGTGGAAAAGGGCAGTATGTCCCCTTTGGAACACAATTTCATGGGACTACTAATGGGAATATGGATATTTATGTATGTTTGAAAACAGATAGTGGATGGGTCGGTCCTATAAATCTCGGTCCAACCATTAATACACCTTATTCCGAGAGGTCACCATATCTTCATCCTGATGGCAGGACTCTTTATTTCAGTTCAGAGGGGCATCCCGGACTTGGTAAGTTAGATGTTTTCAAATCATACAGATTAAAAGAAGATTCATGGACTGAATGGAGCGAGCCAGTAAACCTTGGGAAAGAAATTAATTCAATTTTGGACGACTGGGGTTATAAAATTACTGTTGGTGGCGATAGTGCCTTTTTTGCCGGACATTGGCGAACTATTGGATATGGTGGTTGGGACTTGTTTTCCGTTTCCTTGCCAAAATATGCCAAACCGGATAAAGTTCTTACAATCAAAGGGAAAGTTACAGATAATAAAGGTAATCCTTTGTCTGCAAAAATTCTTTGGGAAGATTTGACTACCGGGAAAAATGTTGGAGTTCTTCAAAGCGATCCAACTGACGGCTCTTATATAATTATCTTACCAATGGGCAAAAACTATGGCTTTTACGCTGAAAAAACAGGATATTATCCTATTTCAAAAAGTATTGACCTTACAAAAGAGAGAAAAGAACAGGATATTATCGAAAATATAACTTTACTACCTCTTGAAGATATCCTGAATAAAGAAACCAAATTGAGTCTGAATAACATATTCTTTGATTTCGACAAATTCACTTTGAAAAAAGAATCTTATCCCGAACTCGATAGATTAACAAAACTTATTAAAGACAACCCAAAATATAAAATCAAAATAGAAGGGCATACCGATAATATTGGAAGTGAAAGTTATAATATGGAATTATCGAGAAAAAGAGCTGAATCAGTCAGAAATTATATCATCTCCAAAGGTGTGCCAAGCAAAAGATTCTCTCTGATTGGATTTGGCTCCTCAATGCCAATTGCATCGAACGATACAGAAGAAGGTAGAGCCATGAATCGAAGGGTTGTTATCTCGTTCATTGATTAATTTAATTCAGAACAAGAATTTTTGTAGCAGATGAGTTTTGATTTATTAGCTTAATGATATATAATCCTTTTGAGCCAAAATATTGGCGGTTTAAGGTAATATATTCATTGCCCTGAGCGGAATGATAAGGAACATAAGAAGAAAAATCCCTGAAAAATGAGCCAATAAGGTTATATGCAAATAATTTAACCTCACCATTATAGAATAGGTTTAACTTAATATATTCATTTGCAGGATTTTCGAGTATTTCCAGATTAAGATTTTGTGTTTTTTCGGTAATCAGTCGGGGAATCCCGTTTTCATAGTATAAATCGGTCAGTTCAAATATTCCATTTTTTACTTTTATTTCATGTTCAACCAATCTGTCATTGAAAAACCATTGAAAATCTCTAAGAGTAATTTCGCTAAAATGCAAATCTCCAAGCCCGGCAATCACTGGGATGCTGATTAATACATCTCCAGATTTAATATCATTGATAATTTTCCCAGAAAGATTAATTGTGTGGAGATTATATTCAATTTTTCCTCTTTGAATGGGTAGCACTGGGGTAAATGAAGTTGAATTGAAACTCAATTTACATGACCAGCTGTTAATATCAGACTCATTTTCGAACTTATCCAGAATAATTTTTAGATCGAATTTGTCACCGACTTTAGCCTTTATATCAGGGATGTAAATGCTTGTGAATCCCTTTAAAATGGGGGCAGTGATTTCAGCAGTGATAATGATTGTGTCTCGTTCCTCTTCAGGTTCTTTTATTAGAATAACATACTTTGCTTTTTTTATTCCCGGTTTGGGCGATGAAGGATTGAACTTGAATTGAATTTTTGCAACTGCATTCAAATCTATATTAACCGGGGGACGCTGATCCGAAAAAAATAAATTTTCATCATTTTGAATAAACTCTAATCCTTTTATTACAACAGGCAATTTAGAAAGATTTTTTATCTCAATAATTTTAGACACAGGATTGGAACCATTTTCAAATTTTCCTAAAAAAACCGAATCAGACTTGATTTCTATAAGTTTAGCATTTCCCAATACAGAGAAAAAAACAAGAAGAACTAAATATGTAATAGTTAATTTCATAATTACTTCGCTTTAATTTTCATAAATAAGAAACACAGTTCTTATGATTTTGTTTCATCTATAGAAAAAATTTTAATAAAGCTTTTTATATTTCACTAAAATTAAGATACAAAAATGTTAAATTTTAATTAAAATTGTTTCTAATCATCGAATATTTTTGTTCATTAATATTAACATATATATCTTTGTAATTCTATATTTAGTAAAATTTTAAATTATTTTTTTCGGAGAAAATATGGCAAAGTCAAAAAAGGTAGATAAAGATTCAAAGGACAAAAAAGACAAAAAGTATGTTTATTATTTCGGCGGTGGAAAATCTGATGGCGATGCTTCCATGAAAGAATTACTTGGCGGAAAAGGTGCCAACCTTGCTGAGATGGTTAACATTGGATTGCCTGTGCCTGCTGGATTTACAATCACAACAGAAGTATGTACATATTATTATGAAAACAATCATACTTACCCAAAGTCACTTTACAAAGAAGTGAAAAAAGCTCTTGAAAAAGTTGAGAAGGAAATGGGTAAAAAATTTGGTGATCCTGACAATCCCCTTCTTGTTTCTGTAAGATCCGGTGCAAGGGCATCCATGCCCGGTATGATGGATACTGTTCTGAATTTAGGTTTGAACGACCAGACAGTTCAGGGAATAATCAAACAATCCAACAATCCAAGATTCGCTTATGACGCTTATCGCAGGTTTGTTGCTATGTATGGCGATGTTGTCCTTGGTTTGAAACCCGAAACAAAGGATGATATTGATCCATTCGAAGAAATTTTAGAGGCAAAGAAAAAAGCCAGAGGTGTCCATTATGATGTTGAACTTGATGAAAATGATTTAAAGGAATTAGTTGTTGAATTCAAAAAAGCAATAAAAGACAGACTCAATATTGATTTCCCTGAAGATCCGGAAGAACAGCTCTGGGGTGCTATTGGAGCAGTATTTGGTTCATGGAATAATAACAGAGCAATAATTTACAGAAAATTAAACAATATTCCTGATTGGTGGGGAACTGCTGTAAACGTTCAATCTATGGTTTTTGGAAATATGAGCGAAGATTCAGGAACTGGAGTTGCTTTCACACGTGACCCTGCTACTGGTGCTGATTATTTTTATGGTGAATTTCTTATGAATGCTCAGGGTGAGGATGTTGTTGCAGGTATAAGAACCCCATTATCTATAGACAAATTAGCTGAAATAGATCCCAAAAGTTACGATCAGTTGTTAAAAATAAGACAGATTCTTGAATCACACTACCGAGAAATGCAGGACATTGAATTTACAATTGAAAAAGGCAAATTATATATGCTACAATGCAGAACCGGCAAAAGGACTGCTCTTGCTGCAATGAAGATTGCTGTGGATATGGTTAACGAAGGGCTTATTAATTCCAGAGAAGCCTTGATGAGAATCGATCCCGATCAGTTGAATCAGCTTTTGAGACCTATTTTTGACTTGAACGAGAAGAGCAAAGCTTTGAAAGAAAACCGCCTTATTGCAAAAGGATTGAATGCCGGTCCGGGAGCAGCCTCAGGCAGAGTAGTATTCCATGCTGACGATGCCATTGAATGGTCGGGTAAAGGAAATAAAGTAATTTTAGTTCGTATTGAAACATCACCCGATGATATTGGCGGAATGAACGTAGCTGAGGGTATTCTGACAGCACGTGGAGGTATGACTTCGCACGCTGCACTCGTTGCAAGACAGATGGGAAAAGTATGTGTTGCAGGTTGTGGCTCACTTCTTATTGACTATAAAACAAGAGAAATACGTGTTGAAGGAAAAGATTTAGTTATTTCTGAAGGAGATTATATTTCGATAGATGGTTCAACAGGAGAAGTCATCATTGGCGAAATTCCCACAAAACCCAGTGAAGTCATACAGGTTCTTATTGAAAAAAGCCTGAACGAGGACGAAGCACCAATCTTTCAAATTTACAAGCAAATAATGAAATGGGCTGACGAATTCAGAACACTTAAAGTTCGAACAAATGCTGACCAGCCGGATCAGGCAGCCAATGCAGTAGCTTTTGGTGCAGAAGGAATCGGGCTTTGTAGAACTGAACATATGTTCTTTGGCGAAGGAAAAATTGGTCCAATGCGTGAAATGATTCTTGCCGATACTTTAGAAGAGAGAAAAGCTGCTTTAGCAAAGTTACTTCCTTTACAAAGGGAAGATTTTGAAGGAATATTTTTTGAAATGGATGGTCGTCCGGTTACAATCAGAACTATAGATCCGCCACTACACGAGTTCCTTCCTCATACAGATGCCGAGCAGGAAGAATTAGCCCAATCTTTAAATATTCCAAGAGAAAAAGTTAAAGCAAGAGTAGAAGCACTCAAGGAATTCAATCCTATGCTTGGCTTCAGAGGATGCCGCCTTGGGATTCTTTATCCTGAAATTACTGAAATGCAGGCAAGGGCAGTTTTCGAAGCAACTGTTAATGTTATGAAAAGAGGTCAGTCAGTTCTTCCTGAGATAATGATACCACTTGTTGGACACGTAAAAGAACTCAAGCTTCAGGAGCA
Source organism: uncultured Hyphomicrobiales bacterium (assembly GCA_964473465.1). Taxonomy (GTDB): domain Bacteria; phylum Bacteroidota; class Ignavibacteria; order Kapaibacteriales; family UBA2268; genus CALHRB01. Next base: position 102,631 of record CAYYPE010000011.1, read on the forward strand.
AATAGTAAGAAAAGTTGCTCAGGATGTTATGAACGAGACAGACACTAAATTTGATTATCTTGTTGGCACTATGATTGAAATACCAAGAGGTGCTATAACTGCCGCAGAAATAGCAGAAGTCGCTGAATTTTTCTCATTTGGAACAAATGATCTAACCCAAACAACTCTCGGTGTTAGCCGTGATGATGCAGGTAGATTTCTTCCACTTTATGTTCAAAATGAAATCTATCCAAAAGATCCGTTTGAAGCAATTGATAGAGATGGCGTCGGTTTCCTTATGAAACATGCTGTCGAAGAAGGTAGAAAAACAAGGAAGAAAATTAAACTTGGAATCTGCGGTGAACACGGAGGTGAACCTTCATCGGTTGAGTTCTGCCATTTACTCGGGCTGGATTATGTTTCTTGTTCTCCGTTCAGAGTTCCGATAGCAAGACTTGCTGCAGCAAAAGCAGCTCTCAACTTCCCATCTGACAAAAAGAAGAAAAAGGATAAAAAAGATAAGAAATCAAAAGTGAAATAATTATGTTTGAAAACTACGAAGAGTCGAACATTCGGCTCTTCGTTTTTTTTTCCAATTTCCTCCATTTTTATTTAAAAATTTTTTTACTTTTTTGTTTTTTATTTTTTTGCTAATATTGATTTGTTGAAAATGTATTTTTTTCAATTAACTAAAAACACTTTATCAAAAGAAAATAATTTTTTAAAATAAGGAGTTATAATGAATTTTTTATTTGATGAAAATGAAGAGATGAAAAAAATTTATGCTTTACCTGATACCGATGAAGAATTCGATGATGATGATGATTTTGAAGATGATGAATTATTTGATGATGAGTTCGACGAAGATGAATTTGATGATGAATTAGATGAAGATGAAGTTTTCGACGAGGATGAAGATTTTGACGAAGATGAAGAGTTTGATGAGGATTTTGATGAGGACTTCGACGAAGACGACGAACTTGAAGAAGATGAAGAAGAAGATTATTAATAAACCCGGAATGTGATAATGGCTAAGCAAGAAATACCATCAGATGCTAAAACTTCTGTTCAACTTGCTGAATCTTTTGGCATTTCTGTGAACAAAATAAAAAAAATAATAAAGGATCTAAACATTCAACCAGACTTTAAGCGTGGTGTTTGTGGATATTATTCTCCTGACACTGCTAACAAAATAAAATCAAGCTTGAAATAAAGTCTGATGATATTTTTCCTTTAAAGCTGAATCCATACAGATAATTGCATAAAATTTTGCTGGGATATTGTTTTATGTCCAAGTGGTAGCATCTGTAAAATTATTCAAAAATTATTTTGTGAAATTTCATTTTTGGTTTTTTGATTTTTTTCGAACTGCGATCTATATTTTAAATGATTTTTTCAAAATAACTCAGCCATAGTCAAAGATACTTTTTCTACTGCTTTCAGTGCAATGTCCTTATCTTTAATACTTATTTTAGATAGACCTGTTGAAGGCAGAAGAATTTTACTAAATCCTAATTTCCGTGCTTCGTTCACTCTTTGCTCAATATTGGAGACTTGCCTGACTTCTCCGGTTAGACCTATTTCTCCAACAAGCACTATACCTTTTTGAATTGGTTTATCCCGGAAGGAACTTACTAATGCCGCAGCGATTCCCAGATCTATTGATGGATCGCTGACATATAAACCTCCAGCTATATTGATAAATACATCATACTGCTTAAACATGAGACCAAGCCTTTTTTCGAGAACAGCAAGAATCATTTGCAACCTTCTTAGGTCGTAACCGTTCGAGGTTCTTTGTGGCATACCATAATTCGTTGGTGTAACCAAAGCCTGAACCTCAAGCAGTAATGGTCTTGTTCCCTCGATAGCAGCAACAATGGCAATTCCGGGTTCTTCCGTTGAACGTTGAATAAGAAAAAGTTCAGAAGGATTTTTTACTTCGGCTAACCCGCATTCTGTCATATCAAATATTCCGATTTCATTAGTTGAGCCATAGCGGTTTTTAAGGGCTCTTAAAATTCGGTAAGAATAGGTTTTTTCGCCTTCGAATTGAAGAACAGTATCAACAAGGTGTTCGAGTAGTTTTGGACCAGCGATAATTCCATCTTTTGTTACATGACCTATTAAAAAAATTGGAATATTGCTTTCCTTTGCCGTCTGCATCAGCATCATTGCAGACTCCCTTACCTGTGCAATTGTTCCGGGGGTAGCCTGAATACGGTCTGAGTAAACGGACTGAATAGAATCAATTATAACTACACCGCAGTTAGATGATTTAATTGCATTAATTATAACTTCAACATTTGTTTCAGCCAGAAGCATAAGTTCATCGGGTATTCCATTCAATCTTGCGGAACGGTATTTGATTTGCTGAAGTGACTCTTCGCCTGTGATATACAAAGGATTGAAATTAATTAAATCAGAGCACATTTGAAGCATCAGAGTAGATTTTCCAATCCCCGGATCGCCCGCAATAAGTATAACAGAGCCGGGGATGATTCCTCCACCCAGAACCCTATTTATTTCCTGATTATAAAGTTTGATTCTATAATTATCATCCTGAGGAATTTCGTTTAATTTAATTATTGGGACATTCGGATTTTTTTTTGATATCAAATTTTTAGAGGAAAGCCGAGTAATTTCCTCAGTGAAAGAATCCCATGAACCGCATGATGGACACTTGCCAATCCATCTTGCAGTTTGATAGCCGCAAACATTACAAACAAATTCTTTTTTATCCTTCATAATTATTTTTTTTGTTTTTTATAAAATTTTCATAATTTAAAGAAATTTTTTTAATTGTTATTTATAATTGTTTAATTAGATTTGAATTAACATAGTGGTACTTTGCTCGCCATCTCTGAAATATTAAGATGAATTTTAGGATTTAGAATAAAGTGCCGCACTTTTTTTATAATATTTTTTGAGGTATTTTTTATGAACATTTATGTAGGTAATCTATCCTATAAAGCATCCGAGGATGGATTAAAAGAACTATTCGAACAACACGGCAGTGTTGATTCAGTCAGAATCATAACTGACAGAAATTCCGGGAGGTCTAAAGGGTTTGCTTTTGTCGAAATGAATGATGAAGATGCTGAACAAGCTATAGAAGCACTAAACGGGCAAGAATATTTGGGCAGAAACTTAAGCGTAAATGAGGCAAGAGGCAAAAAGGAAAACGACCGGGAAAATTTCAATTCAAGAAGAAATTTTAATAGATAATTTCCATATTTCGTTCTGGATTCTATCTATCCCTTTTATTAATTCTAAGGAGTTTTTGATTATGTATAGAACCATACAGGATTTTCTTGACGATTGGGATGCAGAAAGCCAGCTTACTTTAAATCTTTTCAATGCCTTGACAGATAGCTCTATATCTCAAAAAGTTGTTGATGACGGCAGGAGTTTAGGTTTTTTAGCATGGCACATTACTATTGCTGTTTCTGAAACTATGAACAAAACTGGATTGAAAATTCCCGGTCCATTGGAAGATAGCGATCCACCAAATAATGTCATTGCAATAATTGAAGCTTATAAAACAAGTTCCGAAGCTCTTACTGATGAAGTAAAAGAAAAATTAGACGAATCGAGCCTTTTTGATGAACTTGAATTATATGGGGAGAGATGGAAACGGTTTCAGGTTTTTGACATGTTAATCAAGCACCAGATTCATCATCGCGGACAGATGACAGTTCTTATGCGTCAGGCTAATTTGAAATTGCCCGGGATGTATGGACCCTCAAAGGATGAATGGATTGCAATGGGAGCTACTCCCCTGAAATAAAACTATTTTATAAAATCTTACGTTTTAAAATTAAATCAAAAACAATTTTTTTATAAACGGAGATTTAAAGATGATTACTGAAACTATGCAGAATGCAATTAATCAGCAAATTGCAAGGGAACTTTATTCATCAAATTTATATCTTGCTATGGCAGCATACTACAGCAACTTAAATTTGAATGGATTCGCAAATTGGATGAGAGTTCAGGCTCAGGAAGAAATGGTTCATGCTCTGAAATTTTTTGATTATATGATCAGCCGTGGAGCAAAGCCAGTCATTACGCAAATTAATGCACCAAAAACTGAATGGAACTCTCCTTTCGAAGCTTTTCAGGATTCTTACGAACATGAAAAGCTTATAACAGCTCATATACACGATCTTGTTAATCTTTCAATAAAAGAAAATGACCATGCCTCTCATATATTTCTCCAATGGTTCGTTACCGAGCAGGTAGAAGAAGAATCAACTGTATTCGATATCGTTACAAGAATGAAGATGATGGAGAACTTCCCGGGTGGGCTATATCTTATTGATAATGAGCTCAAGCAGAGAAAGTTCGGAGCATAAAAGGACAATCATTCATCCGATGACTTTGGGTCATCGGATGAATTTTTTTTATTTTTTCTTTTTTTTGAGACCTTTTTGCTTTTTATGTGTTTAATATAATGAGAAGTGCAAATTTTAAAAGGTTTTTTGAATAGCTTTTTTAATACGAGATTTTGTCTCAATTTTCTATACTAAAGGTGTTTTTAAAAAAAACTATCAATAGCTCTTTTAGTTGTTATTCTTATTTTAATTTCTTTCGAATATGCAGCTGCGATAAAATTGATAGTATCTTCACCCAGAACAAGCTTTTCCCGCTATCCCGGGACCATAGAAGATATTAAAATGACCTTGAAACTACATGGTTCTTTCATCGAAGCTGGTACTTTCATTACTTTCTCTCCAAAAGGTTCGATTTATTCATCCGAAAAGGATACT
>CAYYPE010000012.1:0-94176 GCA_964473465.1 uncultured Hyphomicrobiales bacterium
TCCAAATTAATTTTTATTAATTATTTTAGATTCTCACTTTAGTGGGAATGACAAAGCAGCGAGTTTGTAATTCCGGTGCAGACGGGAATCCATAAAAAAATTCCTGCTCTGTAACAAAAAAATAGTTAAGAACAGAAATCCGGTAATAGCTCTTATTCGAGCTTATCTGAAATTATTTTTAAAAACTCGGGTGGTCTAATCAAACTTATGTGAGATTTCGGCATAAACATCTTCAGTTTCTTGAAATCTTATCATTAACCCCCTAATGTTTTTATACTTCTGAAAGTTGGGAAGCAGATAATCCAGTAAATACCTTGCAACGTTTTCAGCTGTCGTGGTTGGAGGTATGATATAATGCTTGAAGTCATTAACCCTCAGAAAATCAATCATTATTGTATCTTTTTCATCACAGAGAAATGAATGGTCTAACCTCATTATCAAAGGATTTACCATTGCCTCAAGGTCATAATAATCCATCACCATCCCATTTTCATCAGGTTCTCCTGCTATTTCAACCAGCAAGCGATATGTATGCCCATGAATATTTTTGCATGGTCCTTTATGAAAAGTTAGTCTGTGGCTCATTTCCCATTTAAATTCTTTAGCTATTTTTATAATCATTTTTTCCTCATAAAATTAAGAATTTTCAGATTTGACATATCCCGCCTGAATAATTGAAGACATTCCACCCCTTACACCCCATTCCGTTATCACCTCCATCTCAAGTGGTTTACAGGCTTCGACAAGGTCATCGAGAATCACATTTGTTACATCTTCGTAAAATATCCCCTTGTTCCTAAACTCAAGAAAATAATATTTCAATGACTTCAACTCAATGCACAATTCATCAGGCACATATTTCACCGTTACCGTAGCAAAATCAGGTAAGCCAGTCTTTGGACAAACAGAAGTAAATTCAGTATTTATATGAGTAATCAGATACGGTCTCTCTCGTTTTGGATTTGGAAATGTTTCTATATTAGCCATTGTTATTTTGCAATAATTAAAAAAAGCAAGATAAGTATTTTGAACAAATTCATAAAATTCTTTCTTCATTATTATTCATAATTACTTAATTTATATTTTACTTTTTTGCATGATTTTATGAAAAACTTTTATATTTATGGTAGAAATACTATTGTTGAGGCTATAAAAAGCGGTAAAAACATCGAAAAAATCTACTTAGCCTTTGGCTCTAATCCTGATTTTGTCTCAAACATCTATTCATTAGCAAAAAAATTTAATATACCTTGCTCCACTATTGACAAAAAAAAGTTTGCTGAACTCGAAAAAAACCAGTTTGGTCTCGGAACTAAGACACAAGGAGTGATTGCTCTTATTTCTGGTGTTCAGCTTCTATCACTTGACGAACTTTTCAAAATTAGCCGAAAACGAGAAAACCCAATCATCATAGCCCTTGATGAAATAAATGACCCGCATAATCTTGGTGCTATAGCACGGACAGTAGAGTGTGCCAATGTTGCAGGAATTGTGATAACGGAAAGGAATTCAGCCCCACTTTCCCCTGCTGCTTTCAAAACTTCTGCAGGTGCCTTGGACTATCTGCCCGTAGCAAAAACTTCAAGCCTCATTCAGGCAATTTCCGAAGCTAAAAAAAATGATTTCTGGGTTTACGGCACCGACTCGAACGCAGAAAAAATATACACCGATGAGGATTTCAATCGTCCGGTTTTCCTTATAATTGGAAGTGAAGGAAAAGGCATCAGAGAAAGCACAAAAAAACATTGCGATGTTCTTGTCAAGATCCCCCTTCTGGGTAAAATCTCTTCTTTGAATGCTTCGGTTGCAACAGGAATTGTCCTTTTTGAAATCCTTAGGCAAAGAAATTTCAAGGTTGAATAGAAATCACTCTTCCAGCCCCAAAAAAATGTGTTGAGTAGTAATTTTCACTCAGTGAACTTTTCGTAACACCCTTTGAACTTGATGAATGTATGAATTCACCATGATTAATATAGATTCCAACATGGTTAATCTTATTTTTCGACTTGAAAAATACTAAATCCCCAGCTTTCGCCTCCGAGATATCTACTTTGTCAGCAAAATCATAAATATCGCTGGCTGTTCTTGGTAAAGCTATTCCAAACTGACTAAAAACAAGATTGATAAAACCCGAGCAATCAAGACATTTGCTTGTGCTACCCCCATAACAATATGGTATTCCGATGTATTTCTCAGCTTCCCTTATTAACTCTCTTGTAAATTTGCTTTCTTTGTAATCGTAATCTTCGTTTTTGACAGTCTTTGTTGTTGTCTGACATGCCGTAAAAACCAATACTTTGAGCGTTAAAACAAAAAGTATCAGATATATTTTTTGGGCTGTTTTCATCAACAAAAACTGATTTGCTCTGGCTTTAGTTTCCTGTTATCTTTGATATTTTTCAGCAGTTCACAGTTTTTCAATAAGCCTTTAACCAATTCTCTTGTGTTCTTGTTCAAGAGAATAATCCCTATCGTTGAAAGAGCTATTAAACCTGTTAAACCCGTTTTTATAGTATTATTCATAGATTACTCCTTTTATTTTAATTAAAAATAAAGAAGCAATCTATGTGCCATTATTTTACTTCAGGAAAACGTTCAGTATGAGATAAATAAAAATTATAGGCGAGATAAACATCAAGCTATCAAATCTGTCTAATATTCCGCCATGTCCGGGCAAAATAGATGAACTGTCTTTTATTCCACTGTCCCTTTTCAGTTTCGATTCTGCAAAGTCCCCGAGCTGTCCAAAAACTGCAACTATTATACCCATTATCAATAAATGAACAAATGGAACATCAGGCAGAAGATAATATCCAAGAAAAGCAAAACCTGATAATGCTCCAGCCAAACCACCGATAAACCCTTCCCAGCTTTTTTTTGGTGAGACCGAAGTCAAAATTTTGTGCTTTCCAAACTTAATACCTATAAAATATGCGAATGAATCACTAATCCAGATACTCGAAATCATTATTATAGTAAGTTTCGCAGCCCAATCAGAGTCTATGTTTTGAAAGATGCCGACTTGCCCAATCCCACTATAAACTTCAAAATAATTACCCTGAATCCATTCGTAAAACAAGTTAAACTCTCTTATAAAATTCAGAGTAAGAAAAGTAAATGTAACATAAATCAAACCGCTTAATGTGGCGGCAAAATTTATTAATGAATTTGCCCTTTTCGAGATTATTCCTATTGTTAATAGGACAATCAATGTGCAAAGTATGAAAAACAAAAAGAGGAAAAAATCATATCCGAATTTGCTTTGTGAATGAATTAAATAAAACCCAAAAATAAATATATTATTCAAAATAATGCCGAATGTCCTGTATGGATGATAATTTTTTGTTGTAAACAAATGATAATATTCCCACAAAGCTATTGAAGATATAATTGATAATGCAATTGTAAATACTATGCCACCTATATATATTAATGCTAAACCTATTGGAATACCAATTACACCAACAATAACTCTTTTTATTAACTCACTCAACCCTTATCTATCATTAGTGAATAATTCACAAAAATACAATAAATTTGAAAAGAACGATGAAAAAAAATTGATTTAAAATGATAAAACATAGAAAAATACAAATTTTTACTGATTTCGATGGAACAATCACGCTTAAGGACATTGGCGATGAACTATTTAAGGATTTTGGAAAATTTGAACCTTACCATACCCAGCTTGTTAAAGGCAAGCTCAAAATTGACGATTATTGGAATGTAGTTTTTAAAAGTTTAAGAACAGATTTAAATAAAGAAATTATAGCTGAATATGCTATGAACTTCGAAATTGACAATTATTTTTTGGAGTTCTATAATTTTTGCAAGCTTAACTATATCGATTTAGCTATTGTTAGTGATGGATATTATGAATATATTCATCCAGTCTTAGAAAAACATGGTTTAGATCAAATCAAACTTTACTGTAACAGAATGATTTTTCAGGATAACGGAAATATAATGCCTCAGTTTGTCTTTGCCTCAGAATCTTGTAATTGTCTGAGTGCTTCCTGCAAAAGAAATATCATTCTTACAAAATCAGAACCTGATTCAATATTGATTTATATTGGTGATGGTGCTTCGGACTTTTGTCCGGCTCAATATTCCGATATCATTTTTGCAAAGAAAAATCTGGCTAAGTATTGTAATGATAATAAGTTGCCGCATTATCCCTTTAAAGACTTTTATACCATTTATATGACTTTGAATAACATTATTACTAAAAATAAAATAAAACCAAGAAATCAAGCAAGAATTTTAAGAAAAAAAGCTTTTGAGATAGAATGAAAACGTTTCTGTCAAATACATGTTCTTCCAGATATTTTAAATTGATTTGTTTAGCAATTTTCTCTTTTGCTGCATTGAATTCCCAGATTTGGGCAAGAGAAGTAGTTTTAAATGAAATCAAGATAAATTCTATTTCAGTCCCAGATAATTTCAAAAATTCAATTGCTATTTCGGAGCAAGACTCAATAACATTTGTTTATCATCTTCAGATTCAGAATGAAGAACAAAATCCTTTTCTTTTCAAAATTACTATCACAAACGACAGTCAAGCTTCAACTTTCACTCTTAATAAAAACATAATTAGTTATAAAAGACTCCCCCCGGGAAATTACAAAATTTCAATCACGGCTTTTGAACCACAAAACAATTGGCAGACAAATGAATTATCTATCAACTTTACTGTTGACAGTATTCTTGCCGATAACTTCAAAAAAGCCATCCAGAATTACCAAAACCAACTTGTTTCAAGTATAACAAGTTCAAAAAATCAAGATAAAAGCCCTTTCTATTTTTTTTCTAATTCTGTAGTAATGATTACGCTTTCTGGATTATTACTTATTCTTATCGTTACAAGCGTGATTATAAAAAATAATCGTAAAGGATTAAAGAAAAACCAAAAAACGAACGAAAATAAGGTTAATAAAATAAATGGAGTTACTAAAATGGCAGAAAAAAATAAAAATTGTGTTTCGGCAGAGGATTATAACAAACTTTCTCTTGAAAATGAGAAACTGAAGCAAGAGCTTCAATCTCTCAGAGACCAAATTGATGCTCTCAGCAATAGGGCAGATGAATTAAATAAACAAAACAAAGAACTTAAGGAAAATCTTGACAAGATTTCAAAGAGCAAATCAGAGCTCGAAGAGTTGCAAAAACAAAAGGATGATTTGTTTGCTATCATTATTCACGATATTAAAAATCCTGCTGCCCTTATTAAAAGCCTTGTTGAACTACTCCGCTCCTATGACCTTACTGCCACTGAACAACAGGAAGTTATGGAGGATATTTTCGTTACTACCAAAAAAATCGTTTCTCTGTCTCAGGAAGTAACTAAAGTATTGGCTCTCGAATCTAATACATTGAAGCTAAACAAAGAGCCTGTCAATATAAAATACATTGTTGATGAGGTAGTAAAACGCAACATGATTGCTGCTAATAATAAATCTATAGCAATGAAATCTGAAGTTCCCGATAATCTCCCAGAAATTGAAATTGATGCACAAAAAATTGAAGAAGTTATTGAAAACCTCATTTCCAATGCGATTAAATTCTCTAACGAGGGTGGAAAGGTTAGGGTATTGGCAAAAGCTAATAGCAGAGAACTAACTGTTGAGGTTAGTGATAATGGATTAGGACTATCAGAAGAAGATGTTAACAATGCATTCCAGCGTGGTGCAAGGTTAAGTGCGAGACCGACGGCTGGCGAGCATTCTTCTGGATTCGGACTATGGATTGTCAAGAAAATGATAGAAGCCCATAATGGAAAGGTATGGGTAAAAAGTGCACTTGGTAGAGGCTCAACCTTCGCATTTAGCATCCCCTATCAGCAAGAATAGGAAATCTTTATAGTTTAGCTCGATAAAGACTTGATTTTTTCTGTCAATTTTTGGTTTAGAGCAATCACAGTGTCAGATATAACTTTGCCTAATTCATTTAAATGATAAACTTTATGAGGAATCGCAGATTCCATTATTGTTCTGGGCATCGAAGGGGCTACTGCTGTTTCGGGGTCCTGAACGATAATTGATCCTTGAACGGAAGATATCTGGCTCGCTCCCTGAGTGCCATCTCTGCCAAGTCCTGTAAGAATAACACCAATAGAATATCTTCCGAATGCTTCGGCTGCACTTCTAAATAGCGGATCGGCAGCAGGTCTCACAAAATTTTCTTTTGGTCCCTCGTCAAGAGTAATGTTATATGTTTTAGGGTCTATTCTCATATGTCTGTCACCGGGTGCTATATATATATTTCCCGGTTCTGCTTTGACTTCATGATTTCCAAGTTGAACCTTCAAGGAGGTTTCCCTTTGTAATCTTTGAGCAAAAGTTTCAAGCATCCATGGCGGTCCATGCTGAACAATAAAAAATGCAGCATTTATTGTATTGGGTATGTTCCTGAAAATTTCAATTAATGTCGGAGGTCCGCCGGTGCTGGTTGCTATCACCACGCCAATAAAAGGTGGAATAACATTATGTTCTCGTTCAGGGATTTTGTCAATAGAGGTGGGTGTTGACTGCTGCTTTCTCTGCAATCCATCTTTTACTCGTGTTAATAACTCTTCGATATCAATTGGTTTTGCGATATAATCATCTGCCCCGGATTCAAGAGCATAATTTTTTGCTCCTTCTGAGACTAAAGCAGTAATCATAACTATAAATGGAATCGGATTAATTTTTTCACGAATTCTTCTTATCAACTCAATTCCATCCATTTGAGGCATCATCCAATCGGTCAGTACGCCATCAAAATTTTCTTTTTCGCATAACTTCAGAGCATCAGCACCATTATGTGCTGTAACTACCGAATATCCTGCTTTCGTTAGAAGTCTTTTTAGTAGAATTGAATTAGTTAATTCATCTTCAACTACGAGAATTTTATTCATTTCTTTCATTTAACCTAAATCAGACTTTATAATCACACAAATTTACAAAAATAAAATTATATTCCTATTTACTTATATCAAAATATTTAATATGAGTAAGTTACAAATAAAAATCTTTAATATAAGTTTCATTATTCAAATATTTATAATTTTATCGTCATAATATCAAAAAAATAATATACAAATATAACTAAATTAAAATTTATTAATTTCTAAATTCGTCAAAATGTATGAATTATTTTAGGAGATGATATGAATCAATACTTTTTTGACATAGAATTAGTTTCTACTTTATCGGAAGAATATATTTCCTTAATTCCTGAGCAACGTAATGTAATCAATAAATTACTTCAGCAGGGAACAGTAAGTAATTTTGCCCTTTCTTCGGACAGGACAAAGTCATGGCTTACCATATCTGCAAATACTGAAGAAGAAGCCATCAATATTGTTAATTCTTTTCCCCTTAGACCGTTTATGAATTTCAGTGTTCATCCATTGATTTTCCAGTTGCAGTCAAGTATGTATTTTCCGCAGCTTTCGCTCAATTAAAATTGTTTCTAATAAACTCTGCGGTTAAACCTGAGTTCAATTGCTCTCTCGAACTCAGGTATTTTTATCTTGAAATTACCATTTCTATCAACGAATCCAGCTATTTTACTATTTTTGTCTGATGCCCACGCAATGCCATCCTTAAAAGAATCTGCATAATAAAATCTTGGCTTTATTACATATTCACCTTTTTTGTCTATAAAGCCCCAGAGAGATGAATCTCTTACCGCTGCATAGCCATCACTGAAATCATGAACCCTTGTAAAAATATGCTTTGTAATATAATTTCCATTTGTGTCAATTACAGCCCAAAATGCCTTAAAGTCAATATCATATAATCCTACAAATGCTCTCCCCTCGTTAAAATTTTTTACTATATCAAAGTTTGCAGGGATCCTCTCATTTCCTTTTGTATCAATATATCCAAATTTATTATCCCTGTTAAATTTTGCGAAACCTTCTTTAAAGCTACCTACCTCATCAAATTTATAATCTATAACTAAATCTCCTTTTGAGTTGATAAAACCAAACTCAAACTTTTTATTATTTACTGCAGCAAAACCTTCGCTAAACATAAAACCTGCTGTCTCTCCTAAATTTATTGTTTTCTTGCCAGTAGTATCAATATAACCTTGAAAATCATTGCTTGATACGTAGGCCAACCCTTCGCTGAACTGACTTGCATCATCTAAATTGCATGGTATAATTGGTTTTCCGTTTTTATCAATGAAGCCAAATTTTTTACTTGTCCTGGTCTTATCAGAAAAATTGAAAACCATTGCAATGCCATTCTCAAAATCATAAGCATAGTCATAGTTTGGTTCAAGCACTAATTTACCGGACAAATCAAGATATTTTATTCGGGTTTTATCGTTTTCTTTAACTGATACTCTTATGAGTCCGTTTCTGTAACCAAGGACATCATCAACTTTCTTCGCCTCGAAAACTTCATTTCCCTCGTCATCAATAAAGTGCCAAAGCCCAGCCGAAAAATAAGCTAAAATTGGTTGTTTTTCTTTTGCTTCGATATCTTCAGCAAAGAAAAGAAAAATTGACCATAAACAAAAAATAAAATAAGCCATAGAACTTTAAATTAATTTTTTTTGTTAAGTTGAAATGACGTAAGAATGTAATTAGAAATTTGCTTATTATTCAATTGATATCATGTGAAAATCAATGAATGAAAAAATTTTTGAGAAAGAAACCCTTTTTCATTTAATTTTACTTTTTATTATATGGCTGATAGCAGCAGTAATAATAAATCCAATAGGCGAATTCCCTTTTGGTGATGACTGGTCTTTTTCGAAACCTGTCAAATATTTTTGCGAAACCGGTCAGATTAAGCTAACCGGCTGGAGTTCAATGACTTTATTAGCTCATCTTTTTTGGGGAATTGGAATAACAGAAATTTTTGGTTTTTCACATTCTGCATTAAGAATATCCATCGTTTTTCTTAGTTTTTTAGGTTTAATTGCTTATTATTTCTTACTCAATCAATTCATTAAGGAAAAAAAACTTTGTTTTGTATTAGTTTTATTATTTGGGTTTAATCCTGTTTTCACAATCCATTCATATTCATTCTATACGGATGTCAGTTTTTTTACGGTTTTCATCTGGTGTTTATTTGTATTTATTAAGTTTTTAGAGAGTAACAAGAAATATTATCTTGCGATTTCATTATTATTATTGTCAATAGCATTTCTTATAAGAGATATAGCCCTTATTGCTGTTCCTGCTTTTATTTTAGCAATGTTTTATAAAGATAAACTAAACAGAAAAACAATTTTATATTCAATCATATTGCTCGTAGTATCCGTTTCTGTTTATTTTGCTTATAGATACTGGATTACTCATATCCACGGTTTACCAATGAATCAGGACTTTATCAGAGAAAGACTTCTAACAACTTTAACAAATCCCTCCCAATTAATCAAAGAGTATATTGAAAATTCTTATATGACATTATTAACTCTCGGTTTTTATCTCTTTCCATTTATCTTGATATTGTTTTTAAATGAGTATAAGTCGTTCACTAAACAAATAAAAGTCATCTCGCTGATATTTATATTTTCTTTTGTTATTGGATTGATTGCCATCACAAATACCTATCCAAAATTATTTATAAAATCCTCAGAAATGGTTTTAGGAACTCTGGGGATAAATGAAGTGATTGAAAGAGTCAATCCAGCTCGTTTATTCCAGCTATCAAAAAATGCTAAATTAATCTTCATAGCCATCGGCTTCTTAGGTATGTCAATCTTAATGATTCTTATACTTAAAAGAATACTCACATTTAAAAAAAATATCAAACAACATAGAATTGACTATAAATTTATTCTTATAATATCAATCATTATTATATATTTAGCAGTTATTTTTACACAAAATTTGTTTACACGATACTTAATACCTATTTATGCTTTATTTCCCTTTTTTTTACTTTTTACCAATGAATCTGAAACATTAAACTTAAAATCAAGAAAAGAACAAATAATTTTTGGCTTGTTGTTGGTTTTCTATTTGTATCTTGGAGTTTCAAATCCGAGAGATAACCTTGAATTTAACAGACACCGATGGCAGGCAACTGATTATTTGCTATCAGAATACAAACTTACTCCCGAAGAAATTGACGGTGGCTTTGAATTCACAGCATGGCACTATTATGTTCCTGTTTATATTAGTCCTCCGGGGAAAAACTGGTGGTGGGTTATAGGTGACGATTATTCAGTTGCACCGGGTTATATTGAAGGTTACGATATCATGAAAGTATTTACCTTCAGGAGATTTTTTCCACCCTGCTATCAAGACAGTGTTTTCGCTTTAAAAAAAAGAGCCTTTTAAATGATTAAGTCTTTCACTTTAATAAGTTCAAATTTATCCCCGTCAAATCTGCCAATATGGGGTTCGTGCAGCCAATCACCAAGGTTAACATAGAATCCGTTTCCGAGCTTTTTCATAATAAGTTTATGACGATGCCCCATAACAACATAATCAAAACCTTCCTCAATTTTTCTTTCAGCAAATTGTTCCATTCCTTCAACTTCCCCATACTTTTTCTTACTCGTATGCCTTCTGCTTTCCTTTGAAGAGCCGGAAGCTAATTTTATCCCTAAATCCGGGTGCAGTTTAGTATAAAAATACAAAGAGATAGGATTTCTTAATATTTTTTTAAGAAAATTATAAATTGAATCATAGAAAGATTTTCCGTCTCCGTGTGATAGGAAAAACCTTTTTCCATAGAAAACAGTTTCCACATCATCTTTAATTATCTCAACCCCTAATTCATCAGAGAAGAAATTTTTATGCCCGAAATCATGATTACCCATTAAATATATAATTTCAATCCCTTTTTGCTTTACTTCATAAAGTTTCGTAATTGTTCTATAGAATATTTTTGGAATTACTGTTTTATATTCAAACCAGAAATCAAATAAATCTCCAAGGATTACCAATGTCCTGCAATCTTCAGAAATCACATCTAAAGTCTTCAGCAGCAAATCCTCCCGTTTTTTATCAAGAGCTCTATCCTCAAACCCAAGATGAACATCTGATAGAAAATAAATCATAATTAACAAAAGAGAAAATCAAAATATCTTTTTTTTTTAGTTTATAAAATTATATATAAATTTGTAGCATTCAAAAAAAAGTCAGTAATTTAACAGTTTAATTTAAAAAATATTGAAACTGATGAGAATAATTATTAATATTTGGAAGTTTTTTAACTTATTCTTTCTATTTTCTTTTATCATTTTTCTGTTTAACTCCTGTATATCGCTTAGAACAGATTATCCAAAAACTGAATTTTACCGACTCGAACAAGACCCTTTAACATTGAAAAATATTGGTAAAATTGATGCTACTATTCTTGTCAGAGAAGTTATTCCATCAGCAGAGCTCGAATCAACAAGTTTAATGGGAATATGGGACGATGGTCGCATCCAGAGATATAACTATCATCAATGGAATTCCGAAATCGCTCCGATGGTTACCGATTTTATCGTCAAAAGACTTAATCTCTATTCAGGTTTTTCTGGTGGTGTTATTAAAAGCACTTCTTCAATCTTACCCGATTATATTCTTGAGACTCATCTGATTGACATGATGGCTTATAATTCAGAAAAAAGTAATGACGGAAATTACGTTTTTGTATCTCTTCAGGCAAACTTGATAAGAAGAATCCCGCTTGACACTAATAAAAACATCATACTAAGCCATGTTTATTCACAAAAAATCTCCCGACAAAATAATTCTGTAAAATCAATAGCTCCTGCTTTCAGCACGGCTTTTTCGCTTTTAACAGATAAATTATTAATTGATATTCAGTCAGCAATTGCAACTTACAGATAAAAAGTATAACCCGGTTTATAGATTTCTTGTTTTGGTTTTTTTTATTCCATTTGATTTTCCTGCCCTTTTTGATTTAATCAAATAATTTTGACAATAACCAAAATAGAAAAGACGCTCTGAATTGTCTGACTTAATAAATTAAAATACCCTACACGAAGTTTATCATTGCCTGTTGAAAGGATAGAACGCCAGAACAATTCGTGGCAAAGAAAAGAAAGATGTTACTCTTTGCTCAACAAATTTGACATCATTTGGATCGTTGGGATTAAATATTACTCCGTATGTATCGCTCACAGTCATATCAAAACTAAGACGCCATTCAGCCGAAACTGCAAGCAATCCAACCCCTTTAAATGGAATGTTCAGGTTAAATCCTATACCTGTATTAATAGCTAATGAACTGTTTTCTCTTTCCTTATCGGTTCCTTCTCCGAATTTATTAAAAATTATCGAAGGTCCCAGAGTGCCAAAGAAATTCAATCTGCTATTAGGGTTAACATACCATTGGGTTCCTAACTCTATGACCTGATGAATATTAGGTCCCAGAAGATTTTTGCTCTTTTCAACTATTTTCTTGTTTTTTGAATAGACGTAACCCACTTGAATTGAAACAAATTCCCATGGAAAATAATTAACCATGCCGCCATAAAAAAGTATTCCCTCATAGGAAACATCTCTTGTTCCTTTTGTTTCTTCGATAGATTGAACTATTGTGTTTGTTCCGAGAAAACCACCGAATCCGAGCGTTTTTTCGTAAGGATTATATTCTTCTACTTCTTCGCTGAAAATATCCTGAAATTCCCCTTCCTCAGTCTTATTTGTTTGTGCAAATAAATAAAATGAATTGAAAGATAAAAAAAGTAATAAAACTACAAGTTTGAATAGGGATTTTGCGTTTTGTGTTGTCATCGTAATTACCTCATCTATTGATATCTTTTTTATTTCAGCTATTTTTTCTGCGATAAATTTAAGAAAAGCAGGTTCATTCTTTTTGCCTCTGTGTGGAACTGGTGCCATCCATGGTGAATCTGTTTCAAGCAAAATTTTATTTAATGGAGCTTCCCGAACTGTTTCCTCTAAATTTGTTTTCTTGAATGTGATGTTTCCAGTAAAAGAAACATTAAAACCTAAATTAATGGCTTTTTCCAATTGTTCAGTATTTCCTGAAAAACAGTGAAGTACGCCAGTCAGGGAACCATCTTGTTCATCTTCAAGAATAGTGAATAAATCATCAAATGCATCCCTGTTGTGGATTATGACTGGCAGGTTATATTTTTTTGCAAGCTTAATTTGTTGCCTGAAGAGACTTTTCTGAACTTCTGGTGGAGAATAATCATAATAATAATCAAGCCCAATTTCTCCAACTGCCACAGGATTTTTTTCGTTTATTATTTGTTCGACAATTTTAATTGCCTCGCCATTGATTTCGTTTGTATTATGTGGATGAATCCCAATTCCATAACAAAGCCTATCCGAACTGCTTGCTACATTAATAAGATTGTCGAATGTTTTGGGTTCTATAGCTGGTATGATAATTTTTTCAATATTAGCTTCTTCAGCCCTTGCAAGTATTTCATCACGAATACCATCAAAGTCCTGAACATCAATATGTGCATGGGTGTCTATCATCAAGTATTATTTTTTTAATTCCTTGATAGCATTAATAACTTCATCAACATGCCCATCAACTTTAACATTCGAGAACACTTTCCTGATTATGCCTTGATCATCAATTATATATGTGGTTCTTATAACTCCGAGATACTTTTTCCCATACATTGATTTTTCACCCATAATATCATAAGCATTGCAAATGGTTTTGTCTGGGTCAGCAATCAAATGGAAATTTAAATTAAATTTGGTTTTGAAGTTATTGTGTGACTTAATGCTATCGGGGCTAACCCCAATCACCTCCACCCCTGATTTTGTAATTTCTTCCATATGGTCCCTGAAACTGCAGGCTTCTTTTGTACAACCTGAAGTATTGTCTTTGGGGTAAAAATAAAGTACAAACCATTTACCTTTTAGGTTTTTTAAAGATAGATTGTTATTTTCATCAATCGCTCCTGTAAAATTGGGAGCTTTATCACCAACATTTAGTGCCATTCTTATATTCCTTTAAAATTTAACTACTTTCTTTGTATTTCTTTAGCTCCGAATAAATCTACCAATAATTGTTCTATCGGATGTTTATCTCCTTCGGATTTATTATTATTTAGAACGGTTTTAGACGTTTTTTCCTTTTTTTCCTTGTTTGTTGATTTTTTCTCTGATGTTTTTGTGTTTATTTTTTCTTCTTTGGGAATTGTTTCTTCTTCCGGATGTTCAAATTTGTCAGGTTGTCCAAGTAAGAATTTACATTTTATTTCAGTCCCATAAAATTCATAAAGGGCACTAATAATCGAAAGCCTCTTCTTTTCTAAATTTTCGAGAGCAAATGAACTAACCACCTCAAAAATAATTTCTGAATCATAAAAAGTTGCCAGAACAAGACTTTTATTGCTAAGCATTGATAATCCATTATTGGAATTGCCATATTTTTCTAAAAATTCTGACCAACCCTCCTTAATCTTTTCTGCACTTATGCCTGTTGTTGAATTATTCATATCTTGTTTAATTTCAATTTCATCTTCTGAATTAAAATCATAACTCGGCAAAACAATTTTATCAGCTTCTTGTTTATCTATCGCCAATGGTTCACTAACAGTTATTGGATTATTAGAACTATCATCTACCTCATATTTTGTTTCCGGTTTTTTTTCAATTTCTTTTGCTGGTTCTTTTATTTTTGAATGCGTACCTTCTTTAGAGACAGGCAAGCCTTTAAGAGAACGTATTTCTTCAATTAATTCTGAAATATCAAGGACTGAATCGAGCGAAGCCATTTGAACAAGGGCAACTTCGAATTTGATTCTTGGTTGAGGTGCAAATCTCAATGATTGTTCAGTTGAAGTAATCAAATTCAGAAGCCTTAATAAATCAGATTTTGTGAATTTTAAAGCTTCTTCTTCATATTTTTTTATATAAGCTGAAGAGCCTTCAATCAATTTAGCTGAGTTGGTAAGTTTTATCGTAAGTAAATTTCTGAAATGTTCAACCATTCCGCCAAGACACTCATTTATGTCATAGCCCTTACTGACTGCTTCCTTAACAATTTCAAGCATTTCCTCCGGTTTGTGTTCATAAATAGCTTTACTTATCCGGAAATAAAAGTCGAGGTCAACAAGATGCAGTGCTTCAAGCAAAGTTTCGTAAACAATTTTGTCTCCACAAAAAGCCCTTACTTGATCAAAAATACTTTGAGCATCTCTCATTGAACCATCAGCTTTTTTAGCAATGGCAATCAATGACTCCTCGTCAACCTCTATTCCCTCTGATTCGGAGATATACTTAATATGTTTGATAATTGTATCGAGTTCCATTCTTTTGAAAGAATGCCTCTGGCATCTGCTCAAGATTGTTGCAGGAACTTTATGCGGTTCAGTAGTTGCAAATACAAACAAAAGATGTGGAGGTGGCTCTTCGAGAGTTTTAAGTAAAGCATTAAAAGCTGAGGTCGAAAGCATGTGAACTTCATCAATGATATACATTTTATATTTTCCGTTCACCGGTGGATATTTAGCATTCTCCCTCAATTTCCTGACATCATCAACGCTATTGTTAGATGCTCCATCTATCTCGATAACATCAAGAGAACGACCCTCAATAATTGTCAGACAGGAAAGACATTCATTGCAAGGTTCAAAATCCTTTGGATTAGAACAATTCAAAGCCCTTGCAAGAATTCTTGCTGTAGTTGTTTTTCCCACACCCCTGGGACCGCTGAATAGATAAGCATGATGCAGTCTTCCTGATTGTAAAGCATTTTTGAGAGTAACAGTAATATGACTTTGTCCAACAACATCGTTGAATCTTAATGGTCTCCATTTCCTTGCTGTAACTATGAAATTATTTTCGCTTTGCATTTGATTTCAAAGATTTAATTGTAACTTTTTTTTAGAAATTATGTCTATATCTTAACAGTTTTTTTTAAATTCTATTTTAATTTTTTTTGAATTATTGATTTTAAAGTAATATTTTTTTCAAAAAAAACTCTAACATAAATTTATGATTACAAAAATATCCGAAAAAATATTTAACATTAAAACATTTTTTATATTAATTCTGATTTTTAATTTTTCTCAATTGTTTTCTGATGATGATATATATTTATTAATGCCTGAGCCAAAAACCGAAAGAGAAAACCCCATTTTTTCTAACTTAATTATGATAAAATTCAAACAGAATTATTCATTTGATTTTATCAAGAATTTTTTATCTAAAATTAATGCTCAAAAAATTGAAGCTTTTCTCCCACCCGAAAAAAGTTTCACAATGAATCCGTTTTACATTAATTCTCAGTCATTGAAAAATCAAAATTTGGAAGAAATTATATCACGAGAAGAACCTTTGCTCAGATCCTATTTCGTTCAATATAATAATCAAAAAAACCCTGAAGACATCTGCAGAGAACTGCTTTTACATAGTAATATAGTTGAACTTGCTGAGCCTGTCGTAAGCGATGAATTGCTTGGAATTCCCAATGATGCTATGGCTGGTATGCAAACTATGCTGTCAACAATCAGTGCTTTCGATGCGTGGGATTATTTTCAGGGAGACTCCAATATTATTATAGGTATCAGTGATGTAGGTATGTTGCAGGATCATATTGACCTGACCAACTCTATAGCTCCAAATTATTCCGATTTACCAAACGGACAGGATGATGATGGCAATGGATTTGTGGATGATTATCGTGGTTGCAATTTAGCATTTTTTGAAGATAATAGTTCTGCTGGAAATACATACCATTCAAACGACCACGGAACAAAGGCTGCTGGTATTGCCGGTGCAACTTATAATAACTTAATAGGTATTGCAGGTGTAGGTGCAAAATGCAGAATTTTCCCGATAAAAATAGCTCCCAAAAACAGCACAAATCTTCTTTATAGTTATCGCTCTATTCTTTATGCAGCACAACGTGGTTTGAAGGTACTAAACTGCAGTTGGGGCAGAAACAAAAGACCCTCGGGTTTTGATATGGATATTATCAACTATGCAATTAGCCGTGATGTTGCAATTGTTGCCTCCGGTGGGAATAATGGCAATTCAGAAATTTTCTATCCTGCTGGTTATGATGGGGTTCTGGGTGTTGGAGAAGTTGATCAATCCGACCAGATAACAGGATCATCAAGCTACGGATCTCACGTCAGAATTATGGCACCCGGCACCGGTAACTGGGTAACAGATAATAACATAGATGGTTTCAGCCAGAATTTTGGTGGAACTTCTGCGGCTGCTCCGGTCATTTCTGGAGCAGTTGCTTTTGCAAGAGCGAAGTATCCCAATCTTAATGCAGTTCAAGCCCTTGAATTTACAAGGCTTTGCGTTGATGATATTTCCGACAAAAATACTTTTTTCGAAAAAATTATACCGGGCAGAATAAATTTGCTTAAAATAATCGAAACCGACCCGATGAGTCTGGTAGCTATTAAACCAAAAAGCATAATTTTCAAACATACTGATGGCGAAGTCTCAGATAGATTTAATCCCGGCGACACGGCATTATTAGTAATTAAAGCAAAAAATTACCTCGGCGAAGGCAAAAAGATTGATTTTAGTTTAAGCACTGTTGATGATGATTATAATTCTATTCAAGTCCTGAATCAAAAAGTAAGCATTGAATTCATTCAACCAGACTCAGAATTTGAAATTAATTATTTCTCATTTAAAATTCTTAAAAATGAAATAAGAAAAATTTTTCTCAGAGTTGATATTTCAAATGAATCTGGATATAAAGACTTTTTCCTGATACCTTTCTATCCAACAAATGAAGTGACTACATTTGAAAACGATGCCTTCAAATTCTCGATGGGTGACCGAGGATCTGTTGGCTTTTCAGGAAAGAGTCCTAATCTAAGAGGCGAGGGTGTAGTTCTTAAAGAAATTGGAAATCAAATCTGGAATGCAGGTTTTTATGCTACTGCTGAGTCATCTAAATCTGTCAGCTCTCTCTGGGGTAATTCACAGGGTAGTGATTTTGCTTCACTAAAACCATTCACCAAACCTCAAAAAAATATCTCCATATTTGATGATTCTTTTGCTTTCTCTTCAGATCGAATTGGTATAGAAGTTAATCAGGAAGTGTTTTTGCCTGCTGGTAATTCAACAGTTGCAAAAATATTAGTAAATATTAAAAATACTAACGATGAGGAGATTAAGGATTTTGCAGCAGGATATTATTTTGATTGGGATGTCGGTCTCTCTTCGGATAGTAACAAAGTTAGAATTTTTACTGAAGCTATTTCTGACATGCCAAATTCTGAAAAAATATCAGCTGAACTTGTTGAATATGCAAGAGAAATACCTATCTATTGTGGCTGTGCTTCGTATTCCATAGATGGCATTGCTCAGGCTGCTGGATTTAAAATGCCCGAAAGATTCGACCTTGAGCATCAGATTATGGCTCTGAATTCAGGCACTGCTTTTCAATTTTCAGGTATAAGCGATATTGGTATGGTTGTAGGTGTTAAATTTCCCGGTTTATTTCCTTCTAAAAGCACAAAATCTTTTAATTTCCTATTTGGTTGCTCTAAAAATCTTTCGGATTTAGCCTCACAATTCAGAAATAAACTGCTTTCTGCAGAATATGGTTACTATGAAAAGAAACAAGTTGTTAATATTTATCCTGTTCCCGCTCGAGATAAGATCAATCTAATTTTCAATTCATTTTTATTCAATGATTTGGATATAAAGATTTTTGATTTAACAGGTAATTTGATAATATATAATCATTATACAGATGTTTCTGATAAAACTTATGTTTTAAATGTTGAAAGCCTTAATTCAGGAATTTATTTCATTCAAATAATCACAGGTAGTCAAAGATACATTGAGAAGATTATTATTTTAAAGTGATCCAGACAATATAATATCAGTAGATATAATTTTATGGCTGAAAAAAAGCATTATGCAGCCAGTCATTATTTTTCGATGGTAATAAATGCTACGGCATTAGTGTGAGTGTGAGAAAGAGAGACTTCAATTTTGAAATCACCCCATTTTTCGAGTAATCCACCAGTAAGCACAACATTAGGTTTACCGTTTGATTCATTGACAACCCCTATTTCATTAAATTTAAAACCCTGAGTGATGCCAGTTCCAATAGCTTTGCTGAAAGATTCTTTTGCGGCAAAGCGGGCAGCATAATGTAAATATTTATTCTCGTTGAAGGATTCACAATATTCCTGCTCTGTTTGGGTGAAAATTCTGTTGAGAAAACGCAAACCATATTTTTCGATTGCCTCTTTTATCCTCTCGACTTCGATTATGTCAGTGCCAATACCGTAAATCATAATATATGATGAAATTAAAAAAAAGGCTGAGAATACTCAGCCGTCGATAAAAGTGGACCTAAGGAGGCTCGAACTCCTAACCTCCAGAATGCAAATCTGGCGCTCTCCCAGTTGAGCTATAGGCCCATCAAAAAAAATATCATGTTAATCAAAAAAGCGATTTTGAATCGCTTTGTTTTGTGGGCCCGAGTTGACTTGAACAACCGACCTCACGCTTATCAGGCGTGCGCTCTAACCAGCTGAGCTACGGGCCCCCTAATTTGTTCTTCCTTTTTATTCAAAAAAGGATTACAAAATTAAAAAAAAATGTTCTTTGAAAAAAGAAATTATGAATATTTTTAAAATTTTCGGCGAACTTTTAAAAAAATATAAATTAATTTCCTACCATAATAATACTTCCCCAAATGGAAGGATTTTTTGTTTTTTTGGCTAAATTTTGCGTGGCTCTGCGGAACGCAGAGGGTCTGTCAAGCCCAATCCCAAAATTATTGGTAAACTCTTTTATAAAATCAGTCATAATTTGACTATCGATTTTCCAAAGTGTCATAATTAAAGAGTTTACACCTGCCGCATGAAAAGCTTTTTGCATACCATATATTGATTCGTAATTTTTTGAGTCATTAAGATTAGTTTCGGAATAAGGAATAATTACCAGAGCAGTGTTATCAAGGTTTAGCTGTGATATTTCAGAAGGAGTGAGTAATCCGTCCTTTTCGTTATCCTGCAAATTTTGTAATGCTTTTTTCGCACCTTTAAGCAGAATAAAGGATCTTTGAAGAGGATTTTTCAATATACTTGATTTGCTTGCGGGGTTATACTCTTTGAGTTGCTGAATATCTTTGAAAAATAACAAATGCGTTCCAAAAATAATTACGTGTGGACTTGATATACCCGCAAAAAGTTCTTCACTTGCATTCACATCTGCAAATATTTTTGGTTTCAGCCCAAATTTTTTGAAGAAGTTTGAGAGTTCTTCTGATAATTTAATTGAACTTTTTACTCGAGGGATACCTTTTGAAATCAAATCTGTAAAATTATAACTCAGATCTTTATCTTTTGAATTTGATAATTCTTTTTGTTTGGTTTCTCCTGCAACAGGTAAATCATCAAAATCGGGGTCAACAATAAAAAGTGCTTCCTGATCTGGTGGGAAACTTGTGGTTAGATCTTGATTAAACACATCTGAAGTATTTGTTACAAGCCTCAGGTCAATTTCATCAAGAAGATATTTATCATTTTCATAATTAATGAGGATTTTTGGATTTATTTTATTGAAGATTCCATCCCCTGAAAAATAAACAATTTTTTTCCCCTCAATTTTCTTTGAAATGTCTCTCCAGTAATAATTATAAAGCTCTTTTAACGTTCTTTCCATTTGAAATATGTTAGGATTTAGCTTCAAACCACTATGGACGACTTCTTTATATTTTTCAAAGTATTCATTTTCGAGTTTATTGCTGTTTTCGAAAAGAACCAATTCAGGGTTGCCAGTTGTTTCCTTTGTTACTATCAAAGCAGCATATTGAATAGCAGTATCGGTTTGAGATTTTGATTTTAGATTGAAACGAATTATTTCAACAGCAGCTTCTTCATTTGCTATTTTTTCTCTGATGTCTTTCCATGTTTTCCATGTTGTGTCAAATTGCTTTTTGAATTTGAAAGAATTCTTAGATATTTGATTTTCATAACCAGATATAACATTTTTTAGTGAATCAAGATTTATACCTGACTTTTTGGCGGATTCAATATTCATAGAAAATTTAACAAGTTGATTTTTTGATTCCAGCCATTTGTTATAAATGTCTTTGATTTCTTTAGACTCCGATATATCCTTTTTGGTAGTGTTTAATAATAATCCTTTTGTTGCAAGGCAGAAATCATACATCTGACCTGTAACTTCAGGATTCGACTCATGGTATTTTAGAACAAATTGATAAAATTGATCAAGCTTGTTCTTTTGTGTGTTCCAGAACGATAGCTTTTCGTCCTCTTTAAGAAATGGGAAATAACTATAAATTAATAACATCGTTCTCGAAAAAGCTTGGCTATAGTAAATATTTGCATATTGGAAATTCCCTGAATTACTATAAACCGAAGCCAAATCATACAACGCATCTATTGAATTTGGATGGTTAGGACCAAGAGATTTAACATATATATCCAATGCCCATGATAACGACGGTTCTGCTTCCTGATAACGCCCCATTTTATTGTATAAGGATCCTAACATGGAAAGAGAAGAAGCAAAAGTTGGGTGCTCACTGCCCAATTTTAGCTTGATAATATCAGCTGCCTCCCTGAGCAATGGCTCTGCCTTTTCTAATTTATTACTATAAACATAAACCCCGGCAAGATTGTTTAGCGATACAGCATAGTCAGGATGCTCATTACCTAATAACTTCCTATTCAGATTAACAACCTCGGTTCCTAATTCTTCTGCTCTGTCCATTTTGTTTAGATGAAGATTAACCATAGCGAGATTGCTCAAAGCAGAAAGATATTGTCCGTTATCAGTTCCAATGCTTTTGGCAATAATATCAACGGCTTTCTGAAGTAATGGTTCAGCCTCGCTATATTTTCCAAGATGAATATATAATGTTGCCAGATTATTAACAAGAGTCCCATAAGAGGCATCATCTTCACCCACTTTAAGTTTTTTAAGGTTCATAGCCTGAACCATATATGGCTCAGCTTCAGTATAGCGGCCAAGCATCACATAAAGGGTGGCTAAATTGTTCAACGAGGATGAATAATCCTCATGTGTCTCACCAAAATTCTTCCTGATCACTTCTGCTGTCAGTTTATATAAAGTCTCGGCATCTTTATAATTACTCATCCTTTTATATAATTTGGCAAGATTTCCAAGTGAATATGCAAAATCAATGCTTTTCTCACCTTGAACCTTTTGCCTCAAAGCACTATCTTGTCTGGCATAAATCAGAGCTGTCTGATAATTTCCTTCAAGATAATTCACAGTAAAATTAAATGTGATAAGGTCTATACAATTTTTCGATTCTTTCCCCTCTTCCTGTGTGCATAGATTTAAGGCTTTTTCAGCAAAGCTTCGAGCATTTTGAAAGTCTGCTTTCTCTATATAAAACTGACTGCTGTCCCTCATCTGCGTCCATTTTTGGGCATATAATGATGGAATTAAAAAAAGAATAAAGATTAAATTTATTACTATCCTGCTCATAATCTAAATTTCAAAGAAACATATCTTTATAACTATTAATTGAAAATATTATTGAAAAAAAATATTAATACAATAAAATTTGCCTTGTCTAAATACGTTTTTTGAAGAACTAAAAATAATTTTAAGGGAGATTTTTATTTATGAAGACTTTTCTATACTTTATAGTAATTTTTGTAACCGCATTCACTGGGCTTGAAGCTCAAAAATTATCGTTTTATCACCAGATTGGAAATATTATTGCATTCAGAAATGGGTATCTCATTGCAACCTCAGATAAAGATAGAAAAGAAATTCCTAATATATGTGCAGATGGTTCAGTTGCGACTCTGATTATTTATACTCAATCAACTCCTATTTCAAGCACTTTCAGAATGAGAATAAAGGAAGATCTACAAAATTATCCTGATCAATATGGAAATATTGAAAATCCCAAGATTAAGTTAAAAGAAAATCTTTTAATCGCAAATTATCGTCATCCTAAGTTTGTTACGGAAGGCAAAACTGTTGACCAATTTACCCTTCAAGTCTATAAGCCCGGAAAAGGAAACGAAAGGGACACAATTATTTACGAAACTAATATTAATATTTTTAATGCACCTGTTTTAGCTCTTACTTCTTTTTTCGCTAAACCGGAATCTTTCTCATTGCTATTACCTGCAATTCAAAAAATACTTTTTCCTGATAAGTCCCCAAATGGTAGCTACCCTAAGGAAGCAACAGAAGGTCTCATATTTCTTGGAAATTACGAATCCACTTCAGGTAGCAACTTCAAACAGAATGAAAATATTATAAAAAGACTTATTAATGGAGTTATTTTTGCTCTTAGAAATTCAGGATTTATTGCAGGTAAAGTTGATCTGATAACACACGGTGTTTCGGGCTTGCTTGCCAGACAATGGATTCAAAGCACAGAATTTCAAAATAATATTAAAAGATTAATTACAATCAGCACTCCGCATTCAGGGACTCAATTAGCCGATCTGGTGCTTTCCAGTCATTTCTTTAATGCTGCTGAATACCCAATCAGAAGATTATCAAATATTAACATAAATGAAGGTGCAATTGAAAACATAAGTGTCAATTCAAAAGTGTTAGCTAACCTAAACAGGAGCACAAGCCCTAATAAAGTTCTATCTCATACAATTAGCGGAGTTGACGAGCTAAGTGCTCTCGATGGTTATTTTGGAATGGCACTGGTTAGCATTGCTGGTATTTTGCAGGGAAAATACCAGTACCTTTTCGATCGTTGTGAAAATGAAGATAGATACTGGGTTTCATGGAGAAGAAATAATCAAAAAAAATATAACGCCCTTCTTCCCTTCTACAATTATATTAGAGAAATGCTTATGGAATATG
Source organism: uncultured Hyphomicrobiales bacterium (assembly GCA_964473465.1). Lineage (GTDB taxonomy): Bacteria > Bacteroidota > Ignavibacteria > Kapaibacteriales > UBA2268 > CALHRB01. The sequence goes on from CAYYPE010000012.1 coordinate 23,735, forward strand.
ATAATCAAGACAGATTTCTTGTTATGCCCAAAAAAATCCTGAATATTGCCTTTGATGATCAACCCCATGACGGCTTCTCAATGATGCAAAGTCAGAATGGAGGCTTGCAGGAACCATTTAATTTTGTTATTTATAGAATGCCATATCATCAGGCTTTATCTCACTTTAGTTTATTGGAACATATTCCCGGGCTTCTTGCTTCTCAATATAATTATAATTTTACTAACGAAGGATTCAATCCAGATGTTCTAAATACAAAAAGACTTGAAGAATTGTTCGCCTTTATGCAAGGTCTTCATAGTATTGAAACAAGTTATTTTGAAAAAAATGATAACCCTCAATCAATTGAAGCTTTAGAAAATGAATCTGTTATAATCATGAGTCCAAAAGGTGGCGATACATTCAAACCCGGTGAAACAGTGCAGATTGTCGTTAAGGGAACAGATAGCGTTTCTGCTATTTGCATCAGTGCTATAGCTCTCTCAGCTCCTGATAACGGCACATTTTCCAATTATACTAATGAGAAACAGGCTACTTTTGATTATAAAATACCAAAGGAAGCAGTTGGACCAGTAAAAATTCTGATTCGTGGCTATTTGCCTGTAGCTGACACTAATGCAACTCCTTACACAAAAGTTGATACTGTTACCATAAATATTATTCCTCAAGCTTCGCTCAAATCAATCGAATTCGACAACGAAGCAATTACAATCGTCGAGGGCGAAAAAAGGGTTTTGAGGGTTTTCGGGAATTATTCGGATAATATTAAAAGAGATATTACTCATCTTCTCTCAAATTCTAATTTTAAGTCAGAAGCTACTAACATAATCAGCGTCAAAGATAAAACAGCAGAAGCTTTAAAACCTGGTGAGTCAGAAGTTACTGTCACATATAACTCTTTCACAGCAGGCACAATTTTTACAGTTATTTCAAAGCAGGATTTTGAAAACGCCGATACAACTTTATCTGTTGATGATTTAAATGAAGATTTTGATTTTTATCATAATTTTTCAGATTTAAAAGTCTATCCCAACCCCTCAAAAGGAATAATAAATTTTGAGTTCAATGTATTTGAACCAACTTATGGTAGTCTAAAAATCACTGACGTCAACGGAAAAATCCTAAGCATACCCGTTAATGAAATGTTAGCATCAGGCAAACATTCATTTGCAATCAATCTCGAAAATTTAAATTCAGGCGTTTATTTCTATAATCTATCAGATGGTATATCAAATATTAATGGTAAAATAAACTTAATCAAATAAAATTTTGAAAAGATATTTAAATACTGAAACAGGAACTTTTTTTATTGTAAGTTCCTGTTTTTTTTTGAATGCAAAATGATAAATATTATAGGTATTTAATTGCCGATTACATTAATTCTAACCTACAAAAATTTTACCTTCTTAATTGAAATTTTTCATTTAAAACACAATATAAGTTAGAAGTATCTGAATATTAAATGATTTATTAAAAGCATAAAATGAAAATGAAATTTCTTTAAATAATAATTAATTTTTGTTGATAAGAAATCTGATTAGTTTTGTAACTGATTTGTTTTTAAAAAAATAATAAATATGGAATCAGTCCAGAAAAAAATAGAAGAACTCAGAAATAGAGAGAAGAAATTACTCGAAAGCGGAGGTATAGATAAAATAAATAAGCAACATCAATCAGGAAAGATGACAGCCAGAGAAAGATTGCATCTACTTTTTGATGGTGGCTTCTATGACGAAATTTACAAACACGTAAGTAATATACATTCTCAAAATATCAAATCAGGGAAATTGCCCGGAGACGGTGTGGTAACTGGAATTGGAGCAATCAACGGAAGACTGGCTTATGCCTCCTCGCAGGATTTCACTGTAATGGGGGGTAGCGTTGGAGAAATGCACTCGTGGAAAATTTGCGAAATGATGGATATGTCATTAAAAAACGGAGCTCCATTTATATCAATTAACGATAGCGGAGGTGCCAGAATTCAGGAAGGTATTTATTCTTTGAGAGGCTATGGCAGGATTTTCTATCATAACACACTGTTGTCTGGTGTGGTGCCTCAAATAGCAATCATAGCCGGTCCTTGTGCTGGTGGTGCTGCTTACTCTCCTGCTCTGATGGATTTTATAATAATGGTTGAAGGTATAGGTCAACTTTTCATTGCCGGTCCTCAGGTAATCAAGGAAGCAACCGGCGAGGAAATCTCTGCCGAAGAGCTTGGTGGAGCTCTAAGTCAAGCAACATTCAGCGGTAATGTTCACTTTATTGCCCGTGACGATGCTGATGCAATTGAAATCTGCCAGAATTTACTTACTTATCTTCCTTCTAATAATATGGAAGAACCCCCCATTACTGGCAATGGTGAAATCGTATTAATCGAAGATGAAACTCTGAACACTATTATTCCTGACGACCCAAGAAACCCATATGATATGTTCGAAGTTCTTTTGAGAATCTTCGATCCGGGCTCTATTATGGAAATTCAGAGTCATTTTGCAAGAAACATTATAATTTGTTTTGCTCGGGTCAATGGTAGGGTTGTCGGGGTTGTTGCAAATCAACCAATTGAAAAATATGGAGCAATTGATATTGATGCCTCAGACAAAGCATCAAGGTTTATTCGCTTTTGTAATGCTTTTAATATTCCTCTTATTTCATTCGTTGATGTACCGGGATTTCTTCCCGGAATTGAACAGGAATTTGGCGGTATAATCAGACATGGTGCAAAGATGTTATTTTCATTCTCTGCTGCCACAGTTCCAAAAATTTCCATAATTGTTCGTAAAGCCTATGGAGGAGCCTATCTCGCTATGAGTGCAAAAAGTTTGGGGGCAGATCGAGTTGCAGCTTGGCCCACAGCTGAAATTGCCGTCATGGGAGCAGAAGGTGCTATAAGCGTTCTTTATAAGGACGAAATTAAATCCTCGGACAATCCAATGGAAAAAAGAAAAGAATTAATTGAAAGATACAATAGGGAACACGCCAATCCTTACTCTGCAGCTTCCATTGGTATGATTGATTCAGTTATAGAGCCGAAATATACAAGGCAATATATTTCAATAGCACTTGAATCCCTGAAAAATAAACGTGAGTTGAGACCTGCTAAAAAACATGGTTTAATTCCGCTGTAGAGGTTTTTTATGAGTGTCTTTGAAGAAGCTTTGTTTATCCTTGTTTTCGGTATTTCAGCCGTTTTCGTATCAATTTTTTTCTTCTATTTAATAATTTTTGCATTGAAGAAAGTAGATGAAAAAATCAACGAAATAAGGGTTAAAAGAAAATTAAAGTCTGGCGAGATAACCGAGAATGCTAATGTTTTAACTCCCGAATTGGTTGCAGTTATTTCAGCAGCAGTTTTTGAAGTTATTAATAAACCAATTCATATTCGAAAAATTAAGTTTCTCAAAGATGAGAAGTCAGGCTCATGGACTGCTTTGGGAAGGCTTAATATTATGGGTTCTCACGCTATAAAAATCAGCAGATCAAAAATTTAAGGAATTTGTTATGAAAAAATTACTTGTTACTGTCAATGGGATTAGATTCGAAGTCGAAGTTGAAGTTATTGAAGATGATGAACTACCTTATCAGCCCTCACAGGGAATTATTCCTGTGGGTGCAAAACCGAGCGAACATTTAAGCAGCAGTCATCTCAATACTTTAATGAGAAATCCCATTTCGAGACAATCCAAAACTTTAACTATTGACCAGAGAAAACTATCCTCTCCTGTAAACGGGAAAGTGATAGAAATTCCCTTCTCTATCGGTCAAAAGGTCAAAGAAAATGATGTATTATTTGTTCTCGAAGCAATGAAAATGAAAACTAATATTTCTTCGCCTGTCAGTGCTATTATTAAATCAATTGAAGTGAAGGTCGGAGATAATATCGAAGCCGGACAATTACTTATGACATTTGAATAATATTAATTAGTATTATGATAGAATTCTTTGAGAAATTTGTTTCTGGTATGGGCTTCTTGTCGCTGAACTGGGGTCAGGTGTTAATGTTGAGTATTTCAGTTCTGCTTATGTATCTGGCTGTAAAGAAAGGTTTTGAGCCACTTCTTCTATTACCCATCGGATTCGGAGCCTTTTTAACAAATTTACCGGGCAACGGGCTTCTATTACCTCCTGTAGGAGAAACTGCTGGTGGTCTATTTTATTATATTTCGAAGGGCGTGGAACTGGAAATATTTCCTCCACTAATTTTTTTAGGCATCGGAGCTATGACAGATTTTACTCCATTGCTATCAAATCCTAAAACATTTCTTCTGGGTGCAGCTGCCCAGTTCGGTGTATTTATGGCTTTATTCTTTGCCGTTATGCTTGGTTTTAATTTGAATGAAGCTGCTGCTATTGGTATTATTGGCGGTGCCGACGGTCCCACCGCAATATTCCTTACTTTAAAGCTTGCACCGCATCTTCTCGGTCCTATAGCTGTTGCGGCTTATTCTTATATGGCTCTTGTTCCTTTGATACAACCTCCTTTGATGAGATTATTAACAACAGAAAAGGAGCGCTCCGTAATAATGGAAACACCAAAAAAAGTATCAAAAAAAGTGAAAATAATTTTCCCAATATTAATTATTTTCCTCGGGATAATGATTGTCCCTCCTGCAGCTCCACTTTTAGCTATGCTGATGGGAGGCAACCTTCTAAGGGAAAGCAGAGTGGTCGAAAGACTAACAAATATGGCACAAAATGAACTAATAAATATTGTTACATTTTTCCTTGGGGTTTGCGTTGGCTTGACAATGACAGCCGAAAAATTTCTTCAGATTGAAACAATTAAAATAATTGGGCTTGGGGTTATTGCATTTGGATTCTCTACAATTGGTGGATTGCTTCTTGGTAAGTTAATGTATATAGTAACAAAAGGGAAAGTTAATCCTTTGATTGGTTCTGCGGGTGTATCCGCTGTTCCGATGGCGGCTCGTGTTTCGCATAACGTCGCTCAAGAAACTAATCCTAATAATTATTTATTAATGCATGCAATGGGACCGAATGTAGCAGGTGTTATCGGTACTGCTATTGCCGCAGGTGTTCTCATAGCAATTCTTGGGTAATTAAGAATTTTATCCTACATTTTTTTAATTATAAACTTAAAAATCCTCTAATAAATACCTTTTTTAATCAAAAAAAAGAGGCTCTCATTTTCAGATAGCCTCTAAAAAATATAACATATAGAAAGAAATTTTAGCTTTCTTGGGTTTCTGTTGTCTCGGCGGCTTTAGATACTGCTGCCCTTGGTAATACACAGGATACTATGACTGTCTCGGGTGATAATTCAATCGTTGCATTTGGAACACTTGTATCTTTAACATGTATTGCTTTACCGACCTTTAGATTTGTGATATCAATCTCAACGTGGGAGGGAATGTCCTTTGCCATACATTTTATGGGTAGTTTGTGCAAAGTATGCTGAACGATACCACCTTCTTTGGCTCCGACAGCCTGTCCAACAAGTACAATGGGTACATCCACATTCATAATTTCATCAGAAATGAAACCAATCATATCAAAATGAGTGATTCTGTCTGTTACAGGATCGAATACAACATCCTTCAAAACACATTCCCTTGGTTCATCATTATCAATGAAAAGGTTAACGAGTTTTGTATCATTTGTATATACAATTGAACGAAGAGATAGTAAATCAGATAATATTGGTATAGAACCAATCCCGTGCTGATAAAAAACGCCGGGCACCAAACCTGAATTTCTTATTTGTTTGACATTTTTTTTGCCAGTGTCTCTTCTTTTAACTTTTAAGTCTATTTTTTCCATTATTTCCTCAAAAAAAATTAATTATCTTTCTATCTCGAACAAAGAGTTGATAGAACGATTATCGTGTGTTCTTATTATAGCTTCTGCAAGTAGCTCTGCAATTGAGATTACAGATATTTTTTCGGATCTTGAGCGGAATGGAATTGTGTCAGTTATATAAAGTTTTTTTATTGCAGCTGAATTCTCGATCTTCTCAATCGCATTACCCGAAAAGACAGGATGCACACAAACCCCATAGATATCAAGTGCTCCAGATTCTTTCAAAGCTTCTGCACACTGAACAAATGTCCCCCCCGTATCAATCATATCGTCAACAATCAAAACCGTTTTATCTTTTACATCTCCAATGATATGAACAATTTCAGCCTGATTGTGGGCATAGCGTCTTTTGTCAACAAGGACAAGGTCAGCGTTCATATTTTTTGCATAAGCTCTTGCAGTTTTTATTCCACCAACGTCAGGGGCAGCAACGGCAAGATTCTGTAGGTTTAACCTCTGCAGTGTTTTTAAAATAACCGGTGAAGCATATAAGTGGTCAAGTGGTATATCGAAAAATCCTTGAATCTGGGAAGAATGCAAATCTATTGTGATTATTCTGTCAGCACCCGAGCGAACCAATAAATTTGCAACAAGCTTTGCTGTTATGGAAACTCGTGGCTGGTCTTTTCTATCCTGCCTTGCATAGCCAAAATATGGTATAACAGCTGTAACTCGTTTGCCAGAGGCTCTTTTGGCAGCATCAATCAGCATCAACAACTCAAAAAGATTCTCACACGGTGAAAAAGTGGACTGAATAATGAAAAGATCTACACCTCTGATATTCTCTTCATATTTTACCCAAAGCTCCCCATCACTGAAATTTTCAATCAAAACCTTTGAAAGGTTAATGCCAAGATATGAAACCACTCTTTTAGCTAATTCAGGATTGGATCTACCACATGCAACCTTAAAATCAACCATCTTTGTTCTCGCAATAAAATGCTGGGATGGAAGGATTCGAACCTTCGAATGTCGGCTCCAAAGGCCGATGCCTTACCACTTGGCTACATCCCATTTATAAAGAATACAAAATTAACTGTTATTTAATTAATTTACAAATTTTTATATACTTTGATTCTATAATATTCGATATTCTTCTTCAGACAAAATAGCTCTTTATTTGTTCTTGGAAACTGCCAGTTCGCATCATCCTGAATTATCTCGTAGCGAAATTTTTTTGATGAATTCAGAATCTCTAAATGATAATCATTTATAGAACTTACATCAGTTGCAAGATACAATTCTCCATCTTTTCTTAATATTCGAAAGATATTATCAAGAAATTTTTCGTTGAATGCCCTTCTTTTATTATGTTTTTTTTTGAACCAAGGATCCGGAAACAAATAAAATATTTTGCTTATAGTCTCACTTCCTATAAAATCAAGACCATTCACAACGCTATACCACAGAACCGCAGCATTCGGAATTTTCTCTCCTTTGATAATTCGATCCAGCCATTCAACAGGACCTTTTCGGAGTTCTATACCGAGTATGTTTAAATCAGGGTTAAGTTCAGCAAAATCAAGGAGAAATTGCCCCTTACCACAACCAATATCAAGAACATCAGGTGGTTTTCCATTAGCAAAGTGGTTGTTCCATTGTAATTCCTTAATCAATGGAGGATAATATTCAGGGATAGTTTTTAATTCAGACAAAGGAAGATACTGATTTGCTGAACTATGATGCCTGAACCTTGCTGGAAGTGGATATTTCAATGAGTCAATCTTCATCAGAAAATTGTCCCGAAAATAGCATCAATGATTAGTATTGTTGCGGCAGATATAGTATAGGCACGAACTGTGCTATTGCCAACTCCTTCAGCTCCGCCGGTGGTTTTGAAACCAACATGACAGCCAATCAAAGCTGTAACTCCGCCGAACATAAATGATTTTACAAGTCCTATTATAACCTCATTCAGCTTGAAAAACCTTTGAACCGAATCAAAAAATAAAAAAGTGGAAAAGTCAAACTTAACAACTGTCAGAAAAAAACCTCCTAACAAAGCGACAACATTCGAAAAGACAGCCAAAACCGGCATCATTATCAATGCTGCAAAAACTCTTGGCATACCCAAAAAGCGATTTTTGTCAATTGCCATCATTTCAAGAGCATCCACCTGCTCCGAAACGTTCATTGTTCCAATTTGAGCTGCCATAGCTCCTCCAACCCTGCCAGCAATAACAAGAGCTGTCAGAACAGGAGTAAGTTCTGTAAAAACCACAGTTGCAATCGAAGAACCTATATATGGTCTTGCCAGACTGATTAAGTTAAATTTTTCGAAAAGGCTTGTTGCCTGTAGTGCAGCTATGGCTCCGGTAAATGAACCAATTAGAATTACAAGCGGTAATGAGTCGGCACCAACAATAGCCATTTGCTGCAATACCAGACGCCGATCTTTGAATACCCGGGGAAAATAAAACACAACATTCAATAATAGGCTTATTACCTCTCCAAACTCCGCTATGAAGTTATATACTTTCCGCCCCAGAAAATTTACTATGTTTTTCATTTAATTAAAAAAATTTAGTCAAGATTACAAATCTAAAATATTTTCATTGGAAATAAAATTACTAAATTTGTTTTAATCATAGATTTTTTGGCTTTTCATTGAAACTTTTTCAATTATTTAATGTCTTTTATTATGTTAGATTTTCAAAAAAATGAAATTATTATGAATAATATTTTTTTAAAATATATTCTTTTGTTCAATTTATTTTTTTTATTTTTTAATTTTTCTTCAAAAGCACTTTTTCCAAAAGACTTTTCTGTTTTGCCCAATATTATTACTCTTTCTGATTCGAAATCTGCAATATTAAGCTGGAACAATGACAGTCTTGCAAATACTTATCAAATATATCGTAAAAAATTTGATGATACTATCTGGAATTTTAGAGGAAGCGTCTTTGAAAAAACTAACTTTTTTATTGATACCGATGTTCAGGATGGAATTATTTATGAATACAAAATAATTAAATTAAGCAAAGATTTTAAAGGATACGGCTATATTTGCACAGGAACTGATATTCCTGCAAAAGAATACCGGGGACGTTTATTACTATTGATAGACAAAACAATAGCTAACCATCTCGAAACAGAGCTCGAAAGATACAAAATGGATTTAATCGGAGATGGCTGGGTTGTTAAAGATTACCTCGTTCCAAGAACCGAGGAATTCGATCCGGTAGCCGTCCAGAATATTAAAAATTTAATTGAATATGAATATCATTCTTACCCGGCTGATCTGAAAGCAGTGATTCTGTTTGGTAGAATTGCTGTTCCCTATTCCGGAAATTATGCTTTCGATGGTCATTTTAATCACAATGGTGCCTGGCCAGCAGATGTTTATTATGGGATAATAAATGGTCAATGGACTGACATATTTGTTAATAACCAGAACGCCGATAGTAGCTTCAATCACAACACTCCATTTGATGGTAAGTTTGACCAGACTAATATCCCTGAAAAAGTCAGACTTCAGATTGGAAGAATTGATTTTTATAATTTACCGGTATTCAAGGAAAGCGAAATTGAGCTTTTAAAAAATTATCTCGACAAAAATCATAATTTCCGGCATAAAAAAATTGATGTCCCATTTAGGTCAATAATTGATGACGGCTTTGGAATGTATTCTCCCGAAGCATTTGCCTCAAATGCCTGGATGAATTTTTCTTCCCTGATGCCCGCAGATAGTATTTTTGAGGGTGGCTTTATGCAAAGACTTAAGAGAGAACCTTATTTCTGGGCTTATGGTTGCAACTCTGGTGCTTTTGATAATATCCTTAGTATCGCATACGCTGACCAGTTTGCTTCGCAGAATGCTAATGCTGTTTTCACTTTATATCTGGGTTCATGGCTTGGGGATTGGAACACAAAAAATAATTTATTAAGGGCTTCAATTGCTTCTTCCCCCTCAATCTTGGGTAGCTTTTTTTCCGGAAGACCATTCTGGCATTTTCATCATATGTCAATGAACCAGAGTATAGGTTATTGCACTCTAATAAGTCAAAATAACAGAAACATCTACGAGTCCTCAGGCACTAATGGTTATAATGGCATACACATAGCTCTTATGGGCGACCCAACCATTAGAATGTATTATGTTTCACCTCCCGAGAACCTCCGGCTTGCTCTTTCGTCAGTATTAGGAAATAAAATTATTAATCAGATTAGCTGGGATGAATCCAACGACGATATTATTGGTTATAATATCTATAGAACTACTGATTTGAATTCAAAATTTCAAAAATTGAACGAGCTTCCCATCAAAGGAACCTTTTATGTTGATACGGTCGTATCTTCAAACAAGTATATTTATATGCTCAAGTCACTCAAACTTGAAAATTCATTCACAGGCAGCTTTTACAACGAAAGTCAGGGAAAGTTTCTTACAGTTGACAAAATTAATGATATTTCAGACCAAGTAACAAAAAATAACGAACTTAGAATCAGCCCCAATCCATCCTCTGAATTTTGTAATGTAGAATTTGAATTGATTGAACCGAACTTTATCGAATTAAGTATTATGGACATCAACGGAAAAAATTTTAAAACTTTTTTCTCTGGATATCTAAACAGCGGAAAACATAAATTTAAACTTGATTTTGACGATAATATTAATGCTGTTTTTAGTTCAGGTTTTTACATTATCAAATTAAAAACAAGCCGGGAAATTATTTTTGGAAAAGTTTGTATTATCGATTAAATTATAAAATTATTAAATTGTTTGTATTAAGAATAATGGGATTTTAGTATGACAAAGTTTTTAACGCTCTTAGTTTTTTATTTTCTTTTTATCGGTATCACGAACTCTGAAGTATTAGCTCTAAGAAGAGTTCAACCTCAAGATCTGGCAGTGATGGCAACAGCACATCTTCAAACAAATCCTCCCGGAATTGTCCTTCGATGGAAAAAGCGAGATAATGCTTTGCAATATCAGATTTCCAGAAAAATGAAAGAAGAAGCCAACTGGTCGGCACCTATTGCAATACTTGATAGCGATGCAAATACATTTACTGATTTGAACGTTACCGAAGGTCAGGCTTACGAATATGAGATTGCTGCACTAAGCACTGGCCAAATTTCAGCAAAGACCCCAGACAACAGAGATACAATAGTCCAGATAAATTTCATTGGTTATGGGTATGTTTATGCAGGATACAACAAAGAAGTAGATGGAAATATTGGTTCTGTTATTCTTCTTATTGATAATAAATCAGCAGATGAATTAGCCGCAGAAATTGACAGGTTAGAAAATGACCTGATTTCCGAAGGCTGGGGGGTAATCAAAAAATATAGCCCGAGGGCTGAAAAATTTGACGGGGAAGCAGTTAAAAATACTAAGAGTCTGATTCTTGAAGAATATAATAAAGACCCAGAAAATATTAAAGCAGTGTTCATTATCGGTCGTGTGCCAGTTCCTTATTCAGGGCTTTTAAATCCTGACGCCCACCCCGACCATCGTGGTGCCTGGCCTGCTGATGTTTATTACGGAGTTACAAATGATGCTGCATGGACTGATCTGTATGTTCATGACACAACATCAGCATCAAGAAAAGAAAATAGAAATGCGAGAGGGGATGGGAAATTCGACGTTACTTCATTAACCACTTTTGCAAAATTTCAGGTTGGAAGAGTTGATTTCTACAATATGCCTGCTTTTTCAAGCACGGAGACCCAGCTTCTCAAACAATACCTTGATAAAAACCACAAATATCGAAATGGTGAAATTCCATATGAATATAAAGGTTTAATAGATGATAATTTCACTATGTACACCCTTGAAGTATTTGGAAATAATGGCTGGCGAAACTTTGCCCCCCTTGTTGGCGATTCAAACGTTAAAGGAGGAATTGATTGGTTTGGAACATTAAAAAATGAAAGTTATCTCTGGGCTTTCGGTTGCGGTGGTGGTAGTTACACAAGTTGCGGCGGTATTGGTTATACAAAGGATTCCGACACAAGCAGAAAAAATGATTTTGTGAATAACAAAGTAAATGCCGTCTTTACTATGCTGTTTGGTTCATACTTCGGTGACTGGGACAGTCAGAATAATTTTATGAGAGCATCATTAGCGGCAAAAGGCAATGTTTTGACCTGTGCATGGGCTGGACGACCATCGTGGTATTTTCATCATATGGCTTTAGGTGAAAATATTGGCTTCTCTACAATACTAACTCAAAATAATTTTACAACTTACAAACCAAATGCATGGTACTTTAATGCTAATCCATCAATTTATCAAATTGGTATGCAGCAGATACATATTGCATTACTTGGTGACCCAACCTTGAGAATGTATATGGCAACTGTTCCTCAACCGAAAAATTTAACTGTTATTCAAAATTTCAAAAAAATAAATTTAAGCTGGGAAAAACCTTCCGAAGATGTTGCAGGGTATAATATTTACAGAGGTACAAGCAGAACAGGTCCTTTTACAAAAGTGAATAACAAAATGATTAAAGAAACTTCTTTCGAAGATGATTTCATTCACGAAGGGATGGTTTATTATATTGTTAAAGCGGTTAAACTGCAGACTACATTTAGTGGCACTTTTTATAATGAAAGCAGAGGTTTGGTTCAAAATGTTCTTGCTACCGAAGTGCCTGAACTGGTCGAAAATCTCGATATCATAGTATATCCAAACCCCGCAAGCACTAATGTTAATATAACATTACCTGTTGATAATCTGAAAACTGTTGTTGTTGATATACTCGATATAAAGGGAACCGTAATAAAAACTATATATAATAATCAATTAGGGATAGGCACTCATCAGCTTGTCTGGAATCTGGAAGATTTTCGGGGTAATAGAGTTGCTTCGGGGGTCTATTTCCTGAGAATCCTTTGTAATGGGAAATCAAAAACTGAAAAAATTATTGTTTACTAAAAAATTAAGGCGTCAGACTTTTATGAAAGCCAAAATACAGCTAATACTATTAATCATATTTTTATTCTCATCAAGATTATTTTCAGCATATCTTGAATATGTGCCACAAAAAGTTTTGCAGCCTGATGGGACAGTCCTCGAACTATTCGCCAGCGGTGACGAATATTATAATTGGCTGCATGATAAAGATGGTTTTACAATTATGCGCAATCCTGCAGACGGCTATCTTTATTATGCTGAGAAAAAGGGGGATATTTTAGTTCCCGGAAAACTTCGTCCGGGTATTGATAATCCTGTTGCAGCTGGTTTGGAACCATGGCTTAAGTTTTCTTATGAGTTTATTAAACCACGTATTGAAGAATTTATTCAATATAGATATAAACCCATTGATGACTCAAAGAAGGATAGAATTCAAACCCCAAGAACGGGTAACATTAATAATATTGTAATATTTATTAGGTTTTCCGACGAGAGCGAATTCACAGACCAAAAATCTACTTTCGAAAATATGTTCAATACCGAGAGCGGAAATTCAATGAAGAATTATTTCCGTGAAGCTTCTTACAACAATTTATCCATTCAAACATATTTTTATCCCGAAACGAGCGGCTCAACAGTCATTTCTTATCAGGCAACACAGCCAAGAAGCTATTATCGCCCTTATGACGCAAATACAAATCCAAATGGGTATCAAAACTCAACACAGCGAAGGGATAGAGAACATACTTTACTCGCAAATGCTGTAAATGCCATAAGTTCTCAGATTCCTACATCTCTAAATATTGACGGGGATAACGATGGCTATGTTGATAATGTTTGTTTTATAGTATCGGGAACCCCTGATGCCTGGGCAAGTTTGCTGTGGCCCCACATGTGGTCACTCTACAGTGTTAATGTTACTATCAATGGAAAGAGGGTTTATACATACAACTTCCAGATTCGAAGCATGACAAATAATAGTGTCTTGTGCCACGAAATGTTCCACTCGCTTGGGGCACCCGATTTGTATCATTATACGAGCAACGGTATCAGCCCCGTCGGTCCATGGGATTTAATGGAAAATAACCTTAGTCCTCCGCAACATATGAGTGCATATATGAAGTTCAGATATGCCGGTTGGATATCGAGCATACCCGAAATAACTACTTCTGGATATTACACCTTAAGCCCTTTGACAAGTTCAAACAACAATGCCTATAAAATTAAATCACCTGTTTCAACAACTGAATATTTTGTTGTTGAATATCGTAAAAAAACCGGAACTTTCGAAAATTCTCTCCCCGGTAGTGGTTTAATTGTTTATAGGATTAACAATTCTTACAGCGGACAGGGAAATGCCAATGGTCCTCCTGATGAAGTCTATGTTTACAGACCAAACGGGACTACAACAAGTAACGGCAGTCCAAGTAGTGCACACTTCTCGAGTGATGTAAGCAGAACAATGATTAATAATTACACTAATCCCTCTGCTTTTCTTTCGAATGGCTCAGCAGGGTATTTGAATATTTCTGAAATTGGTTCAGCAGGTAATACAATTACTTTTTATGTGGGGTTCGACACAATTTCTGTTCCGGTCCTGATAAGCCCTGCTGATAATTCCACAAATATTGGATTAAGACCAACTTTCACATGGAATACTTTTACAGGGGCAACTTCCTATGAACTGCAAGTCTCTGATGTGTCCAGCTTTTCGAACATTATAATCAATCAAAACGGGATAACCGGCACATCATTTACTCCCTCCTCAAATTTATCCAATAATACAAGATATTACTGGAGGGTCAAAGCTATCACATCGCAAGGTCAAACGGGTTGGTCTTCTGTGTTTTCTTTTACAACCACAGGGACAATAATTATTACTGCAATAAACGGTAAGCTATGTGCTGGAAACTATATACAAATTGATTTCACTACCGGTATTACTTTCAACGATGGAAATGTTTTCAGGGCTTATCTTTCGGACAGCCTTGGAAAATTCAATAACCAGATTCAAATTGGAAGCCTTGCCTCAAATACCTCCGGAACTATTACCGCTTTAATTCCAATCAATATAGCTTCCGGTTCAAAATACAGGATTAGAATTATTGCTTCAGACCCCACAACCACTGGTTTTGATAATGGTCAGGATTTAGTCATAACTGCAAAGCTTTATCCCTATATTTCCGGCAAAAGTGTTGTTTGCTCCGGAACAACTGAACCATATTTTACAACCGTTGAAAACGGCATTACCAATACTTGGAAAGTCATCAAAGGTGGTGAACTGATTGGAGATACTAAGTCTCCAAATGTCCAGATAAAATGGGACGATACAAGCAGAACCGGCATTATCAGACTAGCTAAATCAAGTGTGTCAGGATGCACCGATACAACTATTCTTGAAGTTATTATTCATCCTGTTCCAAACCCGACTATAATCGGTGATTTAGCTGTTTGCGAAAATAGTTTCTTCATTTATCGCTCTCCTATTGTTGCTGGAAATAAAAATGAATGGGAAGTCGAAGGTGGCAAAATTCATTCAATTCTCAATCAGGAAATGGTTAAAATTCTATGGGGCAACAAGGGAACAGGAAAATTAAGATTAAAGCAAACAATTATTGAAACAGGTTGCTACACCTTGCTTGAAAGAAATATTACAATTAACGAAGCCCCTGTTGCCACAGAAATTTTAGGTGCAAAATCTACCTGCCAGAATAGTGAAAATATTTATTCAATCGCAAAAACCACAGGAAAAATCACAAAACAATGGTCAATCAAAGGCGGGATAATTAAAAATCAGTATAATAGTGACAGTGCTCTGGTTGTCTGGAATCAAATTGGAAAAGGCCTTGTTAAAGTTGTTTTCATTAACCAGTCGGGTTGTATGGATTCCTCAGAATTCGAAGTATTTGTTAATTCTAATCCCGATCCGTTTATTTCCGGAAACGCCAGAACTTGTGAATTTTCTACCGAAACTTATTCCACTTATAATGACAAGGATTTGACTAGTTCATGGAGGGTTATTGGCGGAGAGATAACAGGTGATTCTGTTGATCATCAAATCGAGGTGAAATGGCTCACGCTTGGAAGTGGGAAAGTATATGTAACTCAAACAAACAATCTTACTAATTGCCGAATGACAACCAGTCAGGACATCGAGGTATCTTCTACTCCTGATAAACCCATAATTACAGCTATTGAACACAAACTTAAATCGAGTTCTCAGGTTGGAAACCAGTGGTATCTGGATAAACAATTAATTCCTTATGCCACAGAGCAGTATTACGAACCACAAACAGACGGTTTATATTCTGTCCGTGTTAAAATAGGTTCCTGTTTCTCCGAATTTTCTGACGAGTATAATTTTACTCTGGCTTCAATTCAGAATGAACTAATTATCAGGAATTTTAATGTTTCACCAAATCCCACCAGCGGAATTATTAGCTTAGCTAATTATTATAGCGGTGAATATCTTTTGGAAATTTATAATCTTCTGGGTGAAAAATTAGGTTCTAAAGTCATAAACGAAGAATTTGCAAAAATTGATTTGGCTGACTATTCAAATCAAGAGGGTTTGTTCATTTTAAGATTCTATTTCCCTGATAATCAGATAATTACTAAAAAGGTTATAAGATTATTTAATAAATAGAATTAAGGATAAAGTCGTTCAATAACCCAGAGCCCTCCACGATAAGAATACCTGATTCTGTCGTGGAGCCTGCTCGGGCGTCCCTGCCAGAATTCAAACATATCTGGTTTTAACCTGTAACCTCCCCAAAAAGGAGGAAGAGGAACTTTTGCGGGATATTTAACCAATAATTTCGCAACTTCCCTTATGAGGGTAAACCTCGATGGTAAAACTTCGCTTTGCTTTGAAGCCCATGCTCCAAGACGGCTTTCATAAGGACGACTCTGGAAATAGTCTTCTGACTCTTCTATTGAAATTTTTTCGGTTATGCCCTCAATTCGGATTTGTCTTTCTAATTTATCCCAATAAAACAGAAGCGATGCATAAGGATTTTTTTCGAGTTCTTTTCCTTTACGGCTCTCATAATTTGTAAAAAAAACAAATCCGTTTTCATCATACCTTTTCAGCAAAACTATTCTCGAAGATGGTTTTCCCTCGGAATTCACCGTTGACAATGCCATTGCATTTGGTTCCATCATTGGATAATTAACAGCATCGTCAAACCAGAGTTTGAATTGCTCAAAAGGATTTTTCAGGGCGGTTTTCTCGGTAAAAGAATCTTTTGTGTAATCTTTTCTTAAATTGTCCAGAGATTCAAATATTGACATATTTAACCTATATTATCTGCTTACGATATTCTTCGACATAATGAACATAATTTCGTGCTGTCCGCTCAATCATTTCAATCTCAGTGATTTTCAAATCTCTGATGATTTTTGCAGGAACACCGGCAACAAGAACACCTTCCGGCACTTCGAAATTTTCTTTGACTAACGCTCCGGCTGCGACTATTGAACTTGATGAAATAATAGCTCCGTTCAATATAATTGCTCCAATTCCAACAAGGCATTTGTCCTTGAGAACACATCCATGCAATGTTACCGAATGTGCTATACTTACATCATTTCCAATTATCAATGGGTGAGTTCCGTTTTGAACATGGAGCATTGATAAATCCTGAATATTAGTTCTTTCTCCGATTCTGATATAATTCACATCCCCTCTTATAACACAATTATACCATACTGAACTATCTCTGCCAATCTCAACATAACCTATAAGTTTAACACCATCGCACAAAAAAACAGTGGGATGTATCTTTGGGGTTATCCCCAAATAAGTTATAATTTTTGCGTTGTATCCGGTTTCAACAATCATCTCTGAATCAAGACAAAAAGATAAAAAAAATTATTAAAACGTCTCTTAAAATCTAAATGACTAATTACATAATGAAAATATTGGAAAAAAAAGAGCTTACAAAGTCGGACATTATTTATTTATTAAATGTATCCGACCCGGATTTGATTGAAAAAATTCGCTCAAAGGCATACTCTATTATGAAAGAAAATGTTGGCGAATATGTCTATCTTCGTGGCTTGATTGAATTTTCTAACATATGTAACAACGATTGCTATTACTGCGGAATAAGAAAAAGCAATAAAAACATCAAAAGATACATTTTAGAAGAAAATGAAATAATGGAATCTGCACTCTGGTGTGCAGAACAGGGTTATGGCTCTCTTGTTCTTCAATCTGGTGAAAGACAGGATAAAGCTTTTATTGATTTTATTGTGAAAATTGTCCAAAAAATCAAAAGAGAAACCCGCTCTGAAAAGCTCCCCAATGGTTTAGGTATTACTCTGTGTGTCGGAGAACAAACCAAAGATACTTACAAAAAATTTTTTGATGCAGGGGCACATAGATATTTACTACGTATAGAAACAAGCAACCCCGAACTTTTCAAAAGCTTTCATCCTGATTACCAGTCTTTTGATATTAGATTGAAATGCCTTGAATACCTTAAAGAAGTTGGTTTTCAGGTTGGCACCGGTGTTATGATTGGTTTGCCAAATCAAACAACAGAGCATCTTGCCGAAGATATTCTTTTCTTTAAAAATTATGATATTGATATGATTGGGATGGGACCGTTCATAGTGCATAAAGATACACCCTTCAGTTACCTCTTTGACGAATATCTGAAAAAGAAAAGAAAGCTTTATGAGCTTTCACTCAGAATGATTGCCGTAACAAGGATAGTTTTGAAAGATGTCAATATTGCATCCACATCCGCTCTTCAGGCAATGTATCCTATGGGTCGTGAAGCTGGATTAATGTATGGTGCTAATGTTATCATGCCACTTCTTACACCAACGAATGTTAGAAAAGAATATCAGCTTTATGAGGGGAAGCCTTGTATTGACGAATTTGCCAATGACTGCTTTGCATGTATCCAGCTCAGAATCGAATCCACAGGAAGGCTCATAGCTTTCAATGTTTATGGTGATTCAAAGCATTTTACCACAAAATAAATCAAAAATTCATCATTTCTATTTTTTCATTAATTTTGATTCTTTATTAATTACCTTTTTGTTTGATGAGTAAAATTGTAATATCAGAATATACCGAAAAAGACAGAACAGTATGGGATAAATTTGTTTTGAATTCCAATAATGGAACAATCTTTCACCTTCAGGATTTTCTTGATTATCATCCAAAGGGTAAATTTAATTTCTATCACCTTATGTTTCATAAAGACAATGAATTAATCGCAGTTCTTCCCGGCGGTTTGACTGCCGATAATTCAATCCTTTGGTCACCTGTTGGGGCAAGCTACGGCTCATTTGTAACCGGCGATATTCATTTTGAATTAGCCCTCGAAATTGTTGATTCATTTTTAGAATATTGTAAATCAAAAAATTTAAGTGACACATATTTGATTCCTCCTCCGATTGTTTATTCCAGAAAAATATCCCAACATATAGAATATGCAATGCTTTATCGAAAATTCGATTTTGAACTGCACTATATTTCTCATGCAATTGATCTACGCAGTTCAACAGATATTCTTTCTGATTGTGATAAAACTTCAAGAAAAACTATCCATAAAATTCTTCGGGAAAAGAAATTATCTATCAGAGAAAGCGATGATTTCGTTAGCTTTAATAAAATCCTGATTGAAAACAAAGCAAGGCACAACGTAAAACCAACTCACACTCTGGAAGATATGCTCCGATTGAAGGAATTGCTTCCCGATAACATCAAACTTCAACTTGTTTATTACGAAGAAAAACCAATTGCCGGTTCTTTGCTTTTTATTTGCAATAGCAAGGTTGTTCTTTGCTTTTATAATATGCTTCTTTATGAATATGAACATTTAAAACCAATTTATCTTATAATGTATGAAACGATGAGATGGGCTAAAGAGAACGGCTATGACTGGGTTGATATTGGTGTTTCTCAGGATACATCTGCCGAAGACCCGATGACACCTCAAATTGGACTAATTGCTTTCAAGGAAAGATTTAACGCAAGAGGGATTCTTAGAAGCACCTATCACTATAAATTCAGGTAATTTTTTTCAGGGGGTAAATATTAAAGAGATACCCGATAAATATCGAATTTGCCTTATAAGTTTCTCGAGTGCAAACAATGACGCCCGCACGTTAAACCTTGCAAGAGCAATAGGCTCAGAAATCCCGGTTTGTATTGTTTATCCCGTATCTGAAACCCAACAAAACTTTTTCGAAGATTCTGTTGAGTTCATTCCGATTAAAATTAACCAAAGCAGGAGAGTCTTCCCCAGATGGTATTCTTTCTGTAAAAAAGTCAGCCGCCTGCTAAAAAATTCAAATATTTCTTATGTTTTCGCGATGGATTTGTATTCACTGCTTCCCTCAGCTTTAAAAAAGAAAAAGTCTCAATACAAATTATTTTATGACTCACGTGAAATTTATTCAGCACTTGGAACACTTTATAAAAATCCGTTTAAACAATTAATCCTCTCGCTTATCGAAAGGTTTCTTGTTAATAATGTTGATGAATTCATTGTTTCAGGAAGTATGGATGAGGAATACCTTGCAAAACACTTCAACACAAAGAAGCCTTTCAATGTGATTATGAATGTCCCATTTTTCAGGCAGATAGAAAAAACAAACAAAATCCGAGAAGAGCTTAAATTGGATAGTAACATAAATATTATTGTTTATCAAGGTATGATCCTCGAAGGGAGAGGTATAAGAAAAATTATCGAATCTCTTCAATTTCTTGACAATACCGTCTTATGTATCTTTGGAGAAGGCCAAATTGAAGATGTTATTTATAAAACAGCCCAAAAATATAACGTCAGAGACAAAGTATTTTATATGGGCATCAAACCATATGATGAACTTCTCGATTGGACTTCATCTGCCGATTTAGGGGTTGTATTTATCAGACCCATTTCACTCTCTTACAAATTAGCTCTCCCAAATAAATTATTCGAATATTGTATGGCTGGTATTCCTTCGCTTGTTACTGATCTCCCTGCTATGAAAAAAATTATTGAGGAATATCATATTGGAAAACTAATTTCACATAAAGCAAATTCAATTGAAATAGCTGATGCAATCAGACAAATCCTTAAAAAAAAAGAGGATTACAAAAAATATTGTCAGATAGCATCCCAGAAATTATGCTATGATACCCAGATTGATAAAATCCTAAATATGATTAACATCAAAAGAGAATAGATTTAATTATGAAATTGTTTTTTAAGCAATCTGTAATTTTTATTGTTTTATTTATAATTTTAGCTGATAAAATAAAATCATCACCGGATATATATTATTTAAATATCAATCCCGTTCCGAGTATAACAGGGAAAACTATTCTGTTTGATTGCGACAGGAAAACAAATCCAGCCCTTCTTGCTCAAGCAGATTCTAATTATGCTTCCATTATTTATTCACCATCGCTTTTCAATCTTGCAGAACTCTCCCCGGCAATGATTATGATTGGCAATAAAATCAATGATGAATTGATGGCAGCAGTATCAATATATAATCTTGGGAATTCTCTTTATTCAGATTTTTCTGCAACTCTTCATTCAGGACTAAAAATTTCTTCTATTCTCGATGCTGGATTATCACTCAGTTTCGATAGGCTCTCAATCAGTAACTATAATAATTATTCCTCTTTTAATTTTAATCTTGGTTTTATCCTTAAAATGTCAGATATATTCAATGCAGGATTCAATTATGCATACCTTCAGAACCCCTTTCCAGATGAAATCAAATCATTTTTTAATCATTCTATTAACGTTGGTTTGGGAGTAACATTAAATGATGAAATCTCTTTTGAACTTGGCTCAAGAATTCTAATAAATTATATGACAGGCTTTACTTTTTCCGGTAGATATAATATCGTAGATTTCTTAGCTTTGAAATTAGGTTTTTCAACCAACCCTGAAATCGTAAGTTTTGCTGTCAAAATAACACCTGTTAACTACATTAGTATTTCAGCAGGTCTTAACTACCATTCATATCTTGGTTTTTCGAAATCATTTGCCCTTTCATTTTATTGGTAATATCAAATAGATATGATGAATTTTTTTTGTAAATTATCCTGTTATATAATAATTTTCGTCTCTTACATTACATCCCAAGCTCAAAATTATAACCCGGAAGATTTAGAACAATTAATCGAAAGAATATCATCTGCGGAAAATACAAGTATTTCTTTGGATATGATTGAATATTTCATCATTAATCCATTGGATTTAAGGACTTCAACAATAAAACAAATAGCATCTATTCCTGCTATTTCTTATGACTTAGCAATGAGAATAAAAAACTTAATAAAACAGAATCCTGATATCAAATTTTCTAAAATTAAAGATTCCCTGTTTTTATCTCAAGATATTTTTAACTTGTTAGAACTGACTACTTTTATTAGTGAAAAAACTGACAAAAAAGAAAAGAAAAAAATCAAACTTGATTTCAGAACCAGATATATACCCCTAATCAATAAAGTTAAAGGATTTGAGGATGGCAATTACCTTGGTTCCCCTTTTTATAGTTATTTCAGAACAAGAGCAAGTTATGATGATAACCGTGCCGGAGTATTATTGACAAAGGATATAGGTGAAAAAAATCTCACAGAATTTATTTCGGGATATCTGAAATTTAATACCTTAGGATTTGATATTACATTGGGAGACTACACTATCCATTCCGGGATGGGAAATATACTCTGGAATCAATACAGTTTCGGAAAAGGTGCAGAAACTATTTATCCTGCTGTCAGTTTTATTTCAAATACAAACAGCTATCTGTCCTCCTCTGAATCCAATTTTTTTCGGGGTATTTCCATTGCCTTTGACTTTAACCTTTCAGATGATTTGAATATTAAAAATTCGTTATGGCTTTCATCGAAAAAACTATCCGGGACATTAGACAATTCGAATGATACAATAACATCGGTTTATGATGATGGACTTTTCCGAACGGAAACAGAAATTCAGAAGAAAAATAATTTTTCTGAAACAATCTTTGGTTTCAAATCCGAATTAAATGGAAGAAACTTAATTTTCGGTTTGTCTGGTCTTTTCTTTAACTATGATAAATTCATTAAGAGTCAGTCCAGAGATGTATTATATGGCAAAAATGGTTATCTTGGGTCTTTCTACTATCTTTTCAATCTTGGTGAGGCAAGATTTGTCGGGGAATTCAGTATAGATAATAATGGGAAATTGGCTTTAAGAAATGCATTTAATAAATCTTATGAGAATTTTGAATTTGCATTAAATATCAGATATTTTGATGAAAGTTTTCGTTCGCCTTTCGGCTTTAATTTTGGTGACTCCCCTGAAGTGAACAATGAATCTGGAATTTATACGGGTCTAAAATGGAAATTATCAAGAAAAATTCTTTTTTCCAGTTATTTCGATTTTTTCAAAACCCTTGCACGGACTTTTTTTATTCCTTATTTCAAACATGGGCAGGACTTTTTCATCCAATCAGATTGGAACATTGACACAGATTCATACTTGCGATTCAGATTTAACTACGAATCCAAAACCGATAACATCACTGATAATAATGGAATTATAAATTATATTCAAAAGTCTAAGTATTATTCCAGAATAGAATATCAAAGAAAATTAAGCAATACATTCCAAATTAGGCTACGCTCAGATCTTAGCTTTATCAATTTTGTTAATATCAAACCTGATGAAATAGGATTTGCTTCTTCTTTAGAATTAAATTACAAACCAATTCCAATTCTATTAATACAAGGGAGGATAACAAAATTTGATACAGATAGTTACGAGTCCGCCATCTGGCAATTTGAATCACCAGTCCCCGGATATATGTATTCACAAGTCTTATATGAACATGGTTGGAGGGCTTATCTTGGCTTTAGATATCAGATATTTAAATCCTTCAATTTAGCAATGAGATTCTCTATCACCTCAAAAAGCAATCAAAACTATTTAGGAAGTGGTTTAAATCAAATAGTTGGAAATCAGGATAAAAAAATTTTTTTGCAAATTAGTTTAAATATTTAGTAAACTAATTTTTTAATTTTTTTTGAAAACCTTTGACCTGTCAGAAGTAACATTATAATTTTTCAAAATTTCGCCATTTCTTTCAATGGCGTTTTTTCTATCGAGTATTATCTTGTTGTTTGAAAAGTCCTCGAAAATTATAAAATCAGATTTTTCTTTCTCAACAAGCAATATCAAGTCATCGAGGCTTTTTATTCTTTTTTTATTTACTGATTTGATTATATATGACCCATAACCAAAATCATCATACCCCTGATTGATTTCATCTTTTAAAATAGTATTTATAATCACCACTTCGTTTAATGTATCGGATTTATAAGCTCCTGCATATCCCAGCAAGGATTTTGGTGCCTCGTAATACCAGTAATTACCATAAGTTCTTAAATAATTTATAGTTAATGCTTGAAAAACAAAACCAGCAAAAACAAAATATCTTGGCTCGGTGTTATATTCATCTGAATACATAATAAAAGCATCGGAACCATTCAAAGTCAATTTGAATTTCAGATCGGTCTTTTTCCCATCTCTTATGACTTTTATTCTACATTCATCGCCAATATGTTTTTTATCTATAATATAATTATAATTAATCCTCTCGGTAGGTCTGAAAATTACTGTGCCATCATTTGAAATCAGAATTCCGTCAATTTCAATTATAACGTCCTCAACTTTAAGAATGTTTTTTAAAGGTGAAATATCAGCAATATAGTTTACAAGCATACCATAATCATCATCCCCGCATTTATAATATCTCCTTAAATCTTCATTCTCCAAATTCTGTGTCTGAATTGCAAGGAAAGGAAATCCATTATAAGTTCCATCCTTTATATCCTCAAAAAAATGCCTGATAACAGGCTCTGGTATGAAATAACCGGTATTTTCAGCATACAAATCCGATTGGAAAGCAATTCCCACCATTTTATCGCCTAACATAACTGGTCCCCCGCTATTGCCCGGATTAATAGCTGCATCTATCTGACATGCCATTAAAGAAAAGAATGAATGTGAATATGTTTGATATTCAATTCTCGAAACAACCCCCTTGGTTATGCTGATTTCCTCACCACCAATCGGATAGCCCATTACAAAGATTTGTTCCTGAAGGTAAGGAACTTCACTCAGTTCAAGCGGTCTTATTCCTTCAAAAAATTTATTATCAATCACCGATAATAATGCAAGGTCGCACTCATCTGCAATGAATTCAATCTTTGCTATATATTTTTTTGAGTCATTAAATTTCTTTACCTGTATAAATGTAGCATTGGTAACATTATGAGCATTTGTCAATATCTTGTTACCCTCAATAACAACGCCGGAACCAGACGATGATGATGGAGGAAGATTCTGCCATGGTATTCCATAGCTGTATGAATAATCATCAACATATATTTTAATCACTGAATTTCGCGGATCATAATCATTTTGAGGAAAGCAATACCCAGAAACAACAAAAAAAATTAATAATAAAAATATCCCGGATTTAATTAGATTTTTCATTCTGACTCCATAGAATTGTAATTTTTTACATTATTGATTAATGAGTAATTCTGCTATCTGAACTGCATTTGTTGCGGCTCCTTTTCGTAAATTATCTGCCACTACCCATAAATTTAAACCATTTTCAATTGATTCATCTTTCCGAATTCTTCCGATAAAAACTTCATCCTTATTTTCAACAAAAGCAGGTGTTGGGTATTTTTCCATCTCTGGCTCATCAAGAATTTTTATACCTTTCTGATTTTTTAATGTATTTATTATAGAATTCAAGTTAAAAGGCTTTTCAAATTCAATATTCACAGATTCGGAATGACCACCTGTTACAGGTATCCTCACGCAGGTAACTGAAATTTTCAAATCGGGTAAATTCAAAATTTTTCGTGTCTCATTCATCATTTTTATTTCTTCCTCAGAATAGAGACTGTCATCGGAAATTTTATGGAACACTGTATTAAAAGCTATCTGATGGCTTGATATCCTTTCCGATGGTAATTCACCTTTTAATTCTGCAAAAAGCTGATTTAAACCTTTTTTGCCTGCTCCCGAAACCGATTGATATGTTGACACAACAACCCGTCTGATTTTAAAATTATCATTCAAAGGTTTCAGGGCTACAACAAGTTGAATTGTTGAACAGTTTGGATTTGCTATTATTCCATTGTGTTTAAACGCATCTTGTGGATTAACCTCCGGAACAACAAGTGGCACATTGCGATCCATACGCCAGTAACTACCATTATCAATAACAATACAACCTTCAGAGACAGCTCTTGGAGCTATATTTTGGCTTGCTTCCTTTCCTGCCGAAAAAAGGACTATATTCAACCCTTTAAAACTGCTTTTATTAGCATCTTCAACTTTGATAAGCCTGTCTTGATAATTTAAAGCAATTCCGGCTGATTTCGGGGATGAAAATAGTCTTAATTCTCCAACGGGGAAATTTCTTTCCTCAAGAACTTGGAGCATCTTTCTGCCAACAAGCCCTGTAGCACCAACAATACCAATATTTATCATAAAAATTAATTATTTCTTCAATGAAAATTTATCAGATTACAAAGATAATATAATTGTGTGAAATTACTATTTTTGCTCCTTTAAAAATATCGTTTTCAAATTATGAGAGTTACAATAATTATTATTATAGCGTCGCTAATACTTCAATCCTGCGGTATTATAAAAAAAATTGCAGGTGCTGATATTGACCCCCTTCAATTTGATAAAGCAAGGGAAGCTAAAGTTATGGAAGTTCAATTCCTTGCTGCGACTACCCTTGCAAAAAGACTAAACGAGGGCAAGCCATTGGACAATGCTGATATTAATTTTTATCTTTCTGAATCTTTCCTTAATAAAATAGCACAACAATATGATTCAACCGAAGGATGGCTGGATCCCTCAACAAGTTACAAAATCCTTAATTCAAAAACCAAACTCTATAATGGCTCTGCAATAGCAACTCTTACTATGTTTGCTCATAGCTTCAGCTACAATGTTGATGTTATGCTTTCTATGGATTGTCTTGTTACATTCAAAATGCTAAAAAATGAACTCGAAATGAGTTTGGAGCCCTTTAATATTTCTCCAATTGCTGATGCAAAAGGTTTATTGGGTGGAACTGATGAAATAATCGAAAATTTAATTAAGATTAATCTTGCAAATCTGAGCAAGAACTTCCCTCCTCTTAAAATTCCATTGTCTTTCAATAATGATTTCCTTTTAGCAAAAGCAAACATTAATATCAAAGACAAAATCAATATGAATGTGTCTTATAATGACTACCCAATTAAATTTAATCTTAAGCTCGATGAGATTTTGATTTTCAAGGATAAAATTTTTGTTGCAATGAGTATTGATAAGGTGGAGGTCAAATGAAAATATTTAGATTATTAGCTCTATTTTTCTCCTTACTATACATAATTTCTGGATGTAAAAGCATTGATATGCCAACAATCGAGCAATCACAAAAAATGATTGATTTCTATAAGCCCCAGATTAATTTAGCCGATAGGAATATTGATGATAAAACTAAAAATTTACCTTCAGGAAATGATTTGATTCTTCGACTAAGTATTAATCCCGTTAATATTATTTTAAAAACTCTTGCAAATCGCCGTGAAGATGACATAAAATTGATTTTTTATCAATCAAAAAATGTTGTTAAAGAGGATAAATCAATTTTAGGAATCAATTATACCAATTATATCAATATTGATACAGGTTCCTTCTCAGTTAATATAAAAGCAATAAATTTTTCAAAATTCGATAGAAATATTATCGAGGGAAGAATTGAAATCGAAGGCAAAGGTGCAATCAGTGCTTCAGGAAAGTATATAGGCGTTCCTGCATCAATCTCTCCCGAAGTTCAGATATATTTGAATGAACCTGTATCTTTCAATCTTGAAGCTACAGACAGCGGTTACATAGTCCTCAAACCACGTCCAGCAAAACTCACTTTGAAAACAAAATTCTTTTTCAAATTACTCGAATGGAAAATTCCATGGGGTTATGACTCACAGCTTGAATTCACAGATATAATGAAACCAATGGCTGTGCCAATCGCACTTAATACAGAAATTCAATTTCCCAAACCATCAAAAAAGGCAGGTTCAAACCAAATGGAACAAATTCCCTACGAAGTTCAACTCAAAAATTCTCGTTTAATTACAATTGATTCAAAACTGGAGTTTCGCTCGGATGCCGTTTTCAAGGGTAAATAGTTGCTCTAAATTTAATTAGTCAAAGTTCATTTCTCTGATGTTTTTAATTTTTGACAATAGCTAATTATAAGATACGTTAATCACTTGGTATTTAAAATATTTATTTGCTATGTCTTTAAAATCAACACCGGTTACAGAAGAAATAGATTTGTATTTAAGAAAATATTTTTCCTCGGAAGATGAATTTCTTTATAACCTTAGAATGGAAGCTAAATCAGCCGGGATGCCCGAAATTTCTATATCTCCCGTTCAAGGCTTATTTCTCCAGCAGTTACTTAAAGCAATAAATGCCCGAAAGGTTCTCGAAATTGGTTCTCTTGGTGGATATTCAGCTATTACGATGGCAATGGCACTCCCTGATGATGGTTTGCTTTACGCAGTTGAAATTAATAAAACTTATTGTGATTTTATCCGCCGAAAAACTGAGGAATCTGGTTTCTCCGAAAGAATTAAAGTCATTAATTCCTCTGGGGAAGATTTCCTGAGAAATTTATCGAATGAGGAAATATTTGACTTCATATTTCTTGATGCTGATAAACCCGGCTATATAAATTACGTAAACCTTTCTATTCCTCACTTGCGTAAAGGCGGCATTATTGCAGCCGATAATGCCCTTGCTATGGGAAAAATATCTGATGAGTCTGATGATTCAAATGCAAGAGCAATTCATAATTTCAATTTATTTATGATAAATAATCAAGATTTTTTTTCTTCGCTCGTTCCAATTGGTGATGGTTTAACATTAGGACTCAAATTATAGCCGAATTATTACATATTGAATTATATTTAATAGGAGATCGAGATTAAAAGGGATTATTTAATTAAATCATCAGGATTATTAATCTTATTATTTATCATTAGTATTGCTTTTTCTTGCAGTTCGCAGAAAAGACTTCGGGGTTTTGAATTTCAAAGAGCTGTTGAAGATTTTCAGGACTCTGCCATTAAACAAATCTATTTAACATCAACCAAGCCGATTGACTCTGTGGATGTGAACAAATTAGCCTTCGATGTTTGGAGACTCAAATCCGACAAATACCCCGATTCAATTAAAATTTATGCAAGAGTTTTTGATTCCTCAGGACACTTTGTTACTAACATGGCAGACCCTTATAAAAAAGATCCTGATATTAATTATTTTTCTGGACTTTCTGAACAGTTAGGCAAAATCTATAACATTAGAAATGTTGCAATTGACTCATTCAGTGTTAGGGAATACGGAGCCGGCGATTCAATTCCATATAGCCTTGTCTTAACAGTGGACTATAGTGGCTCTATGGATCCGGTTATTGATGCCATATTCGAGGGCACTGAAATATTTACTAACCTGAAATTTGATTTCGATAGGCTTGCTCTCGCATCATTTAATAAAGACTTTGACGTTAAAGTTCCTATGTCAACAGATAAAAAGCAAATAATTAATCTATATAGGGCAAACCGAAAACAAAAATTCGGACTTTTTACAGCTGTTTATGATGCTCTCTGGAATTCAATAAAGATACTCGGTGATACTCCAGAAGATGACCCCAGAGTGCTTGTAATTTTTACTGATGGAGATGATAATTATTCAAAAAAGGATATTGCTTCGATTATTGACAGTGCCAGAAATGCTCAGGTTCATATCTTTGCCGTGGCTTTTGGCTATTCCAAAGATGACAATCTTAAAACCATTGCCCAATATACTGGCGGCAAGTTCTATAAGGTTTATACCAAGGAAGATTTGATAAGTGTTTTCCGTGATATTTATCTTAGCTTAAGAAATTATTATCTCATAACATACAAACCACCAATTTATTGGGGTTATCACAAGGCAACTGTTGCCCTTAGCCCGCCGGGAAGGGAAGACACTCTTTTTGCTTCTGGTGAATACGAAACTGGCTTGCCGCCATGGTTCAACGTTGATTCAATGTTCACCAGACCAATTCTATTCGATTTCGATTCAGCAGTTGTAAAAAAGGAATCTTATCCTATTCTTGATGAAATTGTTGATGCCTTGATGAGTTTTCCTCGTTTAAAGCTTGAAATTCAGGGACATACCGATAATGTAGGAAAAATTGACTACAATCAGGCACTTTCGGATGCAAGAGCAAAGGCAGTTATGAATGAACTCATAAAGCGAGGAATTGCACCGAATCGCCTTCGCTCAAGAGGTTTCGGAATGTCAATGCCTGTTGCTTCGAATGATACCCCTGAAGGCAGAGCAAAAAACCGTAGAACTCAATTTGTTGTAATCGCTAAATAATAATTAATTGATTTTTTGTTTACACTAAATATTAATTTAGCTCATCTAAGTTTTTAGTGAAACATTTGGTATCATTTTGGATAAATTATATTGAGTTTTGAATTTTTTATTATAATCAATGTTTATAAAAAAATACATATTGCTAATTTCAATTTTTCTTGTTGGATTTTCTTTTGCTCAAGGGCAAAATATAAAGCCAACTTATCAGAATATCGAATATGCAAAAATTGATACAATAAGTTTAAAACTCGATTTATATCTCCCTGAAAATATTGAAAAGCCTGTCCCTTTAGTTATTTGGATTCATGGAGGTTCATGGAGTTATGGCAGCAAAGATTACCCGATGGACGCTCTAACGCTTCTTCCTCGAGGATATGCAATCGCAAGTATAAGTTACAGATTTTCTCAACAAGCAAAATTTCCCGCTCAGATTAATGACGTCAAAGGAGCAGTCAGATTCCTTAGGGCAAATGCTGAAAAATATAAAATTGACCCTAACAGATTTGGTGTCTGGGGAGCTTCTGCCGGTGGTCACCTTGCTGCCCTTTTAGGAACAACAAACGGAATAAAGTTCTATACCGTTGGCAAAACAACCTTCGATATCGAAGGAGATGTTGGTGGTAATGCTGTTTTCTCGAGTGATGTGCAGGCAGTTGTTGATTGGTATGGACCAACAAATTTCACAACAATAATGAACTATCCGAGTGGAGTTGACAGAAGATCAGCTGATAATTCTCAAGCAAGATTAATTGGTGGCAGATTGACTGATAGCGTTGACAAGGCAGCCCTTGCAAGTCCTATAACCTATGTTTCTCCTGATGACCCACCGTTTCTCATTCAGCATGGGAAAAAAGATAATACGATACCTTATCAACAAAGTCTGGAATTGGATTCTGCCCTGAAAAAAAATAATGTTACATCTATTTTAATTCTTTTAGAGCAAACAAATCATGGTGGTGGACTTTTCGAACAGGACTCTACTTTAGCCCGAGTAGGACTCTTTTTTGATAAATATTTGAAAAATCTCAATAATCAAAAACCTATTGATTGGCGACCCTATTTCACTTTAAATCCAGAAGATGGATTGAAGTTTTTAATTGATACTTCAGCTATTGCTTATGATTCTGGTGTCCCTGTTCTGAATATTACAAGTGATGAGAAAATTCTATTGAGTCATTATGGAAAAAATACAGGTTCCTTTATTGTTCAAGATAATGGAACCCGCTATCAGAAACTATCCAAACCCCCTATGAGAGGAGCCGACGGTACTTTTATTTATCTTAATGATGGTGGGATCCGCTTTATCGGGGAAGAGCCTGCTCCAAATAGCACTCCACAAAAGAGAAGAAGCAGATTAGTTAGTTGGATTTCTTATGATGGATATAACTGGATGAAAGAGGATGGAATCAGATATCAACCCGGCTCTGATGACGATTCAATTTCGAGTGTTCCCGCTGCAATTCAGCTTAGGGACTCCGTCTGGAGATTATATTACGTTGGTGATTTTTATCGAACTAATGGAATCAGGACAGCAATATCAAAAGACTGGGGTTTAAACTGGGAAGCAGAGTCCAAACAAAATATACTTAGCAAAGGCGATGTTGACCCCCACCCCGTTTATCTCACTAACGATAAAATAAGGCTTTATTTCCGAACAGGAATGGATAAACCAATTGATAAATCTGGTATTGCCTATTGTGATAGCGAAGATGGGCTTAATTTCGATTCAAATCAAAGCAAATTAATCATTCCTGACAAAGAGATTGATTCAATGTTCAAGCTTGACCCTGCTGTTATTAAATTTCCCAATGGAAAAACCGCTTGTTTCATTGGCGAAGCTCCAAATAATTTTAATCAGACCGTTCCAAAGCTCATAGTTGCATGGGATAGCCAGAATTTAAATATAAGTGAAATAGCAAAAAAGGACGAAGTATTTATTATGATAAAGCCAAATCCAGCAAAGGAGATCATTTCAGTCGAATATTACCTTCCAATTTCCGGACTTATATCTATTGAGATTTTTGACATAAAAGGAAAAAAATTCCCCGTTAAATCCAAAGAACTACATCAAATCGGCAATTATTCATTAGAAATCAGCATCAACAATTTAAAGAAGAAACTCAGCGGCAACAATTTCTATCTTCATTTCAAACTTGATGACCAACAAAGAACCATCCCATTTGCTGTAAATTATTGAGAATTATCAAAAAGTAATATAATATTCAAAAAAATATTATAATTTTGAATTGTTAATTTTTTTTGATTTATCATGACAGTATTATTTTCAAAAAAGTGTGAGTTAGCTTTACAATCGGTTCTGTTCTTATCAATTCTGCCAAAAGGCTCTATCGAAAGTGCTGATAATATTTCCAAACAAATTAAAGCCCCCAAAGAATTTGTATCCAAAATCCTTCAATCTTTGACTGAGGTCAATATTGTTAAATCCAAAAAAGGAAAATTTGGTGGTTTTACCCTGGCAAAAAACCCAGATGAAATTAAATTGATAGACATAATTACAGCTATTGATGGTGATTATGTTTTTGACAGTTGTGTGATGGGTTTCCCGGGTTGCTCGGATGATAATCCATGCCCTATGCATTCCAAATGGTCAAAGCTCAGGGAGGAATCCCTCGAAATGCTTTCTACAAATACTTTAGCCGATTTATACGAAATAAGTAAAAGAAAAATCGAACAAATTTGAATTAAATTTTAATTTTGTTTTTTTTATAAGACAAAAAATTCTGATATTTGAATTTGTTTAGTAGTTAAACAAATTTTTCAATTTGATGGCTGAAAATAAAATAGAATTAAATGATTCAAAGTTCAAAATTGCCTTTATTATTTTAATTGGCATAGCGGTTGGCTTGGGACTTGTTATTATCAGAGTTTCGAATGCTGTGTCCTACCTTTCAGACGAGCCTGTTGCCTGCGTCAATTGCCATATTATGACACCACAATACGCAACATGGTTTCACAGCAGTCATAGAGAATGGGCAACGTGTAACGACTGCCATGTTCCTCAGAATAATATTGTGAGGAAATACTGGTTCAAAGCTAACGACGGTCTCCGCCATGCATCAATATTCACATTAAGACTCGACCCCCAAGTGATTCAAATAAAGGATGATGGTAAAACCGTTGTTCAGGAAAACTGTATAAGATGTCATATAAATCAGGTAAATTTTGTTTCTTCTTCTTATGTTACAGGCAGAAATTTTAAGCAGGGGAAAGGAAATTTATGCTGGGACTGTCATAGAAATGTTCCTCATGGAACTGTCCATAGCCAGGCATCAACGCCTTACGCAAGAGTCCCAAGACTTAGTCCCGTTATTCCCGATTGGATGAATATTAACAAAAGTGAAAATAAATAACTAAAGAGTGAAATATGAATGAAAAAACAACCACCAGAAAAAAAATATTTTATATCTTCTTGTTTATCGCCACAGTTGTAGTTGTCTTCATTTTAGGATTATTAGCAGCTTCAATTTTCGAAAGAAGAGGCGAATCTGTTGCAAGGCTTGAACCTGTCAGGGAAATAGCCGAATGGGAACCAAGAAACGAAATCTGGGGAGAGAATTACCCCCGTCAATATGAATCTTACCGCAAAACACTCGACACAAATTTCCGAAGCAAATATGCCGGCTCTGCAACAATAGATTATCTTGAAGATTATCCCGATCTTATAGTGCTATGGGCAGGTTATCTTTTCTCCAGAGATTACAAGCAGGCACGTGGACATGCTTATGCTATTCGTGATATTCGTCAAACACTAAGAACAGGCGGTGTAGAGTTCAGCCCGCAACCCGGAACTTGCTGGTCTTGCAAAAGCACAGATGTTCCAAGATTGGTTCAATCAATGGGTGCCGAAGCGTTTTATAAATCAAAATGGTCTGATATTGGTGATCAGGTTGTCAATCCGATTGGATGTCAGGACTGTCACGATCCAAAAACAATGGATTTAAGAATTACCCGACCCGCATTGATAGAAGCACTCGAAAGACAGGGAAAGAAAATCTCCAATATAACGCATCAGGAAATGCGCTCTCTTGTTTGTGCCCAATGTCATGTTGAGTATTATTTCAAAGGTCCTGAGAAATATTTGACATTTCCTTGGGACAAAGGATTTAGTGCTGACTCAATGGAATCATACTATAACGAAATCGCATTCAAGGACTGGGAGCATAAACTTAGCAAAGCTCCAATGCTCAAAGCTCAACACCCTGATTATGAATTATACATGACAGGTATCCATGCAACAAGAGGGGTATCCTGTGCTGATTGCCACATGCCATACAAAGTTGTCGGAGGAGTAAAATTTACTGACCACCATATCCAAAGCCCTTTGAACAATATTTCAAATTCCTGTCAGGTTTGTCATAGACAAAGCGAAACGCAGTTGATTAAAGATGTTTATGAACGTCAAGATCGTGTAACTGAAATCAGAAAAATCGCAGAATATTCACTCAGAAAAGCCCATCTCGAAGCTGAATTAGCATGGAAAAACGGTGCAACAGAAGAAGAAATGAAACCAATTCTCGAACTTTTAAGATCGGCTCAGTGGAGATGGGATTGGGTTGCCGCTGCTAACTCTGTTGGCTTCCATTCACCAGTGGAAGCACTCAGGGTTCTTGGCACTTCAATCGAACGGTCTGAAAAAGCCCGCGGTCTTCTTAATGTAGTATTTACTAAAAAAGGGATGAGTTTGCCAGTAACACTCCCGGATGTTGGAACAAAGCTAATAGCACAAAAATATATTGGTCTTGATTTAGAAAAGATTTTGCAGGATAAACTAAATTTCCTGCAAACAATTGTTCCTGAGTGGGATAAAAAAGCCAGATCCAGACAGGGCTCATTGCAGGAATATTAATATTTTCACTTTACCAAAAAATATTTTTAGTTACAATTTGATTACATAATTTCCGTCAAAAAAAGTGTTTTAAAAAAATTATGATGGAAAAATAATGATTGTAACTATCGATAAATCTTCGGGTTTCTGCTGGGGTGTAGTCAGAACTATTGAAAAAGCCGAGGAAACACTTAAAAATACCGATCAAAATGTATATATTCTGGGACAAATTATTCACAATCCCCATGAGAGTTCTCGCCTCGAAGAAAAGGGATTAAAAACTATTTCGCATCAGGACCTTGAGAAAATATCCCGTGAAGAAAATGCAAAGGTTCTTATCAGAGCCCATGGTGAACCTCCTTCAACATATAAAAAAGCGGCTGAGCTTGGGATAAATCTGGTTGATGCAACTTGCCCTTTGGTAACTTCACTACAGAAAAGAGTTGAAAAATTCTACAAAGATGATTATCAGATTGTGATTTATGGCAAAAAGGAGCATGCCGAAATAATCGGCCTGCGCGGGGTTTGCAATGATGAATGCATTGTCATCAAAACAGTTGAGGAAGCCCTCGAAAAAGTTGATTTTAGCAAAAGGACGGTTCTTATATCACAAACAACTATGGAAAGAGCCACATTTTACAAAATAAAAGAAGCTCTGGAGCAAAGAGTCAGGGAATTGGTTGACGGTGGCGAAGTCAGCGACAAATTTACTGCCAAAGATACCCTTTGCAAAGCTGTTTATGGCAGAGAAGACAAACTAAAAGAATTTGCTAAATCCAATGATGTTGTTATTTTCGTTGCCGGAAGGAATTCCTCAAACGGTAAAAGCCTGTTCCATATTTGTCAGGATACAAATCCTCGCTCTTATTTCATTGAAGATATCTCAGAGCTTAATATCGAATGGCTCGAGGGTGCAGATACTGTTGGTATAACAGGAGCTACAAGCACTCCACAATGGTATATGGAAAATGTAAAAGAAAAGATTGAAAAAGAGTTGAATTCTGTAACTGTTTGATTAGAATTTCCTAAATTATATCTATTTCTTTTGCTGATACAAGCGGTATTTGATCCCAGTCAGTAGTGTATTTTGGTGTTCTCATATCTGCTCGAGTTCGCCATTTCCGATTTATGCCTGTGGCAGCATAAAACAGAGTGTTCGAGCCCATTTTTTTATTGACTTCATCAACAACTTCAGTAATCTTTGCCATTTTCAACCTGTCTTCAGTATCAAAAAATGATGCCTGCGACCGGTTTGTCGGAACTAAACCGCTCAGCATAACTCCAACTTTATAATATTTATAACCTATTCGAAAAATCTGCTCCACTCCTTTCATTGCATAAGTAATCAATTCAGATGTTGAATCAGTTGGAACTGGTAGCTGTATCAACACTCCATTGTGATACTGTGCTTCCTTCTTAAATGGATTTGTCCTTAGAAAAACCGACAAAAGATTAGCAGAGGATTTCTGTGACCTCATCTTTTCACTTGCCCGTGTGACAAAGTATGCTATGGCTTCTTTGACTGAGGAAATATCCTGCACTGTCTGACCAAAAGAACGTGAGGATACAATAGCCTTCTTTGCGGGAGGAAAGTATTCATATTCAATGCAGGGAATTCCCTTCAACTCGAGGGCTGTTCTCAAACCCATCACAGTCATTTTCTTCTTAATCCATTTTTCGTTTGCTTTTGCTAAATCATAGGCAGTAAAAATGTTTTGCAAGTTCAGCAGCTTTGTGTATTGCCTTCCGACTCCCCATATATCTGCTACTTCAGTGTTCTTCAAATAATAGTCCTTATTTTCCAGTCCATATAAATTCAATACGCCCTTGTTCGAAGGAACACGTTTAGCAAACCTGTTTGCTAATTTAGCAAGCGTCTTCGTTTCGGCAATACCTATCGAAACTGGTATCCCAGTCCACTTTCTGACAGTATTTCGGATAAGGCGGCAATAATCTGTCAAATCCTGATGAGATAATCCCTCAAGATTAATAAAAGCTTCGTCAATTGAATATATTTCAACTTCAGGCGAGAAATGCTCCAAAGTTGTCATCACCCTGTGGGACATATCCCCATAAAGAGTGTAGTTGGAAGAAAAAACATGAACATTGTGCTTTTTGATTATTTCTTCGGCTTTAAAAAGTGGTTCCCCCATTTTGATGCCTAATTCTTTAGCCTCATTTGAACGGGCTATTATCATTCCGTCATTGTTAGAAAGGACTACAATCGGTTTTCCCCATAACTTTGGATTGAAAACTCTCTCGCAGGAGGCATAGAAATTATTGCAATCTACGAGTGCTACTGGTTTTATTTTTTTCGATACCTTTCCTTCCATAATACTTCAAGACGTTCCTTAAAAGACTTTTCTTTTCCGAAATTACCCGGCAGATAAAAGGCTTTTGGTGAGTAATCATCAGGGAAATAATTCTCGGCAACAAAATTTCCTTCGAAATTATGAGGATATTGGTAGCCTTCGCTATATCCTTCATCACGCATAAGTTTTGTAGGTGCATTTCTTAAATGCATCGGGACTGTTACGGAGGCTCCCTTTCTGATTTCTCCCAGAGCATTCATCAATCCCATATACGAAGCATTGGATTTATTGCAGGAAGCAAGATAAGTAACTCCCTGAGCCAGATTTATCTGACATTCGGGTAGTCCAATCATTTCGACAGCCTGAAAAACTGATATGGCAAGTGTCAAAGCAAATGGATCTGCGTTACCAATGTCTTCACTTGCAAAAACCACCATTCTTCGGGCAATAAACCGGGGGTCCTCCCCAGCATCGAGCATCTTTGCAAGCCAGAATAGAGCCGCATCAGGGTCTGAACCTCGAAGTGATTTTATAAAAGCTGAGATTGTGTCATAATGCGATTCCCCTTTTTTATCGTATTGGGCTGTCTTTTGCTGTAGCGCCTTTTCAAGCAGTTCCCTTGTTAATATCACTTCGTCATTATCCTGACTAGCAATTTTAAAAGCTAATTCAATAGCATTAAGTGCTGTCCTTGCATCTCCGGCAGAGATAGTAAATAAAAAATCCCAGTCGTCAATTTGAACATTTTTCTTCGATAGAATTTCATCTTTTTTCAGAGCATTCATTATTATCGAACGAATATCCTCGTTGGAAAGTAGATGAAGGCGATAAACCTGACATCGGCTTAGTAATGCTGAATTTACTTCGAATGATGGATTTTCGGTTGTTGCTCCCACAAGTGTTAATTCTCCCTTTTCAACTGCGTGCAATAATGCATCTTGTTGATTTTTGTTAAATCTGTGGATCTCATCTATAAAAAGCATTGTTCTTTTTCCGGACTTCCTTAATGATTTAGCTCTGTCAATAACAGTTCTTACCTCTTTAACTCCCGAGTCAACAGCAGACATCCTTTCAAAATGATATCCCCCCGTTTTTGCAATTATCAGTGCCAATGTTGTTTTCCCTGATCCCGGCGGACCCCAGAATAATATTGAAGGCAAATCCCTGCTTTCAAGAAATTTCCTTAATGGACCGTCGATTCCTACCAGATGATTTTGTCCATAAATATCATCAAGTGATTCCGGTCGCACCCTATCTGCAAGTGGAGAAAGAATTCTTTGCTCATATTTCTCCTCATTTTGAAATAACATATCCACCAGTTACTCCGATTATCATTTAGTGCTTATTATGTGAATTATTTTTATTAAAATTTGACGTTATAGCAGTTCTAATATTAGTATCTTGATTCTTATAGAATTAATTTGAAATAAATATATTTGTAAAAATTATAAAACAAGGTTTTGAATGTAAATTAAGTCACTATCATTTAATGAAGAATGATTTTAACAGCTGAAATAATAATACCTAAAAATACTACTTTAACTCCACTTCAAATAAAAGATTCCAATTTTTTCCGGTAACAAAAATTCTTTTCTGAGCTGAATCATAAGCAA
Organism: uncultured Hyphomicrobiales bacterium; assembly: GCA_964473465.1. Taxonomy (GTDB): domain Bacteria; phylum Bacteroidota; class Ignavibacteria; order Kapaibacteriales; family UBA2268; genus CALHRB01. The sequence goes on from CAYYPE010000012.1 coordinate 62,656, forward strand.
TCCCGTTCAATACATCTGTATTGGCATTGTAGCTGATTTGAGTTCTCAACAAAGAACAATCAATAATCCCTTTAATCTTTCCGGTTTCCGGATCAATCCTTATAATATTATCTGATTGCCAGATATTTGCCCAAATTTCTCCGTTTATATATTCCAATTCATTTATGTAATGAACAGGGTTGAAATTATCATCAACAACTGGCAGAAGTTTTGTTGTTTGGAATGATTCTGGTTCAATAAACCTGAGCATATTAGTTCCATCGCTCATAATAAGTTCAGTGCCTGTATAAGTCAGTCCCCAGCCTTCACCCTCGTAGCTAAAAGTTTTGATTAAGTTGAAAGAATTCAAATCATAGACAAAACATTTTTTATTGAGCCAGCTAATTTGATATATTTTATTTCCAACAAGTGCACATCCTTCAGCAAATATGTCAGGATCTAAATCAATTTTCTTAAGCACTTTGCCTGTTTCGATTTCAACTTTTCTGAGAGAGGAAAGACCCTTTTGTCCTGTACTTTCATATAAAAAACCATTATGAAAGAACAAACCCTGAGTGAAAGCATTTTCGTCGTGCGGAAATTTGTTAATCACTGCTATATAATTTTTCTGAACCAAATTTTGCCTCTCTTCATTTTCTTCTTTTGATTTATTATTATCTTGAACCTTAAATCTATCAACTTTGATATCATTTTTTCCATTGCAGGAAACAATGAATGACAAAATCAGAATGTAAATCAAGTATTTCATTAAATTAACAATATCAATTTATTACAAAACAAACATCTAATATACAATTTTCAGTCATAAAAAAATATATAGAGTTTTTTTTATTAAATTTGTTTTTTATTTAATAGACTTAGTAAATCATAATTGAACAAATACGCATTAAGCATACTCGGTATTATTCCTGCAAGGTATTCATCAACAAGATTACCTGGAAAAGTATTAGTGGATATCAACGGGAAGCCTATGCTTCAACGTGTTTGGGAAGCTGCCTGTCGTTCAAAATACCTAAGCAGAATTATCATTGCAACTGATGACGAAAGGATTGAAAATTTGTGCCTAAGTATAGGTGCAGAATACGTTCTGACTCCGTCAGAGCTCTCAAGTGGCACCGAAAGAGCAATTTATGCCTATCGAATGCTTAACGAAGATTCAGAAATAATACTTAACATTCAGGGCGATGAACCTCTTTTATCTGGAAGTATAATTGATCATCTTATCGAATCTTTTGTTGTAAGAAATTCCGATGTTGGCACATTAATTAAAAAAATTGATAAAAATGAGGATATATTTAATCCTTCAGTTGTCAAAGTTACTCTTAACAATGAATCGAATGCCCTTTATTTTTCAAGAAGTCCCATACCCTATCTGAGAGATTATCCCCAATCAGAATGGCATAAAGTTCACACATTTTGGAAACATATTGGTATTTATATTTATAAACAATCTGCCTTCCTTAATTTCAGCGTATTAGCTAATTCGGAGTTAGATAAATTTGAACAGCTTGAACAGTTGAGATACCTTCAAAATGGTTATAGCATTCATTGCATCGAAACCGATCAAAATCTCATAAGCATTGACACTCACGACGATTTGGAATTTGTGAAAAAATATCTTACCCAAATAAAGTTGTAGTTGGATATGATAAAAATAATCTTATTTTTTATTTGTTTGAATTTTCTCATTATATCCAACGCTAAAACCTTTGATAGCGATAAATTTGATCTGGACTTTCACTCCTGCAGATATTTGTTAAACATCAATAGAAATATTGATTCGATTAAAAATAATGTTATAATCTGGACAAAAGAAAATAATAAATGCAAATATGATTTAATTGACTCTTTAACTGATAATTTCATAAACACCGGAGAAGCTGCCTATTTTTATTGTCTGGTCGCTATTTGCAATGTGGCAGATAAAAATCTTTACAATTCTCTTTTAGAGGCAAATGGTATGATGTTCTATGGAAATTTTGGAAATTATATCAATAAATTGTATAGTTATGAAAAAAGTTACCACGAGGAGCATTGCTTCCTGAAGTATCTTATTGAAGCTTTAAGCCTTGAAGTATTTACCTCAAAAAACCAAAAAAAGGAATTGGCTGAAATAGAAAAGTTTATTGACTCTGAGTCAACAAAACACAAATTTTCTGAAGAACAAAAACAATTCCTATCAAATCTTTTTAAAAGAATAGACCCAAATATCTGGAATAATGAATGATTTTATTCCTCCGATTTTTCTTTAGGTTTTCTTCCTCTTCTTTTTGATGACGGCTTAGGAGCTGTTTTTGGTCCTTTCAAATACTGGCTCCACGTATATTCAGAAGGAATATATTTCCCCTCGAGAGCAAGAGAAATAAGAAAATCACCGGTTGTGCTAACCAGCCAGTTGAAATCCTCAGGTCTCATAAAATTCCGTTCTATCAAAGGAACAGGATTCAAGAAACTCATAGCATAGTAATTATCCCCTTTGACAGCTATGTCCACAGCATTCAAATCATAGCCAAGAGCATTACAGATTTTTACTGCAATTTTTACAATTTCTTTTTCAATCTCAGGATCAATAGATAGTGCTTGCTCTGAAAATCTGAGGTGCATCGGTTTTCTTGGATCATAGTCAACCATTCGGTGGTATTTTTTTCCTATCACGTAAATACGAAAATATTTTTCGAAGTCTATGTATTCCTGCAAGATCATAGAGGTAGAACCAGTGAAATCATAAGCAGAAAAGAACTCATTTTCGTTATAGACAGTGAAAGCATTTCTGCCTGAATTTCCTTGATTAGGCTTGATAACAGCCGGAAAGCCTATATAATCGAATATTTCTCCCCAATTCAAAGGATATATAAGATTCCTGAAGCTATCGGGTCCGGTTCCCGGAGGATTTTCTTTGCTTGGCAGTATAGCTGTTTTGGGCACCTTTATACCTAATTTCAGAGCTAATGAATAATTAAAAAAGTTGTCTTCAGGATAGTTCCAGAATGGATTATTTACTACCTTCACATTTCCTAAAGCTGCCTGCATCATAATTGAGTGGTAAAAGGGTATGTCGTGCGAAGACCTGTCTAATATTACATTATAATCATAAAAATCATCAATTCTTTGGGCTTTAATTGTTATTAATTCTGATTTGACCTGCCTTAACTTAGTATTATTTTGAATATATTCATTAACAGCAAATGGAAAAGTTTGTTCCATTCCATATAGAATTCCAATTTTTTTCATAGTTACCTCAAAAGTTTTTTAGTGTAAACTTTTTTGTTTATTAAGTAATTTGTAACGTTGAATTACAATTAGTATTTCAATTTATCATAGAATAATTTTTAAAGGTTAGAGAAAAGCATCTATCTTTGCACTATAACCTTTCGATAGAATTTTTTCCCGTTTATACTAAGCTCAAGCAAATAAAATCCATTGCTGATATTAGTTATGTCTATGATTTTCTGATAATTACCGGGTAAGTAATATTTTGTTTCATCAAATATTGTGCTACCCGGCAGGTTCAACAAACTAATTGAGATATTAGAAGGATTATTAACTTTGAAATCCAGCAAAATTTTATCATCTGCAGGATTAGGATAAACACTGAGTTGATAATGACTTTCTACGTCCTCGACACTTTCGATGTCAAACAAATAAGGGTCAGACATTGCAGTTACGCAGCCATTACTATCAACTGCCTGAACTGTATAATAACCAGTTTCGACAGGAGATATAACTGAATCTGTTGCTCCGTCAATTTTTTTGCCGTCAAGATACCATTGATTGCCAGTAGGATAACTTGAAACAAGTTCCATCAGCCTTCTTGTTATTTTGGGTGCCGGAGGTATTTCAATAGAAATCTCCTGAACGAGTGTATCACAGCAACCCGTATTATTGTTGCATTGTGTTAATGTAATATATCCTTTCCCAACCTGACCCCATACAATAACCAGACTATCATTTTGAAGACCGCCAATCGATGTTCCGCCAATAACCTCCCATTTTATTGAATGTCCGGTCTCTTTGGGATAATATGTTGCTTTAAGTGAAGGGCAAACAACTAATTTTCCCGTTATTTCAACATCTGGAGAAGGAAGTATAGTAATAGACTCTTCTGATTCTTCGCTATCCATCATAGGACTGCTTGCTCTTATTCTGATTTTGTAACCGTTACCGGGTGGTAATGATTTTGGTAATTTTCCTGTTACTGTGCCGTGAGTTGTGCTTTTAAGGTTCCCAATTAGAAAAGGTTTGTCAAAATTTCCTTCTGCATCGGACAGTTCAACACGGAAATTATTATTGGAATCATAAATAATTGATGAAGTAAAAGAGACAGAAATCTCCTGACCAGCACAGTAAGATCCTTGGGCATATACCTTGAAATCAACTTCTTTCCCTCTGAAAACGCCATCACCCCATGTCCCAACCAAAAGATCTCCACTTGAATGTTGAACAATATTCAATAATTGAATATTTGTTAAGCCTCCGTTAATTTGCTTCCATGTCTGTCCAACATCAGTTGAACGGTATGCTCCTCTTCCGAAAGTAGCTGCGAAAATTTCTCCGTTCTGAGCTTTGAGCAAACCAAAAATCTGCTCCGATTCCTTTAATTCAGCTGATAGTTTCCAAGAACCACCATTTGTTGTGCTGTTATAGATTCTTGAGTTTCTTGAACCTATTAGAATTAGATTGTCATTTACAAAAACCAGCGAATAAATGTTTTTTTGTTCGGGCAATCCTTGATTTATGCCTTTCCATGTGTTACCATTGTCTCTTGAAAAAAACATTCCACTATAAGTGCAGGCAAAAAGCTCATCCTCGCTACTAATGCCTATATAATTGATTGAAATATTTGCAATTCCGTTATTCCTCTCTTCCCAGCTTTGTCCACTGTTTGTTGACCTGTAAATAGTGCTGTAAACGTCTGTAGCAATATACAAATGTCCGTTCGATGGGTTTATTGAAACAGCTACAATATATGGGCTTTGCAATCCTTCATTTATCTCAGTCCAGGACTGACCATTATCCTTACTGACAAACATCCCGCCTCCATTGGTTCCGGCAAAAATATCACCATTTCCCCTAATAGCTATAGCATTTACGTTTAAATTTTTTAAACCCTGATTGACCTGACCCCAGCTGTTTCCATTATCAGTTGAACGATAAATACCTTCTTTTGATACAGCGGCAAATATTTCACCGGAGGGCTTTGTTGCAAGGGCTGTAACCTTTCCTTTCAAATTCCCTGCTTTCTGCCAGTAAATTGTTTTTGCTTCAGTAGGGTAGTGATTTGTAATAAAAATGAATGCAGTTAGTAATATTATTTTGAATATATTGATAACGTTAATTAAATAGCAATTTTGTTTCATTAATTTCCTCTTTATTTTTCTATTTAAAAAATAGTAATTTTACAAACTATAAATATAATTAACAGTTAATTAATAACCATTAAAATTAATATTAGTTACAAAAAAAATAATAAAACTAACATTTTTGATACTTATGTGTTATTTAATACGATAGGTATAAATTTATTTTAAATGAAAAGAAAAATATCTAAATATACTGACGAAGAATTGTTAAGTCTTTTAAAAGGGAGTAGAAAGGAATCCGAAGAAGCTTTTACTGAAATTTATGACCGTTATGCTTTAAAGGTAAATGCTTATTGCAGAACGATTATTGGAAACAAAGATCAGGCAGAGGATATTTTTCAGGAAACTTTTATAAGGTTTTATCAAAATGTAAGGAGCGAGCATCCTAACTCAACAATTATAGGCTATCTGATAAAAATAGCAAGAAATTTATGCCTTAACTTTAAAAGAGATAAAAAACAGACAGTCTCGATAGAAAATATAGATTTTTCAATCCCGGCTGATGTCAGTTTTGAGGATAAGGAACTAAGCGATTTGATTCTGGTTGCTATTGATTTATTGGACAACGAGACTAAGGAAGTAATTACAATGAGAGTTTTCAATGATATGTCTTATAACGAGATTGCTGATACTATGGGTATTACTTCGGCAAGAGCTCGCTATCTGGTTTTCAATGGCAAACAAAAAATTAAACAAATACTTGATCCATATATTAAAGACATTTATAAATATTAGGATAAATCAATGGATTATCAATTACTAATACACGACTTTGTTGATGGGACACTTGACAAATCTCAGGAAGAAAGCCTTTTTCTGGCACTTTCTTCCAGTGAGGAGCTTAGAAACGAGTTACGCCAATCAATTGCACTCGAAAAAGCCTTTGGCAAAAAGCTAAGTTCCTTCACTCCCTCTGCTATGTCCACTGTTGCTATTTTCTCTGGTTTGTCAATGGCTGTTCCCGGGAGTGCTTCCACAGCTGGAATGGCATCTTCATCAAAAACCATTGCTTTTATTTCAAAACATATCAATATCATTATTAGCAGCCTGACAACAGCTCTTGTTGCAACAGCTGTTTTCTTCGGAGTTAATTCAATCAAAACCGAAGATAATATTTCTTTGCCTGTTAGTCAGCTTGTCAATAGAAACATTGATCTGGCTAATAACGATTTTAATATTCCAAGAATTTATTCTGCCGAAGTTCCCGAAACTACTGTCAAAACTGTGTATAGTATTATACCTTCGGAAAGCAAGAATGATCTCATATTGCCATCTGAAGATAATTCGGACATTAGCCCCGTTTCTGCTATAATTGAAAAACCTGAACCCCTCAATTTAGCAGATAGTAAAATCTATCATTCTACTATTCTGACAAGAAAAGATTTTAATTATGAATCTCATAATTTAACATTGAATCCGGCTCATCCTCAGATGATTAAAGATTTCGATCTGAAAGGGCTTGGATTAAGTCTTGAATTTCATGGCAATCAAAGCATATTCCAACAGAAAGCCGAAGTGCCACAATCTTCAAATCCACTTTTCAGTAATTCAGGAATAACTTTACTATACAATTTCAATCAAAATTTATCTGCCGGTTTTGATATTCGTCAGGAATTTATTTACCAGAGATTTGAAGGCACCGATGAAGATGGAAATCAATTTTTATACAAGCAATATCCTAATTATATAACCATTTCAGCAGCATTGCGATATGGATTTGCTATTAATGACTGGTTAGGTTTTTATTCACAGTTAATAGCTGGGGGAACTGTCACTGGTGGCGTTCTGAGGTCTGGCATCGGACTTAAATTCCATCCTTACGAAAATTACAATTTATTAATTGGCTTGGATGGAATGGTATTTGGTTATAAACACCAAAATAATTTCTATACATCATCAAAATTAGGACTAAACTTCGGTGTTGGATTTAACTTTTAGGAGAAAACTATGAGACTCATTTTTAGATTTTTGCTTTTTATAATAGTAACAATTCCAATTGTTACTTTCATTCAATCATGCGAGGATTCTCTCGGTTATGATCCAAATGTTGAAATAACAAAAATAATAAAGGATACAGTTAAAATTGACCCTGATGACCCACAGAACAAATTTATTACCATAGATAAATGGGAAATACTATTCAAAGAATTCTATCAGGATGGAAGAATGCTGAAAGATCAAAAATGGGATTTTACAATTCCCTCCAACAAAATCCTGATTGATACTTCCAATGAATATTTAAGACTCTGGATGGAGATAGATTTTGTAAATAATAAATCTGATATTGACTACAAACACAGACATGACAGAGTTATTAGCTTCAGAATTAAATTAGCTGCAGAGTTATATACTGAAACAATATATAATTTGAATGAAAACATAAATGAAAGGCGTTGGTCCGAGATTATTATGAGAGATCAAAGGCGAGTTGGCGGAGTTAATTTTATTATTCCCGGCAGCGAATCGAGGTCTCAGATTATTCTCGACGAAATAAATCTCACCGAAGGTTATTTGATTTTTGTAATCTCAAATGATTTTATTAAATATCCCTACCTTAGCACAAGGTATTTCAGAGGTTATATAAAACTCTATTTTAAAAAATAAAATATTTATCTGAAACTTACTTTCTTTAAGCAGGAAAATACTTAATAATTGATATTTTTATAATTACACTCTATTAATCATTCCCACTATAGATATAATTATATTATTTTGATCATTCTTGAAACATTTCTTGTAATACTGTATATTTAAATTTGAAAATTTGATTAAATCGATATTAGTCTTTTTGGATTGATTATTAAATTGAATATTTGGTTTAATTTTTGCTTTGAATTTTTTTTGTATAATTTGTCATTTTAATAAAATTAATATCAGAATAAAACGAATATTATAAAGATTATTATTCACATATAAAGGATTTCATTGAACATAAAATACTCAACCCATTTCTCCCCTTCCGGAAAAAGAATTGAATCCTCCGGCTCATCAACCAAACATCGGGTTAACGAACAAATTACTGCCCGAGAAATCCGTGTTGTTGACGAAAAAGGTGCTCCCCTCGGAATTATGTCACGTAACGAAGCTCTTAAATTAGCAGAATCCAAGGAATTAGACCTTGTGGAAATTGCTCCCAACGCTGTTCCTCCTGTCTGTAAAATTATTGACTACGGAAAATTTCAATACGAAGTTCAGAAAAGAGAAAAAATTCAGAAAAAACATCAACAACAGCAACAAATGAAGGAAATCAGGTTTAAATGGAGAATTGATACCCATGATTTCAATTTCAAAATGCGGCACGCACGAGAATTTATCCTTCAAGGCAATAAAGTTAAGGCAAGTGTCATGTTCCGTGGTAGAGAAATCACCTATCAGGATTATGGCAGAGATATTCTTACCCGTTTGATAGCAGCTCTTGAAGATATTGCAAAAGTTGATCAGGAAATTAAATCCGAAGGAAAAGCACTTTCCGTTATTCTCGTCCCTGATAAGAGCAAAAAGAAAAAAACAGTTGAAGCAAATTAAAATATATGACCTATAATTCTTATGTCAAATGGCGGTAAATTCATAGGCAGAGAAGATAATCTTCTTATCATCAGAAATGCTTTGAACAAACTTGAAGATGGTAAGGGTTCTATCATTTGCATTTCCGGGGAGAGTGGTTACGGCAAAACTACCCTGTTAAAACAAATAGCCCACGAAAGTGTAAATAATTTTGCTATAATTAGTATTTATGTCCAATGTCAGGCACCTATTGGAAATTTTAATGTATCAAACATCCAGCCTCTATATCCCTTTGCAAGGGCTATGGAGTTCCTGCTAAACAGGAAATCACTTTCAGCCGAAAAACAATTTGCCATAAATGTTGGTATGACTGCCCTAACAGCCATCCCCTTCATTGGTGACCTTTTTTATGCTATAAAAGAACTGGGCAAGGACTGGCGTCAGTTCAAAAGAGAAAAATCTTCTGAAACAAGCAGACGTGTTAGCAGTGCTACGGCAGATTTTTACGATGCAATGCTTTCCTATGCCGATAAAAAACCCTATGTTGTTCTTCTTGACGATATGCACTGGAGCGATTCACAATCAATCGAACTACTTAATCTTCTGGCAGAATCCATAGAATCTACTAGAATTTTATTGGTTCTTTCCTTTATTCCAAGTATTCTTGAAACACAAGGCTCCCCGATTTTGTCCTTTTTGAATCAAAACAAATCAAATTCGAATATAATGGAAATAAGCCTTGAACCTTTCAATATGGAAGAACTAAGGCAACTTTGCAAAATTTATATTCCTGATTATGTCACCAATAGAGAATTCGAAAACTGGCTGATGGCCAAAAGCTTTGGCAATGTTGGTGTTATTGCTGAGTATCTGCTCTATTTCAAACGCAATAATCCTTTCGATGAAAATGGTAACTTAAATCAAAATTTTTATAATGAAGAATATCTTCCAGCAACAGTCCATTCGGCTTTTTCCCAATCAATTGAAAAGCTTAACGATGAAGAGCGAAACATTCTTGCAATTTGCAGTGCCGAAGGTATAGAATTCACAGCTCTTGTTGTTGCTCATCTTCTCAATACAGATGTTGTAACCGCAATCAAAAAACTAAAATCACTTCAAAACAAGACAGGTATTATTCGGAGCAAAGGAGCTCAATTCCGCTATGGAATAAAAACAACTGTTTATGAATTCACTCAGGCATTTTACCACGCTTTTTTTCTTGATTCGCTTGAATACGAGGAAAGCCAATCCTTACACGGTCAGATTGCTGATTTTTTGAAAAGAAAATTTAACGAAGCAAACAGTGATACTATAAAAGAAGAGATTGCCCCTTATCTTGCTGCCCACAGTTCAGAATCTGGTGATATTGAAACAACAAGGGAAATGTTATTAATTACTGCTAAAAGTGCGCAAAAATATGGCAATACTGAGATAATTCAATCTGCTTACGATAATTACAAAAAATTGACAGGCGAAAGCGTAAATGATAGTTTGAATTCTGAATTTTCATCTTTAATTAGTAAAATAACACATCAAGCTGCTGACACAAATGAAAGTCAGGTAAGCGAACAACAAGTAGGAACACAACAAATATACTTCCCGGACTTTGTCAATGCCCGTAGGAATGCGGTTGAACATTTCAATCAGGGAAATTATGAGGATGCAATTAATATTATAAACAACTTCATAAATGAAAACCAGAATAAACTTAACATAATCGAGAAAGTTGAATTAATCTCGATTTTGATAAGAATTTATTCTGAGATGCATGAATTCGAAAAGGCTGAGTCCGAATATCAAAAATGCTCTAAAATTCTTGAAAAAATTGATGAACCAATTGCTGAGTCTTTCCTGCTGAATGCCTACTCACTATTGAAATATGAGCAGGGAAATTATGAGGAAGCTTATAATATTTTGCAGAAAGCAGCCAGAGGAGCTATGAAACTATCCGAAGAGTTGCAGTTGATGACCTTGAGCAATATTGCACTCGTCTCCTCAAAAATCAATCCCAGAGAATCAGAAAAATATACCAATTACGTAAGAAAGTTAGCTCGTCATTTAAGGTTCGAAGAATTCGAGAAAGAATTTTTCAATTAGCGAAAAAATATTTATATTTGCAGTTCAAAATAATACAAAGGAGAGGTGGCCGAGTGGCTGAAGGCAACGGTTTGCTAAACCGTCGTAGGGGTTAAACTCTACCGCGAGTTCGAATCTCGCCCTCTCCGCACCTATAAATTCAGCTTATGCTTCCTACTTATCGGCTTCGCCCATAATCGGGTCAATCGAACCTATGATTGCAACAACATCTGCTATCATCGAGCCTTCGACCATAAATGATAGTCCCTGCAGATTTGATGTTGAAGGGGAACGTATCTTTAATTTCCATGGGTGGCCTTCACCAGTAGATACAATAAAAAAGCCAAGTTCACCTTTAGGGGATTCAATTGCAGTGTAGTATTCCCCGGGTTTAGGTGCTGCACCGAAATTTATAAGCATAAAGTCGTTTATCAATTCTTCCATTTTTGTATAAACGTCTTTTTTCCTCGGGAGAACATATTTTGGATTTTTTAAATGGATTTCCCCCTGCGGCATCTTGTCAAGGATTTGATTGACTATTTTAAGGCTTTGTTTCATTTCTTCAACTCTAACCTTATAGCGGGAGAGAACATCACAGTCATTGAAGGTAATTACATCGAAATCAAGTTGGTCATAAACCAGATATGGATTATCTTTTCTTAGATCACGTGGAATTCCGGATCCTCTTAGGGTAGGTCCTGTCAAGCCAAGTTGAATTGCTTTTTCTGGAGGCATAATGCCAATTCCAGCCATTCTGTCAATAAAAATCTTGTTACGATTAACCAATGCTTCAAAGTATTTCAGCTCTTTTGGAAATTGTTCTGCCCATTCTTTAATTTTTTTTATCGTTGCATCATCAATATCATTAGCAACACCACCGATTCTTGTGTAACTCGTTGTGAAACGTGCTCCACAAATTAATTCGAATATGTCATAGAGCTTTTCCCTTTCAGTAAATGTCCAGAGAAGCAAAGTTAGAGCGCCAACATCCATACAGGTGGAACCCATTGCCATTAAATGGGAGGAAATACGTGCTAATTCAGCAACTAATGTTCTAATCCATTGGGCTCTTGGAGGAGCTTCTATTCCGAGTGAGTTGTCAATTGCAAGGGCAATTCCAACATTATTAGACATTGGTGCTAAATAATCGAGTCTGTCTGTATGAGGTATAAATTCATGTAAAGTAGTGTTTTCAGCTAATTTTTCGTATCCTCTATGAAGATATCCTAATTCAGGAACACATTTGATAACAGTTTCCCCGTCGAGCCTTAGCAAAACCCTCAAAACACCATGAGTAGCTGGGTGCTGCGGACCCATATTTAAAACCATATCATTTTCTAAGGGATCTTCAAGCAAAAGAGAAGTATCTTTATCCAGAAGTTCTTTTAATATCTTTCCTTGTCTGATTTTATGAACTTGTTCGATCCCTTTTTCAGTTGTAATATTCATAAATAGTATTTGTTACAGATTAAAAAAACAAATTTATAAAAATTAAAGAGCTTTTTAAAATTGTCGGTGATAAATTTATTTCATCCTTAAATTAAATGCTAACCTTAATTCCAGAAGAAATCTCCATGCACCGATTTTAAAATTCTCTCCTCTTTCGGAAATATTACTAAGTGGGAGAGAATATTGTAATACCGGGCTCAAGAAAAGATTTTCCTCTAATGCAATGTTAAAACCCAACATCGGATCTAACGATATTTGAAAGGAATTAGTCTGCGGAAAATCACCCTCCTCAATAATAGTCGAGATCCCATTTTCGCTGTCAAGTTTAATAGATACAATTTCGCCCGATGATAACCTTGCAGTTTTTTGGATTAGTTCCTTTTCGTGTTTAATTTTATTATTTAGAACGAAAGAGCCTGAAAATCCAAGCTTAATAAACATAAATTCTGCCAGATTCCATTTTATGTATGGCATAAGAGTTAGATATGAAAAATCAGCATTGGCTTTTTGTTTGAATTTGATAGGTGCGGATTCCGGCTTCCCTGTTATAATTGATTGAAGCTGAACATCTTCAATTATTTGATATTCACTATAAATATCACGATTAGTATAAATCAAGGCTGCTCCCCACATAAATCGAGGTGTGAAATCCATTTCGTAAAGGGCACCAATTGTATATCCAAATTTTGTTCCATTAATAAATTCAGGGCAATCACATTCTGTTCGGAAATTTCCACTCATGAAATTCTGACCAAGCCCAAAAAGAAGACCGATTTCCTTTTGATTTCTCATTTTTTCTGGATCAAGCGGAGTGGCAAAATCCTGAGATAATAGTTTAGTTGTGGTTATTATTAAAACCAAAAAAAATGTTAAATTACTTTTTTTTAATATTTGCATTTTTAAAACTCTTTTTATTGTAATATAGTAATCATTTTATATAGTTCCAATTTTATTATGGAAGATAATCAAGAAAACTTAGTAATCAATGACGAAACAAAGGGAATTTTTAATGGAGCAAGAGCGGCAGCTATTAGAATTTTGAGTAGGTTCGAGCGGAGCGATTCTTATATTGACAAGCTATTGGACTATGAACTTAGAACCGGAAACCTTAATGAGTTCGATAAAAATTTATTAACAGAATTAGTTAATGGGGTTATCAGGTGGAAATTGAAATTGGATTGGATACTTGTTGGGTTTTATCATGGCGATTTCCTGAAATGCCTTAATCTGGTTAAGAATGCTATGCGTGTTGCTCTGTATCAAATTCTAAATTTAGATAGAATTCCTGTTCCGGCTGCAATTAATGACTCAGTCGAAATTGTAAAAAGAATTCAGGGGGAAAAAACAGCAGGAATTGTCAATGGTGTTCTGCGTAATATAGCAAGAAATCTCGATAATGTTCGCTATCCTGTTAAAGAGGAAGACCCTATTTACTACCTTTCAGTAATGTATTCTCATCCGAGATGGATGGTTAAAAGGTGGGTTGATCGTTACGGCGAAAATGAAGCAGAAAAATTACTATTCACTAATAACAGAAAGCCATATTTAACATTAAGGGTAAATAAGACTAAAACTACAACTGAGGATGTAATCAATTTTTTGAGAAATAAAAATTTTTCTTTTTTCGTTTCCCCCTACCTAAAAGATTCAATTGTAGTAAGAACGCCAAGAATTGATATTACAAGCCTTGAAATTTTCATTGATGGATGGGTTACCCCTCAAGATACCAGTGCCAGCCTTGCGGCTTTACTTGCACAACCCAAACCGGGAAATCAAATTATAGACCTATGTGCTGCTCCCGGCGGTAAGTCATTTTATCTGGCAGAATTAATGAATAACGAAGGCGAAATTATTGCTGTTGATCAGTATAAATCTAAATTAAGATTCATCGAGGAAGGTGCTCAAAGGCTTGGCATAAATTGTATTAAAACTATTAATGACGATGCGAGAATTATGAAATCTGATAAGCAGTTTGATATTGTCTTTGCTGATGTTCCTTGCTCCGGATTGGGAACTATTGCAAAGAAACCTGACATAAAATGGAAACGTGAAAGAGAAGATATTTACCTGCTTGTCGATACACAACGCAGAATTCTTGAATCGGGTGCTGAGATGGTCAAACCCGGTGGTGCTCTGATTTATTCAACCTGCACAATAGAGCCCGAAGAAAATCAGGATAACATTAGCTGGTTTCTCGAGAAATTCCCTGAATTTACAATAGATCCGGCAGAGAATTACTTACCTCCTCAGGTCTGTAAAGATGGATTTATGCAGATATTTCCTCATATTCATAACACTGATGGAGCATTTGCAGCAAGGTTACTGAAAAAAGCCTAATAAATTACAAATCCAGAGACCTGTTTCTTATTTTTGGTCTGAAATTGCAAATAATAGACTCCGGCAGAAAGCTTGGTGGAGAGAAGTCTTGCTTTATATCTACCTATCGTTTTAGGCTCCTCTTTCAATAAATCTAAGCTCTTTCTACCGAGAACATCATAAATTGTCATTGTAACATTTGTGTTTTCTAATATAGTATAGGATATAGTCAATTCACCAGAAGTAAGAGGATTTGGGTAAATTGATGAAATTTCATCTCCTGAGGGCAATGGTGAGTAATTACCATTTATCAGATTATATCTGTTTGCAGTTTTGTAAGATTCCTGAGAGGCTGTTATCAGTTCATCGTAAGAAAAGCCTGCAAAAATGCTAAATGCCAATCTTACAGTATCTCCAGCAAATAATTTAATTGGTCCTGCAGAAATAATTTGTGAAACATCGGTTACTCTCGATTTCAATCTTGATAAACCACTACTTAGTGTTTTCCATTTCTCACTTATTGTAAAACCATCGTAAACCCCGGGATTATCTTCTGTATTTCCATCATTATCAAGAGCAAAATAGTTCACGGGATAAGGTGACAGAAGTCTTACTCCGGTCATTGGCAGAGTTGAATCATTAATATTCTTCACGTAGCCAAATTGATATTGCTTATCATAATCTGCAATATTATCACTTCCCGAAGGTCCAATATCCCAATCAAAATAAAATCCAAAATAAAGAGAGTCAAATGCTTTGTCGGAAATGTTTGTAATGTCATAAACTGATAAAATGTAGTTTCTGTTCTTGTCATCGTCAAACTGATAAACCTTCTGGGAGATATTAACACCACAATGCAAATCGAATGGAGTATCTTTGAATTCGGTTGCTGCTTCAGTTTTTGCTATAGCTCCTGGAGATTTAACTTTTAGAACATTTGTTGTAATGAAAGCATTGTTTTTTCTGGATTGGTCATAGCCCCTCGCAACATCAGAAACAGTCGAATCATTGATACCAACCATCAAAGCTCCCTCAAAAAGAAGATTATGGCTGTCTTTGTAGCTGAAACCATCTCCCTGTAAATTCTTTGGATAGTCATTATAAGCAATATTACCAACGCTGTTTATTGTTACAGAAATATCATTTCCACGAATAGTTCTGAATGAGGGATTGACTGTCAAACTTAATATTTCTCTATTGATAATTTCTTTGCTATCCCTGATTGTGAGGGCAATATCGAGTTGGTAATCTATGGGTAAGGATTCGGGTATTCGAAAGCTGAATGGGGTTGGAGTAGCAATCTCATATCCAACAGACATATCCCCGATGAAAAAATCAGATTTAGAAAATGTCGGACTATAAGGTGAATCCGACGATGCTAATACTTTTACTCCCGTTAAAGAATCAAGAACATTCTGGAAAGACGCAGTCAAATTAATTTTTTCTCCGGGATCGAAAACTCCGTCTTTATTTTCATCCTCGAATTTATAATTGGTAAGAATTACGGATTTGGCACTATCTTTTGATAAAGCATTAAAAGCGTTGACCCTGCCTTTGCCTATCATTCCAACATAATTTAGATTTAAAGTATCAATATTTGTGCTTGTTACTTTGAGATGTTCAATAATTTGTGTGTTGGTATAATTCTTTTTTTTAGCTCTTAGAAGGCTAGCTACGCCAGCAGTAATCGGGGAAGCAAAAGATGTTCCGTCAAGATAATTATAATCATTATTAGGAACAGATGAAAGTATTGCTACTCCTGGTGCTGCAATATCGACGCTTTGATCATAGTTTGAAAAATATGCCTTTTTATCCCTTCTGTCAACCGCAGCAACAGACATTACACCATCGTAAGAAGCAGGATAAAAGGGGGTTTTCGAACCATTATTGCCGGCAGCTGCAACAATGACAACGCCCGATTTTACAACAGTATTTATAATTTCAGCTTCTGCCTGTCCTTTGCTTCCAGAACCCCATGAACAATTAACTACGTCAGCACCAACTCCTGCAGCATATAATATAGCTTCATAGCCATTTTCAATAGAAGTGCTTAAAGGATTATCACTGCCTATTTTGACCGGAATCAATTTCACTTTATTGGCAATTCCAGCAATACCAATACCATTATTAATTGAAGCTCCGATTATTCCCGCAACATGTGTGCCGTGAATATGCCCGGGTTTTGGATCGTTATCCTGACCGATACTATCTGAACTCACAAAGTCCCATCCTCGCCAGTCGTCAATAAATCCATTATCATCATCATCAATATTGTTGCTCCTTTTGTCCCTTCCCAAACTATCTAAACCAATTTCACCGGGATTATTAAATATATTTTCGGCTAAATCTTCATGATCATAGTCTATTCCTGTATCAATTATTCCAACGTTAATTTCCTTTGTTGTATCTGAATAACTCCATGCATCGAAAACCTTTATAGTATCAAGGTAATATTGCTCGAAAACAAGTGCATCGTTCGGAACAGTTACAAGTTTATGAATAGGAAATGGTTCAGCATATTCGATGAAATCAAAAGAAGAAATTTTTTGGGCGGCTATGATCGGATTAATCTCTTTTTCGTAAACAATATAAGCTATTCGCCTTAGATTTTCAATTTCTCCTATTTCCGGATAAATGAAATTATTTTTTTGAAATTTTTTTTCGAATAATTTTAAAACTTCATCTCTGACATAAGGATTTATTGAATGATTTCCTAAAAGGTCTTCAAATTCCTTAATATAACTTTTACGATTTTTATTAATCCATTGGTTATAAGCATCACTTTTTGATTTGAATTTAATTATAATTTTATTATTATAATATTCATCATTTGCAATGGCGGAAGTTATTGCTATTAATAAAGTTATAATATAAAGAAATAGCGATTTCATATTCAGATAATATTGAAATTTTTGCCTTGATTTTTATTTTTTTGTTTCTCGAATTCAATTATTCCAAGCTGAATTCTTCCTTGATAAAAATGTGGAGCAGGCCTTCCGCATTTACCAAATCCATTACTATTTGGTTGACATAACCTGAAACACCATGGAGAACGGTTTTTGGTCATTGAGCAGCCAAGATATGTATAATTAGGCAGAGATCGTTTTCTTACAACAGTGTTAATTATCTTCATATTATCAAAGAATAAATTTGCTTAAATCTGTATTTTTCGATATATCTTTAAGTTTGGCATCAACAATTTCAGAAGTGATTTGTATGTTTTTTTCAGTAATATTGTCTGGAGTATTGAAAAGAAAATCCTCGAGCAGAGTTGTAAGGATAGTATGCAATCTTCTTGCTCCAATATTAGTAACATCATCATTGACCTGTGCAGCAATTGCAGCGATTCTCTTGATTGCTCCCTCATCAAATTCAAGATTAATTCCCTCGGATTCCATAAGTGCCTGATATTGTTTTATAAGGGCATTTTCGGGAAGTGTAAGAATTTTAACAAAGTCTTCCTCGGTTAAGCTCTTCAACTCAACTCTGATAGGAAATCTTCCCTGAAGTTCTGGAATTAAATCCGATGGCTTGGAAACGTGAAATGCACCCGAAGCAATAAAAAGAACATGCTCGGATTTAATTGGTCCGTATTTAGTATTAACAGTTGTTCCTTCGACTAAAGGCAAAAGATCTCTCTGTACTCCTTCTCTTGATACATCTGGACCAGAAGTGCTATTTGACCTTGAAGCAATTTTATCAATTTCATCAATGAATATAATACCATTATGCTCTGCGAGATATATAGCTTCTTTAATGACTGAATCCATATCAATTAGTTTTTCGGCTTCTTCCTTCTCAAGAAGTTTAAGGGCTTCAGCAACTGTCATTTTTTTCTTTTTGCTCTTCTTCGGGAGAATATTACCAAATAAATCCTGCAAATTCATTCCCATCTCATCAAGACCAATTGGACCAAGAATCTGCATAGAAGGTATCTGGTCAACCATTGTTTCTAACTCGACCATTCTGTCGTTCAAGTCGCCGTTCCTAAGCATCTGTCTGAATTTATCTCTTGTTCGGGTGTTATCCTCAATTTCATCATCGGTAATTGTATCGAACGATGGACCTCTTTTAACAGGTGGAACAAGAATGTCAAGAATTCTGTTTTCGGCTGCTATCTTGGCTTCTTTTCTTTTTTCTTCAGTTTTTTCCTCACGAACCATAGCAACCGAACGCTCTATTAAATCCCTGACCATTGAATCAACGTCACGTCCAACATAACCGACTTCAGTGAATTTTGTTGCCTCAACCTTAACGAAAGGGGCATTGGCTAATCTTGCGAGTCGTCTGGCGATTTCGGTTTTTCCAACTCCCGTTGGTCCAATAAGTATGATATTATTAGGCATGATTTCATCTCTAAGTTCAGATTTAACCATCTGACGTCTCCACCTGTTCCTCAGAGCAATAGCAACAGCTTTTTTGGCTGCGTCCTGTCCGATTATATATTTATCAAGCTCTGTAACAATTTGGCGAGGTGTAAGTTGTTCTGCCATAGATATCTGCTTTTTTACAAAATTTACAATTATTTCTTTATCTGTCTCATTTAGTTTAAAAGTTTCGCTATTATCCATAATCATTCAATAAGTAAACAAAAATAATTTATTAAAAGTAAGATATTATAATTCTTCGATAGATTGCTCTTTGTTGGTATATATACAGATGTCGGCAGCAATATTGAGTGATTCCTCAACAATTTCTCTTGCCGAAAGATTGCTATGTTTCATCATAGCTCTTGCAGCAGAAAGAGCATAAGGACCACCTGAACCTATTGCAATTATATTATCATCCGGCTCTATTACATCGCCTATACCACTAATTAGCAATGCTTTTGTTTTATCCATTACTATAAGCATTGCTTCGAGCCTTCTGAGGTAACGATCGGTTCGCCAGTCCTTTGCCAGATCTATCGCCGAACGATAAAGATTGCCTCTGTGAGTTTCGAGCTTTTCTTCGAATCTTTGCAAAAGGGTAAAAGCATCGGCTGTGGCTCCAGCAAATCCAGCTAAAATGGAATCATTGTATAATTTTCTCACTTTTCTTGCGGAATGTTTCATTATTGTGTTACCGTAAGAAACCTGCCCGTCTGAGCCGAGAACAGCTTTTCCATCTTTGATGACTCCAACAACTGTTGTTCCATGAAAATCAATTATTTTATTCTTCATACTATCTTTTTTTTGTTTAAAAGTTATTTCAATGACTTTTTTGTAACTAATTAATTGTTAATTTATTTCTATTGATTGAGTTAAAACTTTTTTTCTTGTATGTTTATTTTATTATTATTGTGAAATAAATTTTAATTTATTCTATTTTGAAGGAAGTATTATGAAAATATATGCTTTTTTACTGATTTATCTGATTTTTCCCTTGATGCTGCTTTCAAAAACAATCACTGTTGGTTTTACTGGCGATTATACTGATTTGACTGCTGCTCTTTCGAATGCAGTTCCCGGCGATACCGTCACGCTATTAAGTGAAAAACATATAGTAAATCAATACATTAAAAATATAAAAGGTTCTCCTGATAAATGGATAATTATAACATCCAATGCAGATAACCCTGCGATTTTCGAAGGGGGCAGCACAGCTTTTCAACTCTCTGATGCATCTTATCTGAAAATAAGTAATATTATTTTTAATGGTCAAACAGGAAATGGATTAAATATTGATGATGGCGGTTCATACGACAGTCCGACTGAATATATTATTATTGAAAATTGTGCTTGGCTTAGAATGAATGCCACTGGTAACAATGATGAGCTCAAAATGAGTGGAGTTGATAATTTCGAAATCAGAAATTGTAAATTTATGAATGGTTCTGCCGGCGGGAGTATGATTGATATGGTAGGCTGTCATAATGGAAAAATATACGAAAATACATTCCAAAATGCAGGTTCCAATGCCATACAAGCAAAAGGTGGTTGCTCTCTAATTGATATTTACCAAAATTTATTTCAAAATGCCGGTCAAAGGTCAATCAATATTGGCGGCTCAACAGGTTTACAATTTTTTCGCCCACCAGACGCAAAATATGAAGCCAGAGATATCAGAGTTTTCATCAACCAGTTTCGTGGCTCGGTAGCCCCGATAGCTTTTGTTGGAGCCATTAATTGTAGTGTTGTCAACAATTTACTGTTCATGCCGGAAAGATGGCTGGTTAGAATTCTTCAGGAAAACATTACTGATGGTTTTGCTCTTTGCAGCAATAATATTTTTGCGAACAATATCTGCTACTTTGATGATAATGCAAACAACGAAAGAGGCATAAATATCGGTTCAAACACTCTGCCCGCTACTTTTGACTTCTCCAATAATCTCTGGTTTAATACCCAAAATTCTAACTGGAATGGACCAAATCCTGCCGTCAATCATCAAAATACAATTCTCAATCAAGATCCTCAATTAATTGAATCTGATCTGGTTTTTAAAATTTCAGGAAATTCTCCTGCTGTTGGCAAAGGAGTTTTTTTTAACTTTATCAAGCATGACTATTTTGGGGAAAGCTATAATAACCCTCCGTCTATCGGTCCAAGCGAGGGAAATCCCCCCATTTCAGGGATTTTTGAATTGAGAAATAGTGATATTCAATACCACAATTTTTTGAGTTTAGCCGATTTTCAAAGATTTATAAGCAATCAGGATTTGGCTCAAATTCAATTAATAATTTATGACTTTTGTGGAAAGGAAAATATCAATTCAAATATAGATGAATTTATTTCCCAAAACTTGAATAATATTTCAAAAGGAATATATTTCTATTCCATTTCAAATGGTAGGGATTTAATAAAATCTGGAATGATAATAAATTTTTAATTTATCGTCTCTTTCTTTTTTTCAGGAGATACAATATGTTAAATAGATTAATTATTACTTTAGTATTGCTAATTTTTTCGAGTATAATTCTTCAGGCAGAAAATACTCAGGAAATAAAAATCAAAACATCAGCACAATGTGAACAATGCAAGGAAAGAATAGAAAAAGCCCTTAACAAAAGCAAGGGGATTTTGAAGGCTGAACTTGACCTCGAGACAAAAGAAGCCATAGTTTTATTCGATTCTGAACAGACAGATGCACAAAAAATTCGTCAGATTATTTCCAAAACCGGTTACGATGCTGATGATGTTCCTGCAAACAAAAAAGCTTATAATAAATTACCACAATGTTGCAAAAAAGACGGACACGATTGAATGCAAACAAAAATAATTCTTGAATTCCAACATTTTCACGGATGTCCGAATGGACCCAAACTATTAAATAACGTCAAAAAAGCCATTGAAGGCATGACTGATGTCGAATTGGTAGAAACCATTGTTGATACTGACGAAAAAGCCAAAAAATACAGATTTCGGGGCTCCCCAACATTGCTGATAAACGGCAATGATTTTGAAGGATTAGAGGCTCCCGAGAATCCATCTTTGACTTGTCGCTTCTACCCAAAGGGTGTTCCTAATCCCGAATATATAAGATTGAAAATTACTGAAGCTAAAAAAAATGAATAAGGGGCAAGAGAAATTACATTTTTTAGGTTATAATTCAATCTCAAATAATTCGGCTGGATTGATTTTAAACTGAAGCATTTTTGCGGTATCTCTTCCACTGTCACCACCTTTTCTTTGCATAGTGATTTTTCCTATTTTAAAATTTCCTCTTTTGGTTATTTTAATATCCCCATTTCCAAAAAAGTTCAAACAATAGTTCATTGGTTTAAGAATCCATCTTGCATTTTTCTCAACCTTTGAGCTACGAGCATCCATTCAGAGGCAAACTTTCCCTGACCTTTTAAAATATTAGAGACAATTAAAGATTGATTTTTGTTTAACCATCCTAATATGAGGTTTTGTTCTGTCTGGGAAAATTCATTTGCAAACATTCGTCGTTTGTCTCTTGGATTTTTAATTGAAGGTTTTTCCTCACCTGTATATCGCTTTAAAATTGAAACAACTTGAAATGGGATGTTCCACATCTCAGCATATTTATCAACCCAACGTTTATCAATTTGATTAAATCCCTTAGGATTACTTACTAATTTGACCTGAAGATTTTCAACATCAATAGCTTTTTTTAGTTTTATCGTTACCTGAACTTGGACATCAGTTTTATAACCTGATATTTTTATAGCTTTTACATATTCAATTTCTTTAAGTTTATAGTTCATTAAGACTAACCAACTCTGAGCATCTTCATCCCTCTTCCAATTGTTAAATTTTTGAACTATATCATCTTCATTTCTAAAGCCATCTTTTGCTGTTTGTGAGCCCCGTTCAATTAAATCCATATCATTATGTTAAAAATAAATTATCAATTATATACTCCTTTAATCTTTCATTTGCTATTTCAACATATTCTTTTGATATTTCTGAACCTATCCATCGCCTGCCCATTAAATGTGCAACTTTTGCAGTTGTCCCGCTCCCCATAAAAGGATCATAAACTAAATCATTTTCATTTGTCCATGTATAAATTTGGTCATATACTAATTGTTCGGGGAAAATGGCAGGATGTTCGTAAGCTAATTTATCCTTTGTTGAAATTCCTCCTCCTACTGAATAGAAAAAAACATTTCCGACTTTCTTTTCTGAAGTTCTTTCAACTTTTTCGTAATTCAAAGCACCATTTTGACCTCGATTCTTCATGTTTGCTAATCCTCGATATTTTGTCGGTTCAGTAATAGGATTAAATGTTTTGGGGCTTCCTTTTGAAAATGCAAACATATATTCAAAATGTTGATGATATCTATTCCCGGTTTGAGGCATAGGATTATTTTTATAATATATCATAGTGTCATGAAGTCGAAATCCAATTTCTTTAAAAAATAAAGCCTGCCTGAAAGAAGTTCCGGTTTCACTCCCATTAATTGTTGCATCCGCAACAACCCAAACGATAACTCCTCCTTTTTTTAATATTCTAAATAATTCTTTTGCAATTTTTTCAAATTCAAATTGAAAACCATTATAATTTCTGATTTCATCATAGGGAGGTGATGTTATGATAAAATCAATAAAATTATTAGGCATTCTTTTCATCGTGATTATGCAATCTTCATTGTATATTTTACCTATCTCCATCACTAAAAAAAGATATTTTAGCCGAATGATTGTTTATTTATTATGAGCATCCGCTTGTTGTTCCGCAATCTTCGCAAACGGTGCAGCTTCCGCTTCTTTTGACTCTTATTGAACCACAGGAATAGCATTGCTCACCAGTGTAGCCAGCCTGTTTTGCCGCTGCTGATTTTAATTTAAATCCATTTCCGTTGCTCTTTCCATTATGAGAATGAACATTTACATTTTCAGTTTCCGGTTCATTTTCATAATCTTCTGATGAGTCGCTTATATCTTCATTATCAAACTCAATATTTTCTTTTGAAGAAGATGAGTCATCTTCTGATGTTGGGTTATCATTTCCGTTTCCATTTTTTTCTTCGGGGACTTCGTCAACAGCTTTAACGTGGACAAAGTCACTTCTTTTGAGGTAATCGTAACCAATTGAACGGAACACATAGTCGAGAACGGATGTTGCGTTTTTGATAGCTTCGTGGCCGGTAACAGGTCCTGCTGGCTCGAATCTTGTAAAGGTGAATGTATCAACAAGTTCATCCAGAGGCATTCCATATTGAAGTGCTTTCGATGCAAGCACAGCAAAGCAATTCATCAAACCTTTGAATGACGCTCCTTCCTTATACATATCAATAAAAATTTCTCCGAGTGTGCCATCCTCATATTCACCGGTTCGTAGGTAAACCTTATGCCCGCCAACATAAGCCTCGCGAACATAGCCTTTTCTTCGCTTTGGCAGTCTTCGGCGTTCAGGAGTAAAGGTTTGATTTTTCGCGATCTGATCCTGCACCTCTTTAGGTCCGATTGTTTCATCGAGAGAATCTTCGTCTCCAATCATTATAACTTCGTCAAGTCCGTCATAATTAGCTGAATTAAGTGGCTGGGATAGTTTCGAGCCATCTCGATAAATAGCAATTGCTTTAAGCATCATCTTCCATGACTCAAGATAAACCTCGCCGATATTTTCAATTGTAGCTTCGGCAGGCATATTAACTGTTTTGGAAATAGCTCCTGAAATAAAAGGTTGAGCAGCAGCCATAATCCTAACGTGAGCCATATATGGAATGAATCTTTTTCCATTTTTCCCGCATTTGTTTGCTGTGTCGAAGATTGGCAAATGTTCATCTTTTAAGTGCGGGGCTCCTTCGAGCATCATCGTCCCGCAGACATAGTCGTTGGCTCGCTCGATTTCTTCCGCAGTAAATCCGAGCCAGCCGAGCATATCGAAGGTAGGATTATTCAGATGCTCTTCGGTCATACCAATTTTTTTACAGAAATCTTCACCGAGTACATATTTATTAAATGCAAATTTGATGTCAAAAACATTATCAAGCTCAGATTCGATCTGCATAATTTTTTCATCCGTAAAGCCCTTTGCTTTCAAAGTTTTATGATTAATTGAAGGGCACCCGATGAATGTTCCGTGCCCCTTTGAATATTTTTCTATTTCTTCAATCTGTTTATCGCTGTAACCGAGTTTTGTCAAAGCCATTCTTACTGATTGATTTACAATTTTGAAATAACCTCCACCAGCAAGTTTTTTGAATTTAACTATGGCAAAATCGGGCTCTATTCCCGTTGTATCGCAATCCATAATCAATCCGATTGTTCCGGTGGGTGCAAGAACGGTAACCTGAGCGTTTCTGTAGCCGTATTGTTCACCCATTGAAAGTGCTTTGTCCCAAACCTGCTTTGCGGACTGCAATAAATATTCAGGGCAGTATTTCGGATTCATGCCCATCGGTTTAATAGTCAATCCCTCATATTCCTCTGGTTCGGCATTATAAGCCGCTCTTCTGTGATTTCTGATTACCCTGAGCATAGAATCCCTGTTCATCTCGTATTTAGGGAAGGGTCCGAGTTCCTTTGCCATTTCTGCTGATGTAGCATAGCTTTCTCCGGTCATAATAGCTGTAATTGCACCCGTCATCGCCAGAGCTTCGGGTGAATCATAAGGCACACCATTAACCATCAGCAAAGTACCAAGATTTGCATATCCTAAGCCAAGAGTTCTGAATTCGTAACTTAGCTGAGCAACGCTTTTTGATGGGAACTGTGCCATAAGAACCGAAATTTCAAGAACTATAGTCCAAAGCCTCACTGCATGCCTGAAGCTATCAACATCGAAAGTATAACTGCTTTCATCATAAAATTTCATTAAATTCAAACTTGCAAGATTGCAGGCTGTGTCATCCAAAAACATATATTCACTGCATGGATTGCTTGCATTAATCCTGCCGGAATTCGGGCAGGTATGCCATTCATTAATAGTAGTATCGAACTGCAAACCCGGGTCTGCCGATTTCCATGCAGCTAAATTAATTTTATCCCATAAATACTTTGCCTGAACAGTTTTTGTCGTTTCACCAGTCGTTCTGAATTTTAACTCCCATAGACCATCATTTTCAAGGATTTCCATAAATTTGTTTGTTACCCGGACAGAGTTATTTGAATTTTGACCGCTTACTGTCAAATAAGCTTCACCTTCGTAGTGTGTATTATACACATCGAAATTGAATTCAGTAATACCCTGTTCAACAAGGGAAATAATCCTGACAATGTAATTTAATGGAACACCGGAATGAAGAGCTTTTTGAATAAGATAGGATAATTTCTTATTGGTCTTTCTGTCGGTTCCCCTTTGTTTTGCTTCATTAACAATTGCAGATAGATAAGCCGCATTGATTCTGGAACCAGTAACAATAGCAGCAACTTTTTCTTCCTCTTTTGCTTTCCAGTCAATAAACTGTTCAATATCAGGATGGTCAATGTCAACAATCACCATTTTGGCAGCTCTTCGAGTTGTGCCTCCAGATTTAATTGCCCCTGCAGCCCTGTCAAAAATTTTAAGGAAGCTCATTAATCCCGAAGATTTACCGCCGCCGGAAAGGGTTTCCCCTTCTCCTCTAAGATTAGAAAAATTAGTCCCTGTTCCGCTTCCAAACTTGAATATTCTTGCTTCCCGCAGTGCTAAATCGAAAATACCCCCTTCATTCAATAAATCATCTTTGATTGACTGAATGAAGCAGGCATGAGGTTGAGGTCTGCTGTATGCATCTTTTGAATGTGACAACTTCTTTGTATCTGGATCAACATAATAGTGGCCTTGCTTGTTTCCTGTTATTCCATAAGCCCAGTAAAGTCCTGTGTTAAACCATTGAGGTGAGTTTGGAGCAGCCATCTGGTTGAACAGCATATATGAAATTTCATCATAGAAATTCTGTGCATCTTCCTGAGTATCGAAATAATTATATTTCTTTCCCCAGTCAGTCCATGTTCCAGCAAGGCGGTGAACAACCTGTTTCAATGAATTCTCAGAGCCAAGCTTTGGTTTTCCCTCTTTATCATAAATAATTTTACCCGCTCTATTTCTTTGAGGAACACCTGTTTTTCTGAAATACTTTTGGGCAAGTATGTCAGTTGCAACCTGCGACCATTGAACAGGAACCTCGATGTTATCCATTTGAAATACAATTGAGCCATCAGGATTTTTTAATGTTGAGCTTTTTTTAGTAAACTCAAACATTTCATAGGCATTACTGTAGCCTTTTGTAAATCGTTTATCAATTTTCACTTTAACCTCGTTTATTTAATATTATAATTTTTTCATTTATAGTCAAAAAATCTTAGCAGAAGTATTTCTGTTAATATAAGTTATAGGCTTTTTAGTAGTTATTTTATTGTAAAATCGATAGTTACGACAGATTTTATAGTTTTCTGAATCGAACTTAAATCATACTCACCCCAGTCGGAGACATTCGTTGAATAGAGCGGAGTGATTTGAAAAACTCCCTGTGAGGCAGATTTCATAGAACCAACATCACCTCCGCTGCTTTTAGCTAGCTGTTCGGCTCTTTGTTTGGCATCTTTTGCTGCATCACCCAGCATTTGTATTTTTAAATCATTAAGCTTTGTATAGTAAAATTGTGGAGGATTGGAATAAATTTCCAAACCATCTTTGATAAGCGAAGTGGCTTCGCCAGATATCTGGTTCACCAAATTGACTTTTTCGGAGGTTATGCTTACTGTTTGAGTAAGCTCATAACTATCTACCTGCCCTGTAGAATATCCTTCAGGGGTGTATCGAAAATTCTTAACCGTATTTATGGATGAAGTTGTAATTTTAGATGCATCTATTCCCTTGGATTGAAGGTAATTAACAAAAGTTGACATATCCTTTTGTAATTTTTCGTAAGCAATAGTCATATCAGCTGATCGGACTGATATCGTTCCGCTCCATATTGCAAGATCTGATGTTATGTTTTTTTCTGCATACCCTTTGACAGTGATAGTCTTATCAGACATTTTGATATTGCTAAGGGTAACA
The DNA here is from genome assembly GCA_964473465.1 of uncultured Hyphomicrobiales bacterium. Taxonomy (GTDB): domain Bacteria; phylum Bacteroidota; class Ignavibacteria; order Kapaibacteriales; family UBA2268; genus CALHRB01. The sequence continues at coordinate 90,741 of CAYYPE010000012.1, forward strand.
GAAAGAATAATTGCCGCAACAATAAAGCCCGCTCCTAAGGATATACCAAGAAGAAACAGACCGCTTTTAACGGATGTATCTTGTGTTGACATCTTCCCCCCAAAAGAAATATATTTTAAATTTATACTGCATCACGAAAATAATTAACTTTCCAATAATTTTCAAGTTAATAAAAAAATAATTTTTCGTGAAGACAAAGTTTTCAACAACCGAGACGACTAAAGGTTGATTATTAGTAAGTATGCGAAAATTAAAAATTTATCATTTTTCAAAACTTTTCAACAGCTAAAAGAAACAAATTGTTGAATTTCCAAAGGGCTCCCATCTGCACGGGAATGACACATTCTTGACTCTCGTCATTCCCACGAAAGTGGGAATCTATATAAAAAAATTAATTTGGAAATTAAAAAATTATTTTTAATTTATTTTTTTAAATTGACATAACATTAATAATATATATACAAATACATTTTCTCAAACCATTTAAGGAGAATTAGTTATGTCTAAAAATTATTTTATCCCCCCCCCCGAGTTATCTTTTTTTAACATTATTTATTTATTTCTTAGTCAATATTGAGATGTTATCTTTCGGTAGTGGATGGAACCTAATAGCACCACCTTGTGATAATGATCCACTTAACACAAGGTCAAGAGCTTATACTAAAACAATTTGTGCTAATGAAATTGCATATCCATTATGCGATGAAAGTTGTTGTTTCACGATTGTTTATCAATACCGATGGTTACCTGGTGATTTGTTTGAATTAAATATTTCGGGAGTTACCTACGATGGTGATGAAGCCTGTAAAAGATGCATTCACCAAATTGTACCAGATAGGCTAATAGAAATTTTTAATGAGATATCATATTGTCCAACATGCCCCTCATATATACCAAATTTTAAATCAAGATTAACAAATCAAGCTTTTAATGATTGGGGAGAGCATAGCGATCCAAAATATGATGCATGGGCAAAAATATCAAGTACAGGTAAATGCTATGAAGATAGTATATTGTGTGACTCTCAAATCAGGTGTTGTTGGCAAAGAGCCGAACTTGTTTTTGACCATTATGTTGATTCAATAACAGGCTTTCAAATCGACTCGGAAATTTCAATAAATGACTCATGTCCTGATCCTCCAGATTGCAAACATAGATGTTGGGAAAACAATAATATTAGATTAGATTCTGTTGTTGGATCAAAGTTCTGTGATGTACCTTGTAATACCGGAAAATGGAGCTATATTTATAAGCAAAAAATTACATATGGGAACTGTGCAGGTTGTTTTGTTGACATTTACTACAGATATAGGAAAACAATTAATTGCAATCCGAATTACAAGGACATTGAACTAATATGGATAGACTTCTATGGCAATTGCTTTAATTGCTTAACATCAATGAATTATTTGTATCGTTTTGCTTGGAACTGGCTCTTATTAAATGCAGAGATTGATTTTCCATTAAAAAATCAATGTGATACAACCTATAGAGCTATAACAGCACCATGTTGGAAAGATATTGTAATAGAAGTATTATTTCCTATAAATACAACTTTTAAATCTTGCAGTGATTCTGCCTGTTGCTGGACCGCATATGAAATATGTGATTATGAAACAATAATAAGATTCAATAAATTAGGAGGTGGTATAAATTTTGAACCATGGCTTTGTTATCTGGAAGATTCCTGTAGTGTCTATTGTAATTTTCTTCCTGATTCTTCTTCAAGAGCATATGTAACCCATCCTAAGCAAAATGGACATTCATTACCCAATAGTGATACAATACTCAAAGATATAATTTGTCCGAATTATTTAATAATTGATGATGTACTGAAATTAAAATTTAACTTTTTAAAGGACAAGTTATTTACAATTGAAATATTTGACTTGCTTGGAAATGTTCATTACATATCTACTTTTGCAGATAAAAATAATAATATGATAGAAATAGGCTTTAAAAATTTTTCAAATGGTTATTATTATTATCAAATAAGAAATAATATTGATATATTATGTAGTGGTAGTATTATAGTTTTTAACAAATAGATTTATGAGAATTTCATTTTTAATCATTATTATATTAATATTATCGAACTCAATAATAGAATGTTTCGGTTTATGGGAATTAGTTTATAGTTCAGGTTATAAAACTATGTCCTTCAAATCTATTAAATGTTATGACAATAAGAATTGTGTTGCTATAGCTAATGAACAACTCGAATTTCCAACCTTTTTTAAAACAGGAGATGGTGGATCAAATTGGGAAATAGTATTTCAAGACAGACAGAAATCTTATGTTGACTCTCTTGGAAATTTGATCATTTATCAACCATGCAGATCAGCTGAAGTCAGTTATCATAAATCAGGCATTATTAATGTAATAGGTGACTCAGGGGTTTTATGGCAGTCAATAGATGATGGATCTAACTGGGAAAAAATGAAATTTGATATTAAAATGATCAATGTATTTATTTCGGATGATTACAATATTTCAATGTTCTCAGAAGATTTTGGGGCACTTTCTTTTAGATTCAATGTATTTTTAACCATGAATAATTGGAGTACTTTTAAAAGTATCTCTATTAACTTACCTGATAGTGTTAAACCCTCATCATTTTCTGATGTCATCTGCCCGGGAGATGGTGTCATTTTAATTTTAGGGTATAAAAACAGTCTTAATGAATATATAATAAAATCCACAGATTATGGCGAAACCTGGATTGCTTATCAACCAATTAAACCTCGTGCATATAAAATATTTTTTTTAGATGAAAATTATGGTTTTGCAGTTGGAGGTAGGTATAAAGTTAATACAAATATTTACAAAGATCTGATATATCACACATCAGACGGTGGACAAAGCTGGGAAACACAGTTAGACACTATTGAATATTATCCTGATGGTTTAAAAAGGATTTATTTCTATGATAAAAATCATGGGGTTGCGATAGGAAATTGGCATAAGATGTGGCGGACAAGTAATGGAGGTAAATCCTGGTATAAGGATAGTTCCTTTAACTCTGGCATTACCGCCGATTATTTTTCGGATATCGTAATGTTAGGACCAAATGAAATGATTGGTTTAACGGAGGACGGGTCAATATATAAATATTCAGAAAAGTTGTCTATAGATGAAAATAAATTAAAATCTCATCCAGAGAAAATTACCATCTCCCCCAACCCAGCAGGGGAATATATAGAGATATCGGGCTTGAACAAGGGGTTGCAACCCCTTGTTCCTGAGCAGGAAATCAAAATCTACAACCTACTTGGGGAGAGCGTCCTATCAGTAGCACAGACGTTCCCATCTGTGGACAGTGGTCAGACAGGAATGTCCGACCTACTAAGGGTGGATGTTTCGGATTTGCCTGCGGGTGTGTATTTTGTCCGTGTTGGCGATTGGGTGGGACGCTTTGTGAAAATATAAAAAAAAA
>CAYYPE010000013.1:0-84415 GCA_964473465.1 uncultured Hyphomicrobiales bacterium
ACGATGGTTCGCGGAGCGAACCCCGCTTAGCCCTGACCCGTTCGACAAGATGAGCCCAGCGAATCTTGTCGAACGTCGCAATTACAGAAAACGGTTTTGCCCTTGAAATGCTCTTTGTAATGCCTCAGCTCCCTTTCGATATCCGACAGTTGAGTATAGAACTCATCTTTCTTTGCGTTCTTGGCTTGATGCAGGTTTTTATTAAGTGACTCTTTTTTCAAAACATACTCCGATATTTTGCAATAATTTCAACTACAAAAATAAATTTATGAATTAATGCAAAAATATGAAAAATCTTAATTCGTGGCTTATGTTTTTATTGACAAAATAAGTTTACCTCGGACCAAAATTTCGAAGATTATAGGTGAAAGTAAGCAATCCGTAGCGTTGAAGAACAAGGGTTTTGATGTCCTCGATATATGAATCTGTAACGTTACGCTGGACAGAATTATTGGAATTGAGAGCGTCAATCAGAGAGAGTTTGATTTCGGCTTGATTTCGTGGTAGAAATTTATAGGCAAGGCTGACATTCATAAGGAAAAAGTCAACATTATAGCCTGTGGACATACCGGAATAAAGCTGATGGTTGGCATCGAGCTGAAGAACAAAGTTATCAAAGAATATGAAATTAACTTTTGCCTGAGTGAATTGATTGAGGTATTGAGTGTTTAAGTCTTTTTGGATTTCATTGACCGCCCAATTGAAACTTGACCGGGACATAATGGTAAAATCAATTTTTTCGCTGATGTTGCTTGTAAGGATAACGCTCAAAGCAAATGTTGAAGATTTTGTAGTGTTTTCCAAACCATTAATGATGCCGGGGATATTTGAGTATTCAGCAAAGGCATTGAGATTTAGCTTAGAAAGTATGAAAGCAAGAGGAAATCCGTAATTGATGAATGAACGGACAGACCAATAATTGCTCAAGTTAACAGGTTTAGTGAACTTGGTGCCAATTGGTAAGAAAAGATTTTTATCAATGAGAGTGTCCTTGGTAGCTATAATGGAATTATTGCCGATATAGTCGTTAGTAAACTGCCCACCCAACATACCGAAGAAAACAGTGGAGTTGTCAGTTTCGGTTTGCATATACCTAAGAGAAAAGCTATGGGTATATGATTGATTTAAGTCAGGGTTTCCAGAAGAAAGTTGCAAAGGATTGGAATTATTAATGACATCCTGCAACTGATCTACTGAAGGAGGAGCAGTATAGGTATAGTAGTTGAACCGAAGATTACTTGTTTTTGAGAAATTATATCTAAGCGATGCAGAAGGGACAATGTTGAAAAATGACTTTTCGATTTTTCCAGAAAAAGGGAAAGAACGTTCGCCGGACAATTTAGACCATTTGGCATTTGATTGAGCGGAGAATTCGAAAAGGTCGTCAGAATATCTATAAGCTAAACCTGCCTGCTGGGAAAAATAATCGGTTTTGTAAACATTAGTCAAGGTTGAATCAATAATGGAGTATGATTGATTAGGAAAATCGTAATTATAGGTTTTTTTATCAGAGCTACTGTTCTGATTAGAAATTCTATAAGAAAACTGTATTAAATCATTACTGAAAAGGGGTTCTGTGTAATTAATATTTGCAGAATGCTCCCATCCGTTTGATAACAAGTTTGAAAATTGGTTCAAAGAGTCAATAAAAGGATTATTGAAAAAATAAGAATTTTCGGAAAGCAAGTGGCTTTCGCCCCGACGGTCATTATAAGAATTATCAATGCCAATGGAAAAAGTCCTGCCCTTTTTTTCAAATTTTAGGCGATAGAGGAACTCATTAGCAAAATTTAGCCCTCGCAGGTCAGAGTTATAATTATTATCAGTTGAATTAATTAAAAGATCAGCTAAATAGGTTGAGCCATCGGTGGAACTTGAGGAATTATTAGGCTGGAATGAAAGCCTTGGACGCAAAAGTATCGAATTGGATGAATCAATAGTATAATCAATTCGAAGATTAAGCCTGTGATTTGTATTTTTTGAATTAGAAAGACTTTTTTCGTCATAGATTTGTCCATTAACGGATGATAAGATGAACTCTCTTTTTGTGAAGCTTTCAGAATTATTGGAAGTGAAGTTGAAGAAGTAACTTCCATTGATATCAACTTGATCAAACCATTTGTCAGTGTAATTAACACCAACGGAATGAGTTGTTGAAATACCATTCTGGGGCATCACAAGAAAATTATTAAAAAAACCACCGCCCGGAGGACCTCCGCCACTTCTCCTGAGCATAAGGGGATTAAACCCAGAGCCAGCCATCATTCTGAAAAAGCGACCACCACCGGAAGAGCCTCCACCCATAATACCAATAATATCTTCTGGGGTGAAATTTTGATTGCTAATATTATTACTCATACCAAGTATGGTGATTCTTCTGTCGTTATCGAAAATATTGATAGAGCCGCCGAGCTGATATCTGTTATCAAGACCATAACCACCATAGATTTTACCAAACTGACCATTACGCATAAATTGCTTAGTAAGTATATTCATAGTTTTGCTTGTCTGACCGTCATCAACGCCGGTAAAAGCTGCTTGTTCGCTTCGCTGGTCAAATATCTGAACTTTATCAATAATTTCAGAAGGCAAATTACGGAGAGCAGCAAGAGGGTCTTCTCCAAAGAACTGACGCCCATCAACGAGGACTTTTTTAACATCTTCGCCTTGAGCTTTAACCTGTCCACCTTCGACGCTGACTCCGGGGAGTTTCTGGGCTAAATCTTCGGCAGTAGCATCAGGATTGGTTTTGAAAGCACCGGCATTAAATTGGAGAGTATCACCAATTTGCTCGGCAGAAGGCATAAGAGCAGTAACTTCTATTTCATCAAGCTCGCTGCCGGTTTCGCTCAATCGGATTTCGCCGAGTTCTAAGTTTCGGTCGGTAATATTAACCCTTCGACTAAAAGGTTTAAAGCCGACATAGGTGATTCTCATAGTATATTTTCCCGGAGTGAGATTCTGGAAGAAAAAAATACCACGTTTGTTAGAAGTAACACCGACTTTAGCTGAATCGGGTAATTTAATCATAAGGATTGAAGCACCGGGCAAAGGGTTGCCGGAGGAACTGTCAATTACTATTCCTCTAACAGAGAATTCCTGAGAATAAGCAAAATTTAACAGATTTATAAATATAAAAAATAAAATAATTCCTTTTTTCACTCAACGCCATTTGTAATTTAATAATGAATATATTTAGACTTTACAAATTCTAAAAAGTTTAAGGACGAAGAAACAAATATTCGATTTGGATGAAGATTTGTTAAAGCATATTCACATTGATAAAGTTAACAATCAAAGTTTTTTTTTATGAAAATATAAATTATTATATTAAAGTTTTGTTAATTTATTATTTCACGATTGTAATAGATGAGTGAACAAAAGACAAAGGATTTTCTTAATCTCTGGATGAGAATAGTGGTTCTTTGTGGAGCAATAGGAGTTATTGCAATAGTATTATGGAAACTTTCGATATCGGATTTATATTTTGATTTCACTAATTTTACAAGTTATGATATAATAATAATTATAGTATCGATATTCTTTTTAGCTGCTTTCTGGCAAATTTTGATAAAAATCCTTAATTTGATTGAAAATAAAACTGAAACACCAAAATCAAACGAAGAATTGATTGACAGACTGCTATTAATAATTTCTGAGCAAATAAAGAGCAATAAATCATCTGAAAGAAATAATAATACTGAGAACGAGGGAAAAAAAATCTATGATATGTTAAATGAACTCAGCAACAAATTAGATGAGTTAAAAAATTTAATCAAAAACATAAATAACCACAAGGAAAAAGAAATAACCTCAGCAGATTCGTCAAATATTAGTAATGATAAAAGCAATAATTCAGGCGAACATATCAATCTTTTGCTGAAAAGAATTATTAAAGACCATTTCGAGATATCCACTCTTAAATTGCTACCAATTGAAATATTTGAATTTAGGATTAAAAAGCTAATTAATGAGTTAGATCAGAACACTATAAATGATTTGATTCAATATGAAATAATTGATAGCAAAAAGCAGATTACTGAAAAAGGCAGATCAAAATTAATCGAACTGACAAACATTCTTTAAATTATCTAAACAGTATTGAAGAGTCCCCGTAACTTAGAAATCTATAGTTATTATTCAGAGCCTCATTATAAATTTTGTGGAAGTTATCCTTGCCTACAAAAGCTGCAACGAGAAGAATCAGAGTAGATCCGGGCAAATGGAAATTGGTAATCAATGTGTCAACAATTTTAAAATCGTAACCGGGAACAATGAATAATTCAGTCCTCCCGTAAAGATTGTTTGTTTTCAGTTTATTTTCCATACAATCAATCAGCAAATTAATGGAATCAGAGGGAGATGGTAAAGAGGTTGTTTTCTGGTAATAATATGGTTCGAATTGATTTAAGACAAGTTGATCAAAGTTATTATTGAATTTAGCTCCTAAACTGATTTTTGCCCCCATCCAGTAGAGTGTTTCCAATGTTCTGAGCGAAGTAGTTCCAACGGCGACCAACTTATTTCTTTCTTCGTTTCGAAAATAATTCTGTAATGACTTCAGGTTGTTAAGATTAACACTAAATAATTCGCTGTGCATGTTGTGGTTTGCAATAATTCTGGTTTCAATCGGACTAAAAGTGCCAAGACCAATATGCAGGGTTAATTTTTCAATTGAGATGTTTTTCTTTGCTAATTCGGTAAAAATATTTTCAGTAAAGTGGAGACCGGCAGTTGGAGAGGCAACAGAGCCATTGGAATTTGCATAAACTGTCTGATAAGTATTATAATCGCTATCTTCGGAATCTCGATTTATGTAAGGCGGGAGAGGGATATTCCCAATTTTATGAATGATGTCTATGAATTTTTGATTGCTATTTTCCCAGCTAAACTCAACAAGCAAATTCTTACCGTCTTTTTTTAAAACTAAAGCATTTAGGGTTGTAGATAAATCATCTGTCTTCAGCTGAAAAGATGCCCCCTCCTTAATTTTTCGTCCTGAATAAAGACAATTCCAGATAGTCTTTTTTTCGGATTGAAGAGAAATTTGCGGGTCGGTCGATGGAAAAGCAGGCTCAAGACAAAAAATTTCGACTAATCCACCGGTATTTTTCCTGAATAACAATCTCGCAGGAATAACCTTGGTGTCGTTGATAAAGAGTAATGAGTTTTCGGGAATTAATAATGGCAGATCTTTGAAAAGTTTATGATAAATTAATAAATCTGAGTTCTGATTATTGATTTTATCAGTCTCTTGAAGTAGTGAATTGTCAAATGGATAATTTACAGCAACAAGAAGCTTGCTCGAACTCCTATCTAATAAAGGATAGATAGCAATCCTCTCTTTAGGAAGATTATAAGTGTAATCATCTAAAATAATATCAGGAAAAAATTCTTTCACAAAGTTAAATTAACAAAAAATGTTAAAATAACTTTAATTATTCTTCAACTTTATAGCCCACACCCCTGATGTTTTTGATGAACTTGGCAGCATTGCCGAGTTTTTCTCTTAAATTTTTGATATGAACATCAACAGTTCTATCAAGAACACCTTTTTCCTGAACACCGAGATAATCAAGGATTCTATCTCTTGGATAAACCCAGCCTTTGCGTTCACAAAGGAGCTTGAGGATTCTGAATTCAGTAGAGGTAAGGTCAACCCTAACACCTTCGACATAGGTTTCGTATTTTTGAAGGTCAATTTGCAGGATGTCGCCGATTTTAAGCTTTTGGGTTTTGAGAACTTTTTCATCTCTTCGAAGAACGGCTTTCACTCTTGCTAATAATTCTCTGGGAGAGAAAGGTTTAGTGATATAATCATCGGCACCGAGTTCCAGACCAAGAATTTTATCCATTTCATCAACTCTTGCAGTGAGAATGATGACAGGGATGTGAGAGAATTTATCTTCCCTCCTGAGATATTTACAAATCTCAAATCCGTCAGAATCAGGAAGCATAAGGTCGAGAATTATAAGGTCAGGAAGGTCATCCTTTAAGGATTTCAGGAAACTATCTCCGTCGAAAAATTCTTTGACTTTGAAGCCGTTTCTTTTTAAGTTAGAAGACAACAATTCAACAATATCGGGTTCATCGTCAATGACTGCAATTGTCTTAGAAACCCCCTGCTGAACAGGATTTTTTGAGTCTTCGTATTTTGCTTTCTTCGATTCCATAAGATTATCTAAATTTTTGTAAAAAAATTAAATATTAGAAATTTTTACAAAACAAAATTAACTGAATTTTTTAAATCACAAACAAGGATTTGAAATATTAACACAAAATTAACTCTTTGTAAACAAATGAATTAAACAATATCATTTATTACCATTAAGTAAAGAAATCTTAACTTTCATTGTATATTCAATTTTAATTTTTCCCTTATTAATAATGAATTGGTAAAAAAATTAATTTTATCCTAATTTCATAAGAAATTAGAGGTAAACAATAAACAAAGAAAAGAGACAAATATTAAAATCCTATGAAAATTTAGATGTATAACGCTAATTCATTTTTTATTTGTAAATTTAATAATTAAGTATTATTTAAATCAAAATGAATGAATAAGGTTTTATATTTAATATTGACTATTCTTTTGGCAACTCAAAGTCTCCAATCTACTGAAAAGATATTAAAAATCAAGGTAGATGGAGCAATAACTCCTGCAACAACATCATTCATCATTCGAGGGTTGGAAGTTGCCAGAAAAATGGATGCCGAGGCAGTCATAATATTGCTAAACACGCCGGGAGGGTTGCTTGAGTCAACAAGGGAGATTGTTCAAAACATACTTGAATCTTCGGTTCCGGTGGTTGTATATGTTTCTCCAAAAGGAGCAAGGGCAGGCTCGGCAGGGGTATTTATAACACTTTCAGCGAATATCGCAGTGATGGCACCCGGAACAAATATCGGGGCAGCCCATCCTGTTGGGATGCAAGGTGAAGCTGACAGTAGTGTGATGTTTGACAAGGTAACAAATGATGCAGCGGCATTTGTGAGGTCAATAGCAAATCAAAGGAATCGGAATGTATCATGGGCTGAAAAATCAGTCAGGGAAAGTATTTCATCAACCGAACAGGAAGCACTTGACAGTAATGTTATAGATTTTATAGCACCAAATCTTGATTCCTTATTAAGAGGTATTAATAATTTCAAAACAATGACATCAACGGGAGAAAAAACAATCAATACAAGTGATGTAGAAATTATTGAACTCGAATCAAATTGGAAAGATGAATTGCTCAAGATAATAAGCAATCCAAATGTAGCATATCTACTATTAATGGCAGGAATATATGGAATATTCTTCGAAATATATAATCCCGGGGCAATTTTTCCCGGAGTTCTTGGAGGGATATCTTTAATATTAGCAGCTTATTCTTTCCAGATGTTGCCTGTAAATTGGGCAGGAATTGCATTAATCTTGTTAGCAGTGATTATGTTTCTTTTAGAGATTAAAGTGGTAAGTCATGGACTTCTTTCAATAGGGGGAGTAATTTCTCTATTTCTTGGGTCAATAATGCTTTTTGATGACCCGACAGAATATGTAGATGTATCATTAAGTTTGATAATTACAGTTGTTATTTTAACAACAATTTTCTTTCTTGTAATAATAAGTTTGGGAATTAAAGCTCAATATAACAAGGTTTCATCCGGAAACTCAGCAATGCTTGAAGCAAAAGGGATAGCAATATCAGAGATAAAACCGGGGAAAGCAGGCAAAGTAAAAGTAAGAGGTGAAATCTGGCGAGCAGTATCAGATGTCGATATTAAAGAAGGTGAAGAAATTAAAGTTGAAAGAGTAGAATCTTTAACCCTATTTGTAAAACCAAAATAATGGAGGTATTATGATTCCTATGGAACTCATAGTGGTGATTGCTTTTGTATTTCTCATATTAGCATCAGCAATAAAGATAATGAATGAATATGAGCGTGCAGTTGTTTTCCGTCTTGGACGACTTATTGGATTTAAGGGACCGGGCTTAATAATTCTGATTCCATTTATTGACCGAATGGTAAGAGTAAGTCTAAGAACTATAGCAATGGATGTTCCTCCGCAAGATGTTATTACTAAAGACAATGTTTCAATAAAAGTCAGTGCAGTTTTATACTTCAGGGTAGTTGAACCCCAAAAGGCGATAGTAGAAGTCGAAAATTATCTATTCGCTACAAGTCAGATTTCCCAGACAACATTAAGAAGTATTTTAGGACAATCAGACCTTGATGAACTGCTATCCGAAAGAGAAGCAATCAACAGAAGATTACAGGAAATTATAGACGACCATACTGAACCATGGGGAATTAAGGTGTCTTCAGTTGAAGTCAAGCAGGTTGACTTGCCAATCGAAATGCAGAGAGCTATGGCTAAACAAGCTGAAGCTGAAAGAGAAAGGCGATCGAAGGTAATCCACGCAGAAGGTGAATTTCAGGCTGCTCAAAAATTGAAAGAAGCCGCCCTGACAATTCAGGATACACCGATAGCACTGCAATTGAGGTATTTGCAGACACTTGGAGAAATAGCAACTGAGAAAAATTCAACAACTATATTTCCTATTCCAATTGATTTGCTTAGCCCATTTCTAAAGAATAGAGAGTGATTTTTTAAAGTTATGGAATCTAATCAAGAGGCTGTCTCATAAAGGCAGCCTCTTTTGTCTTGAATAAATATATTTTTTATCATCTTTAACCACAAATTATTAGATTTATTTGCAGAAATATATTTAAATAAATTCGTATGAAATTAAAATTTTATTAAAACTAAAATAATTATTTATTTAAATTAAAATATTATATTTGTAGTTTGGTAATCCTTTTAATTATATAATTAATAAAGAATATAAAATGTCAAAGATATTAATATTATTTGCACATCCAAGATTAGAGAGATCCAGAGTTAATGCGGGTTTAATAAGGGGAATCAGTAAAATACCCGGTGTAACTTTACACGACCTATATGAGGCATACCCGGATTATGATGTCAACGTAAAATACGAACAGGAATTAGTATCCCGACATGATATAATTGTCTGGCATCATCCTTTTTACTGGTATAGCTGTCCGGCATTAACGAAACAATGGATAGATTTAGTGCTCGAACATAACTGGGCTTATGGCAGGAATGGAAAGGCATTGGCCGGCAAGAAAGCATTCAATGCGATAACCACAGGAGGAAGACATGAGGCATATCAAAAAGATGGGATGCATAAAAGAACAATAGGCGAGTTTCTCTACCCATTCAATCAGACTGCAAGGCTATGCAACATGACATATTACCCTCCGTTTGTTGTTCACAAGACACATTTATTAACATATGAAGAAATAATTCAATACGGAGAGGATTATAAGAAAGTTCTTGAAATGTTAGCAAATGATGAAATAGTAGAGGAAGAAATTCTCAAAAATGTTTATTTAAACGATATTTTAAAATAAAGATAGAATATTATGGAAGGTAATTTTTTCTTTCAGGCAACTATTTATTTACTTGCCGCAGTCATAATGGTTCCAATAGCAAAAAAATTAGGTTTGGGTTCCGTTCTTGGTTATTTGATAGCAGGAGTATTGATAGGACCATTCCTTTTAGGATTTGTTGGACGGGAAGGGCAGGATATTATGCACTTCGCAGAGTTTGGTGTAGTTATGATGTTATTTCTTGTTGGTTTAGAATTGGAACCGGCACTGCTATGGCGATTGAGAGGACCAATATTGGGACTTGGCGGATTGCAGGTAATAATAACAGCATCAATTGTATTTCTGATATCTATGATAATAGGATTGCCGTGGAAAGAGGGATTAGCGATTGGTTTTATTGTAGCAATGTCCTCAACAGCAATAGTATTGCAAACACTGAACGAAAAAGGGTTGATGAAAACCTCAGCTGGGCAAAGTTCATTTGCGGTTCTTCTGTTCCAGGACATAGCAGTGATACCAATTCTGGCGTTACTGCCTCTTCTTGCAACAAAAACAGGAATGGGCGGAGCTGAACACAATGATACATTTATATCATCATTTCCAAGCTGGGCACAGCCGCTGATAGTAATTGGAGCAGTAGCATTAGTAATAGTTGCAGGTATGTATATAGTAAAACCAGTGCTCAGGTATGTTGCAAAAACAAGACTTAGGGAACTTTTCACTGCAACAGCACTATTGATAGTGGTAAGTATAACAGTTCTTATGGTCGGAGTTGGATTAAGTCCTGCATTGGGAACATTTTTAGCTGGAGTAATATTAGCTAATAGTGAGTATAAGCACGAGCTTGAAAGTGATATAGAGCCATTCAAAGGATTGTTATTAGGATTGTTTTTTATAGCGGTGGGGGCGTCAATAGATTTTGGTATGATATCGAGGGAACCATTACTTATTTTTGGAATCGTAGCAGCACTGATGGTAATAAAAACCATAATATTACTGATACTTGGGGCAATATTCAAGTTAAGAACAGATCAGAATTTTATTTTTTCATTTGGTTTGTCACAGGTTGGAGAATTTGCATTTGTATTGCTGTCTTTTTCGTTACAGGAGGGTGTTTTAGCCTCAGAGACTGTCAGTCTATTGATGGCAGTAGTAGCGATAACAATGGCTCTAACTCCATTAGTTATGCTATTAATTGAAAAAATAATCTTGCCCAGAATTGGAACTAAAGAAATCGAAGAAACAAAGGAACATGATTCAATAGAAGAGAGTAATCCAGTAATTATAGCTGGATTCGGACATTTTGGGAATACGATAGGGAGATTTCTTCGGGCAAATGGAGTTCATGCAACAATCCTTGATATTGATTCTGATAGAGTTGACACTTTGAGAAAAATGGGTTTGAAGGTATTTTACGGAGATGCATCGAGGTATGACCTTTTGAAATCTGCCGGAGCAGATGAAGCAAAGATAATAATACTTGCAATAGACGATCCGGAGAAAAATCTGGAAATAATACATACTATAAAGAAGCATTTCCCCCATTTAAAAATATTGAGCAGAGCAAGGAACCGGTATTATGCCTATGAATTGATGGATGAAGGAGTCAAACACATTTACAGGGAAACTCTTGACACATCAATCCGTTTAGGTATAGATGCCTTGAAATTTCTTGGATATCGTTCTCATAGTGTTCATAGAATGGCAAAGTTGTTTTTCAAACTTGATGAGCATCATTTGAAAGATCTTGGAAAGGTAAGAAACGATCAGAAAGTTTATATAAGCTATGCAAAACAGAGGATAGAAGAAATAGAGGAATCAATGAAAAATGATGAAATGTTTGGAGAAATTAAGGAAGAAGGTTGGGATGTAGAAAGTTTGGTGGAAGAAGTCAAAAAACATAGTACTATAAAATGATAATTAAGATTTTATGCTGATTTTCATCATAGAAAAATCATCGGGTAGAATTTTATCTTCTATATAAGACAGGTGATGGTTATAGAGCAAGGCAAGTTCAGAAGAGCTATCATCACGATTATTAAGAAGAAAATGCCTTAAATCTTCAATATCATTATATTCTGAATTTTCTTTTTTCAATTCAAAGGCACCATCAGAAAAAATATAAAGGTCGTCACCAGAATTTAATACTAATGATTTGTCCAAAAAATTATAATTTAATGTTCCTCCAATAATAAAATTATCAACAGATAAAAAGTTTGAAACATTATTTTCTGTGATTAATATAGCTGGTGGATGACCAGCCGAAGAAAAAACAAGTTCATTGGTTTTAATATTAAGACAGCCATACCAGAGAGTAAAGAAATGATTATTATGACCACTCATCTGGAAGATTTTATTTAACCCAGAGAGGACAGCTTTAGGACTTTTAAAATCAGTATCGGGAAGATTTTGAAATCTGATGGAATTGATAATTGCGACGGAGTGAAGAGCCGCCCCAACACCATGACCGGATACATCGATCAAATACATTGCTAAATGTTCATCATCAATAAAATGATATCCAAGGACATCTCCACCGAGAGCAATAGATGGTTTAAAAAAGAAATCTGCAGAGATGTTTTTATGTCTCAAAGGCAAAGGTAATAAAGATGAAATGTATTCGGAGGCTCTTTTTAATTCACTGTCAATCCTCTTCATATACTCAATAACTTTTTTCTTTGACTGATAAAGCTCGATATGGTTTTTTACCCTAACGAGGAATTCCTCTTTTATGAAGGGTTTGGTGATATAGTCAACACCACCGGATTGGAAAGCTTTTGTAATATCTCCTGTTTCTGATAAAGCGGTTAGAAAAATAACAGGAATATCTCTAAGGTTTTCGATTTGTTTAATTCTTTTGCAGACTTCATTTCCATCCATATCCGGCATCATAATATCCAGAAGAATAAGATCGGGTTGAATTCTTGAAAGGATTTTCAAACCATCATAACCATTAGAAACAGGGATAACATCGTAACCAGCAGATTCGAGAATATTACCAGCAATTTCGAGATTATTTGGACTATCGTCAATAATAAGGATTAAGTCGGTTTGTTTAGTTTTTTTCATTAAGATATAATAAAAAGGTAAAATCAGGGTTCACCAAAACCTGAGTCAAATAAATCTTTAATTTGCTTTGAGGCAAGTTCTTCGTCCTCACCATTAGCTCTAATGGTAAGTTGAGCACCTTGCTCGGCTGCAAGAGTCATAACACCGATGATACTTTTAGCATTAATAGCAAATCCATCACGAATCAGATAAATATCTGACAAAAATTTTGATGATAACTTCACAATAGAAGCCGCCGGTCTTGTATGTATTCCTGCTCTGTTTATTACAGTTACTTTAGTCTCTACCATCTTATTAATAAAAATTACACACTACTGAATACAAAATTAAGAAAAATAAATTTAAATTAAACTAACATCAAATCAATGTATTATCTAAAAAATGATTATCGAAAAAAAATCAAAAAAATAAAATGAAAATCATAGCAATTTAATTTTTAAAACTTTTTCGATTTCAGTTTTTGGAATAGCTCCTTCTCTTAGAATATAAAATCTGTCAGAAGATATATCAATAACAGTAGAGGCAACTTGATTAGTTGTAAAACCGCCATCAATAATCAAGGGAATCTGGTTAGAGAAATTGTTAATTATATCGTCAGATTCGATAGCAGGCGACCGACCTGAAATATTTGCAGAAGTAGCAGCCAAAGGCTTTCCAAATTGATTAATAATATCAAGAGCAATTTCATTATCAGGAAAGCGAATGCCAATAGTTTGAAATCCAGCTGTAACGACATCCGGGACATGATTACTTTTCTTGATAATTATTGTTAAAGGACCCGGCAGGAAATAATCAGCAAGAATATAGAATTCATCAGGAATTGAGTCAGATAGATCTTCAACGAATTTTAAATCTGAAATATGAGCAGAAAGAGGTTTGTTAAAGTCTCTACCTTTTAATAAGAACAACTTTTTAACCGCAGATTCATTAAACAAATCACAACCTAAACCATAAACAGTTTCAGTAGGAAATGCAATAATTTCCCCCTTGTTCAGCAAATCAGAACAAATTAATAAGTTGTCTTTATAATTAATTTCATTTAATAAAATAGTTTCCATATTTATTTATAAAAATTGAAAGTTTTTTATTATTTTGACGATTTTATATCGAAAAGGATTTAAAAATAAATGGAGTTATATTGAATGAAACCTGTTCATAGTTTTATAGTATCAGCAAATTTACCCGAAAGGATTTCAAAGCTGAAGGAATTGGCATATAATTACTGGTGGTGCTGGAATTCAGATGCAAAAGAGCTATTTATGAGAATAAACAAGGATATGTGGGATGAAGTAAGCCATAATCCAGTATCACTTATAAACCGCACACCCCAGAATAAACTTCAGGAACTTGCAGAACAAACAGATTTCACAAGTTTTCTTGACTATGTCTTTGAAAAATTTCAAAAATATTTAGAACAAAAGACATGGTATGAAACTTTAGGTAATGACAATCATGGGTGTTTTGCATATTTTTCAACAGAGTATGGAATAAACGAAAGCTTCCCGAATTACTCAGGAGGTCTTGGGGTTCTTTCGGGAGATCATTTAAAATCAGCAAGCGATCTGGGTTTACCTCTTATTGGAGTTGGCTTATTATACCAGCAGGGGTATTTCAGACAACATCTGACTCAAAACGGATGGCAGAATGAACTTTACCTCTATAATGACTTTTTCTCAATGCCATTAATTTTAATGAAAGACCAAACGGGTCAACCAATTATTCTTGATGTTGACCTTCCGTTAGGTAAAGCTTTTTTTCAGATCTGGAAATTACAAATTGGGAAAGTTCCATTATATTTACTAGATACAAACATAGAACAAAACGGAATCATTGAATATAGGGATATAACAGATCAGTTATATGGCGGAACGAGAGAAACCCGAATTCAGCAAGAAATTGTTCTTGGTATTGGCGGTATGAGGGCTTTGAAAGCATTAGGTTATACTCCTGAAGTAGTTCATATTAACGAGGGACATGCTGCATTTGCTCTGATTGAAAGAACAAAGCAGTTCATGGAAAAATACAATATTGATTTCAGATCAGCTAAACAAATAACAAAAGCCTCATCAATATTTACAACTCACACACCAGTGCCAGCAGGCAACGAAGTATTCAGATTAGACAGAATGGAAGCTTATTTTAATAATTACATCAAATCTTTGAAAATATCGAAAGAGAACTTTTTATCACTTGGACAAGTGGGGCAGTATAACCCTCAGGAAGATTTTTCGATGACTGTATTAGGTCTTAGGTTATCAAGTTATTATAATGCTGTGAGTAAGTTGCACGGTGTGGTAGCCCGAAAAATGTGGCATAATATCTGGAGTTGCTTCCCGGTAGATGAAGTTCCAATCGGTCACATAACAAATGGGGTTCATACCCTCACATGGATAGCACGAGAATTTTCAGAACTATTTGACAGATATTTAACACCCAGATGGAGGACAGACACAGATAGTCAGGAAGTCTGGGACAGGATTGATGTTATACCATCGGAGGAAATCTGGAGAGAAAAGCAAAGGCGAAGAGTTCGGCTTGTTCTATTTGCCCGAAGATATTTACAGAAAAAACAAAAAGCATTTTTGACACCCGATCAAATAAATATAATTAATGAATACCTTAATCCAGATACACTTACAATTGGATTTGCGAGGAGGTTTGCAACATACAAAAGAGCTATGTTGATTTTCAGGGATATGGATAGATTGAAGAGAATTTTTACAGATCCCGCAAGACCTGTCCAGATGTTGATAGCCGGAAAAGCTCATCCCCATGACACAGCAGGAAAGGAAGTAATCCAAAATATTATTCAGCAGGTGAAGGCTTATGGGCTTGAAAAGCATATTGTTTTTCTTGAAGATTATGATATGGTGATAGCAAGACTTCTGATAAAAGGGTGCGATGTCTGGTTAAATACTCCAATCAGACCAATGGAAGCAAGTGGAACAAGCGGAATGAAAGCAGCAATAAATGGAACGTTAAATTTAAGTATTCTTGATGGGTGGTGGGACGAAGGATTTGATGGTAGCAATGGATTTACAATCGGTCATGGAGAGGAATATACAAATCAGGAAGAACAGGATATAATCGAAGCAGGGTCATTATATAACACATTGGAGCAATCAATCATACCAATGTTTTATGACAGACACCCCGTTAGCAGGATACCTGAAAATTGGCTAAACCTGATGAAAAACAGCATTAAAACTATTGCAGGAAGATTTTCGACAACAAGAATGGTTAAAGATTATACTAATAATTTTTATATACCCTCTTTAAAAAATTACAGAAAACTCACAGAAGACAATGGATCGAATGCAGTTAATTTAAAAAAATGGAAAGATAATATCAGAGCAGAATGGAGTTCTGTTCAAATTAATGAAGTAAAGATTATTGAGGACGGAGATTTTTATGTTGGGAAACCAGTGAAATTATCTGCAATGGTTAACCTTGGAAAATTAAAGCCTTCTGATGTGGTAGTTCAGGTTTATTATGGCAGGATTAATCCGCATGGAGATCTCGAAAATACTAATCATAAAAATTTAGATTTAGTAAAGTCCGAGGATAAGATACATTATTATGAAGGGTATTATGAGTGCCCTGATACAGGGCAGCAGGGATTTACAGTCAGAGTTCTGCCAAGTCATGAGCTAATGGTAAATCCAGCTGAATTATACTTATGCTCATGGGCAAGCGTAGTATAAAGCCAAGAAATTGAGAATTTATTCAAAATTGTATGAATAAATCATCAAACGATAAGGTTTGATTATTTGGCTTTTTTTATCTCAATTTGAACTGTTCTGCTTAGATATCTTTCTTCAGGCGTGGAATATGAGTGAATATTTGATGGTAGAAACTTATCGGCTACACCCTGACATTTGTCGATAATAACATTAAGTTTCTTATCAGTCAGGATTTTATTAAGAAATTGGTAAACAGCATCAGCCCTGTTTTGAGAAAGCTTTATATTTTCTGCTGGAAAACCAAGATAATCGGTGAAACCTGTAATCGAAATTGTATCACCACTGTTAATTTTATTTGCAAATTCTTTAATTCCAATTTTATCAATATCCCTCAAGATATCTTTAGAAACCTTAAAAAGTGCGACAGAGTATCTTTCGAGAATTTTATCTGAGGTATCCTTATTTACTTTCTGATTATCATAACTTACAGCTGAATCCCCCACATCATTCCAAACAGTGAGCTTGACAATCAAGGATTCATTGCCAATAATTTTTTCAGCAAGGGAAGAATCAACATTTTGTGTGATTTTCTTTGGAACACCAGAACCAGAGTAGTTAAGTAAGATGTTATCTTTTTGAAATAACTCAAGTTTCCATGAAACAATATTTTCGGAGGAAGTTCCGGAAGGGTCAAATTCTAATGCTGGTGGATCAATTTGAGGAGAATTTAATTTAGAAATAATCGAAATAGGTTTTAGTAGCTCTGCATTATCAGGTTCAATTTCAACTCTTCTATTTTCAAAAAAACCATCTTCATTTTGAGAGAGGGTAGGATTTTTTGGCTCACAATTTTTTGAAGATGTAACAATAGTAAAAACTGAACTATCAATATTGAAATTACGAACAAAATAATCTCTTACAGCGATGGCTCTTTCCTGAGCAATTCTGCAATTAGCTTTTTCAGTTGTTTTATCGGCATAGCCATATAGTTTTATTTTAATATTCGGATTTTCTTTTATTCTGTCAGCTAGAATTTTGAAGATATGTCTATTCAAAAAAACCGGATCAAGATAATCCAATTTTTCAGTATGATTTTCAAGAAATTTATATTTTTCACTTATTTCAATTGAATTTTTTTCGAAAAATATGTAAGGTAATAGGGGAACAACACTTCTTGCGTAATTATCCACAACATTAATAGAAAAGATTTTTTTTCTTGAAGAATCGGGATATACAGCAAAGGTTTGAATTTTAGCAAAAATTTCGGTTTTTTCAGGAATCAAAAGAGTGTCCGTTCTTTTGAGGATTTCTCTTATAGTTATAACATTTTTTTCTTCGAATGTAAGAGTATTAGTAAAGGTTTTGCCCAACACAAATAATGTATCTTTAAGATTTTTATGTCTTTGAATCAAAGTGTCCACTTCGAAAACGGTCTCTTTTCGAATTTCAGGTTCGATTTTATCGGTTTTGTAATAAAAACTAAGAGAAAAATTTAGATAGTGGGTGCTCCAATCATAATTTTTAATTAATGGGATAATGTCATAATAATATGATAGACGGGGTATCAGACGAAACCTATTAAAAAGGGAAAAAGGAAGTTCATAATCAAGATTAAGAGTGAAAGCTAATCTAAAGGGAATGAAATCAGGAATATTGCCACTATATTCATCCCTAATTCTTTTGCCATTTTCATAAATAATACCGTCTGGTCTTAATATCTGCTCACTTTGGACTGCTTCGCCGGAGAATGAATAAGCAAACCAGACTCCTGTTCCAAAGCGAAATTTGTCAAATAAATTCAGAAATGAAGTGGTTGCAAGATAGAATGAGTTCAAGCTCAAATCAATAGAATGACTGAAAGTTCCATCTTTCACCTCATTACCAAGCCTAACAGGTTTTATTTCCTCATAGAAGAATTTTGAGTTTGAGGTTTGAAAACCTAAATCAGACTGAATGTCGAGATAATCAGAAATTCCTATGGAATAGAAAGCTGAACTAAAAAAACCGAAACCATCACCTGAAGAATACTTTGGACAGCATGATGGTATTTCGGGCAAATGGGAGAAATTAACTAAATGCTTATTATATGATGCTCCAAGGGTCAAACCATATTTATCTTCAGAAAATAAATTAGTAAATGAGATAAGATAGATTAAAATCAGAGGATAGATCTTCCTGATATTTAATTTATAGAAAAAATAAAATTTCAAGAGAGTCATAAAGAGATTTTTATCTAATAACTAATATTTTTTTGTAACTGACGCCGTACTCAGATGATAAGATCAAGTTATAAACACCGTCTGATAAATCGTTCACAGGAATTTTATTTTGATAAATTCCTTGATTAAGGAAATTATTTAGAAGATTTTTTATGACTTTTCCATTAATATCTGATAATTGAAGATTGTAATAACCATCAAGAGATATATCCAATTCAGTTTCAATAAATTCAGAAACAGGATTGGGATTAAGAAGTTTAAGCCCAAAGGGAGAGCCGTTTTTCACAAAGCGTGTGGTGTTATAACATTCATTGATAATATGAACAGAGCCATTATATTTGACAACTTCAACTCCCTCTTGTTCCCATAGAAATTCGCTGATTGTTAGATTTGTTATATCAGTATCACCAAGCAAGACAAGGAATTTAATATTATCAAGGATTTTATCATTAAAATTATTTTTTATGCCTTTTAGTTCAATGAAGCAGGAATCTCCAATAATTTGATAACTATGGTTAAGCGGCTCTAATAAATATTTGCTGAAAGAAATGATTGCACTGAAATTTTTTAGGAGAATATCATTAGAGATCTTTACAGAATCGAGAGTTAGAGGAATATTGATAATTTCTCCCGATTTTGCCCATATATCAGGAAGAGAGACATAAGTTCTGGCATTAATTGAAGTAACTTCGAGTTTTCTTTCGCTAACTGCTGATAAATGACATGGATCGCTTGATAAAGCAGTAATTCTGACATTATGAACACCTTTGTTTCTGGGGAGCTGGATTTTTACTTTTAAGGTTTCAAATTTATCTAATAAAACAGGGTAATTAAGTTTTTCGACAATAAAATCTGGGTTGTCCAATTCAATATTATAGATATAAATTGGGACATTGCTTTTGTTATAAAATTCCACATAATCAAAAGATGGATTTTTGATGAATCCCAGATCTTTGAAGCCGTCAGATTGGAGCTCAGGAGTCATTAGATTTGCATTCAGTTCAATATTTTTAATTATATCGCAAGGGGAAAAATGTAAATTCAGAATGTCAGATATAATTCCAGTTTGATTGATATCAGATAAGTCAAAGAGGATTTCAATTTCTGCTTCTTGACCAGCTTTTAAAGTTAATTTATCAAGAATATCAATACTAAAAGGTTTGCTCAATTTAAAGCTATCTAAATTAATCGTAATTTTTGAGTCACTTGTATTTTTAATTTTGAATTTCCGAGTTACTTTTTGGGTGTTACAGGTAATAATATTTCCAAAATCAATAATATTTGGAGTTGAAATGGCAACACCTGATTTTTTTCCTGATAAGTTTAAAGAATGAGAAATATGACACGGTTCAAAAATTATTTGGGTAGTTTCTTGAAATTGTCCGTTGTTTTGTGGGATAAAACTTATTGGTATAATCATTTTTTGACCGGCTTTGATTGTAAATGGTAGAGCCAGATTGAATTTAAAATTAGAAGTATTGCTCAAACTGATTAATTCAATATCAATTTCAGAGTTATTACTGACAACCACAGAACTGTCATATTGATTTTCACAAGCAATTAAATCAGGAAATGACAGAGATGAGAAATTAATCTCAGGATTAATATTAAAAGAGGAGCCGTAGAGTTCAATTTTTAAACTATCGGAGCAATCTTTGCTGTTAAAAGGAATTGATATAGTTTCTGAATATGTCCCGGATAAATCGGGTCTGAATTCAAAATCAATAGATACACTTTGCTTGGTTGCTAAAGTAAAAATTTTGTTTTGAGATTTAATGAAAAATGGAGCATTAACGCCGATTAATCTTGTATCAATGGTTAAAGGAGTAAGACCATTATTAGTAAGGGTTAATGATTTAGATATCCGGATGTCCTCGCAGGACAGGTGGCTACCGAAATCTAAGTTTTTCTTGTCGAGAGCCAGAAGCAATTCAGATTTATTACCAATCAGATCAATAGTGTAATTGTTAGAACAACCGCCTGTAATTATGGTTAATTTTCCTTGATGTTGCCCAACTTTTTGAGGACAGAAAATAATTTTTAGGTAGAATTTTTCTTTTGGTTTGAGTTTAATAGAATCCTTCTGAGATGAGATGCTGAAATCACCATCAATTTCAATTTTTTCGATGTAAATATCATCGGACTCATCATTTGTAATAAGGATAGAGTCTATTTTTTGGGACTGGCAGGCATCAAGAAGACCGAAATTTAAAGAGGTTTTGTTAATGCTAAGTTTTGCAGGTGGTTTGACAGTAATAAGAATTTCACTTTGATTTGAGCAGCCTGCAGAATCAGTAACTTTAAGAAAATATTTATGAGCACCAATTTTATCGGATTTAAAAGTAGGCTTCAAAGAATATGGGTTGGTCAGAAATTCTTTTGGGAACCATTCAATAAATTGGTAAGGAGTTGTTCCACCTGAAACAAAGCCATTTAATTCAAATGCAGAATTAATACAAACAGATGTGTCTCTACCGGCAGAAACAACTATCTGAGGATTAACCATCACTGTAATGGTATCGTAATTTATGCAACCATTTGCGTCAACAATTTTTAAGTGATAAGTTGTTGTTTGTTTTGGTGAAGCAATTGGTTGTTCAATATTGTCTTTGTCAAGAGAAGATGAATTAGACCATTTATAAGTGTAGGGCTGTGTTCCTCCTAATGTGTAAGTCGGAATTTTAATAGATTCACCAAAACAAAGAGTGAGGTCTTTACCGGCGTTTACTACTGGTGTTTCGTTAACAACAACCAGAACAGAGTCATTAGTCTGGCATCCATTTTTATCAATTACTGTCAGAACAAACATTGTTGTTTGTTTGGGAGATACTAAAGGTTTCGGAATGTAAGCAGAGGAAAGACCATCTTCAGGATACCATTTATAATAGTAGGGTTCAAGACCATTTTTGGCAAAAGTCCCAATTTCTATAGAATCTCCGGAGCAAATCACCAAATCTTTCCCTAATTCGATTTCGGGTTTGGGCTTAACAACAACCAGCACGGAATCAAGAGTTTGACAACCAAATTCATTTTCCAGAACAAGATAGTATTTAGTTGTTTTAGTTGGTTTAACAGTGGGTTCAGCAATCTTTGTAAAATCAATGTCGGTTTGAGGTTGCCAGAAATAACGGAAATTAGAACCACCACCCGAAGCAATGGAACCAATTTTAATAGCGTCACCTAAACAAATTTCGTGGTTTCTGATTAAATTAACAACAGGTTTTGGATTAACAACAACTCTAATCGTTTTGGAGCCATAATTACCGAGATAATCAGTAACATTAAGAGTGTAATCGCCTGAATGTAAAACTTTTGCATCTGGAATAAATGGATTCTGTGAGTTAGAAGTAAACCCATTCGGACCTGACCAAGAATAATTTCCGCCAGAAACAGAGGAGGAAAATAATTTAAGGGTATCACCCTCGCAGATTTGAGAGTTAGAAGAAATACTAAATTCAAGGGGGTAACCATCAGACCAGATAAGAAAAGTTGGTAAGCCAAGACCAGACCTTTTGTTATTTAATGAAATCCCGGATTTTACAAAATTACAGGAAGCACCAGCCTGATTGGGATTATTAATTATAGACAGAGAAGATTTGTTATCACGAGCAACATAGATTTTTCCATCAGGGGCTTTTTTCAAAGCTCCCCATTCATATTGAACTGAAGAGGAATCAACCATATACATATTTGCTAACATCTGAGCGGGATCATTTAAGGTAAGGTCAATCTGATAGATTTTGGAGGGTGCATATAATTTGGAAACATATAATTTAGTATCATCAGGAGAAAACTCAAGACCATAAACCCAATTAAACTCAGAAGTTGTAAGTGCAACAGGATTTGAAAGGATTCCTGATGAGTTATCAAAATCAAATAATTCAACAAAACTAAGGGAGTAAACCGCAAGAGCGATTTTTTGTCCCGTGCTGTTTGACCTGATGTAGCTGATTGCATTGGCATTTGCTGAAGTATTGGTATGAACCCTGCCAATAGACTGAATAGTTGGGGTAGTGTTTAAGCCATCTCTATCAATTGAAAAAATCCGGAAACGGTTGCTATTCAACTCATGAGTTAAAACCCAAAAATCCTTTCCGTTGGCGTGTTTAACACATAATATTTTTTCGGAAGAAGGTGTATAAAGTAGGTTATTTTTGGATATAATTTCTCCCAAACCTCCATCGCCAGACATATCCACGATGCTATATCTCAAACCATTGCTATTACCTTGAGAAGGGGCAGTAAAAATATAGAATTTGTTTTTATTACCCGGATGGCTGACAATAACAGCAGAATGAGTTGTAGAATTATTACCTAATAATCCTGTACCATTAAGCATTATCTGGTGATTTTTGTTATAAACATTAATTCCGTTTGTATAAAACATTAAATTACCATCCCTGTCGGAGGCTACGGCACACCCCTCCCATTGTGACATCATGCTATTGGTGGTAGCAGTAGGAGGAGTAGTTGAGAAGTCTAAACCTGCATTAACACCGAAATACCAGTTATATTCCTCTTTTTGGGCAAATAAATTTATCTGAAAAAAAGTAAATAATGTGCAAATGATAATCAAAAAGTTGTATTTTTTTAACATCAGCATTTCCTTATGTTGTTGATCCTATCAGATTATCGGTTTTTGAGAATTAAAATAAAATTACATTGTAATACTTTTTAATAATATGCTGCTTTGTAACAGAAAAATTCATTATAACTGCAAAAATTCACTAAAAATAATTCCTGATAATGATTAACAAAAGACTGTTTAATAATATTAAAAAAGTAATATATATTTTTTTTGTTAAAATAAAAAAAAGATTTTTTAACTCAGATAAATCATTTTTTAGCTGGAAATAAGTTTTGTTAATTAGAATATATCATAATTAAAATTCGATTAAGATTTATTATTTTTGAGGTTTAAACTTTTTGAAATACTATAAAGCCGATAATAAGGAAAAATTATAGGAAAAATAGTAAAATACTAATGAATTGAAGGAAGATCGGAGAAATTCTATGTATGATTTTTTGTTTAAGTCCTTTGATGAAATGACAGAAGAAGACTATGCCAGAGTTGGATTCAAGTCAGGGCTTGAAGTTCATCAACAATTATTAACAAAGAAGAAACTTTTTTGCAGATGTCCGGCAGGATTATACAGCGATGAATACCATGCAGAAATTCTCAGGCACATGAGACCAACCCTCTCAGAGCTTGGAGAATATGATGGGACAGCATTAATGGAGTTCAAAACCAAAAAGGATATTATTTACAGGATAAACAGAACAACGGTTTGCACCTATGAAATGGATGACACTCCACCGTTTCCAATGAATGAGGAAGCATTGGATATAGCAATAGAATTAGGATTGTTAATGAATTGCCATATTGTTGATGAGTTGCACATAGCGAGAAAGCAATATCTTGATGGCAGTATCCCCACCGGATTTCAAAGGACGGCTATTGTCAGCGTCGGGGGGTATATACCTTATAAAAACAGGGAAATAAATTTAATACAAATGTCAATAGAGGAAGATTCTTGCAGAGAAAGTTATGATTATGGACATACAAGAATCTATATTACCGATAGACTTGGTATGCCATTAACAGAAACTGTAACTTTTCCTGAGATGTTTACTCCTTTTGAAGTAGCAGAGGTAAACAATATAATCAGAAGAATTGCAAGAAGCACAGGTAAAGTCAGAACTGGTATAGGGGCGGCAAGAGAAGATGTCAATGTCAGTGTTACGGGTGGGACAAGAATAGAAATCAAAGGAGTTCCCAGAATAAAGAACATTCCTTTGCTAACTTACAATGAAGCAATGAGACAGTGGAATCTGCTTCGTCTTAGGGAGGAACTTCACCGCAGGGGAATCACCAGAGAATCATTCGAAGCAAAATCTGAAGAGATTACCAAGTTACTACTTAAAACATCCTATTTACCAATTGCTAACGCAATAAATGAAAAGAAAATCGTAAATTGTGTTATACTAAGAGGATTCAAAGGTCTTTTAAGATGGCAAACTCAAACTGATACTTACTTTTCAAAAGAAATCTCAGACCGAGTAAGAGTGATAGCTTGTCTGTCAAATATACCAAATATAATACATTCAGACAGTCTCGGAGATACAATAACCTCATCGGAATGGCAAAAAATCAGGAAGACAGTTGGAGCCAGCGATGATGATACACTTGTTCTTGTTTGGGGAAATGAGACAGATGCCAGAACTGGAGCAAATGAAATAATTATAAGAGCAAGAGAAGCCACCGAAGGTGTTCCCTCAGAAACCCGCCAGGCACTGCGAGATGGAACAAATGGGTTTGAAAGGATACTTCCCGGACCAGACAGAATGTATCCTGATACAGACCTTCCACCAATGAAAATAACATCCCAAAGGATCGAAAAGATAAAATTGACTATGCCTACTAAATTATGGGAGAGAGAAAAGTGGTATAAGGAATTAAATGTCCCTGAAGATATTATAAATGACCTTCTAATTTCAAAATATGCTGGTTTATTTGAAAAAATTGTTAAGGAATGGGAACTGAACCCGGTTTTAGTGGCAATAGTTTTAATTAATTATCCAAAAAAATTAAAGAAAAAAGGATTAAACATTGAAATATTAAATGAGCAAGTCTTCAAAGGCATATTAGAAGCCTACAAGAATAAATTGATAGAAAAAGATGGAATAATTGTGGCAATGGAAAGAACAATTTTACAAGGGCAGTTCACACTTGATATTTTACCTCCACCTGCTAATGATATTGAAATAATGGATGCTATATTAAACAGTAAACTTCAGTTAAATAAATTAAAGCTTAATAACAATGAAAAATCAACAGACATTCTCATCGGGCTTGTGATGAATAATTTAAGGGGAAGAGTTGATGGAGCATATATATCAAAATATATTAATGATTTAATGACAAAAGGAAATTGAAATGGCAGATAACGAAGCATACAAAGGTTATAAAGGCGAAGCATTGAGCACTCTTAAAAATTTCAATGCAATGGTCTGGAGTGATGTAAATGTTTATACTGATCAGGGTAAATTTACAGGATTGATATTACCACGCTCAGAAACCGCTGATCAATATCATATCGTTCTGAAGCTCAGAACGGGTTATAATATTGGTTTGGAAGCAAAAAAAATTACTAACATTGAAATTTTCGGAAGAAAAGAAGCACATTATAAGATACCAGAAAAAGAATTTCCTTATGACCCCAAAAAACCAAGGGTCAAGCTTTTTGGGACCGGTGGAACTATTGCTAGTCGTCTTGACTACCGAACCGGAGCAGTAATACCCGCATTTTCTCCGGGTGAATTATACGGGTCGGTGCCGGAGCTTGCGGACATTTGCAATCTTGAGACAGAAAAGCTTTATGGGGTATTCAGTGAAAATATGGGTCCTGAACAATGGATTGGCACAGCCAAAGCAATAGGGGAAGAAATTGCAAAAGGTGTTCAGGGTATTGTTATTGGGCATGGGACTGACACTATGCACCATACTGCTGCAATTTTATCATTTATGGTTCAAAATTCACCTGTGCCGATTGTAATGGTTGGGTCTCAGCGATCGAGTGACAGACCTTCGTCTGATGCTGCTTTAAATCTGATGCATAGTGTTAAAACAGCTGCAGACAGTGATATTGCAGAGGTAATGGTATGTATGTTTGGTCCTACTTCAGATATGTATGGATTACTTCATCAGGGAACACGGGTAAGAAAGATGCATTCAAGCTATCGCTCAACATTCAGAACAATTGGTGATATACCTATTGCTATGGTTGACAGGAACAAAATCACCCCGTTAAGGACAGATTACAAGAAAAGAAGAAGCGATAAAAATGTGATAATAAATACAGCATTCGAGGAAAAGGTATCTATTGTTTATTATTATCCTAATATGAAACCTGATATTATTGAATCTTTAATTGATAATGATTATAAAGGAATAGTTATAGCAGGAACAGGACTGGGGCATGTTAATAAACCTCTTTATCCTGCACTGAAGAAAGCTAAAGAAAAAAATATTGCTGTCTATATGACTGTCCAGACATTATGGGGATACGTCCAAATGTATGTTTATGATACTGGCAGGGATATGATGGAGCTCGGAGTTGTGCCAACTGCAAATATGCTACCCGAAGTTGCATATATGAAGCTATGCTGGGCATTAGGACAGACTAATGACCTTGAAAAGGTTCATGATATAATGCTCACCCCAATATCTAATGATATTACTGACAGAGAACCAAGCAATGGATACTTAATATTTCAGGGTGGGATACCAGAAGTAGAAGAATTTATTTCCCGTTATAGAAAATAATTTTTAAAATTCATATAAAGGATTAAGTTATGAACAAAGTCCTGAGCTTTTTATTGATTTTTGTTGTTACTGTGATATCAGCATTATCACAAACAACTCAACGCTCTTTTTTGCATTATTATCAGCTAAGGAATATTTCCCAGTCAGCTCCGTCAGCCTTCAAGTTTGGTCTTTACGGATTTGAAAATCCAGCTGTAACATCTTATTTGCATGATAATGATTATCTGCTGCTCTATTCACAGAATTTTAATTCGAGCATCAATGATTATAATTGGGGCTTTTTCTCAGGTTCACCTTTTGGTGGTTCAGGATTATTATATACCCGAGCAGGTGATAATTCGGTTGTTGATTATAGATTATCTTTTGCCTTCGGAGACAGAAATTTAGCATTAGGACTTGGTTATGGTTTCGTAGGTGGAGATAAGAGTTTCTTTGGACGAAGTAATACAATACATGCAGGGCTGCTTTCACGTTCGAACCCATATTTATCAATCGGCATATCTGGCACTTTCGCTTTGGACAAGAATGAATATGAAACAGTATATGAATTAGCTTTCAGACCAATAAAAAATTATCCCTTAACATTTTTCGGGGATATGGCATTATTCAACAATCAGAATTTAGAAGCAGCGGAATGGAGTGCTGGCGTTTCATTTGAAGTAATTGATGGATTAAGATTAAATGGTAGGTATTTTAAAGATAAAACAGTAGCACTTGGTGTGGATTTGAGCTTTGGAAAATTTGGAGTTGCGACTTCGGGGCTAAGAAATCAGGATAATGATTATTCAAAATATACATTTGCTTTGAGGTTTGGAGCAGAAGACAGAACAATTATCAAAGATATTTTTGTTCCTGAGAAAGAATTCATAAAGTTAGACCTGAGCGGACCGGTCAAATATCAGAGATTTGCCTTCCTTGATAATTCCCTGACATTACTCAATATTCTCAAAACGATAGAATCAGCAAGAAAAAACGAAAATGTGTCGGGATTAGTAATAAATGCTACAACACTTGCAGCCAATAGAGCCATACTCTGGGAAATAAGGGACAAATTAGAAGAATTTAGAAACTCTGGAAAAAAAGTAATAATATTCATTGAAAATGCGGACATAAATCTTTATCATTTTGCTTCAGTTGCAGATAAAATTATAATAGACCCGCTGGGAATGATTTCATTAGAGGGTTATATCCTTGGCAGGAGTTTTTATAAAGATTTACTATCAAAGGCAGGTATTGGTTTCGAGGAAATCAGACTCTTTAAATACAAATCTGCTTATGAAAATTTTGCCCGGGATAAGATGTCAGATGCAGACAAGGAACAAAGACAGAAAATTGTTGATGATTGGTTGCAAATTGCGAGCAATGACATAGAAAGAAGCAGAAAAATCAGTGCATCTGACTTCAAAAAATTAATGGACGACAAAATGATTTATTTTTCTAATTCCATTTTGCAAAATAACCTTGCAGACGGAACCGGAAGATGGACAGATGCTGATTCGATTGTTAAAAAGATGTATCCCGAGATTAAAAATTTGTCTTCATCAAGCAGATTAACCGATTCCAAAAAACCTTTTGATGATAAATGGAGTTCCCAGAAAAATTATATAGCTGTTGTTTATGCTATAGGTGAATGTGCTATGGAAAGCGGAATCAAAGCACGTTCACTTGTGAATACACTTAAATCGGCTATTTCTAATCCTAATATTAAAGCAGTTGTTTTGCGAGTTGACTCTCCGGGAGGCGATGCAATGGCTTCTGATTATATTTCGGAGGTGATGCGAGAAAATAAAGATAAAAAACCGATAATAGTATCTCAGGGTTCAGTTGCTGGATCGGGCGGATATTGGCTTTCGATGTATGGTTCCAGTATTATTTCAACGCCAATGACAATAACCGGCTCAATTGGAGTCATAGCTGGATGGCTTTATGATAAGGGTTTGAAAGATAGTATTGGTGTTAGCACAGATTTTGTTAAAGTAGGAAAATATGCTGATTTAGGTTTTTCATACAGTCTTCCCCTGATAGGTATAGGTATGCCGGTCAGAAACTTAAATGATGATGAAAGAAGACAATACGAAAATTTGATTAAGGATGGATATTCAGAATTCATAAGAAAGGTAGCAGATGGAAGGAAAAAAGATACCAGTAATATCGAAAAGGTAGCACAAGGACGTGTTTGGAGCGGATTTGAAGCAATTAAGCTCGGACTTGTTGATTCACTCGGCGGATTAGATCTGTCAGTGAGAGTAGCAGCAGAAAGGGCAGGTATTCAAAAAGAAGATTATGATATAATTGAATTGCCAAAGCCCGGGATTATGGATTTTGCGGCTTTGCTGTCGAGATTAATTGGAACAGATGTAAGTAAAGAGGATAAGCATACACGATTTTTAAAATTTATGACAGAAAACAATGGTAAGATAATACCAATGATGCCAGTTGACCTCTTTGAGGAAATCACCGGAGATTAAAAAATCAGAAATATTTGAATTAAATAAACCCTGCTGTTGAAGTAGGGTTTGTTTTTTTGCAACACGCCTAATACAAATAAAATTAGCAAATTGTTAGCTTATCAAACCATTAATAAATTACAAAACAAATACTTATGAAGTATTTTTATTGTAGTCAATTTCTGATAAAAATTAAAGATAAATAGTAATTTACCAAAATAAAAGAGGAAAAAATGTATAGAAAACTTGTCAAAGAATTAATGATTCCTGTTGCACAGTATCCAACCGTTCATCAGGAAAGCACAATGTATGATGCATTAGTAGCATTGAGCAAAGCAAATCAGAATATACCCGAAAAGCAACAAAATTATAGGGCTGTTTTAGTCAGAGATGATATGGGGAAAATAGTAGGGAAAATCGGTTATGTGGCATTTTTAAAAGCATTAGAACCTAAATATCAAAAATTCTTTGACACAGAAAAGCTATCTCGATTAACTTTAAGCAACAATTTTATTGACTCAATGATAGAGAGCTATGATCTATGGATGGATGACCCAATTGATTTATGCTCGATTGCGGCAAGCACAAAATGTCAAGAAATAATGCAACCAATTGAGCAAAGAATTGAAGAAAACGAGACAATTGCACAGGCTATACATAAGTTAATAATGTGGCAAACATTGTCTATACTTGTATCAAAAGGTGATGAAATAGTGGGGATAATCAGATTATCAGATATATATGATTCAATTGAACACTATATAATACACTCATGTAATAAAAACAAGAAAGGGACTTAATGCCAAAATTATTAATTATTGATGATGAGAAAGACTTTCTTGAGTCTATAACCAAGAGATTAGAAATAAGGAATTATCAGGTTATCTCGAAAGATTCTGGAAAGGATATTGAAAAATTAATTAAGCAGGAAAAAGATATAGACGTAGTTATTCTGGACTTAAAGATGCCAGACGTGCCCGGAGAGGAAGTGCTACGAAGGATAAAAGCTCAAAATCCCAATATACAGGTAATTATATTAACGGGACATGGTTCGACGGAATCGGCAGTACAAATGGCAAAGCTTGATGCTTTCACATACCTTCAAAAACCAGCGGAAATTGATAAGTTAATTAGAATTATTGATGATGCTCGTGCGAAAGCAAAACTATTAATTTCCGAAAAAGAAGGAGAGACAAAAGAAACAAATTGGAAAAAGACTCTATTGTATGTTTCAATTTCTCTTGCAGCAGGTATATTAATCTATTTGATACCATTTGAGGGTATACCAGAAAGGGCACACAAATTTTTAGCGTTATTAATTACTGTTGTGTTATTATGGGTAACTGAAGCTGTTCCAATTGGAGTAACGGCATTCCTTGTTGGTGGAGGATTAGTACTGTTCGGGATTCAAAAACCTGAAGCAGCATGGGAACCATACGCTAACCCGGCAGTAATGTTTGTTTTGATGATTATAATGTTTGGAGTAATCCTCAATGAAGTTGGAATAGCTAAACGTTTGTTGCATTATGCGATAAAAATTGCTGGAACAAATGTGCTGAGATTTAGTTTAGTAGTAGCAATTGTATCGTCATTTGCATCTACTATTTTTCATGATGCTACAATAACAATAATATTCTTGTTTGCAGTGATACCAGTGTTTTACAAGATGGGTATCACAGCTGAAAAGTCTAACAATTTTTCTAAATTTTTTACAATTATGATTCCCTTGACGGCTTCAGCAGGCGGATTTGGTACAATACTTGGTGGAGGAAGAAATCCTATTGCTGTTGATTTTATTGAAAAGTATATTGGAATTCATATAGGATTTCTTGACTGGATGGTAATACAAATGCCAATTGTAATCTTTGCATCAATTGCAACATGGGCTGTGTGCTGGATAATTATGCCACCAAAAGTAAAAGAATTCCCTGCAGAGATAAAAACAGATAAAATGCCACCAATGACAAGAAACGAGAAAGGAGTTGTACTCATATTTGGTTTGGCATTTATATTCTGGACATTATCTGATTTCACCCATCTGCATGTTAGTGTAGTTGCAGCTTTGGCTTTAATAGCAATTTTCAGTTTTAAATTTGTAACGATCAAAACAGCTATACAGAAGTTTTCATGGGAGGCATGGCTTGTATTTGGAGCAGGAGTGTCTTTAGGTGTTGCAATGCTTGAAACCGGAGCAGGCAAATGGCTTGCAGATCAGTTCTTCCCATTGATTAAAGATCAGCCAACAATTGTGGTATATTATAGTATTGCACTTTTTGCTTCAACTATAACCAGCTTTATGAGCAATTCAGCAGCCACAGCCTTATGCCTGCCTATATTAGACCCAATGTCGGTTGAAATTGGATTGAACAGGTTATATACTGCAATGAGCCTTCCGGTAACAACATCTTTTGTTTTTTTGGTAATTGGATGCCCACCAACGATTATTTCTTATAGCACCGGATATTTCAGACAAATTGATTTTGTTAAAGTGGCTATTCCATTTGCATTGATTTTGTGTGCTGTGATAGTAGTCTTTATGGCTGTGTACTGGCCAATAATTTTTCCAATATTAGGGTATTAAATCTAAAATTATGAAAGTAATCAGATTATTAATAGTAGATGATGAAATTGATTTTTTGGATACTATAACTACAAGGATGGAACTGAGGGGCTTTGAGGTATCGAAAGCCCCTGATGGTATCAAAGCATTAGAACTGATTGAAAAAAATCCTTTTGATGTAGTCATACTTGACTTAAAAATGCCGGGAATAGACGGGGAGGAAGTTCTCGAAAAAATAAAGAAAAAGAAAAAAAATACAGAAGTTATAATTTTATCCGCACATGGCTCGGAGGAAGTTGCCTCGAGAACAATGGAGCTTGGTGCTTTTTGTTACATAACAAAACCAATTGAAATCGAAAAGTTAATATCTGTTATTAAATTAGCTCTTGAAGCTGGTAGAAAAAAAACAAAATCAAACTCGCTTGATGATTTTATCAATGAAGACATTGATTAAAATTAATTTATGGTTCTAAGTTCAAAAATATGAAAAAAGCTGAACCAAAAGAATATTTTGAAAAGCTCACAAGTGAGTTAATAGATAATCCCAACACAAGGAAAATGTTTTCTTCTTTGCGAAGAAATTATTTTATTCGTTTGATATTGATATATATACTTCCACTTTTTATTTTGATTTCTTATTTCTTCTATCAATATAATCATTTAATGACAAAAAGCAGAGAACAGCATCTTATCTCGATAGCCGAAAGCAAATCTAGATTGATGGATATATATCTTATCGAAAGATTGATAAATGTGATTAATTCAATAGAGCGACCTGAATTGATTTATCCATTAGACTCAATAAAACTTGATAATATATTGAAGGATTTGAAAAAACAAAGCGATGCGTTTATTGATATTGGCTATTTTGATACAACTTCTGTTCAAATATTGTATTCCGGACCTTTAACACAATTGAAGAACAAGGACTATTCAAACGAAAAATGGTATCAAGAATTGAAATCCGGCACAAAAAAATATGTTATAACTGATATATATCTTGGTTTCAGAAAGGCACCTCACTTTACCATTGGCATAAAGAAAATTGATAAGAATAAAATATATTTTTTCAGAATTTCAATTGACCCCCAAATAATTTACAGTTACATGACTTCAACAGAAAAAGCTAAAGATGTTGATATTTTGATTATAAATGATTCTGGTATATATCAATTAGTTCCAAAAGAATTATCTGAACCAATAATAAAATCACCATTTCAGATTCCGCATGATAACTTGCTCGGGGTCAGCGAATATGAAATAAATAACAAAACGAGAAAATTTGCATATTCGCGGTTAAATGAAGTAAACTGGGCAGTTGTAACAATAGAAAAAGAAGAATATGTCCAGTCATTTTTTAATCAACAAATTACATTACTAATTGTTTCATCATCGGTTATTTTGCTTCTGATGCTTGTAATATTTTTCAGATCAAAAAATATCGTAGAAATCGAAAAAGAGAGGATACTTGTAAGACTACAACTTGAACATGCCTCCAAACTTGCTACAGTTGGTGAATTAGCATCAGGAATTGCTCATGAAATTGGTAATCCATTAAATATAATTGCAAACGAGATTGGTTTGATGCAGGATTTGGCAGACCCAAAATTTGGTTATGATCTTAAAATCGAAGATTTGGAAGCTCATTTCAAAAAAATCAATTCTGCAATCTATCGAATTAAGGATATTAATAAAAAACTGTTAACATTCGTAAGGCAAAGAGATGAAAAAGACACATGGGTTAATGTTAATGAATTAATTGATGACCTTGTCAGTGGATTTTTTGAAAGAGAGTTAAAAATTGATAATATAACAATTACAAGAAAATTAAATCAGAATATACCTGAAATTCTCACATCGAGCAACCAGTTGAGACAGGTAATAATCAATCTGATTAATAATGCTCACGATGCAATAAAATCCGGAGGAGAAATCAAAATATCAACAGATTTAAATGATAATTCAGTAATAATTAAAATTGAAGATAATGGTTGCGGAATGACCGAAGAACAACTCAGCAAAATTTTTCTGCCATTTTATACTACAAAACCAACAGGAAAAGGTACCGGCCTGGGGTTATCGGTAAGCTATTCAATAGTAAAGAATCTTGGCGGTTCAATAGAAGTGAAAAGCAAGCTCAACGAAGGGGCGGAATTTACAATAATAATACCAATGACAAAAAGTAAGGATAATGTTTAAAAAAGAAGCACAGAATGGTTACATTAGAATATTAGTTATTGTGATAGCAAGTTAATTATTATATTTTTAAAATCATTGCTCAAGGTTTGTATAGTTTTTTTTTAATTAATTGGAGAGAAAGATGATATTATTGAAAAGGATAGCTCACACATTGCTGTATTTATCGTTTATCTTTTTTCCTTCTTATTTAGCATTAGCTCACGGAGGTGAGGGCGAACCAATTCCAGACAAAGTTCCACTGGATCAACTATCTGGAATAACATTATGGTTAGCACAGCTTTATAATGATGAAAAAGTGTTGTTTGCAATACTGGTAACAGTTACAATGGGAATTTTTGGCTTAATATTAGGGGTGTTAACTGATTTATTTCTAAAGATATTTGGACTGGATGTTTCAAAAATTGCACATCACGAATAGGGAGGGGAAAAAATGGATATATTCAATATTTACTTACCAATTGCACAGCAAAATTTCAGCGTTCTGCTACTTGTAACAATCGGTTTTTGTGTAGGTGTTCTCGGAGGTTTTTTTGGTGTGGGCGGTGCTTGGATTGTAACACCAGCGCTTAATATATTCGGATTTCCAATGGCTTATGCTATTGGCACAGACTTTGCCCATATCTTCGGAAAATCAATAGTATCAACCAAAAAACATAATAAAATGGGAAATGTTGATTGGAAGCTTGGTGCATTTACTATCTTAGGAACGATACCGGGGGTTGAATTCGGGGCTCAAATCATAATGTATCTGGAAAAAATCGGATTGGTTGAATCAACTGTCAGATGGGTCTATATTTGCATGTTAATAGCACTTGGAAGCTTTATGATATATGATTATGCGGTAATAAGAAAGAGGAAAGAAATAGCAGCAAAAAATGGAATAATAAGCAATAAGAAATCGTTGGTTGAAAAAATCAGAGATATTAAAATTCCTCCTGTTATTCAATTTCCAAGGTCAAATATATCATCATTGTCGTTATGGACTATTATTTTTATATTTTTCATGGTAGGAACCATATCAGGCTTTCTTGGTGTTGGTGGTGGTTTCATTGTGATGCCCACCCTTATTTATATATTTGGATTGCCGACTGCAATTGCTGTTGGAACAGATCTGTTTATAGTGATGCTTGATGGTGCATACGGTTGCTTTACATATTCATTAAAAGGCAGAACGGATATAATTGCAGCGGTATTAATGCTTATAGGTGCAGCAATTGGGGCTCAAATAGGTGTTACAGCTGTTAAATACATCCGAGGATATGGTATCAGATTATTATTTGCTTTGATGATACTTTGTGCAGCAAGTTCATTAGTTATCAAACAAATTCAGGTTGAGTTTAATATTACTGAGTTGAAGCCTGTTTCAGGTGTTATAATAATGGCAGCTGCAATTTTAATGTGCACCATTATAACATATAAATTAATATCCTCGGCATACAAAGAAAAGAAAATGTATGGCTAATTGAATCATTATTATTCTCGGCTGTCAAATAAAATTGAGATATAATCAGTCTTAAATGTGTTTGACAGCTTTTTTTTTATGATAAAATTACTTCAAAAAATATTTAAAAATAACCAAGAAAACAAAGTAAGTTTTCAGGAAAAGTTCAAAAAATTCCAGGAAATACTTGCTGACAATGACGACGCTCACAAAGCTATGTCAGAACTGGCAGATATGATTGTTTATGGAACTCCATTTTCAAGGGGATATGCACATAAAAGGCTTAATATTTTGCTAAATAAAACCGAGAATATGATAAATAATCTAATTTTCATCTCAGGTGGAAAATACAGATTATTGCATGACAAGCTAAGAAATATAACCGAAAAATGCTACAAATCTCTAACCCCGAGAATCACATGTCCAGAGGATTTAATATGTCCAGACATGGATTGTCAGTATTGCACAAGAATAGAAGATTTATTTACCCGTATACCTTACACATATAATTTAAAATTCATAAGAGAAGAGAATTTTCTTGAAGTGGGTCATAAAATGGCTCGTCTCGGAGAGATTAAGAACAAATTAAAGATTCCGGTTCCAGATGGCTTTTGTATTTCTGTCAGATTCTTCGAAGATATTATGAGGATTGAAAACCTAAGGAACAAAAAGAACGAAATTTTTTATGATGTTGATTTTAATAATATCGCGGAAGTTCAATATGCCTCCAGACAAGCTCAGGCACTAATAATAACTACCCAATTACCTGATTACCTTGAGAAAATTATCTTGAATGCTTTTGATGAAACTTTCGACGTTGAATCAACTTTCGTTGCTGTTCGTTCAAGTGCTGTCGGGGAAGATTCAGAAAAGCACTCATTTGCCGGGCTTCATCAGAGTTTTTTGAATATCTCCCGGGAAAATGTTTTTGACGCTGTCATAGATGTAATGCTATCCAAGTATTCTCCCCAATCAGTGATTTACAGGTATTTATCTGGATTAAGGGATGAAGATATGCCTATGGCAGCTGGTTGTATAAAAATGGTTGACGCAAAATCGGCTGGTGTTCTATTTACAAAAGATCCAAACGATTTGGTCGAAGGTGCTATAATTCAATCTGTATGGGGGCTCGGATCCCTCGTAGTTGAGGGGAAAGTGCAGCCACAACAATACATAGTTCAAAGACAAAACGGGGAACTTAAGGTAGATTTTAATCCCGGAAATCAGAATTTATTAAGAACTGCAATTTCAAAAGACACAGCCATCAGGTTTTCAAATTTAGAAAATATTAACCTTTCAGAACCAAACCTGACACAGGATGAGCTAAAAAAGTTAATGGATTATGCCAGAATGATTGAAATAAGATACCAACATCCTCAGGATATAGAATGGGCAATTGATAAAAGCGGTGAAATATACATATTACAATCAAGAAATCTAAAAATAAGGCAAAGGTTAACATTAAATACAAGAAAACCATATTCTGTTCAAGACTATGACAAAAATTATAAAGTGTTAATCAATAAGGGCGATTGTGCCAGTCATGGTGTTGGCAGTGGAAAGGTATTTGTTGTAAATGCGCCTAAAGAAGTATCTCAAATTCCCTATGGCTCAGTAGTGGTTGCCAAGAAAAATCTACCCGAATTCATAACAGCTCTACACAAAATGTCAGCTTTGATATCTGATTTCGGAAGCACAACAGGGCATCTTGCTATAATAGCAAGAGAATTAAATGTTCCTTTTATCACAAACACTCTGGATGCAAGTGCAAAATTACAAAATGGGACTGAGGTAACTGTTATTGCTGATGAAATCAGAGTTTACGAGGGAATAATTCAAGATCTGGTGCAGGATAAAAATAGCAAGATAGATTTAGAAAATCCTTTCATAAAGAGCCCTATTTATAAAATCTGGCATAATTTAACAAGAAATATATTCAAATTAAATCTTTACGATCCATCATCTGAAAAATTCAGTCCTCTTCATTGCGAAACAATTCATGATATAATCCGATTTATCCATGAAATAGCAATGAGAACGATTTTTTCTATTTATGACAATACAACTATAGATTCCGGAAAAACTTATGAACTTGTGTTTGACGTGCCGCTGGATATTCTGGTGATTGATCTTGGAAATGGATTGAGAAAAGATATAAAAGGCAATAAAATCACACCGGAAGACATCATATCTAAACCAATGCAGTATTTGATTAAAGGAATGACAACACCGGGTTTGAAATGGGCAGGACATTTACCAGTTGATACAAAAGGATTTGCAGGAATAATTTTAGGTAATATAGTTGACCCAGACAGATCGGATGTAAGCCTTGGTTCAAGAAGTTATGCATTAATATCTGAGAACTACATTAATTTCTTCTCCCGTTTGGGTTATCATTTTTCTCGTCTTGATGCTTTCGCATCGTCAGAAAACAATAGCAATTATATTAATTTTAATTTTCGTGGGGGTGCTTCAAACATTACACGAAAATCAAGAAGAGCTCAGGCAATTGCAAGAATTTTAGAACAAAAAAATTTTTCTGTTACAATCAACGAGGATAATGTAATAGCAAGAATCAGAAAAATTCCTGTCGAGATGATTTACGAACTGCTAACATTAATAGGAAAATTAATGGGAGCGGTCAGGAACGTTGATGTTCTAATGGTTTCCGATAAATATGTTGACGTATTTGTTGAGGAATTTTTAAAGGGTAATCCACAACCGGGTTTAAGTATAAGGGAAATATAAAAACAGGCTTCCTGAAAAATATCGGGAAGCCTTTTTAATTCTATATGAGCCACTTGTCGGACTCGAACCAACGACCTGCTGATTACAAATCAGCTGCTCTACCAGCTGAGCTAAAGTGGCAAAAACAAGATTACAAAAATAATAAATTTTTTTTTATCAAAAAATTCTTTTTCAAAAATCATTCAAAATTATATTCTTCAATAATTTCGCACCAGATGTGCCCTATCAATATATGTGATTCCTGAATTCTGGCTGTGATATCAGAAGGAACTATTACAGAACAATCACAGAATTCAGCAATTTTACCGCCACCACAACCAAGCAAACCAACTACTTTCATACCAATTTCTTTCGCCTTTTTTGCAGCCCTAAGAACATTTTCTGAATTACCACTTGTTGAAATTCCTACGAGCACATCATTTGGTTTACCATAAGCTTCCACTCCCCTTGCAAAGACATTCTCGAATCCAATATCATTGCCACCAGCAGTCATAATTGAAGGGTCAACTGTTAGAGCGATTCCGGGGATGGCAGGTCTATTGAAGCTGCTACGATACCTAATGACAAGTTCAGCGGCAAGATGCTGACTGTCAGCGGCACTACCACCATTTCCACAGAATAATATTTTTCCACCATTTTTGATACATTCTGATAGCACCAAACCTGTTTTTTTGATTGAATCCGAGCATAGTTCAAGCAAAGACATTTTTGTTAGAATACTGGAATTAATAGAATCTTTAATTTTTTGTTCAAAATCTTTCATTAATACCTCTGATTAATTACAAATTCTTTTAATTATTGCTAATAACTCATTCCTACCCATATTAGTTTTAGATGAATAAGGAAGAACTTCAAGGCTGTTTTTACAAAATTTAAGAAGATTTTCAACCTGTAACTTTCGTTCAGCAATTAGATTCTCAGTGATTTTATCGCATTTTGTTAATATTACAATGAATTTTTTATTATTATTTTCGAACCATTCCATTAATGACATATCAATGTTAGTCGGATCGTGCCTGCTGTCAACAAGAAGACAGACAAGACGCAAATTCTCCCGGATTTTAAAATATTCAAAGATAAGCTTTATCCAGCTTTCCTTTAATGATTTGGGAACTTCGGCATAACCAAAACCGGGCAAATCCGAAAAAATCCATTTGTTCTCAATATCAAAAAAATTAATTTGCTGAGTTTTCCCCGGAGTAGCACTTATTTTAGCTAAGTTTTTTCTTAGCACGATACTATTGAGCAAAGAAGACTTTCCAACGTTAGATCTGCCGGTAAAAGCCACCTCAGGTTTGTCAATCAAAGGAAATTGAGATACTTTGCTTGCACCAAGAATAAATTCAGCGTTTAAATTTTTCATTCTTAATATTATGAATTAAATAAGTTTTAAAAACATAAAAGATTTTTATTATATAATCACAATCATTAAATTACGAAAGTAAAGTAATAAAATTTCTATATAAATAAATTAAGAGAATATTTGTTAAAATGGAGATCTACTTATATAATTCATTAAGCAATAAGTTATCACATGTAACACCTTTGGACGGAACAACAATCAGAATGTATTCCTGCGGACCGACGGTTTATAATTATGCTCACATAGGTAACATGAGATCTTTTCTTTTTGCTGACTTGCTTCAAAGGGTATTGAGAGTTGTGGGCGGATTTAAGGTTCATTGGGTAATGAATATAACCAACATTGATGATAAAACAATCAGAGATTCTGCTATTGGAAGCAAGGAATGGAAAGAAGAAATGGGCGAGCAAACAAATAATCCACTTGAAAATTTATTAAAATTTACTTCATATTATGAAAAAGCTTTCTTTGAAGACATTAGTAAGCTGAAAATTAATTTAAAACATTTTTATAAGATACCCAAAGCAACAGACTATATATTACAAATACAGGATACTATAAAAAAAATCTACAAAAAAGGGTTATCCTATTATTCTGGCGGATCAGTTTATTTCAATGTTGCAGAATGGAGAAAAATTGATA
Organism: uncultured Hyphomicrobiales bacterium; assembly: GCA_964473465.1. GTDB lineage: Bacteria > Bacteroidota > Ignavibacteria > Kapaibacteriales > UBA2268 > CALHRB01. Next base: position 40,103 of record CAYYPE010000013.1, read on the forward strand.
TTTATGGCAAGCTATTCAAGATAGATTTTGAGAATTTCCGCTCGGGAGAGCGAATAGATTCAGATCAGTATGAAAAGGAGCAAGCAGCAGATTTTGCACTGTGGAAAGCAAAAAAAGCAGGCGAACCTTATTGGGAATTTGAACTCGACGGTCAGAATTGTGATGGCAGACCCGGTTGGCATATTGAATGCTCAGTTATGGAAAAAGAAATACTTGGGCTTCCGTTCGATATTCATACAGGTGGGATTGACCTGAAATTCCCCCATCACGAAGATGAGATAGCACAAAGCAAAGCCGCTTTTGGAATAGACCCGACAGCAATCTGGTGCCATAATGAATTTCTGGAGGTTGAGGGTCAAAAAATGAGCAAATCACTTGGCAACTTTTTCACTCTTCGAGACCTCGAAGACAAGGGGATTGACCCGGTTGACATTCGTTTTGCAATGCTTTCAGCACATTATGGGTCAATATATAATTTTACGTTTAATGGGATAACTGCAGCCCGAAAAGCGAGATTGAGGATTCAAGACTATATATACTCTCTGTTTGATGAGAATAATCAGGGAGACAAATCTCCTGATGTGGAGGAATTAAAAGAAAAAGTGTTTAAGGAACTTGGGTATGATTTACACACACCAAAAGCTTTAGCTCATATTTTCACTTTTATCAATAATAATCCTGCTGAATCAATAAAAATACCGCAAAGGAAAAAATTAATTTCATTTTTCACAAAATTAAATCAAATTTTTGAAGCGTGGAATATTGACAAAAAGCCAGATGATTATGTTATTATCCCTAATGAAATACAAGAACTTGCTGAGCAGAGATTTCTACTCAAAAAAGATAAAAAATTTGATGAGGCAGATAGATTAAGAAAAATAATAACCGAGAAAGGGTATGTTATCAAAGACTCAAAAGATGGATATACTATTGAAAAAATTAAATTATAACAACTCAAATAATAAATCATTCTTTTCGTTTAGCTTTCGTTATGTTGTTTGAACTAAAGTAAACAAATGATTAAAATTACATTTCCAGACGGTAATACACGAGAATATCCTGAGGGAGTTACTGGCTTAGAGATAGCACGTTCAATATCTGAACGATTAGCAAATGAAGCTCTTGGAATATTTGTTAACGGCGAAAAATATGATTTATCAAGAAAAATAGATAAAGACGCAGCCATAGAAATAGTAACATTTGATGACCCAAGAGGTAAGGAAATCTACTGGCACTCATCGGCTCATTTAATGGCGGAAGCCATACAGGAACTATATCCCGGCGTTAAATTTGGTATTGGACCCGCTATAGAAAATGGTTTTTATTATGACGTTGACCTGCCTGATGGTAAAAAACTATCATCGGAGGATTTACCGGAAATAGAAGCAAAAATGCTTGAACTGGCAAAAAGAAACGCAGAATATCAAAGAATTGAAATATCAAAGAAAGAAGCCTACGATTATTTTTCAAAAATTGGTGATCAATATAAACTTGAATTAATTGATGGGTTGAATGATGGAGAGATTACTTTTTATAAACAGGGTAATTTCGTTGACCTTTGCCGTGGAACCCATATACCAAATACCAATCATATAAAATATGTCAAGTTGCTCACTGTTGCCGGTGCTTACTGGCGAGGAGATTCAAGCAGAAATATGATGACAAGGATTTACGGGATAACCTTTCCAAAGAAAAAAATGCTTGATGATTATCTTTATATGCTTGAGGAAGCTAAGAAACGAGATCATCGCAAACTCGGAAAGGAACTCGAACTGTTTATGATTTCTCCTAATGTTGGTGGTGGGCTACCAATCTGGCTACCAAAGGGAACAATTATTCGCAGGAAACTGGAAGCTTTTATCTCTGAAGAATTAAAAAAACGAGGCTATGTTGAGGTAATTACGCCTCACATAGGCAACATCAATCTGTATAAAACATCCGGGCATTATCCTTATTATTCCGATTCAATGTTTGCCCCTATAAAGATTGAAGAAGAAGAATATCTGCTAAAACCGATGAATTGCCCACATCATCATCAGATATATGCTTCAAAACCGAGAAGCTACCGGGACTTACCTCTTCGTTTAGCTGAATTCGGAACTGTTTACCGTTATGAGCAATCTGGGGAATTAAACGGTTTGACAAGGGTTAGAGGTTTCACTCAGGACGACGCACATATGTATTGCACAGAAGAGCAATTAAAAGATGAAATCAAGCAAACCGTGGAGCTAACTCAATTAGTTTTCAATACTTTCGGGATGAGCGTAAAAATAAGATTGTCGTTCAGAGATGAAGATTCCTCAAAGTATGTCGGTTCGGAAGAAAGCTGGAACCATGCAGAAAAGGTAATTCAGGAAGTTGCCGATGAAATGGGGCTGGATTATTTTATCGGGAAGGGAGAAGCCTCTTTCTATGGACCAAAAATAGATTTTAACGTGAAAGACGCTTTGGGACGTTCATGGCAGCTTGGAACAGTGCAGGTGGATTATGTTATGCCCGAGCGATTTCAGCTTGAATACACTGGAGAAGATAACCAAAAGCACAGGCCGGTTATTATTCACAGGGCACCATTTGGTTCCCTTGAAAGGTTTTTATCTATTCTTATTGAGCATTTTGCGGGTAATTTTCCTTTCTGGCTGGCTCCGGTTCAGGTTAACGTGCTTCCAATCGGGGAAAACCAGCACGAATTTGCAAATGAACTTTTCTCGAAGCTTGATAAAGCAGGTATAAGAGCCGAGATTGACCTTAGAAGCGAAAAAATAAACAGAAAAATTGCGGAATCGGAGCAGAAAAAAATCCCCTTTGCCCTTATTATTGGACAGAAAGAAGTTGAAACACAAACGGCTTCTGTCCGAGAACACACCAAGGGTAATATTGGCAATAAAACAATTGAAGAGATTCTCAATCTTTTCAGCGAATTGAATAATCCATACAGAAGACATAATTAAATCAATTTTCGTTTTACAATCAATTCCTCAGTAGGGTGTGACTGACATTAAGTCCAATCTGCTGGGGTTTGGTGTTTAATCTCCCCTCAGAATTTCATAAAAATTATAATTCTCCAATTAATGAAATATATTTTTTGAAATATTATGTTTTAGTAAATTTTGAAATATTTATGAAGAGTTTGCAGAAAAGAGGGGAAATAAATTATATTAATGAAATAATGCTTTTTAATGTAAAAATAAGGTTTTTTAATGTGTTAATTTAAATTTCAAATATAAATGAATTATTATAAATTTATAAATGAGTTATTTTAAATTTTAACAGACCGCCTGAAATATTTTTAAGCCATATTTGAATATTTCTTAACTTTGTTTTAGTATGAATATATTGAACCAACATGTCGAACAAATAAATTGAAAAACAAATCAGGTGATTTTTTCAACAAAGGTTATGAGTCAGAGGTGCTGACATACTAATTTAAAACAAATATGAAAGGTTGAGAAAAATTACAAAAGACATAAAAATAGAATATTATACACAATACATAAGAGACTGACTATGAAAACATTTTAATTAATATTAATTTTAGCGATGCCTCTGATGCTTTTTTCGCAAATTGACAGTACAGAATTATATTTCAAAAGTGTTGATAATGATGATATAAGAACAATTTGTGAATTGGCTGACATTCAAATCATTAAAATTATTAGCAAAGACACACTTTTGAAAAATAAAGTATTCAATTTTATTATAAAAGAGTTCAAGAAAGGTAAAATTGTATCATCGGACGACTTAAATTTTTCAAATAAGGTTGAAAAAATTCCTATTGTTGTCAATGGTGACACATTGATACATGTTGTGCATATGCTCGAAAAAGCAGGTTTTAGTGAGGGCAGAGATTCTTTATTAATTACCATATCTGGAATATATAAAATGATATTTTCAAACTATATATTCAATATCCTGGTATCAAATTTAGCAAAAACTTAAAGGGGAGAAAAAATTATCTTTTGCGAGAGGCAATTAAATGTTCTGAAAATAAAATAAAAGTTCCTGTTAACAAGGAATACCCAATTCTGGTATATACACCTCCATTTGCAGATGAATCTCCAATTCAATCATACTGCATACTTTTAGAAGAAAATGTCGAAAAATGGTATGAGAAGTTTAAGGTGAAACATTTTTTTGTGATTTACTTTGAAATAAAATAATTTCTAAGATTATAATAAGAATACGATTTAAATTTGCTATATTTTGCTGTAAATTCAAGTTTGAACGGGAATGAAAGAGTTTAATATTATTTTCATAATAATTAATGCTTCTATAATGATTATTTTTTACCAAACATAGACAGAGTTCCTGTTGAATCTTTTTTAGGGTAACTTACCAAAACTCATTTTATATTCAATTTTTATGAAGGGCAAATTATGTTTATATAAAAAAATTATTTTAATTTAAATAAATTATATTCTTATTTAAATCAAATTTTAATTATATCCGAACGATATCAAAAATCAATATTAGCTATAAAATCATTCAGTAATGAAAATTTTGATTAGTAATTTAATTAAGTAAATAATTTTATTATTTTTAGTGGTTTATGAAAAGATTTTCTGCTTTTTGTTTTTCTTAACATTTATTTTTGCATTCTCTTATCAGGCACATTCTAAAAAGCTTTATGGGTGGGGTAGTAATGAGAGATCCCAACTTGGAGTAAAATAGTCAGATTGTACTCCATTCAATTGGGAGTAATTTTGCTCAAGTATCAAGTGATGATTATCATACAATAGCGAAAAAGACAAACGGCACCCTCTGGGCTTGGGGGAATAACCTTAAAGGTCAATTAGGCGATGGAACTAATACTGACAGATCATCCCCGGTAAGTATTTGAACTGCTACTAAATGGGATCAAGTTGCCTGTGGTGGTTCACATACTATGGCATTAGAGTTATTAGGCTACTATACCCCACCAACAAATCAAAGTAGTAATATCACTACATGGGATGTAAGAAACACAAGTATGTCAATCAGCTGGGCTAATGGAAATGGAAATGGCACGATGGTTGTGGTCAAAACAGGTAATGATTTTAACGCCAATGATATTCCTCAATCCGGTGAATATTACACTGGCTATAATACTAATTTTAGTTCCGCTCCCGAAGTTGTTCCTGGCAGTAATGGGGGCAGAATTGTTTACTATGGCTCCGGTAACAATATATCAATGACAGGACTTACTGCATTGACCCGTTACAGAATAAGATTATTTGCTTACAATGGGAATCCGGCAACAGCTACAGCTGGTTTCAACCAGAGTACTGCTACTAATAATCCTTTTGTCCAACGAACTGCGAGGTTTAAGGAGATATTTGCTCAGGATGATCTATTCCCCGAATCAGAAAATTCTGTCTCTATTTATCCAACTCCAGCTAATGATTATATTAATTTCTTTATTCATAATTTTGATGAATGTAGTCCAGAAATCAGGATGTTTGATGTGAATGGAAAGGAATATCAAATCAAACCAGAAATCATTCATTCAAACAGAGAAACTACGTTCTTGAAATTAAGGCTTAATGATTTTGTTTCTGGTATATATGATCTTGTTATAAATTTTAATGATGAGATTATCATTGAGCGATTAATGATATCAAGATAAAGAATATTCAACATTCTGTTTGAAGCTAAGAAAAGAAAAAGAATCAAGTTAGATGGAAAAGATTTGCCAAGCGAAATATATACCTGAAGGACAACAGGCAAGAAATTCGTACAAAACTAAAAGGTCGTTCTGGTGAAGTAGGGGTTGAAATTGCTGATTTCAAAGGGGGTTGTTACGTAACAACCTCTTTTTTTGCAATGGATAAGAATTCAGATAATTGAAATATCTAAAAAGATGAGGTAATTAATTAGTTACAATATAAAAATTAAAAGATTAATTATTAAGAATACAATTTTGACGAATATTATTAATAAATTTTTATATAAGTTAAATAAAATGTTTTTAATTTCTAAAATAATTTTTTATATTTCTGAAATTGGAAATAATAAAAGTTTTAATTCAATTTTTAAAACATCAATACTTATGTTATGAAAATTCTGAAAAAATTATTTGAATGAATGATTTGATTATTAATTTTTAAAAAGGTGTTTTATGAAACATTTAATTTACATATTGTTTTTGTTAACATTAATATCTGTGCTGTCTTATGAGGTGCATTGCCTGAACCTTTATGGATGGGGTAAGAACTCCTATGGCCAATTAGGTGATGGGACTAATACTAATAGAACATCCCCGGTACAAATTGGAACTGCCAAAGATTGGGCTCAAGTTGCTACTGGTGGCTCATATACCATAGCAATAAAGAGAGACGGTACTCTTTGGGCTTGGGGTTATAATTCTTATGGCCAATTAGGTGATGGGACTACCACCGATAGGTTATCACCAGTACAAATTGGAAGTTCCACAGACTGGGCTCAAGTTGATGGTGGTGGTGATCATACAATAGCAATAAAGACAGACGGAACTCTATGGGCTTGGGGTTACAATTATTCTGGACAATTAGGTGATGGGACTACTATTCAAAGAAATTCCCCAGTCCAAATAGGATCATCCACAAACTGGGCTCGAGTTGCCTGTGGCATTGATTATACAGTAGCTATAAAGACAGACGGAACTCTATGGGCTTGGGGGGCAAATTATGTTGGCCAATTAGGCGATGGCACAACCACCGATAGGTTATCACCAGTTCAAATTGGAAGTTCCACAAACTGGGCTCAAGTTTCTTGCGGAGGGATTCATACTTTTGCAATAAAAACAGACGGCAGTCTATGGGGTTGGGGGGATAATTATTATGGACAATTAGGTGATGGGAGTAATATTCAAAGAAATTCCCCAGTTCAAATAGGAACATCCACAGACTGGGCTCAAGTTGAATGTGGCATTTTTCATACGGTAGCAATAAAGACAGACGGCACTCTTTGGGCTTGGGGTCGGAACATACTTGGCCAATTAGGTGATGGGACTACTATTAATAAGACATCCCCAGTACAAATTGGGAGCGCAACAAATTGGTCTCAAGTTGATGGTGGTAATGCTCATACCATAGCGATAAAGACAGATGGTACTCTTTGGGCTTGGGGTTATAATTATTACGGCCAATTAGGAGATGGGACTACTTCTACCAAGTTATCCCCAGTACAAGTTGGAAGTGCTACTAACTGGACTCAAGTTGCTTGTTTCTCAGATCATGTTATGGCATTTGAGTACTCATCTCCAGTAGTAGAAACTGCTTCGGTTTCAAGTACAACAACAACAACAGCTTCTGGAGGAGGTGAAGTAACCTACGACGGAGGTACAACGGTAACAGCACGCGGTGTTTGCTGGAATACAACAGGGAGTCCGACAATTGCAGATGATCATACTGAAGATGGAAATGGAACTGGTATCTTTTCGAGCAACTTGACAGGATTATCACCAAATACAACATATTACGTTCGAGCATATGCAACGAATTCAGTTGCCACAGATTATGGTAACGAAATTTCTTTTACACAAATTGATAAATCAAATTTTATGAAATTTTCATATCAGGGTCTATTGACTGATTATATCACTGGATTACCATTATCAGGAAGTAAAAATTTTACATTTAAGATATTTTATCAAAGTGAGATTGGAGAAGAAAGTCCTGTCACTGTTTGGGAAGAAACACACAATGGCGTCGAACTTGATAATGGTGTTTTTAATGTTATTCTTGGAAGTATAAATCCAATAAATCTTGATTTTACTACATCATATTGCCTTGGTATTTTTGTCGAAGGAAATGAACTCTTACCGAGACAGCCTATAGTAGGTCCAGTGTATCAAGGTGGTGGATTCGGGAGGTAAATCTTATGAAAAATTTAAAGTTTTCTTATTGCTTTATTTCTCTTATCATATTTTTTATTTCCTGTGGTGAAGTGTTTTCTTCAAACTACAAGTTCAAAGCATCTGTTATCGCTTACGGAGGAGGAGTTTCTTCAAATAACCAGTTTGTTTTAAAGGGTACATTAGGACAACCAATCATTGGATTGTCACAAAATAGTAATTGTAAAGGAAAGTTTGGTTTCTGGAATATTTATAATGCACTGTTACAGACAGATATACCAACTGTTTATACTAACTCAGTTTCCGACATTACCGGAGAAAAAGCTAAGTCAGGAGGGGATGTTACTGACGACGGCGGTGCAATGGTTACTGCACGAGGTGTTTGCTGGAATACTACCGGTAGTCCTACAACTGCTGATGACTATACTACTAATGGCAACGGAATGGGCTCTTTTAATAGCAACCTGACTGGATTATCTCTTAATACTCATTATTATGTGCGGGCTTATGCTACTAACTATGAAGGAACAGCTTACGGCGATGAGGTTGAATTTACAACATTAAGCTACTATGCCCCACCAACAAATCAAAGTAGTAATATCACTACTTGGAATGTAAGAAACACAAGTATGTCAATTGGTTGGTCTAATGGAAATGGCAATGGCACAATGGTTGTTGTTAAAACAGGTAATGATTTTAATGTCAATGATATTCCTCAATCCGGTGAATATTACTATACCTACAATACTGATTTTAGTTCCGCTCCTGAAGTTGTTTCTGGCAGTAATGGTAGCAGAATTATTTACTATGGCACCGGTAGCAATATATCAATGACAGGACTGACAGCATTGACACGCTACAGGATAAGGTTATTTGCTTACAATGGCAATCCTGCAATAGCCACAGCAGGATTCAACAAGAGTACTTCAACAAATAATCCTTTTGTTCAACGAACTGCAAGATATAAGGATATTTTTAATCAAGATGGAGTATTTCCCGAATCAGAAATTTCTATCCTTGTTTATCCAACTCCGGCTAATGATTATATTAATATCTTTATTCATAATTTAGATGAATGTAGGCCAGAAATCAGGATGTTTGATGTGAATGGAAAGGAATTTCAAATCAAACCAGAAATCATTCAATCAGACAGAGAATCTACGCTCATGAAATTAAGGCTTGACGGGTTTGTTTCTGGTATATATAATCTTGTGATACATTTTAGTGAGGAGATTATCATTGAACGATTAATGATATCAAGATAAAGTAAGAATAGTTTAATTTTTCCCTAAAAAGGGACTGTTTTTTTGAGACAGTCCCCTTTTTTTTGAATCTGCTTTGTTTATTTCTCGTCTTTTGGTAAGGGGCAAGTCCTTATGCCAAAAATTGCATATAATGGGCAGAATGATACAAGACTTGTCAGAACAAAAACTATTCCAAGAACAAGAAGAATAATGGCTAATGTACCTGTTATAGTTCCTGTAAAGTAAAGAATAGCAAAAATGATTGCTAATGCTATTCTGATAATTTTATCTGCAGTACCCATATTTTTTTTCATAAAAAACTCCGAATTAATTTATTAAAAAGTTAACTAAAAATACAACGAATGATATGATTGCCACACACAAAATACAAACCAAAATGAACTTAAATATTTTATTTTTCATATCTAATTTATTCACGAATAAAGTATTATAACAAACAGAATAAAAAAGTTACAATTATTTTTTAAGTTTTTCAAGTTCCAAAATTCTATTCAGACATTTTTTATGATTTTCTGATAAATTAATATTATCCATTTTTAAATTTGGGTCGGGCATATACCAATCAAACTGACTAAAGAAATTTTTATATTCTTTGTTTTTGAAATCATAGTTATATTGTGCATAGATAAGATTTCGGAGCAATTGCAAATCTTTGTCAGAAATTTGAATTTCTTTATAATAATCATCGTAGTTGATTTCAGACAATGCTAAAAGGAAGTCATCGGAGAATTTACCTTTGTTGAACAATCGGCTAACAAACCAAGTTCTATCAATCAGACCAAAATAAATATCTTTTTTGGGGGCAAAGTCAGAAATATGAATCATCAAAGAGCCAGAATTAAGTCTGACAAGCTTAATATTGTAGTCCTCGAAAATATCGTCTTTTAATTTTTCGTTGCATATTTTACCTGACCCGATGATTTTCCAATCAGCTTTTTTCCCAAAAATATCATCCAGAAATAAAAGCTGATTTTCGCCGATATCAATTTCTAATGTAAAATCTTTGATTTTTTCGCCAGCCCATTTTTTCCCGGTCTGGAGAATATAAGTATAAATTTCCTGAAGGAAGACATAGCTACTTGCACTAAATTCAAAGCTATGAGAAATTTTGTTTATTCCGGGTTTGAATTCTATATCGAAAAGGTGAATAATCTGACCTGAGAAATCCTCTTCCTCGAAGTTATCGGGCAAGTCAAACAACTGGCAAGTATCGCATTTTGTCCATTTCCTGGAAAATGTTAGAATTTTATCATTGGAAATAACGACAAATTTTCTAATTAAGTTCTGTGGTTTGTTTTGTTCCATCATATCATAATAATAAAAAGGAGAAACAAAACCCAGAAGAGATTTAATGGTTGAGGTAGTTGGATTATTGAACTCAAAATAAACATTAACGCTTGCTATACCATCTTTACATTTAAAGCTCAGGATTTCCTTTTCGAGGGAAACACGGGTTTCATTGATGGGATAGATAATGCTGCCATTTGATAGGAAAGTGCCGTCATTAGCTTTCAAAATAGAGAGCGAGAAGATGAATAGCAAGAATTTGAATAATAGATTCATTTAATAAATTTTATTATAAAAAAATAAAAATTATGAATTTATTTTCATAAATAAAAATTATAAATTCAGCACTTTCCCGACTTTAATGTATACTGTTGGAAGAGAAGAAATCACATTTTTTGATTTAGATTTTTTCTTGTCCGTAGGATTTTTTGTCATGTCTGGTCTGGTATCTACTTCAAAAGTAACTTTTCTTTCGCTGATATTCAATGAGTTTAATAGTTTTTTAATAGAATTTATTCTCTTCTCAGCAAGTTCCTGAAGTTGTTCTGCGGTAGAAACCTTTACTTTTTTTGTTTTTGTTTTATTTTTTGAATCAATATATGAAACTTTTTTTGTTATTGGTTTAGGATTAGAATCATGAGTGTGAATAGTAATAATAACATTAACTTTCGGGTTGTTTTCGAGGAAAGTTTTCAATTCATTTAAACATAGAAAATCATTTGCAATCAAATCAGGAAGGTTAGGTTTAAAAGGATTGAATGAACATACTGGCAAGCCGGTTTCGATTTTCCTAACGCTGAAATTTTTTTCGATCTCAGTATATTTACCTTTTTTATCTAACTCCAATTCAGGATTGTCACCCATAAGGACATAATCCCTGAAAACAATATAATATTTTTCCCCGGCTTGAAGAACCTGCTGATAAGAGCCATCAGATGAATTGGATTTAGCCTGTATTTGCTTGCCGGACTGGCTGAAAAAGACAATAGTAACTCCAAGAGGTTTATTTGTTTCAGAATCTTTTACTTGACCATGAATAAGAACCAGATCTTTTCCATCGAAAGCAATTGATTGAAAGATAAAACTTAGAATAAGGACAACTAATAAAAAAATTCTACCAGTAATTTTCATATTGTCTCAAAAAAATTAAAAAAACAAGGAATAAAAAAATAAATCGAAAGAAAAAAATAAAAATTGCAACTATTCAGACCTAATTGCATCAATTATTATCATATCGGCTGCTCTTTTAGCAGGATAAATAGTAGCAAGAAAGGAAATCAAGAGCGAAAAAGAAAAAATTAAAAGAACATCAAAAAAGTTTACTGATAAAGGTAATGTGGAAATAAGAAATTTTGTGGTGCTAAGCTTAATCCAACCAAAATTAATCTGCCCATAACAAAACGAGAGTCCGATGATTGTTCCAAGGATAGTGCTGAAAAGTCCAATAGTCAAACCAATATTAAGATATATTTTTCTTATCATAGGAGAGGTTGCCCCTAATGACATTAAAATACCAATATCCTGTTTTTTTTCAACAACTGTCATTGCGAGCGAAGCCAGAACGTTAAAGACTGCAATTAAAATAATGAGGCTCAAAACAACGAAAACGCCGAGTTGTTCAAGTTTCATAATATTATATAATTCTTTGTGTAGGTCATACCAAGTTTCAACTTTAAGATTAGGGAAAAAATCGGCAACTTTTTTTTGTAGTTCATAAGTTTTTTTCCCGTCTAAGAGTTCAATATCAACCATAGAAGCAGATTTAGGAGGAGGATTAAGAAGATATTTACCAGTTTCGAAATCAATAAAGGCATAATCATTATCGTATTCAATATTATTTGACTGGAAAATTCCAGATATATTAGCTTGAATTCCCGGAGAGTAGCTCAATGAGACCAAAGATTTTTCAATCATATTGAGGGACATAAGTCGAACCGTGTCATCAGGAAGGATTCTCATGTCATCAGCTACCATAGCCCCAACGAGTAAATTTAATTTTCTTCCATCGGGTTGAATATTCAGTTTGCCGTAGATTTTGGCTTTAGTGAAACCTTCCAATTTTTTGAAATCTTCAATTTTCAAACAATTTAGAGAGATTGACTTTAGGCTTTTATCTTTGGAAATAATAACCCTGCCTTGAATAACAGGGAAAGCATGTGATATTTCGGAAAAATTGTTAAATTTAGATATAACTTCAACATAATTCAACCATTGTCCATTTTTTGGGGAAACTCTAAGGTGAGGATCGTAAGCTTGCAATTGATTTTCAGTAAATTCAGCAAAACCGTTGAAAATAGAAATAACGATAATCAAAGCAGCAACGCCAATGACAATCCCAATAATTGAAATTAAAGTAATATAAGTGATGAAATGGTTAAAACGGAAAGTTGTTAGATATTTCAGAGCTATTCTTAAAGTAATATTCATTATGATAATTTATTGTATCCTTAAAATCAAATTTTGTTATTAAATTTGTTTAATAAAAATAACAAAAATATCAATGTCTGATAACAGTGCAAAAAATTATACTTCGTTGCAATATCTGAAAGGAGTAGGTCCAAAGAGAGCCGAAGCATTAGCCTCTGCTGGAATTCTGACACCCGAAGATCTTATATTTTATTTTCCGAGAGCCTATATTGATCGGGCAGTTGTTAGTTCAATCAGGCAATTAGCGGTCAGTCTTCGTGCTGAAAAAGATGTTTTTTTCAACAATATCCCTAATTTGAAAAGCGAAAACACACTCATAGCCAGAATAAGTTCTGTTCAGGAAAAACAATATGGAAAGAACCGCAGAATGCTGATATATAAGATACAAGATGAGTCGGCAGCTGCGAAAGTAATTTTTTGGAACAGGATTGATTACTATTCACGCTCTTTTAAGGAGGGAGATCTGATAGTATTAAGTGGCAAACCTGAGCTTGATTTGAATGGAAGTGTAACATTTCATCATCCCGAACTGACAAAATTAGATGAAACAGAGGAAATTGATTATTCAAAGGGGGTTCTTCTTCCGATTTATCCATTGACAGAAAAAATGAAAGCAAGCGGAATAAACAATAAGACCCTGAGAAGTATAATAAAATCAATTCTCCCGATTTGTATTGACAAAATAGAGGAATCACTTCCTGAATATATTTTAGAGGCGAATAAATTGCCTTCGATCAGGGAAACAATCAGTATTCTTCATTTCCCTGAAAATATTTCACAAACCAATCTGGCAAATTATAGACTCAAATTTGAAGAAATATTTTTTTATGAATTGTTTGTCAATATAATAAAAAGCAATTTCAAGCAAAGCCATTCCGGATTGAAATTTGACGTCAGAAGTCAACTGGCAAGGAAATTGGTAGATAATTTACCTTTCAGATTGACAGAAGATCAAAAGAAAGTAATTCGAGAAATTGCTGATGACATAAGCACCGGAAAACCAATGAACCGGTTATTGCAAGGAGATGTGGGCTCCGGGAAAACTATTGTTTCACTAATAATAATGCTTATAGCAATTGACAATGGATTTCAGGTAGCTTTGATGGCTCCGACAGAAGTTCTTGCCGAGCAACATTACAGAACAATCACCAAATTTATGAATTCTGTTGATTCAGATATCAAAATCAGTTTATTGACAGGTGGATTGAGAACATCAAATAAGAGAGAAAATATAAATTCTGTTGAATTGGGCGAGACGAATATAATAATCGGAACCCACTCATTGTTCGAAAATGAAATAAAATATAAAAATCTTGGGCTGATTGTTATAGATGAACAACAAAGATTCGGGGTAGCCCAAAGAGCAAATCTGATAAAAATGGCTTCTGAATCACTTGAGGACAAAAGCTCAATACCGCACGTTCTGGTTATGACAGCAACCCCAATTCCAAGAACATTGACAATGACGCTATACGGAGACCTTGATGTATCAATCATAAGAGAAATGCCAAAGAACAGAAAACCTGTTATCACTCAAATCATTTTCGAAAGCGAAATCCATTCAGTTTATAAATTTTTAAGGGAAAAAGTCATAGTTGGCGAGCAAGCATTTATAGTATATCCATTAGTTGAAAAATCAGAAAAATTAGAATTGAAGGCAGCAACAGAGCATTATAAATATCTCTCCGAAAAAATTTTCCCCGAGCTTTCAATCGGGCTTATACACGGTCAAATGAATTGGACAGAGAAGGAGAGAGTTATGCTGGATTTTTTAGAGAAAAAGTATCAGATTCTTGTCTCTACGACAGTCATAGAAGTTGGAATAGACATACCAGATTCAAATATAATGGTAATTGAAAATGCCGAAAGGTTCGGGCTATCTCAGCTTCACCAGCTCAGAGGAAGGATTGGCAGGGGTGAGAGGCAGGCTTATTGCTTTCTTATAACTAAGGATAATTTTAAATACCAGATTAACCGAAAAGGTATGAAAGAGGATGAGCAGCTTGCATCAATTATCAGATTAAAAACAATGGAGAAAACAACAGATGGATTTGAAATTTCGGAAGTTGATCTTAAACTTAGAGGACCGGGTGATATACTCGGATTGAAGCAATCAGGTATTCCTGATTTCAGATATATAAATTTAGTTAAGGATTATGACATAATTAGCAAGGCAAAAAATCAGGCTTTATTTGTTTTAGAAAAGGATTTGCAGCTGAGATTGAAAGAAAATATGACATTAAAAGAAAAAATGATAAAAATGTTAAAAAATTCTGAAAATTATTTCAGAATAGGGTGAAACTTTTTTTATACTTAAGGTATATATATTTGATGGAAATGACTAAAATAAGTTATGTTTTTTTATTATATTTGTCTGATAAATAAAATCGAATTACAAAAGTTCAAGAAATAAATTTTTTTTACTAAATAATTATTTTCAACAATTTTAAGGGATTAACATGAACCAATTACTAACAAAATCAGCCAGCAATCTAAAAATGAAGATTATGCTGGCAATTGTATCATTTATTGTGCTCTTTCTTGGGACGATCCAGTTAGAAGCACAATGGTGCACACCTCGTTTTAATTACGGTCCTATGGGAACAAACCAGTTCATCATCAGAAACTCTGGTGGAACAACTTTATTTAGCTATTATGGATACACTGGATATGGTATGTATTATAGTGGAACATGTAACCTACAGGCAAACACTACTTATTCATTCTACTGGATGGGTGGCGATTATTATGGATACTATTATTATTACGGGTATTCATGGTATCTTTATCCACAACAATTAGCACTCTGGTGCGATGCAAACAATAACTACGTATTTGATTCAAACGAAAGAATGTATTACTCAGGTAGTGGCTCATACTCAACTTCATTTAGTGGAACTTTTTCATTACCATCTGTTGGAACAACAGGAAGCAGAAGATTCAGAGTTCTAAATACATATTACTATTATTGCTATTATTATGGTTCTGGTTACTGTCCTGATAATGCATGCATAAATGCTTATACATATGGAAGTTATCTTGATTTTTATGTTAATGCAACCTATGTTATTCAAAACGATGCAGGAATCATCAACTTTACTTCTCCGGTAAATCTGTTTAATTCAGATAATAACCAGCCAATCAAAGTAACTTTGAAAAACTTCAGTAAGAATACTTTAACAAGTGTTACAATCAACTGGTCAATTGATAATGTCTCCCAAACGCCATATAACTGGACTGGAAGCCTTGCAGAAAATCAAACAGAAGAAGTCACATTACATTCAGGTTATAATTTTACACCAGCTGCACCATGGGGACCATTTACATTATCAGCTTGGACAACAAACCCAAGAGGAACAAATACAGAAGCTAACAATTATCCAGATGCTAATGCTGCTAACGACAGGTCAACAATTTCTGTAAGCCCGATTTTAAATGATGCTGGCTTCATTGACGCAGAAGCAATGCTACCACTGGAAGTCGGTGACCAACACGTTCTTCTCAAAATTAAAAACTATGCCCCCAAACCATTAACCAGCGTAGTAGTAAACTATTCAATTGATGGAGTAACACAGACACCAACACAGGTTTCCAATATCAACCTTGCCAGAGGTGAGGAAATGATAGTTGATTGCGGAACATATTATTTTGGAACAGGTATTCGACCGTATCTGATTGAAGCATGGACATCGTTACCAAATGGTGTTCCGGACGAAGTTCCTGACAATGACAGAGGACAGTTCGAAGTATATAAAGCACTTTCAGGAGGAACTTATACTGTAGGTCCAATAGGGTCAGATTACAAATCAATAAGAGACGTCATGGACTTTATTTCTTACTGGGGACTTGCCGGACCAGTAACATTACTTGTACGACCTGGAACTTATCAAGCAGGTATAACTGTAATGCCAAGAGGCACAAGACAATACCCCATTACATTTAAATCAATAAGCGGTAACAATTATGATGTAATAGTTGAATATAGTGCAACAAATCCAGCCGACAATTTCTTGTTCAAATTGTATGGATATAATAATATTTCTTTTGATAATTTCACCTTCAATGCTAATGGAGCAAATTATGCAACAATCTTTGAATTAGCGAACGGAAATAATAATATTACATTTACAAATTGCGTTTTCAATGGAAAAGCAAACGCTCCAAAAACAGCTGATTTCGTTCTGATTAAATCATTAGACAATCCGTTGAGCAACCTGACATTGCTTAATAATGTATTTAATAATGGATCGGCTCCACTGTGGCATACTTCGCCAACAGGTGTATGGTCTTCCAATTTCAATATAAAAGAAAACAGCTTTGGAAACTTTACATGGCAAGGTGTTCATATTGAAAATGCAACAGGTGTTCAAATAGTTGATAATAACTTCTTCTCATTACCGGGTTACGAAACAGCTATTTACACTATGAATGCAACAACAATTAAAAACAATAGAATCAATGGTTTCTCTGGAAGTACAGTTCCAGATCTTGGTACACTTGTCGGTGGTATTATTGATATTCATAATTCATCAACAGCTGGACCCACAGAAATTACAGGTAACAGCATCGCTGGAACAAACGGACATGGAATGTATTTGCAGGGTATGACAGATTTAAACTTGCAAAATAATATCGTTAATGTTTCATTAACCTCTACAGCTATAAATAGAGCCGGAGTCCTTCTTTCGGGTGTTGCTAACTCTTCAACTCCTGCTATTATCAAAAATAATGACATAAAGGGAACAAACCTTCATGGAATTTTCCTAAACTCAAATTCATTTGCTAAGGTTTATTATAACAAAGTGATGCTATCAGGCGGGAGCAAGACAGGTTTAGAGATTAGCGACGGATCCGGTGGATGGATTGCAAACAATATGATCGGAACAAATGTAGGAACTGGCTTAATGATTAACAATCCAAACACTTCAAATATCTTCTATAATACTTTTGTTGCAACTGGCACCTTACCAACAGTTAACATAACAAATGTTGGAAGTGGCTTAAATATGAAGAGAAATATTTTCTACAATAATGGCGTTGGTATTGCATTCCAATTGACCGGAACTGCACCATTTGACTATCAGTCAAATGAAAATAATTTCTTCTCGACCGGAGCAAATATCGGAAATGTTAATGGCTCACTTGCAGCTAATATTATATCGTTAAGAAATCTGACAGGTCAAGAATTAACCTCTGTCAATTCAGAATTATTCTTTATGGGACCAACAGATTTCAGGCTAACAAAAATTAATCCAGAAGTTGTTTATAACTATCCATTACCGGATGTTGGAGCTCTAAGAGATGAAATTGAGAAATTTGATTTTACAAACGAACAGAGAATCAAGAACATCTATTATACTGGTGCTGATAATATCATAACAACAATAACAATCATTGATCAACCAAAAGAGATAGTCAATTGTATTGGTACACCCGACCTAATGTTTGTTGTTGTTGCAAATATTGATTTTGGTGGTGAATTAACATATCAATGGTACAAAGATGGAATTGCAATTGATAAAGCAACGGATCCAATACTTTATCTGCCACCATTAACGCACGAAATGGGTGGTGTTTACTATTGCGATATTCAAGGAACAGGCGGAGCTGATGATGTTACAACAGAAAGAGTTCTTCTCTATACTTTGAGAACAACAGAGATTACAACTCAACCAAGAACACAGATGGCAGATCCCGGAAATGTTGTCAACTTTACTCTTGATATGCATATTTACGAGAACGATCCTGTGATGTATCAACCACAGATTCAATGGTATCGCGGCACCGTAGCATTAAGTGACAACGACAGAATTGCTGGTTCCAAATCATCAATTTTATCAATTAGGGATATTAAACCAAGTGATTACGGTGATGATTACTGGGTAAAAATCACTGGTCTTTGTGGTGAAGCTAGTTCAGACAAAATTTCTATAGTTGAATTACCTGATGTTGTGATCAATACTCAGCCCAGTGATCTGAGTGTATGTATTGGCGAAGAAGCATCATTCACAGTTGATGCTCAGGCTACTCTTCCGAACGTAAAAGTACACTATCAATGGATGAAAGATGGTGCACCATTACAAGATGAAGGAAGATTTAGCGGCACCAAAACAAATACATTAAAGATTGCAAATGCTGAGGCAGATGATGCTGGCAAATATTCTTGCAAAATAACAGCTGAATACAGCAACAAATCTGCTACTACTAACGATGCTGAATTAACTCTTTTGACTACACCTGTTATTCTCACTCAGCCAAATGAAAGTGTTAGTGTTAAGAAAGGTGAAGAGTTAAAGCTTGAAATCACCGCAAATGGTGGACAATTAAGCTATCAATGGTACAAAGATGATGCTGAAATTGCAAATGAAACAAATCCAACATACCTAAAAGCTAATGCAGATGATCCGGATGCTGGTGTTTACAAATGTAAAGTTACCAACCCATGTGGAGAAGTATGGAGCAAGGAATTCACAGTTGCAATTACAACATTCTTCATTATGGGCTCCGAAGAAAATGAAAATGGCGACATTATTCTATACTCCAACAAGCCAAATCCATTCGGAGATAAATCTACCATAAGCTTCTATCTACCAAATGCTGAAAATATCAAGTTAGTTATCACTGACAGTTTCGGTAGAGAAATTGCCCTACTATTAAATAATACGGTATCTGCCGGTATGCACAATGTTGAAATCAGTGCCGCTGACTTGAATCTCTCAAGTGGTATCTATAACTATATACTTTATGCAAATGGTACATCATTAGCTAAGAGAATGGTTATAGTTAAGTAATTATTAAAGTAATTACGATATTCAAAAGGCTGTCCCAAGAGGACAGCCTTTTTTTGTTGAATTGAGTCATTTAAATAAAAAAAAGCTGTTCGGAAAAACGAACAGCCTATATCACAAAAAAATAAGAGTAATTACATCATATCGAAATTAATAAAAGGTTCTTTGATATCATCAACTGCGTTTATAATTAACTCAACAAGACCACCGTAATAAATACCAGATTTTTCCTTTGCTCCATAAAAATCAAGAATATCCCTTATTTGTCCCTTGCAATTAGAACAGGGAGCACAAACATATTTTGGAGAATTAGAGTTTAAGTCCTCATCGGCAAAAGCATCTAATATTTGTTTGAATTTCATTTTTCCGCTGAAATGCATTCTCCAATCGGCAAAGTTGTTACCGGACATAACAGCAAATCCAGACCCACCACCACAGCAATAATTTCTAACACCGTGAGGAGTCATTTCTCTGAATTTTGGGGCAATTTTCCTTAGGATCCTTCTCTGAGGTTCAACAACGCCCATAATTCGGACAAGGTTACACGGATCGTGAAGAGTAACAGGGAAATAGTTTCTTTCAGGATTTAAATTTAATTTTCCGCTATTAACTATATTTTCCATAAATGTTAGAGCGTTCTCTGTATGGACATCACCACCAATAATCCTCTCCCCTATTATACCGAGCACTTTGCTTTCATGGCCACATTCGCCCATAACGATTTTTTTAACGCCTAATTTTTTGGCAATTTCTGCATGTTTAACAACAATTCTTGCAAGTTGAACATCATCATAGAACAAGCCATAATTAACACCATCATAGCCGACAGCTTCGCTTGATAATGTCCACTTTATACCAGCTAATTCACATAAAATAGCAAAAGCACCGGGGTTTTCAGGCCATGCAAGTATCTCACCAGCATTATGAATCAAAAGAACATCGGCACCTTCGACATCCCATTTTGTTTCGACCTTGAAGCCAACTTTTTCAGACATGTCCTCATCAATAAATTCGACATTGTCTTTAACTACAAGAGCGTTCATTCCTGTACTGGAGCCAATTTCGAGTTGCTGAACTGTGCCTTTATCGTGGAGTTCCTTTGGAGCAATACCCATTTCCTGACTGAAAAGCTTTCTAAGTTCGTGAGTAATCAATCCATTATCAACACCAATCGGACAGCTCTGGGCACATCGTCTGCAGAGTGTACAGCGATAACTTAATTCAACCAATCTGGAGATGAGAGTCCAATTCAATTCGATATCACCATATTGAAATTTTTTCAGTAATGGGCTCCCAGGTTTAACATATTTAAAATACAACCTTCTTAGAATTTCTGCCCTGTAAGTAGGGCGATAAATTTCAAGCTCTCCGCTTGCTTCATAAACCGGACAGTCGTGATTGCATGTTTGACATTTCGCACAATGCTCCATAGAAAGAACAAGGGGTTGAAGAAAGGTCCAATTGTTCTCATTGCTGAATAATTTCATCAAACCCGAGAGAAAACTTTCAACTAATTTTTGTTCTTCCTCCTCGTTTTTCGGCTTTGGAACACCAACAGCAATCACACCATCAATATAACCATCGTAATTATCCAAAGATTGTTTGGAGAGTTTTTTGAAACCCGGAAGTTCTTCGAGCTTATCGTATGGTGGAGGTAATTTAATATCATCAACAGGTTCGACAGGAACCAGTACACCCTGACCTTTACTAATATCAGTAACTTTTATATCAATCTTTTTATCAGACATATTATTTCTCCTTATGAGGTATTTCAGTAGCAATAGCTAACCATGATTTTGTTCCGTCAGCACCAATGTGAGGTGCAGCCCACGAAACAGGATAATTCAGTTGTTCTAATAATTTCTTGTTCAATTTGCTCGACGGAATATTAGGCTCATCTTCCCATCTTACCTGATGGTAAGTAAAATACTTAGTAAAGAAGTGTGACATATGAGTGAAAGGAAGATAAGCAATGAAGAGCAATGAAAGAATTATATGCCAATAAGCCACAGTTGGCAATTGAACGGCGGTTGAGAAAGTAACCAGCCCATAATAAAAATTAGACAAGTCAGCAACAAAATTTCTGCCAGAGATTAGCCATAGGAAAACAGTAAAATATAATGAACCTATGAAAATTATATTAAAATAATGACTTGCTGAGCTATATTTGGATAGGTTTGGATCAATTGTTCTTGAGAACAGAAGTCTGAGTGTGCCAATGAGACCTAAGATAGATCCCGTCCAGGCAAAGATGTAAATAGCATAATTAATAATCTGCCCAAAGACATTCCCGGAAAATAATATATCATATCCAACAAGCTTTAGAAAGGTAACGAGAGAAAATAAGGCAATATTGACAATAAAAAGGTACAAAGCAAAATGGAATGGATAAGAACCAAGCCATAATTGTTTATTATGCTCCCAAACACCTTTAAGAAAAACAATTTCGGGAACCATGACCTTAAGCTCGCCGAGACTGTCTTTATGAATCTTTTTCTCCCACCAGTCAGGTTCTTCGAGTCTTGAGCCACCATAACTTGCCTTGCCTCCTCCTTCGTGAGGAACGGGATATAGCTCCCACCTTAAATGTACGGGAGCAGAGGCAATTCTAATAATTTTAGAAATAACAGCCACAAAAAATGTTATAATTGTTAGAATGGTTAGTATGTAAATTATAATCATGACACAACCTAAGTTGATAAAATAAAATCAATCAGAAAAAAGCAAAACAACTTGCATTTTAAAGAAGAAATACAGATCAGACTGAATTAAGTAATTGGTTGTCCCTTAATTGACAAATAAGCTAACGATCAAGTTGAATAACTAAAAATACTTACCCTTCTTATAAAAACACCGAAGGGACAACCAATATAGAACAAAAATTAAACGCAACCTGTTGGCTTAGCAAGCCCGGCAACTTTACAAGCTCCTTTAGCAGGACCTGATGGAAATAGTTCGTAAATGGTTTTCAAAGAATAGCCAGTTTCTTTGCATAATTTACGAATCATAGGAGCTATTCCATACTGTTTGAAATAGTCTCTCAAGTAGTTAATTATTTTCCAATGGTCTTCAGTCAGCTCGGTAATATCTTCGGTTGATGCAAGAGCAAGAGCAATTCTTTCGTTCCATTCTTCGGGATTTTCCATAAATCCATCTTCATCAACCATAATTTTTACATCTTCCCATTCAAATAGTGGCATATTTATACTCCAAAATAAAATAACAAAAAATATATGAATTAATAGATAACTTTTCCAGTTTCTTTATCACGCTCTGCATACTGTCCGGTTAGCGGATTTTTCATCTCGATATAACCACAGGGACAGGCTTCGGCGCATTTATTACACCCTTTGCACAAATCAAGCTTAAATATATAAGGCTGAAATTTTGTTAAAGGTTTCTGAATCACCTGATCCTGACATAAACTCCAGCAAGTGCCGCAATCGAAACACATCCCGCAACTCATACATCTTGAAGCTTCTTCGATCAATTGCTCTTCAGTGTAAGTACAGGTAATTTCTTTTTCCATTTCAGCAAGGCGTTCATCAGGAGGCAGCTTTAACATTTCCTGTCTGAGTTTTTCGGTATAATAGCTGAAAACAATTCTATCTTTGCCAACAATTGGTAAATCTTCTTCTTTTTCAATAGGAAGACCTCTAAATTGGCTGTGAATTGTTTTAGCAGCCATTCTTCCCTGATAAATTGCAATGGTAACCAATCCAAGATCAACATCATCACCACCAGAATAAACTTTTTCCTGTTTAGTTCTGCCAAATTCATCAATTTTGATCCAGTCTTTACCTTCTCTAAGATTATTTAGACCATCGAAATCGGGTTCCTGACTAATTGCAGATATGACAGTTGTGGCTTCAAGTGTAATAAAAGCATCAGGTATAGGGACGGGCCTTCTTCTGCCCGAAGAATCGGGTTCGCCAAGTTCCATTTTCTGACAAACCATAGCAACAGCCCTATCTCCCTCCAGTTTCAATTCATGAGGTGCAAGAAGGAATTCAAAATGAACGTTTTCTTCCTCGGCTCCAATGATTTCTTCTTCGATAGCAGGCATCTCTGTTCTTGTTCTACGATAAACTATTGTAACATCTGCTCCAAGTCTTCTTGAGATTCTTGCAGCATCTATAGCAGTATCTCCGCCACCAACTACTAAGACCTTATTGCCAACATCTATCTTTTGACCTGAATTGATTCTGTTAAGAAATTCTGTGCCGGTGAAAACGTTAACAGCATCTTCTCCCGGGATGCCGAGCTTTTTACCTTTATGAGCACCAATTCCTACAAAGATTGCGTCATATTCATCCTGTAATTTTTCGTAGGGAATATCTTTGCCAATGACGGTATTGCAGACAATTTCTACACCCAATTTTTCAGTTCTATCGATTTCTTTATCCAGAATCTGGGTAGGTAATCTATAATCAGGGATACCATATCTCATCATTCCACCCGGTTTGCTGAAGGCTTCGAAAACCTTTACTTTATAGCCCAGTAAGGCTAATTGATAAGCACAGGATAATCCAGCAGGACCAGCACCTATGACAGCAATTTTCTCGGGATAAGTCTCTTCGGTTAGTTTTTTCACTTCAAAATTATGCTCCAGTGCATAGTCACCAATAAATCTTTCGATGTTATTGATAGCGACAGAACCGTCTTTGTATTGCCGGTTACAAGCAGATTCGCAGGGATGAGGACAAACTCTTCCGCAAACTGAGGGAAAAGGATTCCTTTCCATTAATAAATCAAAAGCTATACGATAGGATTCGGGATAGCTTCTTCCAGCATCCTCAGTTTGTGCTATGGTGGTTATGATTTCTCTGATTTTTGTACCATTAGGACAGTTAGCGTGACAAGGTGCATCTTTCTGAACATGCTCAGGTCTCAAGGGTGAAGTTTCAACACCCGAACCACCGCTTGTAGAAAGAGACCTTCCTCCCAATGGTTTCTTCTTTTTTACAATTAAAGACAATTTATTTCTCCTCTCGGGTTACCCCGATAAATAATTGACAAAATAATTAATAGTTCATTTGCATATTTTAGTATCCGGCATAAGGATACATTCCTTTTTTGATTTTATCCATTTCATCGAGTAATTTATCGTGCTTTCTTTCATCAGTCAAAAGGTAATCCAATAAATAATTTACGATTGGAGACTTTGAATCTTTTATTGCTTCTTCAGCAAGAGCTATAGTTTTTTTCTCAACTTCGTCATGTTCATTTACTAAATCCCAAAAAC
Organism: uncultured Hyphomicrobiales bacterium; assembly: GCA_964473465.1. Taxonomy (GTDB): domain Bacteria; phylum Bacteroidota; class Ignavibacteria; order Kapaibacteriales; family UBA2268; genus CALHRB01. Next base: position 64,925 of record CAYYPE010000013.1, read on the forward strand.
TTGCAAGCTCTTCGGGATCCATTGTTATTGGCTTTTTCTCAAAATGATCAATTATCAATTGTTGGACTCTTCTATGCATAACTGAGTCCTGTCGGATTATTTCCATGACAAGATGGACAATCGGATTATCAGTTTTCTTAATGATTTCAGTTGTATTTTTAATTGAGGCATCTTCGATTTTCTGCCATCTGTGCATTAAATCAATCATATTTTCGATAACTTCTTTCTGCTTTGCCATAATTTTCCCCTTTTTTTTAAGTTTATGAAATATTAGATAATTTCTTGTTTTTATATGTTTTTATAACATTTACAAAATTCATACTCCATTCAGAAACACTGTATGAATGGATGTGAGTATAAGAAGCAAGAACATTTTTATAAATAAATCCATCTCTGCCATTTGTAGCACCAAAGCCTTTGTTTAATTTCATAATTGTTGGCAATAGTCCATCATGGTTAACTATTCCAGAATAATGAAATTCATGCCCCCTGATAATTTTTCCTTGAGTAAAAAACGGATTATCAATATCAATAATTGCTTCCACATATCCATGACCCTGCGGCTTTTTATTCATCTTAATATCCAAAGGTAATATGTCTGACATTTTATAATTAACCCCTTCAATCTCAATTTGACGAGATAGATACATTAGACCGCCACATTCAGCATAGACCGGGAATCCTGATTCAACTTTATTTTTTAAATCAGCCATTAATTCAGTATTATGAACCAATTCTTTAATATTTGTCTCAGGGAACCCACCGCCAATATAAAGACCATCAAATTCATTCAAATTCTTTGTTTCGAACGAGGAAACAGGTATTAAATCTGCTCCTGTTTTGCTCAATGCCTCTAAATTTTCAGGATAATAAAAACAAAAGGCTTTATTGTAGAAATAAGCAATTTTCAGACCTTTACCAATTAGCCTTTTCTTTTTATTTTCTTTACTAATATTCAGAGGTTTTGTATAATTTGCAATTTCAATTACTTTCTGAATGTCAACGTAATCTTCGATAATTTTACGCATGGTTTCGATGGCAATTTCAGCTTGATTGTTTTCGAAGGGAGTAACCAAACCAAGGTGTCTCGAAGGAAGAATATAGTTTTCACCCTGACGGGGAATTACTCCAAGAACAGGAATACCACAATCGTCTTCGATTGACTTTTTGGCAATATCGGAATGTCTTTTGCCAGCTGATTGATTTAGGATGACACCACTTATATTAACTTTTTTGTCTATCACCTGACATCCCTTAATAATAGCAGATGCTGTTCTGGTCATTTTATTAATATTCAAAACAATGATAACAGGTGCCTTGATAAGCTTAGCAAGTTCAGCAGTGCTATATGATCCAAGAACATCCAAACCATCGAACAGACCTCTATTACCTTCAATAATTGAAATATCCATTCCTTCGGAATGAGACAGGAACGAATTAAGAATACTTCGCCTGTCCATAAGGTATAAATCTAAATTCCTTGAACTATTGCCCGATGCAAGCACATGCCAGGAAGGATCGATATAATCAGGTCCTTTCTTGAATGCTGCCACATTGTAATTCAAATAACGAAACTGAGCAAGTAAACCACAAGTAATTGTAGTTTTTCCCGAATCACCGGATAATCCGGCAACAACTAATCTTGGAATATTAATAACCATTTAAATACCGAGGTTAAAAATAAAAATCAACCCCGTAACTAATCATTTGCCGCACCTTCTCTGTGTGGCAATTCAAGATAACTACCGCCAAAATAAGTGTAAACAAGCTTGCCTTCTTCTACGAGTTTTTTGATTGCATCTTTGCCAACACCTCTTTTGTCATATTCATCGCCGAAAAGTTCTTCGCAAGCTTTATGAAGGTCGGTAGCTTTCCATTTTTTCATTCCTGCAGAGTCTTTAATCAGTTTGAACATTGTTTCCTTAACTTTTTCGATATCTACAGCCATTTTTTCCTCCAAAAAAATTTAAAATTCCGGGGAAGAAAAATCTTCCCCGTTTTTTGTGTTCTTACATATAAGTTAAATGAACTGAACGTTTATAAGACAGTCCAGCGTGTTTGAAATCATCAATATGTTCCTTCTGGAACGGAATATCAGCAAGTCTGAAGAACTTGGGCCATCCAATTCTTTCGATCCACTCACCAATTCTTTCATGTTTTTTAGCATGCTTTAGCCATAGTTCTACTATATTTTTAACGGCACCGGTAACCTCAGGCCATCTTGGGGGGTTATTCGGCAGGAAAGGAATTGCTAATTTAGAGAACATTGGTTCATGTCTGGCGTTAGATACCTTTCCTCCTACCCAGATGGAAACTCCATCATTCAATGGGTTATTCAATGGCAACGCAGGGCAGACTGTATAGCAGTTAGCACAGAACATACATTTATCTTCATCAATTTCAACTGATGGTTTTCCCTGATATTGAGACGGTCTGATGGCAGCCGTAGGACATGAAGCAATTAGATTAGGAATTTCGCACATTTTTGGTAAATTCTCTTTATCAATTCTTGGTGGCCTTCGGTGAATACCAAGAATAGCAATATCGGAACAGTGAACAGCTCCACACATATTCAAGCAACATGCAAGAGCAACACGAATTTTAGCAGGCAAATCAATTGATTTGAAATAAGGTAGTAATTCATCCATAACAGCTTTAACAATACCTGAGGCATCGGTTGCTGCAGAATGGCAGTGAATCCAACCTTGAGTATGAACCATACTTGAAATTGCATTTCCTGTACCGCCAACAGGGTGACCCAAAGCATCTAATTCAGCTATGAGTGGCTCAATATTTTCTTCTTTTGTCAGAAGAAATTCAACGTTATGTCTTGAGGTAAATCTAAGGTGACCGTCACAGTATTTATCAGCCAATTCAGCGTATTTTCTGATTTTATTTGTACTTAAAAGTCTTGGAGAACCAGCTCTGACAGTAAATAATTTAGCATCAGTTTCAGAGTAATGAACCATTACACCGGGTTTTAATATTTCATGATATTTCCATTTCCCATAATTTTCTTTTATAATAGGGGGAAGGAATTTCTGATAATGCGGTGGACCTATATCTGTTAATCTTTTTGGTTGAGCATCTGACATTTTTTTATTCCTTATATTTTTGTTAATATTAATTTCAAATTATTTATTGATCCTCTTCTTCTTCGAAATATTCTTCGTAGAACACATAAGGATTATCTCTCGGGAAGGCAACCATTTCTGGTTGTGGTTCCAACCCAACTGCATCAAGGAAGTTTCCTAAACCAACTCTTTGAATAAATTCGCCTATTCTTTCTCTGTTTTTACCTTCTTCACACCAAATATCCCACATATTTTCAATAACTTCCCATATTTCTAAATCATCATAAGGCTCTTCCAGTTTTATAAATGGCACCAGAACAGATGATAACAATGCTCCTTCGACAATTGGTGCTTTGGAGCCAACGAGTATAGCAGCACCTCTGTCTTTTCCGGGGGCTAAGGCTTTAGGCATAAGGTTAATACAATGCATACAGTGCCTGCAATTACTATTATCAATCTGAATCTCATTACCATCCCAGTCAATACATTTACCCGGGCAAAGCATAGCTATTTCTTTTGTTATGTCAAGACCTGATTTTGCATATTCCCTGACTGCTTCCTGATTAACCTGAATTTCATCTCTCCAAGTTCCAATAATTGAAATATCGGCTCTTGCAACAGATGCAACACAGTCATTAGGACAGCCAGACATTTTGAATTTCATTTTGTAAGGGAATGCGGGTCTATGTAATTCATCCTGATAACGATTTGTAATATAATAGGTTAAACCCATAGTGTCGTAGCATGCCCACTCACATCTTGCTTTACCACAGCAGCAGCTTGGAGTTCTAACATCTGAACCAGATCCACCAAGATCGAATCCGGCGGCGGTTAGTTTAGCAAATACTGGCTCTAATTCTTCAGTACGAGTACCAAGGAAAATAATATCGCCTGTGGAACCATGCATGTTTGTTAATCCAGAACCATGAGCATCCCAAATATCGCATAATGTTCTCAGAGCATCTGAAGTATAGAACCAACCAGCTGGTTGATTAACACGCATAGTGTGGAAGTGAGAAATAGCTGGATATTTTTCTGGTAAGTCGGTATATCTTCCGATAACACCACCACCATAGCCCATAACACCGACAATACCTCCGTGCTTCCAATGACCAATTTTTTCCTCGTAAGACTGTTCCAATAGTCCTAACAGGTCATTAGCCATTGCATTGTTCTCGGCAGCAGATTTAATCTCCTTAACAAAACTAGGCCACCCCCCAGTTTCCAACTGGTCTAATAATGGGGTTTCATATTTTTTTTCTACTGGCATTTTAGCTCCTAAATTAATTGACAATCTGAAGCATAAACTTCATTATATTTAGTTATTTTTTTCTTAATTACTGAAGAATATTTCTCTTTTATTTTCTCTTCCATACATTTTTAAAAACGTCAAGCCTAAAAATCTATATATCATATGTGCGAATTTCGAATAGGGCATATACCATAACAAGAAGAACACAAGGACTAAGTGAATAAAATATGTTGGGTAGCCCAGAATAGCCGTCTGAGATAACCTGAAAACAACAAGCAACATTCCCGTAACCGCTACTCCCCATAATACCCAAAGAAAGAGCAAGTCATAATAACTTGACTTTCCATCTCTTTTTTGTGTTTGCATTCTTTTTATCAGCATCATCAATCCACCAATTACAAGTAAGCTACCTGCAAACAAGCCAAAAGATTTTGTTAAAAGTCCAATCATCTGAGTTACATCCTCAGGGTTATTAATGTTAAATGATGCGATAAGATAAATAGGCATATTCATATCCTCGGGCAAGAATTTGCCTCCAAATATCTTCATAACATCTAATACAACGATTGCTGTGGCAATCATAGCTCCAAGAAAACCATAAAAAACAAACAAGTGCCCGTAAAATCTGGTAGTATTAGTTTTGCAGGAATTGAATTTTTTATGCTTCAAAAACTCAATGAACACATCAATAGCTGCTTTAAAGAAATTTTTCTTTGGTTCCCCTTGCAGGTTAATTTTCATTGAATCCCAGTATCGTTTATAACCCAGATATGCCATAGCAAAGACAATAATATTCCCAGCAATAAAGAGCATTTCCAGAGGACCATGGGCAACCATTTGCTTATAACGAAAAGCCCCTTCGGGAATCGGGAATAAAGTTGCAAAGGACCAATCATGAGAAGCTAATATTAAACCAATGATTACCAAGACAGGAAAGAGAAAAAGCAAGAACAAATACTTAGGTGAATCAAAGGCTTTACCCATAAACACGGGGACGGCAAAGTTTTTATAAATGTAAGACCTGACAGCACCTAATAAATCAGCAGGTTTTGCTCCTCTTGGGCACTGGTAGCTACAATCCATACATCCATGGCATAACCAAACATCTGGATCGCTAACTAATGAATCCTTCAGACCCCACCCGGCATTAATCATCTCTTTTCTTGGAAAGGCATATTCCTCGGGAGATAAAGAACACACAACAGTGCAGGTTGAACACTGGTAACATTTTTTCATCGTATCACCACCATGAGTTTTCAGGTGTCTGATAAACTCTAAATCGCTTTTTACTTTTGTTCTGCCGTTCAATGTTCCCTCTGAGTATTATTAATATAATTTTTAAGCAGGTTGCAAATATTCTTTTCTGAAATTTATTGTTTTTTCGCCAAATAAGCTAAATCTAAGCCAGTCAAAACCAAATTTCAGTAATTCAAGATCATCTGTCTTCATTATTTGAATCAGTTCTTCATCAATGTCAAATCTTTTGAAGAAGGAACTTTCGTAGAGAAAATCTCTGAATTTATCAATGTCATAGCAAACCATATAGAACATTTCTAACTTTACAGGTTCGATTGCTTTAAGTTTCAAAAGTTTTTCGTGCAATGAAATATCTTTGAACATTTCACCATATTGATTATATTCCTCAACTCCCTGATCATCCATCCATGATTGAATAGTCCATTCCTTTCCATTGTCAAAACCATGACAAACTTCTTCTTTTAGCAAAAAGAAAAAATTATCTGAATCAGCTTGAGCTACCTCGTTAGGAGATGCCACTCCAACGGGATACATTCTGCAAGACCATGGTCTGTCCTCATAAACACTGCAGCCATTTTCAGTAACAAAGGGACAATTCATAGTCTCGTCACTCATTCTAAGCATGACAATCGGATGTCTTAGGTTTTCATCTATTGGTAGCAGGGTATATTTTTCAAGGAATTCTGATGAGGAAATATTCAAACGGTTTTTTAATCGAATAATATCGTAAGGAGTTAGAAATATATTAACATCATTACAACATTTATTAAAGCAAGATACACCCGGATGACATTCAAAAGTAAACTTATCATTTTGACTCATCCGTGGGTAATCTTTGATAATTGTGTCGTTCAATTTACTGATTGTATTAGTTTTCATTACTGTGCCTCCACTTCATCAGGTTGATTAATAATCTGTTTTTTGTAGTCTTCAGGCTTTGCAACGTGAAGTGGTCCTTGATAACCTGTAATTGAGTTGTAGTGAAATCTATATGAAGATTTAACCTGATAGTGATCCCACATCCAATCCCAACCACGCTTATAATATCCACATTCATCGTTCATACAAACCATTAAGAAATCAACACCCCAATCATTATCTTCAGGTAAAGCTACTTTTCTGAGCTTTGAATTACAATATTTACAAAATTCCATTCTTTTATCCTTTTCAAAAATGAATAATAATAATTAAAATATAGAATAAAAGAAAGTTGAAGCACAGGATTCAGTAGCAGGAATAATCTTGCTGCTGAATGCTATGTTCCATTGCTTTCTTCAAGTCAAATAACACGGCTTAGTCCCCTTAAAAAAGGGGACCAAGCAATATAAATTAGAAAATATGAATAATATCTTTTGTGAATGTTGACCATTCACCTGTCTTTGGATCCCATTTAATATTAGCAAACTTGAGCCAATTGTCATTGTCAATCTTTGGAGTATCGGCCCTGTAATAATATCCGGGCCATCTTGTTTCTTCACGGAAGAGAATAGTTCTAACGTGTGCTTCAGCCTGCCACATTCTATGAATATTTTCCCAGCATCTCATCAATTCATGCAGGTCTTCGGCTGCAAGTTTTTCAGAATCTTCCTTCAAGAAATTCAATAACTGGAGTCCTTTTTCGAGCAAAGGCTTATTTGTTTTGAATTGTGAAGAAACACCACCAGCATATTCGTCCATAATTTTTTGCAACCTGAACATGAACATCTTTGGTCTAATATAATTCGGATTAATATTTGGGTCACTGGTTTCTTTTGAATGAGCTTCATAAATTTCGAGAGGTTTAAGAATTCTTGCCTTCATTTCTTCAATGACAGCATTGTCATATTTCAATGTTGGATTTTCTTTAACTATATATTCCAAGGCACCTTTTGCTGCAATTCTACCCTCGGCGTGAGAACCAGATGAGAATTTATGGCTTGAAGCTCCAGAAGCATCACCAGCACAGAACATACCTTTTACTGTTGACATATTTGGATAACCCCAGAAGTATTCTGCGGGGGCTAAATCCTTTGGACCACTAACCCAGGCACCGGAGGCACCAGAGTGAGAACCGATGAAGTATGGTTCAGCAGCTGCGATTTCAGATGGTTCCTGTTCGGGGAATACGTTTGTTGATGCCCAGAGTAAAGCTTGAGATATGGTCATATCAAGAAAGTCTTCCCAAGCTTCTTCTTCGAGGTGTTTCATTTTTTTCTTGTAGGCTTTTGGATCATCTTTGTATTCATCGGCAATTTTTTGAATGGCTTCTTCTGTTCTCATGTAAATCGGACCTTTTCCATCCATAACATCCATCATACCAAGCCAGTTTCTTAAATTAGCTGGAATTGGTTTCACTTTACCGTAAGGCAGCCAGTTTTCTAATTCATCTTTTCTTTCTGCCATATATTCGCCGCCGAGAGAGCTTGTTGCTCTGGATTTGAATAACAAGAACCATGCACCAACAGGACCATAAGCATCTTTGAATCTAACAGGAATAAATCTTACTTCCTGACATGTCATTTCTGCACCGGCTTTTAGTGTTAAATATGCACTTGAACCGGAATTCCAAGGTGGATACCAAGCTCTACCTAAACCTTCGCCTGATGATCTTGGTTTGAATACGTGAACAGCGCCACCAAGTGCTACTAATGTAGCTTTTGCTTTGAAGACATAAAATTTATTTTCACGAACACTGAAACCAACAGCTCCAGCGCAAACATCGCCGTCCATTAATGGTTCAACGATGAATACTCTTTCATAAATATTTTCCATACCGAGAGCGTTTTTGGCTGCTTCAGCAACAACAACTTTATAAGATTCACCATTAATCATAAGCTGCCAGCGACCTTCGTGGACATAGTTGCCTTCTTCGTCTTTCCAGATTGGAAGCCCCCATTTTTCAAAGAGGTGAACGGTTGAATCAACGTGTCTGGCAATATTAGCAACTAAATCTTCACGAGTGATACCCATCAAATCGTTTCTGACATAATCCACATAGTCTTTAACAGTATTTTTGCCGGAAACTAAATCAACGTATTGATTAATAGCTGAAAGTCCCATTGCAACAGCACCGCTTCTATCAACGGCGGCTTTGTCAACCAATGTTACTTTGAGGTTATGTTTCTTTGCCCAATAGGCTGCTTCAACAGCTGCACCGCAAGCAGACATACCACCGCCAACGATAAGCAGATCGGTATTGACTTCTACAGTTTCAAAATTTGTCATTTGTTTTTACTCCTTATTTTTATTAATTCTTATTTAATTGAATTTTTGTCATATTAATAACAGGTTATTTCTTGAAAATGTCATCCATTTTTAATGAAGCAGGTTCAGTAAATAGATATGGGCTTGATATATCATCATTTCCAGTTTCCCAACCACCATCCGGAACAGCAGAACCTTCGGGTGTTGTTCTGATTGGGAACTTGAAACGCTTTAACTCACCATTTCTGAACTTAACAGTCCACATAATTGAATCAGTGCTTCTCATAGGAGTAACCTGACCGCCCAGTGGAACAAAATCAGCATAGCCTCTTATTTCAATTGCTTGAGTTGGGCATATTTTAACGCAGTTGTAACATTCCCAGCACATTTCTGGTTCTCTGTTATAAGCTTTAACAGTCTCTTTGTTAAGAACCATCAAGTCATTTGGGCAGATGTACTGGCAAGCTGTCTTATCGAGAGCCTTGCATCCATCACATTTTTCTACTAATACGAAACTTGGCATTATTTTATCTCCTTAAATATTATGGAAATTATTTTTAGTTATTATTTAATGAAAAAAACATATTAATTGCTTTATTAACCACCTGTTGCAGCTCTGTGAAGTTTAATTTCAACTTTTTCTTCAAGAGCTGAGTAGTATTCTCTTAAAATAGCAAGAACTTCAGGCCTGCTGAATTCTGCCGGAACCTCACCACCTTCTGAAAGGGCTTTTCTGAGCATTGTTCCACTAAGAAGAAGTCTATCTTCTTTTGTGTGAGGACAGGTTTTCATCGAAGCCATTCCTCCACATTTATAGCACCAGAAAGTCCAATCAATTTTTAATGGTTTGCATAGCAAAGCACCATCCCAGAGTTCGTCAAAAATATCCTGAGCTTCGAATGGGCCGTAGTAATTACCAACTCCGGCATGGTCTCGTCCAATAATCATATGAGTACAACCGAAATTTTGTCTGAAGAGAGCATGAAGCAGAGCTTCTCTTGGACCGGCATATCTCATATCCAATGGATATCCGCCTTGAATTACTGTATTTTTGACAAAATACAATTCAACCAATTTGTCAATACATTTCACTCTAACATCAGCTGGAATGTCGCCGGGTTTTAATTTTCCAACCAATTGATGAATATAAAGACCATCAGATACTTCAATAGCAATTTTAGCTAAATATTCGTGTGATCTGTGCATCGGGTTTCTCAATTGGAGGGCAGCAATAGTCTTCCAGCCTCTTTCTTCGAATATTTTTCTTGATTCGGCTGGTCTTTGATAAACACCCTTAAATTCAGTTGGAAATGTCCCTTCGGAAAGAACTTTGACCGGACCAGCTAAATTTATATCAGCCTGCTCCATAACCATTTTGACACCCGGATGTTCAGGGTCGTTAGTTTTATAAACGCATTTGCACTCATATTCTTTATCAATTTTGTATTTTTCTTCAACTTTCATTGTTGCCATGATTTCGTTGAATTCTTCAGAGTAGAGTGCGATTTCTTCGCCGATTGCAATACTATCAGCAGTAGTTAAATCAGTTGAGAGAGTAATGGGAATAGGCCAGAATAAACCGTTTTTGCTTGGCATTTTCATTTCGCCACAAACGCTTTTCCAGTCTTGATAACCCATAAAGCCTGTAAGAGGAGTGAAACCTCCAATTCCAAGCATGATTAAATCACCGGTTTCACGACTTGTAATGTTGATTTTCTTTAGTTTGGCAGCTTTTTGTTTTTCATTCTCTAATTCTTCACCTTGAAGAAGTAAAGTTATTAATTCCGGGCTACCGTGCGGACTTATTAATTTTGCCATTTAACCTCCAATTAAATTAATGCTTTTTATTTTCAAACATTTAATGTAATGCAATAATACTTTGTCTAAAAAATATTACCAACCCTATTTGTCCTTTTGTAATCTTAATGTGTTGTTTGTTAAGTATAATAAAAATATTAGGAATAACTCAATCTAAAATTAAAGCAATCAGGGATTTTGATTGTTTTAAGGATATATTATTCAGAGCTTCGATCGAGGCTTCAATTCGGTCTGGAGGAGGATAGTAATTTATAATTTATAAGAAAAAATTAAAAAAGAAAGGATTTTGATAAGAGAAAATAAATAATCGCAGAAAATTAAGAAATCAACACAATGAATACAATAATATTGATTTTAATTTATTCAATTGCAAAAATTCTTTTTGTGCAATTTCTTATAGCTGTCCGGAATTCTTCTATGCTATCCTGATAAATCATTTCTTTTTCGGATTTTATTACTTCTAAACTTTTTTTATTAACCCGGCATAATACTAATTCCAACATAGCTCCATCTATAGTTCGTTTCAAAAGTCCTGTTATGTAATAATCAACTTCCATAGCATTAAGAGCAAGAATTTCGAAAGAGGTAGGTGGACGATAATTTTCAACTATATGCATATGAAAAAGGCTGTAAAGAGAGTCCCTTGAAGGGTTATCATATACTGCAAATTTTGGATGGTCTTTAATCATATCGAAAATAACTTCTGTTGCATCGTATGAAGTAACTTCCTTTTTATCGTATAGTTTCCAGCTTGGTAAAGTTTGATCCTCCTGAAAATCAATACCACCAATAATTAATGAAGATGCGGGAAATGTTTTAAGGTTTTCATCAAGATGACTATATAACATAGTGTCTTTCTCGGCATCAGCAATAGCTCTTTGAAAAGCTTTTAGCAAAGCCGGGTCGTATATAATCTTATCAGTTTTTTGCTCCCGATACCTCAGGTTAGCATAACCAATTCCTTTATATTTTTTTTTGGGGCTCTTCTGGTCGAAGGCAGTCAGGTCTATTCTTAACATATTATGTAATCTATTGATTAAAAAAAAATAGACCTTATCAGCTTTTAATTCTTTTGCTAAATTTTCTGCTGAGGGCTCTTTCTTTTTCTCCGATAAGACATTGATTACAGAATCCCTGTCGGTAATTGGAATTAATCTGAATTTTTTGCTTAATTCACAGGCAAGATGTAATCCAGCTTCGATTTTCGGTAGTTCCAGATCTTGAACTTCGTGACCTAAATCAACATTGCCAAGCAAAACCATAATTCTCGAATTAGTATCTAATTTCTTGTTTTTATTATTTTGAGCAATACTTTGGGAATTAAACGAAAAATAAAAAGCACAGAAAATGAAATTTAATAGAATAAATTTATTTAATATCATAATTTTCATTGTTTGTAACATTTATAATTTACAATGATTTAATATATTTATAAAAATCGTCATAATCCAGACAATTAATAACATCCTTTGACTCTAACCAACCTTTTCTTGCAACTTTAACACCAATAAAAATATCAGATATTGTGCCAGAATTGTGAGAATCAGGGTTAATTGAAATTTTAACTCCTTTTTCTTTTGCATAAATAATATTATCCCAAGAAAGATCTAACCTATAGGGATTGCAATTGATTTCAATTACTTTTCCATAATCGGCAGCTGCCTGAATTACATCTTTAATATCAACTTCATAAGGCGGTCTTGCCAGAAGCAATCTGCCTGTTGGATGTCCGAGTATGTGAGTAAATGGGCTCATAATAGCATAAATTATCCTTTTTGTCATCTCGCTTTTACTCATATTGAAAGAAGAATGGACTGAAGCTATGACAACATCAAAGCTTTTCAGCACTTCTTCGGGATAGTCAAGAGAGCCATCAGTGAGTATATCGGACTCAATACCTTTAAAAATCTTAAAATCATTAATCTGGTCATTAAGTTTATCAATTTCGGAATGCTGTTGATTGACCGACTCAATGCTCAAACCACCGGCATAAGCTGCGGACCTGCTATGGTCAGTTATCACGACATATCTGAAGCCAAGTTCTTTTGCTTTGTTAGTCATCTCAAGGATGGTGTTTTTTCCATCAGACCAATTTGTATGAACATGAACAACCCCTTTTAAATCTTCATCCTTTAATAATTCGGGGATTCTGAATTCCTTTGAAATTTCAATAGCTTTGGCATCTTCTCTCAGTTCAGGAGGGATATATTGCAAGCTAAGAATTTTATAAAGCTCTTCTTCGTTATTTAGAAAAATTTGTTCGTTATTGAAATAAATTGAATCATTTTTCAAAGATAAACCTTTGGAAAAAGCTAATTTTTCAAATTCTCTATTGAAATTCTCTGAGGATGAAGTTTTATGCAAGTTCCAGATAAATGTGTTACTATTAGTAAATTCGAGGATAAATGGAATTTCGGAGTTATAATTTTCAAGAAGAGAGTTTATTTTTTGCTGAGTTGTTTTTTCGTCAGTAGAGATTAGAAAGTGGATATTTTTTAAAGTTTCGCTGAAACGTCTGTAATCTCCAGTTATCTCGACCCATTTAACCCCATCAATGTTTTTGATTTCATTTAATAACAAATCTGCCTCACGTGCAGCCTTCTCCTGAAGATATCTACCTTTTGAAGCTTTTTTATGCTGGATGCTAACAAGGATAAGTTCCTGCAATTTAGGTCCAAAGCCTTTAATATTTTTTAACAAATCTTCTTCGCATGCTTTTTCGAGCTGTTCCAGAGAAGTAATATTATAATCATAGAATAATTTTCTGGCTTTGGCCGGACCGATATTAGCAATTTGTGTAATTTGAAAAAGCCCATCCGGAACTTCATCCTTCAATTTTTCATAGTAGGACATTTTACCGGTTTGGACAAATTCAGTAATTTTCTTTTGAAGAGCTTCTCCAAAGCCTTTTATATCGGCTAAAGTGTCATTATTAACAGCGTCTTCGATATTTATATTATGACTTTTGATGATATCGGCAGCATTCAGATAGGCTCTGGCTTTAAATGGATTTTCACCTTTTAATTCCAGAAGTTTAGCAATATTTTTCAATATTTTAATTAATTCATCTTCTCTGACCATAAGAAGCCATAGTAATAAAATTACAAAAGGTGTAAGACTAAAAAATATTAATAATCTTGCATTTTCAAAAGCGAATCAAGATTTATACCGGTAGTTTCAAGCTGGAAAGTATCAAGAGATTTATCAATTTTATCTGTTTTTTCATATTCATATTTTACAAAAATATACTGATTTAAACTGTCTTTTTGATAAACGTTTCGAATTTTAAAATTAATGGGTTTATTCTGGTAATATAATTGTTTCCAGTTTGATTTGTAATATTTACCATCAAAAACAAGGTTCTGCTCGGGGCTTTCAGTTTTTAAATACATTGTTGGATTTGGCTGAGCGGAACGAATGGACCCAATGCTTTCAGTTAAAACATTCTGTGCATCTTTTAATAAATTTTCATTTAAGATACTTTTCTGCAAAGCAACTAATGTATCGTATTTTAATTCAATTTCTCGTGTTAAATTTTGTGAACTTCCTCGACCCCGACCACTTGTTTCGCTCAACATCATATTCGTATCTAAATCTGGTCTGGCAATATTAAAAAATATCTGTGGAGATTCATCTTTTTCTTTGAATTCGGTTTGAGTATTAACTGCAACATCTTGTTTTGTTCTACTTAAATCAAAGCCGGTTGGATTTTCGTTTAATTGAGTTGTTGAAGTATTTGAGTCAGGTGTCGAAGGCGATTTAATATTTAATTCAGGTTTGATATCTTTCACATTAGTTGTAAGTTCGCTGGTCTTATTATTTTTATAGAAGTAAAAAAATATGCTAACCAAGATAATTATCACACCAAGAGCAATTGCTGGTCTAAGATATCCAATATTTCTGAAATTGCTGAAGTAATTAGCGATAGATTCAGTAAAATAGAGTAGAATTCTTCTCTTCTTTTTCTCTGCAGCATACTGCCTATGGACTTCAAGAACAAAATTATCAATTTCTTCAGATTGCTCTTTTGATAATTGAAATTCATTCTTCAACAACGAGGCATCATCGAGAATTGTATAAATGTTCTCATTATTAACGACTTTATAATGATTTTTCTTGCTCATTTAATTCTCTTTTTCAATTCATTCGCTAATTTATTTAAGGCACGGTGGTGCCAGGTTCTAACGGTGGCATATTCAACATTCATCATAGCAGAAATTTCATCAAGTTGCTTACCACCGAAATGATGGAGCAAAACAACGTCCTGTTGGTTAGAATCGAGTTTTTGCAAACCCTTTTTCACCCAATAAGTTCTTTCGAGCCTTAAAAGATTTTTTTCCGGATCAGCAATATCAGCTGGAAGAGACTCAATAAAATCAATTTCTTCTTCATCGCTTAATATTAAATTATTAGGAACCATTCGCTCATTGCTTTTTCTTCTGTCCCTTAGGTAATGCAAAATCAAACCTTTTAAATATCTGCTGTAAATCCATGATTTCAAATTGGATTTTGAGCTATCGAAATCATTTTTATTTTGTTCCACCTTAATCCATGTTTCCTGAAATATATCATCTCTATCGTCCAAATTTTTTATATAATGAGAAATAATACCAACGACCCAAGGCTTCAAGAGATTTAGAAGTTCGGCGAAATACTCGCTTTTTTCTGTTTGTTGATATTTTTCAAACAATTGATTAAGATTGCTATTTGAATTATTATTTTTCATGTCATTTTTTTAAACCCAAAAGAGACTATTATTTTTTGCTATGAGGTAAATCTCATAAATAATACTTCTCTTAGAGTTATTAAATCTATTTCTTTCCATAATAAAGATTTTGAATGTTTCTTTGATAATTTTTATAGTAGTTTGCTCGTTTTGAACAAAAGTAAAAATCATACCGCTAAGCCATGGTTTAATTAAAGCCACAAGTTCAAGTAACTTTTTTTCATCATTAGTCTTTAAGTATTCCTTAAACAATTTATCTTCAGGAAATTCCCTGTCAAATTTTTTATTTTCAGTATTAATATCCATCTAAAAATCAATTGTTTCATTAGTTAGCATTATAAAATTAAATTAAAAAACATATAAATTCAACAAATTTTTTTCATGTAAATTTAAATATAAACAAAATAAACAAATGGACTTCACAAAAGAAGTGAAGTCCATATTCTGATTGATTAGGATATTATCAAGATTTGAGTTCGTATCAAACATCAAATCTTAAGTTAGACTTTTTTTTACTCTTTCTTCCAGTTAGGAATTCTGCCCGGAGTCCATGGAGAACCGAGATTATCCAGCTCTTTGTTCAGTTCGATAATATCTTTTTCGGCAATATTTCTT
Source organism: uncultured Hyphomicrobiales bacterium (assembly GCA_964473465.1). Taxonomy (GTDB): domain Bacteria; phylum Bacteroidota; class Ignavibacteria; order Kapaibacteriales; family UBA2268; genus CALHRB01. The sequence continues at coordinate 80,850 of CAYYPE010000013.1, forward strand.
AAAGAAGTTAAGACTTTTTCGAATTCATCCCCGGCAATATTATAGGCATCATTCTGGGTTTTGGTTTGCTCGGAGGAAGTTGACCAGATCCCCCAAAGGATATACATAAGTCTGTCGCTAATCGAAGGAGGCTGATTTTCGTTTCTCTTCGAAAGGGACGGATCGCCATTGATTGATTGATTCAGCTTATCCAATTCTCTTTCGAGGCTTGTAACTTTCATAATTGCTTCTTTTTTGACATTAGGAGAAAGCATAAAGGCATTTTTCATAGCAGCTAACTGAGTTTTGAGAGCTGATATTGAATTATTTGCTCCAAAGACAGCGTTTTGTAAACGTGCAACTTTCTTTTGAAATTCAACACGGGCTTTCCTGTCTTTCGGTGGCAATGAAGTGTTTTCAAGAACTTTAGCAGTAAATTCAACAGTATCCGATACAACGGAGATGACGCCATTTATGCTTTGGGCGAGAACAATTTTGTATTTCCCGGGCATTACAGCCATACCAGAGCTTTTATTTACATCTGTTTTATCATCTACGGGCGAAGTATCGGGGTATCGCAAATCCCAAGTTAGTCGATTGATTCCGGGAGAGATAGATGATGACAGGAGCCTGATAGTGTTCCCATTTTCATCCATAATTTTGGCAATAAGATAAGGCTTCAATTCCTCATCTTCTTCCTTAAGCTGTGCAGGAGTAGGATAAACTATTGGTTTGCCTTCCTTTTCGAGCCTTTTCTCTTCATCGATTCGTTTATCTTTTAAAGTTTTGATTTTTTCTTTAACGTAATAAGTAAAAGTGGCACCGAACGGGGGATTTTTAGCTCTGTAGAAAGTTTCACCGTGATCATTTTTACTTTTTGATTCGTCCTCATTATACATCAGAGCATCTTTAATCGGGAAAATGTGATAAGCTTTATCAAATATCTCTTTTGATACATAACGGAGAGGAGTATAATCATCGAGAATATAAATCCCCCTACCGAATGTTCCAAGAATAAGGTCGTTTTCTCTCCTTTGAATTTCAATATCACGAACAGATATTGTTGGTAGTCCTGATTTGAATTGTATCCATTTTTTTCCACCATCAATAGTGAAAAAGGCTCCAAATTCAGTTCCAACGAAAAGCAAATCAGGATTTTTATGATCTTCGTTAATTGTCCAGACAGGTCCATTTTCCGGGAGATTTGACGAAAGTGACTGCCAAGTTAAGCCTTTATCAGTGCTTTTGATAACATATGGCTTGAAATCATTGTTTTTATGGTTATTAAATGTAGCATAAATAACATTTTCGTTAAATTGTGAAGTAAAAACATCACTCACATAAGTTGTTTCGGGAACACCCGGAAATTTGTCAATTTTTCTCCAGTTTTTACCACCATCTTCAGTTATTTGGAGCAAACCATCATCAGTTCCAACAATAATTAAATTTTCGTTTAGTGGAGATTCAACAAGAGCAATTATATTCCCATAAAAAGAAGTAGAAGCATTTTTTGCAACAGCATCGGGACCCCATATTTTACCCATCACGGGAAGTTTATTTCTTTCAATCTGTCGAGTAAGGTCAGGGCTAATGGCTTTCCATGACTGTCCCCGGTCATCGCTGCGGAAAACTTTGTTTGCTGCAACATAGAGCCTTGTGTTTGAGTGATGACTTAGAATTAATGGAGTATCCCAGTTCCATCTGATTTCTTCTCCTTTTTCCGGCTGAGGTTGAATATAAAAGACCTCCCCGCTTTTTCTGTCGAAACGGACAAGATTGCCGTATTGCCATTGACCATAAACGATATTTGGGTCTTTGGGGTCAATAACAGCTTTATAGCCATCTCCACCGACAACCATAAACCAATCTTCGTTTGTTATACCACCAGAATTTGTTGTTCGTGATGGACCTCCCCAAGAGTTATTATCCTGCGTTCCGCCATAAACATAGTAAAATGGTTCTGAATTGTCGGCTGTAACTCTGTAATACTGAGTAGTGGGAAGGTTCTGGAAAAATCTCCATGTTTCGCCACGGTCGTAACTTTCGTAAACGCCGCCATCCCCCCCCATAATGAGGTAATTATTGTTATCAGGGTCAATCCAAAGGGCATGATCATCGACGTGTCGGTATTTATTGCTAAGTCTGACAAATGTTTTGCCTCCATCGTAAGTAACATGGGTATAGGTATCGAGATTATAGACAACATTTTCGTCCAATGGATCGCAGACTAATTCCTGATAGTATTGGGCACTACCCGAAACGAAACTATTTACCTTGTTCCAGCTTGCACCCCTATCGGTTGATTTATAAAAGCCACCCTGACCCGAGGCTGCTTCGATAGTTGCATAGACAATATCGGGATTCGATGGAGGGATAGCAAGACCGATTTTGCCCATATCAACTGATGGAAGACCGTTAGTCAGCTTGTTCCATGTCTTTCCGGCATCTGTTGATTTATATATAGCTGATTCAGGACCGCCATTGATAAGTGTCCAGACGTGCCTTCTTCTTTGATAGGATGCACAGAAGATTATATCTGGGTTACGTGGATCGAAAACGGCATCAGTAACTCCAGTATTGTCGCTGATTTTAAGTGACTGTTCCCACGTCTTACCGCCATCTGTGGATTTGTATAAGCCTCTATCCCCTCCGGGACCCCAAAGAGGACCTTGAGCAGCAACGTAAATCACATCGGAGTTGCGGGGATCAATTAGAATTTTGCCTATATGCTCGGATTTTTTAAGCCCCATATTGGTAAAGCTTTTGCCGCCGTCTGTGGATTTATAAATTCCGTCACCATAGCCTACGCTTCGCTGACTGTTATTTTCCCCAGAACCGACCCAGAGAACAAAAGGATTGTTTGGGTCAAGTGCAAGGCAACCAATAGAATAGGAGCCGTAAGAATCGAAGATTGGAGAGAAACTGAGACCCTTGTTTGTTGTTTTCCAGACATTACCACAGCTTACAGCAACGTAGAATTCACTTTTGTTTTTTGGATTGACGGCAAAATCACCAACTCTGCCGGAAGTAACAGCAGGACCAATCAGCCTGAAATTCAAACCTGAGAAAGTGGCAGAAACAAATTTGTCAGTTGTATCTTTTTTCTCTTCTTTATCTTTGGGTTTTGAGAGAATTTCAGAGGGAACAAATAGAGATAACCACAGGAAAAGTAGTAATAAATACTTCATAATATATCCAAAAAAAATATTAACAATTAATTCAATCAGAACAATTTAAAATTATTGAATAATTTCCTTACAACAAAATAAATCTGGAGAAAACCTATAAAATAAAGATATTGATTAAAAGTAAAAAATTATGAATCAGATAGCTTGTTGTTCTTTGATTACAGATAAGGTTTTTGTAAATTCGAGATAACAGAGTCCGGAGGTAATCCAGTGTTGTTCTTTGATTACAGATAAGGTTTTTGTAAATTTAGTAGGTAAGACTTTCTCTTCAGCTATTCGTTGTTCTTTGATTACAGATAAGGTTTTTGTAAATTCGATGGTTTAACGTATGTGTTAACTGACGGGTTGTTCTTTGATTACAGATAAGGTTTTTGTAAATTACAAAAGTTGATAGATACT
>CAYYPE010000014.1:0-78030 GCA_964473465.1 uncultured Hyphomicrobiales bacterium
CGTGGGAATCTGACATTTATTGAATCTATGAATCATGTCCCTTTCAGATTCGAAAGGGTATATTGGGTCTATGATGTTCCGGGAGGTGAATTTCGCGGTGGGCATGCCTATTACGAAAATCAGGAATTGATTGTTGCTCTTTCGGGCAGCTTTGATGTTGTACTGGATGATGGTTTTCAGAAAAAAACCTATCAGATGAATCGTTCTTATTTTGGTCTTTATGTTCCAAAGCTCATCTGGCGCCATCTCGAAAACTTTTCTTCTAATTCACTTTGCCTTGTTCTGGCTTCAACAATCTACAAAGAGAGCGATTATATTAGAGATTATGACGATTTCATCAAAATTGTTACTGCCTGATTGGAATTATTATGAATCCCCGGTTTTCCAAATCCGATTACGAAAAGCAAAGAAAACGAAATATTATCTTAAGATTTTTCATTAAAGTTCTTGATATTATTACCCGCTTTACTATCCCGAGTGGTTTGAGGATTAAACTATATCGCCTGATGGGGGTGAAAATCGGCAATGGATGTTTTATTGGGCTTGACTGCATGTTGGATTCTTCTTTCCCAGAGCTAATTACATTCGAAGATGATGTAGTTATTTCCTTTCGTGTGATGATTATTTGCCATGACGATGCGAAAGGGCTTGGAGGAACAAGCGGCAGCAAAGATGATTGCACTGTTTCTGCGGTAACCCTAAGAAAAGGCAGCTACGTCGGTGCTGGTGCAATAATTCTTCCGGGTGTTGAAATCGGTGAAGGGGCAGTTGTTGCAGCTGGTGCAGTTGTGAATAAAGATGTGCCGCCTTTTACTCTCGTTGGGGGTGTTCCAGCAAAAATTTTAAAGCAGTTGAATTAAGAATTAATGTGCATCCAGACTTTTGCCAATGATTCTGCAATTGGAATGATTACATTGGAATCGCTCCAGTACCCAAGGTGTGCTGCAGGGTTCCAGCTGCTGAAAATATCACCCACATTGATTTCCCTGTCTGCTGTTACTGCTTTATTATATTCTTCGTTAATAGTTTTTAGTGGAAAGCCGATTATATCGTCCCTGTCATAATAATTAACCCATTCACCCTTTAAGTCAGGGTAGTAATTTTTTAATTTTGGCGATGGGATGGTAACAGGCAATCCAAATTTTGGCTTGTTATATCTCAATGCCCAGATTGGAAGTGGGCATCCAAGTGTATAAAATAAAGAGAGTGTCTCAAGGCGTTCAAGCGGGGTGCCTGAACTTTCCTTATTTACTGCCTCTGAAATTAAATATGGCTTTTGTTCGGATGCCTGATAATCATATATGAAATTGCTTGCTATTACTGTCCCGAGGCTGTGGGCTATTATGCACAAAGGTGCTTTTTCGCCTGCCATACGTGATAATTTATGCAAAGACTTGGCAAACATAGCATGGACAGAGTCATAAGAATAGGAATCATTTGGAATTTTTACATATGCTATGGCATCAGCAGCAAAGTCTATCATTAACCGTCTAAGGTTGCGGTAATCGAGCGAGCCACCCTTTTTTAATTTTTCCCATAGCTCGTCTTCGGCATTCTGAAAAACGTTAGACCATAGAACAGGTTCGATTATTAGTTCATTTTCGGGATTTTTTGATTTTTCCTTTATACTATATGCGAACTGCTTTTTTAATTCAAAAGTGATGGAATCCGCATAGTTTTCTTTCTGTTTGCCAATTCCGTGTATGATTATGCAAGCTACTTTTTTTGTCATACTATTCAGTTTTTATGTTTATAGAAATTAATTTCCAGTTTGGATGTTCATAAATGAACTTCATAGTAAAGCGTAATTTTATTGATTGAAGAGGAAAGTAACCATTGAGAACCATCAGTTCGTTTTCTCCAATCGAAGGGGCTTTGTCAAATACTGGTTCTGCCTGATTAGCAAATTCAGTTAGATCTATGTTTTTTTCTTCGAAGCTAACAAAGGCTTTACGCAATTCTTCTGGTTTTGTTTGTTTTTGCCATGTGTATGAAATTACGTTATAAAATTCACTAAAATCATTATTATTTATTGAGTTGCCGAGAGCTATGATAATTTCTTTGGTCATTTGTTTGAGTTGATTGTCATCTGGGATTTTAGTCTCATTCTTATCAAGATTGTTAACGAATCCGCTTTCAAGTTTGTCAATGGAATTGATTTTCCAGACTTCATTTTCCTTGACTAAACCCAATTTTATGGGGATTGTCCCGCCGTTTGTGGTTTTAATATCCCCCTCTAACTTACCAACATTATTTTCAAATGAACGATTATGCCAGTTTGCTGAAGAGTAATTCTTAATCTCAGAATTCATAAATCTATTTTGCAGATCTTCAGGGGAAGTCTTTGTCTGAAACTCTTTAGATAGTAATGTGAAAGCTTTGTTATAATCTTTTTGTGAAAGTGCAGAAAAAAAGTTATCAGCGGTTTCAGTCAAGCCAGAGGTTGCATTAAACAGAAGAAAAAAAATGCCACCAATAACGATAATAACAACAGCAAGGGCGATTAAAATGTATTTAAGCATAAAATCCTTTTGGAAAATTTTAAATCCTAAAATAAAAATAATTATTCAAAGAAAAAAATTAGATAGGGTGATTTTTTATAAAAAAAACCTTGTAACTTAAATTAATTACAAGGTAGAGGTTTGTAGCGGGGACAGGACTTGAACCTGTAGCCTTCGGGTTATGAGCCCGACGAGCTTCCATTTGCTCCACCCCGCGATTTTAGGATTTGCAATTTAATAATTTTTTAGGAATTTTAAAAATTTTTTATGTAAATTTCTTTTCTTATGCTTGATGTTTATTAATATTCTATGATGAAATATACACGTGAACAGTCCATAGCTTTATCTCTCGACAGAAATATGTGTGTTACGGCAAATGCTGGCTCAGGCAAAACTTCTGTTCTGGTTGAAAAATTCCTGAAAATTATCTTGAATGAAAATCGTGCGGTTGACCCCAAAAAAGTAGTTGCTATTACTTTCACCAAAAAAGCCGCATCGGAAATGCTTACAAAGATTGTAAAAAAGCTGGAGAAGGCTATTTATGAAGAAACTGATTTCTCGAAATTGAAGAAGTTGAGAGAAATTCGGGAAACACTTACTTATGCAAGAATATCTACTATTCACAGCTTTTGTTCTTCAATCCTCAGGGATTTTCCTATTGAAGCAAATGTATCTCCTTATTTTTATGAGTTATCTAATTCTGAACTCCTTACAATCAGGCAAAACTCAATTCTTGCCACATTCGAAATCTGGCTTGAATCTAACGATGACAGCAAAAAACTCAGAGCAAAAAATATATTCAGAGAGCTTGGCAGGTATAAAGTTCAATCTATTGTCGAAACCCTTTTAAACAAGAGAGATATTCTTGATAATCTCGATAATCTATACAAACTCGATGATGAATCAATACTTGAAAAGTCATATAAACTAATTTGTTCAAAATACAATGAATCTGGCAGATTGATGAATGACATTGCTAATTTTGTTTATGGTAACAATATTAAGCTTTCTTCTGAAAAGGATTCGAATGTAGGTTTTTATCTTGATAATATATTGACTAATCTGACTTTTGAGGAGTTAATAAACACAGATAAACCAAACAGACATATTCAAGATATTAAAACTAATTTAAGTATAATTTTTACCAAGGATGGAAAAGTAGATAAAAACAAAAAAAAGAAATTGAAAATTAATGATGAGGAAGAATTCATACTTAATACTTATGGACAGAAGATTTTTGAAATATTAAAATTTTTAAACAATATAACAGATTTCGAACTTGACACAAAGGCTTTGGATTTATCAAGAACTCTTCTGGACATAGTAAAAGATACTATTGAGCTAATCGAAACCAAAAAGGAGGAAATGAATGGTTTGGATTTTGATGACCTTCTAATCAAGACCAGAGAATTGCTAAAAAATAATTATATTCTTGGAAAGGTCAGAAGGAATATTGATTATTTACTCGTTGACGAGTTTCAGGATACAAATTTCATCCAGTATGACATAATAAAAGATATAATTTCTGAACTTGCAGAAGATAGAATTGCACCGAATACAACACAGCTTTTTATTGTGGGCGATGCAAAACAAAGCATTTATGGATTCAGGAATTCAGACGTTCGGGTTTTCAATCAGGCATTTACAGACATAAAAAAATTAAATCAAAAGAAATTAGAACAGGGAATAATAGGTAACACTTTTTTAATTGACAATCAGATTTTGGAAGCTCAGAGCGAAGAGGAATCTCAGGGAGACATTAAGCTTACAGCAACTTTCCGACTTCAACCTGTTATAGCATCTTTCGTTGATGTTGTTTGCGGTAATTTGATGAAGGAGTCCGATAATTTATATGATATTAAATATGAGCCTTTTATTTGTGCAAGAAATGTTGAATCTGTTAGAGAACAGTCAACTGAGGAAAATAGATGGTCAGGTGCAGTAGATTTTTTACTCTCCATTAAAAATACTAATCCCGAAGATGAGAATTCTGAAGATGCAGCAAGCGAAGCCGAGAACATTACAAAATTTATACTGAATGCGGTATGTGGTGAAAAACCAATTCAGGTGATGGACGAAAATGGTAATATGCGAAACGTTCAATTCAAGGATATCGCAGTTCTATCAAGAAAAAGACTTGGGTTTTCTTCGCTTGCAGAATCTTTTTTAAGCAATAATATACCATTTGTTGTTCATAGTGGTAGCGGATTCTATCAAACGCAGGAAATAACCGATATTATTTCTCTCCTTTATTTCATTCATAATCCTGAAGATGATTTATCTCTTATATCATTGCTTAGATCTCCTTTTTTTAATGTAGATGATATTACTTTACTAAAAATATCTAAAACTGAAGGAGAAACATTCTGGGAAAAATTAAAAAATTATTTAAATAATTCTGATTCAAATATTATCGCTGAGATTAGCAGAGCATATTCAATTCTGGAATCTTACATTAAAATAGCAGACAGAATCCCGATTTATAATCTCATAGCCAAATTTCTGCAGGACACTGCTTGGTTCGGCACAGTCTCAAATAAATCAGGCGAGAAACAGATTATAGCTAATATAGAAAAATTTCTGAATTTTTCACGTGACTTCGAATCAAGAGGTTTCAGAAATTTTTATGATTTCATTAATGAAGTAAAATTTATAACGGAATTTGAAATTGATGATAGAGAGTCCGTTTTCATTACCGATGATGATGTGATAAACGTTATGACTATCCACGCTTCAAAGGGTTTAGAATTTCCTGTTGTTATTATACAAGGAATCAATTCTGAAGCAAAGAAAAACGAAGGCTTTGTTGTTTCCTCTGATTTTGGACTTTGGTTTCCAATGCAAAAACTAAACGATAATAATTTTTTGGAAAAAACTGATCCGCCTGCTTATGCAATTTCAAAGGAAGAAAGAAAGAACATTGAGCATGCTGAACAAAATCGTGTTCTTTACGTTGCCTTGACAAGAGCCAAAGATTATTTAGTTATTTCAGCAGAATTAAAGCTTAATAAAGATGGCAATGTTTCTCAGCCGAGTGGATTCCTGAAAATGATACTGCAATCACTAAATTTAGATATCAATAATCTGATAGTGACTGATAAAATCGAACTAAATAATAAATTAAAAATATTAATTGATAATGAACCTTTGGAAATCAATCATAACTTTGATATTAATATTATAAGGGATATCCCAAAAATTCAAGACCTTGGTCTAAATGTTGAAAAACGAGAAACAAAACGAATTTTGAACATCAAAGAAATTTCATCAAAGATAGAATATTTGAATTACTCACCGACCAAAATTCAAAATTTTCTTGATGATGAAGTTTACTTTAGAAAAAAATATCTGCTTGGCTTAATTGTTGATTTAGATAATAATAGATTGTTTTTTCGGGATGATGAGATTGATGAAGAAAGCGGAATAATATATGGAACCTTGATGCATAAAATCCTTGAAAGAATTGGAAAGTGGCTTAAGAAAGATTTAACAATAGATGAAAAAGAACTGATTAATACTATTCGTGCGGTAATACCTTATAATCTGATCAATTCAATTGATTTACCCGAAAATCTTTTTCAAGAAAGCGAGAAGGTCTCAAAAACGGCTCTAATCAGGGATAATTATATGAATATTCTTAACGGAAAAGCTGAATATTTTCTCACTATGCCGGTTGATAATGATTTTCTGAACGCAAAAATTGATTTACTTTTGAAAAATAATGATGGTCAATATGAAATTTGGGATTGGAAAACAAATCATATTCAAGACACTGTCCATAAAGAAAAACTTATATCCCATTACGAATTTCAAATGAAAGTCTATGCCTTTATGATATCAAAAATATTCAAACAGGATGAATATATATCAAGATTGCTTTTCACAAAACTTACTGGGGAAAATGCGAGAGAAGATGAATGGACACATAAATATATCTTTTCTAAAACAGAATTAACAGGATTTGAAAATGATATAGCTGAACAGATAAAAATGATTCCCAGAATTTAATTGATAAATCTTTTTTCTTTAATTTATTCTACTTGATGTCGAAAAAATTAAATTTAATCAAAAAAACACTAATATTTAATGAAAATTGCATTAATAACAGGTATAACCGGGCAAGATGGCTCCTACCTTGCAGAATTTTTGCTTAGTCTCGGTTATGAAGTTCACGGCTTGATTCGTAGGGCAAGCACATTTAATACACATCGCATTGAGCATTTATATAAAGACCCGAAAAATTATCCTGAAACAAAACTCAAATTGCATTACGGAGACCTTACCGATTCAGGTCAACTGACTGACTTAATTTATAACATCAAACCTGATGAAATATATAATCTGGGTGCACAAACCCACATCAGAGTTTCTTTTGATATGCCCGAATACACTGGGAATGTTTCGGCTCTCGGAACTCTCAGACTTCTCGAAGCTATAAGGCGAAGCGGAATAAAAACAAGATTCTATCAGGCTTCATCATCTGAAATGTTTGGTGAAACCACCCCTCCACAGAATGAGCATACACCTTTCAAACCTAATAGTCCCTATGCTATATCAAAATTGTTTTCATACTGGTCGGTAGTAAACTATCGGAAAGCATATAATTTGTTTGCCTCAAATGGTATTTTTTTCAATCACGAAAGTCCAAGACGGGGAGAAATATTTGTAACAAGAAAAATAACAAGAGCATTAGCTCGAATAGTTAAAGGCGAACAAAAGACGCTCTTCCTTGGAAATATTGAGGCAAAACGAGATTGGGGATATGCACCAGAGTACATAGAGCTTATGCAAAAAATTCTTCAGCAGGACACACCCGATGATTTTGTCGTTGGAACCGGCGAAAGTCATAAGGTTTCTGAATTTCTTGAAAAAGCCTTTGCTTATTGTGGAATCGAAATTGAATGGAATAAAAAAAATAATGAGTATTCCGGAAGAATAAAAAGCCTTGAGAATTCTTTGCAGGATAATTTAAAAACTGGTCAGGAAATTATTTGTTTCGACAAAAAATATATCCGCCCTGCCGATGTTCCTGATCTTGTTGCAGATTTTTCAAAAATCAGAAACTTGATGAATTGGGAGCCTAAAATCAAATTTGCTGACCTTGTAAAAATTATGTGTGATTTTGATTTACTTGCTGTGGGTTTGAAGCCAAAAATGCTGGGAATTAAAAAGTTAGAAGAGATTGGTCTTAATTGGACAATTCATAAATGATAATTACAACACCATTAGATTTTTGTAATACCATAAATTTATTTATGTTTTTTAGGGTGATAATGGTTTTGTTCACAATTTTTATGAAATCTCAAGTTAAAGAAATTAAAAATGGATTATAAATTTAATAAAGATTCAAAAATTTTTGTTGCCGGACACAGAGGGTTATTTGGTTCCGCTGTATTGAATTTATTAAGGGAAAGAGGTTATCATAATTTGGTTTACATAGGTAAAGAAGAATTAGACCTCAGAAATCAGCTCGATGTTGATAATTTTTTTAAAAAGGAAAAGCCGGAATTTGTTTTTATTGCTGCTGCAAAGGTTGGTGGCATACTTGCAAATAAGACCTACAAAGCAGAATTTATCTATGATAATTTATCCATAAGTCTTAATCTTATCAATTCAGCTTATAGAGTTGGAGTAAAAAAGCTCATAAATCTTGGTTCTTCCTGTATTTATCCAGCAGATGCACCCCAACCACTAAAAGAAGAGTATCTTCTTATAGGAAAACCAGAGCCTACAAATGAACCCTATGCAATTGCGAAAATTGCATCCCTTAAGTTATGCCAGTATTATAATGAACAATACGGCACAGAATTTTTGACATTAATGCCTCCTAATCTTTATGGTATTAATGACAAATTTAATCTGGAAACTGCTCATTTTATTCCTGCAATCATAAGGAAATTCGCTATTGGCAAAGCATTGCAGGATAATAATTTTAATTTTATAAAAAAAGATTTGGAATTGAATCCTGTCGGTTTTGGTTGGGATGGAAAAATTGATTTAAGCAATAATGAAGCAGTTGAGTCATTACTCGAAAAGCTTGGAATTACGAGAAATTATATTAAATTATGGGGTAGTGGCAAGCCAAGGCGTGAATTTCTTGCTGTGGAAGATCTGGCAGACGCTATGCTATATTTTGTGGAAAGTATCAGCTTTGAGGATGCTGGTGAACTAATAAATACAGGTTACGGTAAAGATTATACAATTTTTGAAATAGCACAATTATTGAAGGAGATAGCTGAATTCAAAGGTGAAGTCCTTTTCGATAATTCATTTCCAGATGGCGTCTATCAAAAATTGCTTGATACAAGCAAAGCTGAGAAACTTGGTTGGAAACCAAAAATAAAATTCGAAGATGGACTTCAAAGACTTTACCTATCTTTTATTAATAATATGGAGATTAAATGACAACGAAAGAAATACTTGAAAAATATAAAACCATAGTTGTTTATGGTATGTCCACCAATCCTGCAAAACCCGCAAACGAAGTTCCTCATTATATGATGGCACGAGGTTACAAGATTATTCCACTCAATCCAACAGTTGAAGAAATTGACGGGATGAAGTCCTATAAAAGTCTGATGGATATTCCAGTTGAAATCGAAATACTTGATGTTTTCCGCCGTTCGGAGGATTGCCTTGCAGTTGTTCAAGAGGCAGTTGAGCGTAGAAAGGCTCGTGGTGACGTAAAAGTCATCTGGTTACAACTCGGCATAGTGAATAACGAAGGAAAAAAATTAGCCGAAGAAAATGGAATTGAATTTGTTCAGGATAAGTGTATAAAAATCGAGTATAATATCAACTTTTAAAGCTTCTGAAATTTGGATATTTTGTTTTTACATAAAAAAAATTACTAAACTTCAGAAAATTTTTTCAAATCTGTCATTGTAAATAAAGAAACGAGCTGAACGCCGGCGTTTGAAAGGTTTTCTTTACCGCCGGCTTCTCTGTCTATTATGCATATTGCAGTATCAATTACAGCTCCTTCTTTTCTTAAATCCTCGACACTTTTGATTATTTGCCCTCCGCTTGTTACGACATCTTCGATAACAAGCACCTTCTTGCCGTTTATATTTATACCTTCGGCTAATTTTTTTGTACCGTATTCTTTAGCTTTCTTCCTAACGAAGACCTGAGCTTTGCCTGATTTCAGAGACAAAACAGTTGCAATGGGTATGCCGCCGGTTTCCAATCCGGCTAAAATATCAAAATCATCTGGTATAATATTCATCAGATGGTTGGTAATTTCATTCAAAAGTCCGGGTTGGCTCTCGAACTGGTATTTATCGAAATATTCATTACTCACAGCACCAGATCTGAGAACAAAAGTGCCAGTCAGATACGAAGCTTTAAAAATTTCTTTGGCTAAATTTTCTTTGGTCATAATTTTTTTATAAGTCAGCATATAAATAAACTGCTATGGCAATAGCAGCAATACATTTATTCAGGTCATTCGGGTCAATTTTGTCGGGGGTATCAGAATCAGCATGGTGATACCAGAAATATTTACCATTGTCATTTGTATTAAAAGTCATAGCGGGAACACCGAGTTTATGCATTGGGTCAATATCAACTCCCCAGCCACCTTTATAAAAAGTAAAAGATGGTTCAATCTGAGCAATAAAAGGTTGGAAAGTATTAACAATGTTAAACAATGAATCTGGTCCTCTGTATCCAATTGACTTCGGTGGAAAGACACCAGCATCGAATTCCAGAACGAGGTGGTGCTTCTCGTGCTTGTGTTTTTCAGCATAAACTTTACCCCCTCTTGATCCATTCTCTTCATTAACCCACATAACAGCCCTTATAGTTCTTTTTGGTTTTAAACCGAGCTTATTTAATAGCTTGACAGCTTCCCAAGTAGTTATACAACCACCAGCATCATCCTGAGCTCCTGTGCCAACGTCCCATGAATCAATATGTCCACCGATAGCAATTATTTCATCTGGAAAGACACTTCCTTTGATTTCACCCATTATATTATAAGAAAGTTTGTCAGGTTCTGTTCTTGCTTCAAGATAAAGATGAATGACTGGATTTTGGCCACGGTCTTGCATCCTTTGAAGCATTTCGGCATCTTCAAGAGTGATAGCCCCATGAGGTATTTTTGGAATTGAATCAACATAATCGGCAACTGAACCGGTGTGAGGGAGTTGAAATCCGACAGGACTAACTGCTCTTACAAGACTTGCAATTGCTCCAACCTCTGCGGCTTTCAAATGGCCTGACCATCTGAATTGAACAGTCTGACCATAGGTAGTAAAAGGAACATTATAGACAACGATTTTTCCTTTTGCTTCATTAGCTCTTTTTTGCAGGTCTTCGAAGGAATTCACTACTAAGACAGGAGCTGTAATTCCCTCTTTTGGTGTTGCAATCGAGCCTCCATAGCTCATAAAATTCATTTTAGCCTTGCGTGGAGAAATCAAACTGCAGGATTCATTTCCTCTAATCCAGACTGGAACCATTACTTCATCACGTTGAACATTGTCAAGACCATCTTTTTTCATCTCATCGAAAATCCATTTGAGAGCTTTTTCGAGGTTCTCACTTCCGCTCAATCTTGGACCGAAAGTATCACACATATAGGCAAGCCGTTCCCATGAGGAACTGTCTTTCATTGCCCCATCAATTATTCTTTTGACAATGCCGGAATATTTAGTATCCAAATTTACATTATTGTTTTCGGCTTTTAGATTTGTCAAATTGAAACAAACTAAAAGAAGTAAAAAATTTATTAAATATTTCATTTTATCACCTTGTGTCAGATCCGCCGCCCTTGATAGCCCCCGGTAAATTAGCATCGGGTGTAGCAACTTTCTCACGCCATTCTACTTTGTGGTAACCGGGTCTTTCCTGAATAACTCTTTTGAAAAATTCATCGCCGTAACCAACGCCCTTCGGGGTCCTTCCGTTATTCTCATTGACATTGTTAATATAACCATCATTATATTTTAAAACCAGATCTTTCCAGAGTTTTTGCCAAGTCGAAATTGTCTTAGCAACCTGATTATTTGAATATTCGGTTAAAAATTCAATGCTTAGTTCAGGGTTTTTGTTGAATAGCTCGAGAGCTGCTTTTTCAATAGCGGGTTGATAATCAAAAAATTTGTTTTCCAAAGAACTTTGAACTTCCTGTATATCTTTAATAATATAAGAATATTTGGTATAGGCTAAATTAGCCACAAGATTGAATATCCAGAATGCGGAATTAATATTAAATTCTGCGATGCTGGCTATTCTGAAAGTTTCAGGGGGTTTAGTGATTGAACAATAAAGAGGCATATATACATTTGAGTAATTATCATCAACTCCATACCAATGAATACCACCTATTTGCCTTGGCAACCACGAACGCATCTGAGAAACGAAAGCAAACCCAGTCTGCTGTGTTGAAATTGGTCTATCCCATGCGTATTGAGTAGTATCTCCATCGATTTTCCATGTGAGCCCCTTCCAGCGAACAGGACAGCCAAAAGGACCTGCTTCGATTCCTTTGGTCTGGTCAAACTCTGTTCCTTCAAAATGGTCTCTCATAAGAGAAATAACATCTTTCACCGAAAGTTTTTTATCTGGTTTAATAAATAAAGGATAAGGTTCTGCTCCTCTTACGGCTCTAAAATAATCAGGTGAAAGATTTAATGATGGAGTTGCTCTCCTGAAAATACTCCAGACTCTGCCTTCGCAGAACATTAAAGAGCCCGGATCTGCCGGTGCATAAACATCTGCAAATCTGAAAGGACCATCAGAGTCTTTATAATATCCTTTGCTTTTTGCAAATTCAATTACATCAGGGGCATAAAGGCAATTTTTTGGGTCATTCAGAGGGAATTCCCTGATTCTTGGATGATTTGCATGTGCTGAAATATAACCATCGGGGACTCTCATAGCAACCCAAACCGCACCGGTTCTACCTGGTCCCTTACCAATCATATCCATAACCCAAGCTTCATTTGGATCGGCAATCGAAAAGGATTCACCTGAACTATAATATCCATATTCTTTGACCAGGTCGGTCATTACCTTGATAGCTTCTCTTGCAGTTTTGGAACGCTGCAAAGCAATTTGCATAAGAGAGCCGTAATCAATCAAACCTAAAGTATCACGTAGCTCCGGACGCCCTCCGTAAGTGGTTTCACCAATTGAAACCTGATATTCATTAATCAAACCAATAACAAGATATGTGCTATCAACTTGTTTGATTTTACCGAGATATTTATGCGTATCCCAATCATAAACATCAAGTGAATCTTCAGGCTTATGCTTTTTTGCAGGCGAATAGTAGAGCCTTTCCATAAATCCACCGGCGTCTGCGTTATAAGAAATCATCACAGAACCGTCAACAGATGCTCCCTTTGAAACCAGTAAATTAGTGCATGATTCGGAACTATAATTGACTGAAAGAAATAGAGTTAATATAATCAGAAAACTGTATAATCTCATAAAAAATCCAAAAAACAAATTTAATTTAAATAAATAAACAAACTTACTATTTAATAAAATTTTTCGAGAAAATCAAAAAACAATTTTATTTCTTTTACACTATACGTTTTTTATTTACATTTGTTCTTTTCCAAATTATAATGATAAAAAAATGAGTGAAAAAGTTATAAAATTGCTAAGTGATTCAAAATCTGCAAGGTGGGGGGCTCTTTTTGTTGTTGCCTTCACTATGTTCGCAGGATACTATTTAGCCGATGTTATGGCTCCTTTAAAAGGATTGCTTGAAAATCAGCTCTCATGGAATAGTGCAGAATATGGTTTTTTCACCAGTGCTTACGGATGGTTTAATGTATTTCTATTCTTTCTCATAATAGGTGGAATCATCCTTGATAAAATGGGAATAAGATTCACTGGTTTAGGGTCTGCTGCTGTAATGGTTCTTGGAACAGCAATTAAATATTGGGCAATCACTACTCACACTCTTGATGGTGAAGTAATTCTTGGAGTGAAGGCTCAAGTGATGATAGCAGCCTTAGGATATGCAATATTTGGTGTGGGAGTTGAAATTGCAGGAATTACCGTAGCAAAAATTATAGTCAAATGGTTTAAAGGAAAGGAATTAGCACTTGCGATGGGCTTGCAGCTTTCTATAGCAAGACTTGGAACAGCTGTAGCTTTATCCACTTCCCTGCCAATAGCTAAATATTTCAATGATGTATCATTACCGATTCTGATCTGTCTGATTATGCTTTGCATTGGTCTTCTCGCTTTTTTTGTTTATACATTTATGGATAAAAAGTTGGATAAATCCATTGAGGAAAGCAAAATTGGTCTGGATGAGCCTGCAGAAGAGGAGTTCAAGCTTAGCGATATATGGTTTATTATAAAAAATAAAGGATGGTGGTATGTTGCACTATTGTGTGTTCTGTTCTACTCTGCTGTTTTCCCTTTTCTTAAGTATGCAACTGATTTAATGATTAATAAATTCGGGGTAGAGGAAAATTTAGCTGGCTTAATACCCGGATTATTGCCATTCGGCACAATACTTTTAACACCAATTTTTGGAAGCATCTACGATAGGGTTGGCAAGGGTGCAACAATTATGATTATTGGTGCTGTTTTGATTACTCTGGTTCATCTGTTTTTTGCCATTCCAATTTTCAATCACTGGATTTTTGCAATAGTATTGATCTTGATACTTGGAGTAGGTTTTTCTCTTGTTCCTTCTGCGATGTGGCCCTCAGTTCCGAAAATAATTCCGGAAAAGCAGCTTGGAACTGCCTACGCACTTATTTTCTGGGTGCAAAATTGGGGCTTAATGGGCGTGCCTTTGCTAATTGGATGGGTATTGAATGAATACTGCATAACCGGTTCCACAGTTGTTGATGGAGTTACAACAACTACTTATGATTACACTCTTCCAATGATTATTTTTACTGTTTTTGGAATTCTTGCTCTTGTTTTAGCTTTTCTTTTAAAAATTGAGGACAAAGTGAAAGGCTATGGGCTGGAATTACCAAATATCAAAAAATAAATTTATTTTTTGATAATTCCATCGGAAGAAGTAATAGATAAACTTATTTGGGTGATTTCTTGCCCTCGAATATCACCCTCCCTAATTTATTATTTATTATATTAAATTCAATAGTTTTAAGGCAATCTTCTATTGAACTCTGGATATCCAGTACAATTGCTGAATCCTCTTTTTTCGTGTCAATAGGCTTACCTAAATTGAAAAACACATAGGGCAATCTATCGCCGAGAAACTCTGCTCTTATTCCTAATGGAATTATGGATAAATTACCGTTGAAATTTCTGATTATTTTCAGAATACCCGGTTGAATTTTTATTGGTCTGATAATGTTTGGAAGAAGCTCTCCCTGTGGATAATAGTTCAGTAAAATTCTATCCTTGCTCTGAAGTATTGTATTAATATACGAAAATGTTTCAATAATACTTTTCGGATTATTCTGGTCAATGGAAAAAGCTCCAAGTTTTGAAAAAAAATTATATTTTTTCAGTCTTGATTCAAGCATCATAATATAAAATTTTCTTTGAAATAATATTTTATTCAGATACCAAACAAAAAAACCATCCCACCAAGTGGAATGATTAGGAAGAACTATCAATTGGTCGTCATTACTGATTTCTGGTATATCGCCAATAATATTTATATCAGAAAATGATTTCGTGAAAATTGTATCTAAATACTTTTCAAATACAAACTCAGCCCATTTTGTATGTTTAGCTTTAATCATAGGTCATTTTCTTCACTAATAATATTACTAAAATAGTGTATATTTGGGATTATAAAAAATATTAGGTTATATTGAAATAATTTTTTATATTGCACAATATTTATTTTAATAATGGAGTAATTTATGGCAGGTGGAAATTGTAAATGTAAGACTGGAGTTGAATCCACAGGTGATGTTTTAGTAGAAAAGAATTGTGGTTGCGGAGGTAATGGTTCAAAAAATCTTTATGCCTCAGACAGTTTCAGTCTTTATAGCGACAACCCAACCGAAAACATCACAACTGCATCAAGTTGTGGATGTGGTGGGTCTGGATGCTGCAACTAATTAATATTAAATATATTATTGTTTAGCCGGTTTTTTTACCGGCTTTTTTTTTTAGTAAAGATTAATTTTTAGATTAATTTTTTTTAATTATATTGCTAAACGAAAATTCTATTAATCATATTAAGGAGTATTTATGAAGTTGAAGCCTATTATCACAACAATTATTCTTATGCTTGGCTTAGGTTTTGCTAATCCAGTCAATGCAAAAGAAGTTTATTCAAATGCAATTTCTGCAAATCCACTTGGATTGGCTTTCGGAATATTAAACGCTACTTACGAAACTCAATTATCAGTCCAAAATTCCTTAACAATCAGTGGATATTATTATAGCTGGGCTGTTGACTGGGCTGCTTATGGTATTGGTGGTTCTTATCGTTGGTATATTGTCAGAGAAGAAGGAAAACGAATTATTGAAGGTTTCAGCTTTGGTCCTATGGCTGCCTTTTCGTTCTGGAGCTGGACTGGACAAGGAACTTTCGATGGTGGTTCTACCCTTTCAATAGGCATAGAAGGTGCATATAAGTGGGTATTCGGAGGTTTTGTTGTTGAACCAATTTTAACTATTAGTTTTCCGGTTTCAAGATTTTCTGGTGCTCCAACATATCAGTCTTACGGATTGGGTGTTAATCTTGGCTATGCTTGGTAAAAAAATTTAATAATGAATATTATTTTTTAACAGGATTTTAATTTACGATTCAATTTGTTTTGGATTAAAAAAGGGGAATTGAAGAATTCTCCTTTTTTTTTACTTGTCCTAAAAGTATAACAAAGAATGAATTAATCTTAGAAGCAAATTGCAGATAAATAGCCTCATAAGGTCTATTTTATCATAATTGTAGATATTATTAAAACAAATTTTTATCAAAATAGATTTGAAGAAAGGATAAAAAATAACCCAGTAACAAGATTTATTATTGAATAAATTATTAAGTATTAATAAGTTTTATGCCTAAATCTTTTAATTGTTTTTCATCAACGACTGTTGGTGCTCCATCCATTAACGAAAGGCCGCTAGTAGTTTTTGGAAAAGCGATTACATCACGAATATTTTCGGTTCCGCATAGAGTCATTACAATCCTGTCCAATCCCAGAGCAATTCCACCATGAGGCGGTGCACCAAATTTCAAAGCATCGAGTAAAAATCCAAATTTTGATTCTGCCTCTGCTTGACTCATACCCAATAATGAAAAAATTCTGGATTGAACTGAACCATCGTGAATTCTTATACTGCCACCACCGACTTCGGCTCCATTGACAACAATATCATAAGCCTTTGCTCTTACTTTTTCGGGCTGAGACTCTAATATATCCAGATCTTCATCCATAGGGGAAGTGAAAGGATGATGCATCGAGACATATCTGTTTTCTTCTTCGTCAAATTCAAGCAATGGAAAGTCAGTTACCCACAAAAATGCGAACTGATTCGAAACATTTTTCATTATCCCGGTTTGTTTGGCAACTTCGATTCTTAAAGCTCCCAAAACACTGTAACATTTTTGCCAATTATCGGAAATTAACAATAGTAAATCACCATCCTTAGCATTAGCTGAGAAAATAATTGAATCTAATTCATTTTTATCAAGATATTTAGAAATGGGTGAGTTTATTTCACCGCTTTGGAGTTTAATCCAAGCAAGTCCTTTGGCACCATATTTCTTTGCAAATTCAGTCAGTTCATCTAACTTCTTTCTTGAGAATTCTGCACAACCTTTTGCATTAATTAGAGCAATCTCTCCACCACTATTTATTGTATCTGTGAAAACCTTAAATTGACAATTCTTTAGTAATTCAGTAATTGTAACAATTTCCATCTGGAATCTTGTATCAGGCTTATCACTTCCGAATCTTGTCATAGCTTCAAAATAAGTCAGCCTCGGGAAAGGGATTGTAATATTAATATCTAATATATCTTGCCAGACCTTATGAAATAATCCTTCAATTAGGATAAAAATATCATTTCTGTCAATAAAGGACATCTCAATGTCTATTTGAGTAAATTCTGGTTGACGGTCGGAACGTAGGTCTTCGTCACGAAAGCATTTGACAATCTGAACATATCTGTCAAAGCCAGAAATCATCAATATTTGTTTAAAAATCTGAGGTGATTGAGGCAGGGCATAAAACTTGCCTTTATTAATCCTGCTTGGAACGAGGAAATCTCTGGCTCCTTCGGGAGTGGATTTCATTAACACAGGTGTTTCAACTTCGATGAAATTTAATGAATCAAAATATGAATGAACAACCTGATAAAGCTTGTGTCTGGTTATAAAATTCTTTTGAAGGATATGTCTTCGCAGATCCAAATATCTATAACGAAGCCTGAGTTCTTCGCTGGTTTCGAGTTCGTCTTTGATTTCGAAAGGAGGCAACTCTGAACGGTTAATTATTCCAAAATCACTAAGTAGAATCTCGGTTAAGCCAGTTGGAATTTTTGGGTTTGGATTTTCTCTTTTTCTGACCTTTCCTGTTGCCCAAATAACAAACTCTGATCTTAACTCTTTGCCTCTTTCAGCTAATTCAGGGTTTTCGTTCGGCTCTATAACAAGTTGTGTAATTCCGTATCTGTCTCTAAGGTCAATAAAAATCAATCCGCCCATATCTCTAAGAACAGAGATCCATCCATTTAGAGTAACAATTTGATTTTCATTTTCAATTCTTAATTCGCCGCAGGTATGAGTTCGTTTTTGAAATATCATAAAGAAAAAAAATTTGTTGTTAATATTTGAGGTTAGAAAAAGTTAAAGAAAAAAACAGACAATTGAAATTAACTCACCGATTTTAAATTTTTATTAAAAAAAGCCTGTACTTCTTCGAAATTATCGAAAATTGGGACTATTGCGTTTAGTTTTATTATTTCAAATCCCGATTTAATAAATTTAGGCAGATTGAAAACAATAATTCTACCATCAAATGTAATCAATTCATTATGAGCTTTAACGATTGAGCCTATAGCCTGAGATGTGAACAGTTTAACTTTTTCAAAGCTAAGGGCAATTTTTTTTTCTCTTCTTCCAATTAATTCGTTGAGTGTCAGTGATAGGATATCGCTTCCGTCCTGACTGCCCGTAAATAAACCCTCGAGATACAATACATTAATATCGTTGATAATATCTTTCGTGATTTTTGAGTCCATAAATAGTTTATAAGTTAAAAAAAAACAAAATTAAAAAAAGCTGAACTAATTAAAAAATAAAAAACCACCAGCGATTCAATTCTGATGGTTTTTTTGACTTATTATTTAATATTTTTAATTCAGCTAAACTTTTACATCCAGATATCCTTTTGCTATTTGATTCTGAGCCACCTGTTGAATTTGTAAAACAGGTTGTGTGCTTGCTAAAAGTTGAAGTATTTGATTTTGGGTGCTTCCTGCATCTATAGTCTGCTTAAAAATATCCTTTTGAACCTCGTTTTGCACGGTTGTGCTGGCTTTCTCGCCAGACTGAGTCTCTTGTTTTTGAATTTTTTCTATAACCATTTTTACACCCTTAATTTAAGAATCTGTAAAAATTATCGTCAAAAAGTTAAATTTCTTTAACAAATAACCGAATAAAAGGTTTTCTCAGGTGCAAAAATCTTTTTAATTTTGAAATATAATAGTTTAACAAAAATTGGCGCATTCGTCTAGCGGTCAGGACGCCGGCCTCTCACGCCGGTAACACGGGTTCGATTCCCGTATGCGCTACTATTTAGCTGTTGGAACTACATTTCCGGTTTTTACTGTTGTTACTGGTTCAAAAAGCAAAATCCATACCTCCTCTTCAGCAACTGATCTATGCTCTACTCCATGAGGGACAATAAGAAATTCATTTTCGTTTACTTCAACGACTTTATCACGGAACTCCATTTTGAATTTGCCACTTACCACGAAAAAGAGTTCATCTTCATTCTCATGCTGATGCCAGATGAATTCACCCTGAAATTTTACTAACTTGACGTATTGACCGTTAAGTTCACCAACGACTTTTGGTTCCCAGTATTCTTTGATTTCGTTAAAATGATTAATTATATTTACAGTCTGCATAATGTTTATTATAGTTGTGACACATCATTTATTCATTATTTTCAAATCCGATATTTTCAAACAGGGCTTAATTGTCAATTAATCCTCTGCCAGTCTTTTTAATCTTATTCTTTGAGTTTAATAATTGTAAAATCTTGTCCAGAATACCGTTGATAAATTGAGGACTTTTATCAGTAGAGAAATTTTTTCCAATTTCCATTGCTTCGTTAATGCTCACCTTGACAGGAATTTCAGGGAAGAAAATAAATTCCGCAATAGCCATCTCGATAAGTATTTTATCAAGAATTGTAATTCTATCCAAAGACCAATGCTCAGAAATTTCTTTGATATATGATTGAACTTCGTCCTTAATGCTCAATGTATGTTCTGTTAATTGTTTGGCGAATTCAACTTCGTCCTCCTTCCAGATAATCGGGATATCCGATTCAAGTTCGAGAATTTGCTCATGAGTGAGCAATTTATCTTTTTCGGTAATAATATCATCAAAATTAAAATCTCTGGAAAAAATGTGGTCGAATATGGATTTCCAATCGGAATTGGATATTTCTACAGCGGTGAGAATTTGTAGAACCTTTTCACGGGCTAAATGCCTTGACCCTTTAATGCTTTTTGTCTGGCTGAGAGTAAATTTTTCTTTACTTTTTTTCATTATAAAAAGAACAACATTTTAAGTAATGCAAAATAAAATAATTTTTTGACGAAAAAAATAAAAAATAAATTATTGATTAGCACAATTATTTATCCTATCATAATTTAAATATTGTAAAGAAATGCTATTTTTGTATTTTAATCTTTTTTCATTTATTATTCTTAATTATGGCAATTTTCAGGTTATTCACAAACGACTTAGCTATAGACCTTGGAACGGCAAATACTCTTATTTGGATGAAGGGCAAAGGTATTGTGCTAAATGAACCTACAATTGTGGCGTTTGACAGAACCAATAAAAATATAATTGCAATCGGACATGATGCTCAGGCAATGTTAGGAAAAACACATAGAGACATAAAAATTATCAGACCCCTGCGAGATGGAGCTATTGCTGATTTTGAAATTACAGAAGGCATGCTCAGAGCTTTAATCAGAAAAGTCTCGCTAAGCTGGCAACCTGCAAGGCGAGTAGTAGTAAGTGTTCCTTCGGGAATTACAGAAGTTGAAAAAAGAGCTGTGCGTGATAGTTGTGAGCATGCAGGAGCAAAGGAAGTGCATCTGATTGCAGAACCTATGGCTGGTGCTATCGGAATTGGTATCAATGTGCATGAGGCAGTTGGAAATATGATTGTTGATATCGGCGGAGGCACTACTGAAATCGCTGTGATTGCACTTTCGGGCATTGTTACAGATGAATCAATAAGGATTGCTGGTGATGAAATGACCGAGTCAATTGTTCAGTATTTCAAAAGGAATCATAACATTCTAATTGGCGATAGAACTGCAGAAATGATTAAAATTAAGGTAGGTTCTGCAATTAAACTCGATGAAGAGATCGAAGTTGAAGTTAAAGGTAGAGATCTGGTTACCGGCATACCACGTATGATAGAAATCAGCTCTGAAGATATTCGGGAAGCTCTTTCAGAGGCTGTGAACGAAATGGTAAATGCAATATTAAATATTTTGGAAAGAACACCTCCTGAACTTGCAGCAGATATTTTCGACAGAGGTATTATGCTTACTGGCGGTGGTGCTTTGCTCAAAGGTTTGGACGAAAGAATAAGGAAAGAAACATCTCTGCCGGTTCACGTTGCCGATGATCCTTTGACTGCTGTTGTAAGGGGAGCGGGAAAGGTTCTTGAAAATCTGACTGAGTATTCGCCCGTTTTCATTAGAAGTATTCGTTATTAATATCCAAATAATAAGCTAAATCAGGCTTATTAATCAGTTAAAGTTCGAAAATGCAAAGAATTATAGATTTTGTTGTTAAATACAGAGATTATATTACTCTGACAGCTCTTGCGGTAATATCTCTTTCCTTAATTTCGCTTGGTGATACAAACAAAATCGGTGGTTTCAGGACTGTAATAATCGGAACAGTTGGCTGGATTCAGAATATTTTTTCATGGATACCCAATCCAGTGGCTTTGGAAAGCGAAAATCGAGCTTTGAGAGAACTCAATCTTGAACTCTCCTCCGAAGTTATCAGGATGCGTCAAGCTTTGCTCGAGAACCGTAACCTAAGAGAATTACTCGAGCTAAAAAAACGTCAGCCAAATGATTATATATTTGCAGATGTTGTTGGTAAATCTTCAATCGAGATGCGAAATTATTTAATCATTGACAGAGGAAAAAAGCAAGGCATTGATAATGATATGACTGCCAGAACTGATGCAGGACTTGTGGGTGTTGTTATTGGTGTTGATGATAATTTTTCCCTGATTGAATCAATTATGAACCCAAACGTTAAAGTCTCGGCAAAAATCCAGAGGAACGGTTATAACGGATTAATTGTTTGGGAGGGAGGCGAGGATTTTCTTATGAAGAATATGCCTAAATCTTTTGATGTCAAAGTAAATGATTTGGTTGTAACGACATCCTTCAGCAGTAAATACCCAGCTGAAGTACCAATAGGAACCGTTGCAGATGTTCGTCAGGAAGCTGGCGAGCTATTTCTGAAAGTTAAAGTGAAACCATTAGTAAATTTTTCAACAATTGAACAGCTTGCAATATTAAAATATATACCTAACAGGGAAATTCATCAGCTTGTTGAAGAAATCGAAGAGAAAATTAAGAAAAGAAAAGCACCTCCGACAAGGGAGGAAAAGCTTAAAATATTCGATACTAAAAAGAAGAAATGAGCTTTTTATTTATGGCAATGGATTTAAAAATATTTGGGGATAAAAAGTCTGAAATAATTCGGTATATCAGTTATTCCATAGCTTTACTTCTTCTTTCGGTTATTCATCTTACTTTTTTGGATTTGATTTCTGTGGGAGGCCTTACTCCCGATCTAATTCTTATTTTATGCGTTTGGATTGCCCTTAAAGAAGGTCGTTTTGTTGGCATTGCAGCAGCATTTATCTGTGGTATTTTCTTTGATATTGTTTCTTTGGACGTAATTGGAATGAATGCTCTCTCCAAAACTCTGGCTGCTTTTTTTGCTGGAAGTTTCTATCGAGAAGGACATTCTGATGAAATAATTGGCAGCTTTCTTTTTCTGATAATAGTGCTTTCAAGTGCTCTTCTGAATAATCTTGTTTACTTTTTCTTCTATCTTAAGCCAAGCGAAGCTGCTCTAATAACATTCTTTCTTAAATATGGTCTTGCTTCTGCTCTTTATACGACACTTCTGGCGATA
This sequence comes from uncultured Hyphomicrobiales bacterium, assembly GCA_964473465.1. Classification (GTDB taxonomy): domain Bacteria; phylum Bacteroidota; class Ignavibacteria; order Kapaibacteriales; family UBA2268; genus CALHRB01. The sequence goes on from CAYYPE010000014.1 coordinate 22,840, forward strand.
TTCCCCTTGTTTGTTAAAATTCCCAAGAAAGGCTATAGGCCTATATAAATAATACTATTTCTGTATTAATATTTAATTTTTTCTTTAATATTTGAATTTTTGATGAATTATATGAATTTTTTGATTTCATTAAAACTATAGTTTTAAATATCAAAAATATTAGTATATTCGAATAAAATATTTTGTTAACATTAAATAATTTTTTAAATTAAGGAGGAATTATGAAAAAAGTAAAATTTCAAAGCGATGGACTTACTTTGACAGGAAATTTATTCTTACCCTCAAATTTCAGTGAAGAGAATAAATATCCAGCAATAGTAGTTTCCGGCAGTTGGACTACCGTAAAGGAGCAAATGGCTGGTTTATACGCCGAAAAGCTTGCAAATCAAGGGTTTATTACCCTTGCATTCGATTTCAGGAATTATGGAGAAAGCGAAGGCACACCCAGATTTTATGAAAGTCCCAAATTAAAAATTGCTGATATAAAAAATGCTGTTTCATTTCTTGCTTCATTGCCAGAAGTAGATTCAGATAGAATTGGGGCGTTTGGAGTATGTGCAGGCTCTATGTACACTTTGATGGCCGCAACGGAAGAAAAAAGGATTAAATCAGTTGTTACAGTAGCTTCATGGTTGCATAACTCTGAAGCTGTTAAATTGTTTTATGGTGGCGAAGAAGGAGTTCAGTCAAAAATAAATGCTGCAAAAGAAGCTAAAAAGAAATATAATGAAACCGGCGAAATTGACTATGTACCGACGATTTCAGTTGAAGACCCAAATGCTGCAATGTATGGTCCTTATGATTATTATCTGAACCCGGAAAGGGGCGCTATTCCTGAATGGAGTGCCGATAAATTTGCAGTTATGAGCTGGGAAGATTGGCTGACGTTTGACCCTATGCCTCAGGCAAAATTATTAAACAAACCAACCCTTATGATTCATTCCGATGGTGCTGTATTACCTGATTTCACTAAAAACTTCTTTAATGATATTCCACACAGTGATAAGAAACTTCACTGGGTTGCCACTGAGTTACCATCTCCCTTTCATCAATTCAGTTTTTATGATCTGGAGCCTGAAGTTTCATTATCAGTAACACTTGCATCTGATTGGTTTGCTTCTAAACTCTGAGTCATTTTTTATAATAATTTTGGATTGGATTTTTTTGATGGGCTTCATTTTTAAATGGAGTCCATCAATTATAAGGAATGGTTTATTCTTCTTCCAGTTCCTGCTTTTCTTTTAGACTTAGCTTAAGGAGTTCAACTTTACGTTTAGACCTTTTCAGAACTGTGCAAAGATAATCTCCAATGTCAATTACTTCATTTATTTCCGGGATTCGACCTACTTTGCTAATAACAAGCCCTCCGATTGTTTCATATTCTTCGTCAGCAGGCAAAGGATAAGGAAGTATATCATTAGCATCATCAATAGGCAAAACAGCATTCACTTGAAACTCTGTTTCTGAAATTTTTTCAATAAGGGGGATTTCTTCGTCGTATTCATCCTGAATTTCACCAACAATTTCTTCCAATATATCTTCCATAGTTACCAAACCAGCAGTTCCACCAAATTCATCTAAGACAATTGCAAGATGAATTTTATCTCTCTGCATAATTTTCATAATATTGCTGATTTTCTCATCTTCGCTCACAAAAAAAGCTGGTTTCATATAATTTTTGACTGAATCATTATTGTTATTCTCGAATATACCTATTAAATCTTTTGCAAAAACTACTCCGACTATATTATCAATACTCTGCTCAAAAACAGGCATTCTCGAATAACCTTCATTCTTGAATAATTCTATCGCCTGTGTTATATTCATATTAGCCTCGAGGGCAATTATTTTACCCCTTGGTACCATAATTTGTTTAATGGGAGTATCCTTGAATTCGAAAATATTTTCAATCAATCTGTGCTGCGTAGGTTCGATTGAACCTGATTTGGAACTTTCCTCGATAATATATCTGAGTTCATCGGAACTATGAAGACTGTGTGATTCCGTGATAGGTTCAAAGCCAATCATTTTGATAAAAAGATTGGCAAATCCATTTAAAATCCAAATAAATGGGCTAAAAATTATGTAAAATAATCTCAATGGTAAGGCAACAAAGAGAGAAACTTGTTCTGAACGCTGAATTGCCAACGATTTTGGGGCAAGCTCACCAAAAACAATATGCAGTATAGTAATTACAAGAAAAGCAAGTGGAAGGGATATCTTGTGAATTAACTGTTCTGATATGTTTATTCCAAGGAAATAAACCAAATCAGTTAATATTTTTGCTACAACTGGCTCACCAATCCAGCCGAGACCAAGACTGGCAAGAGTGATTCCGAGCTGGGTTGCTGAAAGATACGCATCAAGGTGTAGTATCAAATGTTTTGTTAGCTTTGCAAGTCTGCTTCCAGTTCGAACTTTTAATTCAATTTGTGATATGCGGACTTTTACTATAGCAAATTCAGCAGCTACAAAAAAAGCATTCAAAAGGACTAAAAAAACAGTTAAAAGTATATTTAATATGAGTTCTGTTATAATAACAACCTATTTTAAAAGAAACAAACTTGAATAGAAAAATTTTTTATCAAGATGATATCCAAAATAATTTACAAAAAAATTCACAATCTCATTAAATTCTTTTGATGTTATTATTATATCGGAACAATCATTCAAATCTTTCTCGTAAATATCAATCATTTTTTTATATGTTTGTTTTTCGAACTTAATGAAATGTATTGAGTTTCTGCTATTCGAAAGTGAACCATTTTCAAAACTAATATAGCACTTCTGACCGATGTCAGATAAATCCAAAGTTAAGAAAAATTCGTAACCAATCAATTTAAGCAAAAGGATCTGGGATTTAATAAAAGTTGAAAATGGATTTGATTGCAGTTTATTAAGCAATGATAAAATACTAACGGAAACTTCAAACACCGAATGATTGCTTTCGTAAGCTTCCAGAGTTTGATTCAATGACTCAATAAACATTAATCCACAGGCAAGATGGTTGAGCGAAGTTGAAATTTTATGAAAATCTATTATTTTTTCAGCTTCTGAGAGAGTATGTAGATCTTTTTGGCTTTTTTTATAGAAACTGACTGAAATATAATTCATTGGTTCGAGAATGCCTAAGAATTTGCTTTTTGGACTTCTTGCACCCTTGGCTATAACTGAAATTTTTCCGTCCGATTGAGTAAAAATATGAGAGATAATGCTTGTATCACCGAATTTAATTGATTTTAGCACTATAGCTTCGGTATTAACAATCATTATTACTACTCAAATTATGAGAGAAAAATTTAACGTAAATTAAATTTTGTTTTTTTATTTTTGGTAAAATTCTTATTTTTGTAGTCCAAAAAATTCCTGAGTAGCTCAGCTGGTTAGAGCACCTGACTGTTAATCAGGGGGTCCACAGTTCAAGTCTGTGCTCAGGAGCTGAAATTGGGGGTTATTCAAACCCCCATTTTTTATTCAATAATTTTCATTTCAACTCTACGGTTCAGTGATCTTGCTTCTTCAGAGATATCTTTCTTTAATGGTCTTCGTTTTCCATAGCCAGCTGTTTTAATTCTTGAAGATTCAATACCAGCTGAAACAAGATAATCCCTTACAGCGTTTGCCCGACTTAATGATAGTTTATCATTATAATCATCAGTTCCGACATCATCTGTATGGCCTTCCAACTGAATATTAATATTTGGATTATCCCTTAGAAATTCTATGATTCTTTCAAGTTCAGGTATTGATTCATCTTTCAAAATTGCCTTGTCGAAATCAAAAAAGACAAGGAGCCTTGTGTTACCCTGTGAAAGAGGATATAACTGAATGTCCTTAGTTTCTTCGTGTCCTGTTTCAGTAGCTGGTATCTGGATCCTGTCGCTATAGAAAACATAGCCTTTTTTACTTGCTGTGATAGAATAAACTTTGCCGGGCTGCAAAACGACGTAATATAATCCGGTTTTGTCATCGCTTTTCATTTCTGCAACTTTAGTTCTTGAATTAAGATCGGTAACTATTATGTCCGCACCGAGCGGGAATTTCATAAGAGCATCTGTTACTGTGCCTGAGACAAGCACAACTGATTCTGATTCGAATGGGTTTGGATAAGCAACATAAATATCCAATAAACCTTCTCCACCAGCTCTATCTGAAGAGAAATATGCATATTTTGAATTTGGCAGAGAGTAGTAATAATATTCGTCTGCTGAAGAATTAATGGGTTCACCTGCATTTCTCGGGTTTGAGAAAGCATTGTTTGTCATTTTTGTAAAATAAATGTCAAAACCACCGAAACCACCCGGTTTATTGCTCGAGTAAGTTAATGATTTGTTATCAGAGCCAATAACAGGGGAAAGTTCATCATAGGATGAATTGACAGCAGGACCAAGATTTTCTGGTCTTGACCAGCCATCACGTGTTTTCTTTGAAACATATATATCAGTTCCACCGAAACCACCCGGGCGTTCGCTTGCAAAATAAAGAGTATTTCCATCACTTGTAAGCGATGGTTGTGAATCCCAATAATCGGAATTAATCATAGGTCCAAGATTCCTTACCGCTGTCCAATCGCCGTCAATTTTTCTTGCACTATATAGATCAGTCCTCCCTTGACCAGATTTAGGATGATTCAAGGCAGAGAAAATCATAAGCTGTCCATCAGGTGTTAATGTTACTGCCCCGATTTCATCTCCGGAATTAATTTCTGAATTTAACATTTCTGGGCTTGACCAACCTGATGCTGTCCTTTGTGTAGTGTAAATATATTGCTGCCTTCCTTTTCTTTCACTTGTGAAGAAGATGACTCTGTTGTTCTGGGTTATGGCTGAGTTAAAATCATCTTTTGAGCTGTTGATGTCAAGAGGGGTTATCTCAATTTTCTGGCTAAAGCCTGAATATGATAAAATTAGTATAAGAATCAATATAATTTTTTTCATTTTTTCTCCTATGATTTAATTTATAATTCAAACCAAACTGCTAAGGCTAACTGAATGCTGCTTAGCATTCTATCAGTTGTTTGAAGAACGGTTTCTTGATTTATTAAATCAACTAAAGCAGTATTATTAGTTATTGGTGTTAACATTAATTGGACTCTTAGCTGGGGAACCAAATATATCCTTTCAGAAAGATCGAATTTATAACCAACTCCACTTTCCAAACCAATTCTTGGAGTATTTGGTGTTTCAATACTGCCAATATCGTCGCTTGATAAAGTAACTGAGCCTCTGCTTGCAGTTCCAAAGCCAAGATAGTTAAAATAGGCAAAGTTATTTAAGGGCGTTCCGTCTGAAACTTCTGGCTTCCATGTTGTTTGAATAGGACCAATAATTGAATGGAAAGTTGGTCCAATAGTAAAGAAAAGCTTTTCTGTGGCGTTAATTCTTAATAAAGGTGTAACTGTGAAATAAGCTGAAGTTACATCAACATCAAGATTCATATTGTGAGTATTCGCAAGAATATCATAATCATAACCTGTAGAAGATTGACCGAAATTTTTGATATCGTAAGCAAGACGAAGCTGAATACCGAAAGTATTATCAAGAGGAACATCAATCATAGCTCCAATATGTGGGGAAATTCCCCAAGCACTTGTCAGAGGGTCAAAGATAGTCCCATGTAGATAATTCGAATTCCAGATCATATTCTGGCTAAACATATTATAATTCAAACCTGCTTCAAGACCTAATATTATATAGCGTTTAAAATCACTTTCTTCAGACAGGCTTCCTCTTGGTCTTAATACGTCTTCTTCAGAATAGGATACATAGGCAAGGATTAGAAATAAAAGAAAATGTTTGATGATTTTCATAATAAACCTTTCGTTAAAGAATTTTATTAAAAAACAAATATATTAAAAAAATTGCTACCGAAAAATCTATTTAGGAATTGAAAGCATTTTATCGTAAATAATCTTCCAATGCTGTTTTGGAATCAGTTTTCTCATCACGGTATTTTATTATTATTGGGGAGGAGATACTAAGACCATATTGTGCGGCAAATGGTGTATTGATTTTTCTTGTTCCGGGTATAACAACAGCACCTTCAGGAATTTCAATAGGATTACCTGCTTCTGCTTTAATAATGCGTTCCTGAACCAGATCGAAAATTTTTGTTGATGAAGTAATAACAACACCTGAACCCAGAACAGCTCTTTTCCTGATCAAAGTTCCTTCATAAACCCCACAGTTTCCTCCAATCATAACGTCGTCTTCGACAATGACAGGTCTGGCATTAGGTGGTTCGAGAACTCCTCCAATCTGGGAAGCTGCACTTAGGTGTACCCGTTTGCCAATCTGGGCACAAGTACCAACCAGAGCGTGTGAATCAATCATTGTTCCTTCGTCAACATAAGCACCTATGTTTATGTACATTGGTGGCATACATATAACTCCGGGTGCGATATAAGAGCCTGTTCTGATTGATGACCCACCCGGAACGATTCTTATATTATCTTCAAGCTGGAAATTATGTGTTGGTAAGGTATGTTTATCAAAGAAATTAAAATTTTTATTAATACTGTATTCTACTAAATTGCCATATTTAAAAAGCAGGAGGATTCCTTTTTTGACCCAGTCGTTGACAATCCAGATGTCATTTTCATTTTTCTCTGCTGATCGAATTTTTCCTGAATTCAGACCTCTGATTAATTCTTTGGAGATAAAGTTAAAATCTTCCGAATTAAAATTTGAAGGATTTTCGTATAGATTAATTATAAGTTCCTGAAGTTTCATTGAGGTCTCCTATAAACGAGAAATTCAACTCTGCGGTTTAATGCTCTGCCCTCATCTGTATCGTTACTAATCACTGGCTTTGTAAAGCTGAAAGCTTTCATTACAATTCTATCGGCAGGAATTCCTTGAAATATGAAGTAATCGGAAACAACTTTAGCACGCTTTTCTGCCAGAGCTTCATTGATTTTTGCCGAACCTGTAATATCAGTATGACCACCAATTTCGACGATGCAATCTGTGTTTTTTTTGAGGAAATCAATCCCAACCTGAATGTCTGCCAATGCTTGTTTATCGAGATTAGCTTTTGCCTTGTCAAAGAATACATTTCGTATGCAGAAAATTGAATCAGCATTAGGGATTAGCTCAAGGTTTTGCTCAATTTCCTTGTATTTTGTCAAAAGTTTTAAGTCTAAATTCCAGTTTGCAGATATATAACCTTCTGATTCAGCAAAATATTCATAATGAGCACCTGAAGGGAGAGTAATTTCGTAATAACCATTATCCGGATCTGTTGCGGATTTGCCTGCAGGTTTTGACTCAGGGATAATATTATAAACGATTTTTGCAGCGAGAGGCACTCTGGTTTTATAAGAAATGACTCTTCCTTTCATTAATACAACCGGTTTGGGTCTCAAATTTTCAGGAAGTAATACACGGAAAATATCACTGCCACCCAATGAATTTTTATCCGAAACAAAATAAGCCCAGTCACCTGCGGCAGTTACTTTGTAATAAGCATCCCATTCTGTTGTGTTAATTGTTGAACCTAAATTCTCAGGCATTGTCCAGTTTTGCCATGTGTCATCGAGCCTTCTTGAGATAAATACATCGGCGCTACCGTAACCTCCTCTTCCTTCGCTTGAAAAATAAATAGTAACACCATCGGATGCAAGAAAAGGAGATATTTCTTCTTCAGGAGTATTTATTGCAGCACCTAAATTCATCGGAACAGACCATGTATCATCAGCGTTTAAAAAACTTACATATATATCCTTTTTGCCATAGGAATCATCTCTTTGAGCTGTCATCAAAAGGGTTCTTCCATCATTGGCAAGGAAAAAACTTCCTGAACTACTGTTATTGTAATAATTTTTAATAACGACTTTTTCAGGAAACGACCACCCGCCCCAAATCTTTTTTGATATAGAAATACCGGGACCTACTGTCCCATCTTTATAATAAACATTACCAAGTAATAGTGTGTTACCATCTGGTGTAACTGATATAACAAAGTTGTTATGTTCATTGTTAAGTGGTGAGCCCATATTTACCGCATTTCCCCAGATACCATTTGGTTTAAGCTTTGAAAACCATATATCCTGACCACCAAGTCCATCAGTGCAATTATCTCTACAAAAATAGAGAGTTTTTCCATCGGCTGAGATGATTGGAAGGAGTTCATCGCATTTTGAATTAACTCCACTCCCCAAATTCTGAGGCTCAAATTTTTTTGATTGGCTCAATAAATCATTATTACTAATAATAAATAATATTACCAAAATTGAAAAAATTATTGACAATCCCTTGAACATTTTCCATCCTTATTTATTATTAAAATTAAATTTTCAATTAAACAGAGCTAAAATTGTTAACTTAACGAAACTAATTTTGTTTTCTTTTTTTATTTCCCTAATTTTTTTTTTGAAAAAAAACAAATTGAAAAATTAAATTATATTTCTTAAAAAAATTATCAGTAGTTCTACGTAATTTATGCTAAATATATCAAATGGTTTAAGTATTCTTAGAATAATATTAATAATTCCAATGTCAATTGCATTATTAAACGAGAATTTAATTCTTGCATTCTTCATTGCAATTCTGGCTTATACAAGTGATTTGCTTGATGGTTATCTTGCAAGAAAATTAAATCAAGTAACAGAGTTAGGAAAAATTCTTGACCCATTGGCAGATAAGCTCCTTCTTGCTTCGGTTGTTATTATTCTTTTGATACAGTCAAAGATACCTTTTTGGTTCGGCAGTGTATTGATTGGAAGAGATTTGCTAATAATTCTTGGCGGTTTAATAGTTAAAAATAAAATAAAATATGTTCCATCTTCGAACATCATTGGTAAATTAACAATTGATATTATTGGTATAACATTAGTGGGAATAGTGTTTAGAATCCCTTATTTTGATATTTATGGACCCATTATTTCAACAATTTTTGTATTTACATCTTTGATTGTTTATTTTATAAATAGTTTGAAAACAATAAAAAAATAAAAATATTTATATTCTTAAATGATAATATTGATAAATTAAAATCGTTAATAAAAATTTTATGGAGTAGAAATGAGTGAACATCACAAGGTCATTATAATTGGTTCAGGACCTGCCGGATTCACCGCTGGATTATATTCCGGACGGGCTTTGCTCGATACAGTAATATTTGAAGGTCAGCAACCGGGAGGTCAATTGACAATAACCACTGAAGTAGAGAATTATCCGGGCTTTCCGGATGGAATTCAGGGTCCTGAAATGATGGAAATATTTCGTAAACAAGTTCATCGCTTTGGAGTGAAATCAATTTACGAAACAATTGTAAAAGTTGATTTTTCTGAAAGACCTTTCAAACTCTGGTCGGACAAAGATAATAAATTATATACTGCCGATTCCGTAATTATATCAACTGGAGCAACTGCAAGAAGATTACACGTCAAAGGAGAGGATAAATATTGGGGTTTCGGTATATCTGCCTGTGCGACTTGTGACGGATTCTTTTATAGAAATCTGAAGGTATTTGTTGTCGGAGGAGGAGATACTGCTATGGAGGAGGCAAATTATTTAACTCACTTTGCATCATCAGTAACACTTGTTCACCGCCGTGAGGAATTCAGAGCCTCGAAAATTATGGTGGACCGGGCCAGAAACAATCCAAAAGTGGATTTTATTCTTAATTCAGTTGTTGAGGAAGCTCTTGGAGAGGAAAAAAATGGAATAAAAAAGCTTACAGCTCTGAAAATCAGGAATGTCAAGACCAATGAGATTAGCATTCATCCTGCCGATGGTTTGTTCTATGCAATTGGACATGACCCAAATACAAATATTTTCAAAGGATTTATTGATATGGATGAAAATGGCTACATAAAGACCATCGGTAAATCAAGTTATACTAATATCGAAGGGGTTTTTGCCTGCGGAGATTGTCAGGATAGTGTTTACAGACAGGCTGTTACGGCTGCCGGTAGCGGTTGTATGGCTGCTATTGATGCTGAGCGGTGGCTTGCCGAACATTCATAAAAAAAACTTTTAAAAAATTTTTTAAATATTTTTGTTAATATTCAAATAATTACTAATTTTGTAGTTCTATTTTTATCTAAATCGAATAATACGATGAATAAGTTAGATTTAATAAACAAATTATCAATTGAACGAGCAATTGAATTCAAGAAAACCAAGGATGGTGAAAACTATACTGACATTCCTAATTTCAAACCGGGCGATACCATCAATGTAGCCGTCAGGGTTATCGAAGGCGAGAAAGAAAGAATCCAGAATTTCAAAGGTATAGTAATTGGCAGAAGGGGAGCTGGAATTAATGAAACTTTCCTCATTAGAAAGATTTCCAATGGGGTTGGCGTTGAGAGAATTTTCCCTATTTATTCCCCAATGATTCAGAGTATCACCTTGTTAAAAGAAGGTTCCGTAAGGCGAGCTAAACTTTATTACCTCAGGGGAATGTCAGACAGAAAAATCAGACAGAAAACAACCTAAAATTGAAGTGGCTCTTAAGCCACTTTTTTTTTATTTAATGAAAAAAATACCATCAATATCTGCAGCTATAATTACCTTCAATGAAGAAGATAATATTGGCAGAACTCTGGAAAGCCTCAAAGATTTAGTTGATGAAATAATAATAATTGACTCAGGTTCCACCGACAGGACAGTGGAAATAGCCCAGCAATACGGAGCAAAAATTTTTATTGAAGAATGGAAAGGTTTTTCTGAACAAAAAAATTCTTTGATATCGAAATGTAATTCTGAATGGATACTATTTCTGGATTCTGATGAGGCTTTGACAGAGGATTTAAAAATATCCATAATCAAAAATTTATCTTCTGAAAATTTGTTCGATGGTTATTATATTACGAGAAAGACTCATTATCTTGGAAAGCTGCTAAACTATTCATGGCAACCTGATTTCAAATTACGTCTGGTAAGAAAAAATATCAATCCTGTCTGGGTTGGTAATGAAATTCATGAGAAATTAATTATTAACGGACGGACTGGAAGATTAGATTCTCATCTGATTCATTATTCTTACAAGGATATAAATCATCACTTCAGCAAAACTTTGACCTATTCGGTAATTTCAGCAAAAGATTATTATAGTTCAGGAAAAAAATTCTCAATATTTAATTTATTAATCAATCCAATTGTAGCATTCATAAAAATGTATTTTATTAACTTTGCTATGCTTGATGGAATTAGAGGATTTATTGCTGCTATTAGTTCTGCTTTCTATACTTCGATGAAATACTTACACCTCTGGGAACTTTATAACAGTAACAAGAAGAGAGATTAATAAAAATTAACTCTTTTTTTGTAAATTGTGAAGCACATAAAAGTTAAAAATTTTAAATATTTGTGACTTTTTTGCAGTTTGTGTGTTTTATATAATGTAAGATGTAAAATTTGGGAAAACTATTATGATCAAATTACTCAAAATAGCGTTTTTAGCTTTCTTTATTCCTGTTTTAGCCTTTTCAGCATGGGAATTAACCGAAGGTTCCTCAGGTGAAATTAAATCTATAACAAGTGCAGGTGGAAAACTTTATGCTGCCTCTTATGGCAATGGAGCTTTCTTTTCTCAAACAAAGGGAGTAACATGGATACCAATTAATTCTGGAATGGAAACAAATTTAGTATGGGATATAAAGGAATTGAGTAACAGGATTTTTGCAGCCACCGAGGGCAAAGGTATATATATGTCAACAAATTCTGGTTTGAACTGGTCAAAATCCAACGATGGTCTTGGTCATTTCTCGGTTTTTGCTCTTTCGACATCAAATAATAATATTTATGCAATGACAGATGAGACTGGTTTGTTTTATTCCACTGACCTTGGCAAAAATTGGGCAACTATGAATAATGGAGATATAAATCTTATTCTTGCATCAATTGCATCGAGAAATAACGAAGTATATGTCGGCTCTGAATTCGGTAATTTATATAAAACTACAAATTTTGGTCAAAACTGGGAAAACCTGAAAAGTGGTCCACTTATTTCTACGATTAAATCCATTTTGCTTGAAGATGAGAAAATATTTTTAGGCACTTCAAGTGGAGTATATCTTTCTGTTGATGGTGGAAAGAATTGGACATCTGCCAGTCAGGGATTAACAAATTTTGATATTAATTCAATCATTAAAATTGGTGAGAAATTAATAGCTGCAACCAATGGTGGGGGTATATTTTTCTCTAACACAGATGGAAAAATCTGGATTGAAATTAATGAGGAAATTCCTGATTATAAGATACTATCCCTGGCATTTGATGATGAATATGTTTATGCCGGAACCTCGAACTCTGGAATAATTCGTCGAAAAATAAGTGATATCAAATTCCCCGAATTAAAAGCTCCTCAGCTTTTAACCCCTGAAAATAAACAAACCAATCAGGAATTTGAAATTGTTCTACGCTGGTCAAATGTTCCTGCGGCAGCCTCCTACCATGTTCAGATTGCTCTTGATGCTAACTTTAATAATATTTTCAGGGAGAAAGATCAACTTCAAAACACATTTTATAATGTGAGCGGTCTTTCCGAAGATACAGATTATTATTGGCGGGTTGCTTCAAATTCTCTTGATAACCAAAAAATCTGGTCTGAAGTATGGAGCTTTAAAACCAAGGTTATACTTCAAGCTTCTAATTTGATTTTTCCTGAAGATCAATCATCTGTTGCGATTCCGGTAAGTTTTTTATGGAACAAAGCAAAAGGTGCCTTATCCTACAAAATACAGGTTGCTCTTGATGAATCATTCGAGGAACTTGTTATAAATTCTGCTGCTATCCCGGATACATTTTATAAAGCAACAAATCTATCAGAAAATGTTAATTATTTTTGGAAAGTGATTTCTATTGGACCTGGTGAATCAACTCAGGAATCAGTAATAAGAAAATTTAAATCACTTCCTACAGGTGTTGAAGATACTTCTATTTATCAGGCATTTTCAATTTTCCCTAATCCTGCAAAAAATTCTGTCAATATTGAAATTGGCGATATTAATTCTGAGAATATCACATTAGAAATATATAACTTACTTGGCGAAAAATTGATTCAACAAGAATTAATATGTAATCAAAAAACACATTTGATTAATTTTGAATTGCCTCCGGGATTTTACTCTGTAAGGCTCATATCCGTTAAAAATAGCTATTTCAGGAGATTAATTGTGAATTAGAGTTATTTTAATAAATTAATAAAATCGGGCTGTCACAAATGACAGCCCTTTTTTTTGTATAGAATATCACTAATCACATAGTGATTAAATATTGGTAACAAGATAATAACAAAAAAGATTCATATCGCATAGCGATTAAATAATAGATTTATAAAGATTAATATTGAAAATAGAGGCTTATAAAATTCTTTATTAAATCACCTAAACTATTAAAAATAAATAATTTATTAATTTAAATATTATTTTTAATTTAGAATTTGTTAATAGATTTAAGTATATATTTATTTAATATAGGTTTATACGAAATTAATTCATATTTAAAAATATATATTGAGTGAGTTATGAAGAATTTTTTCAGCATTTTGGTTTTAACATCATTTTTTGTTGTTATAATTAGCAGTTGCAGTAAAGAAGATAATACAACCAACCCGCAGGCACAGATAAATTCTTGCGTTGGCTGTCATACAAATTATGATGCATTAAAAAGGCTGCACACTCCCGATACAGGAACAACAGGAGGAGGATGTAGTGGCGATGCACCTCATTATGAACCCTACGACAGAGTATATTTAGGCGGAGATGGTTATCAACTTTTTAAAAAATCCGAGCATGGAAAACTTCCCTGCACAAGTTGTCACAACGGAACAGACGGAACTGACGACAAAAAGCTTGCTCATTCAAACAATTTTATAAAATATCCATCGAGATTTGCCAAGGAAAAATGCCAAAGCTGTCATCCCGATGAAGTTGCAAGAACTACAAACAGTATCCATGAGCAGGGTTGGGGACAAAAGAGAAAAGTTACTATCAGGTATGGTCTCGCTGGTTCAGATGAGTTTCACAAACTACCACCAGCAATTGTTGCTGGGTATGATAAAAATTGCGCTTCCTGCCATGCCTCCTGTGGTGACTGTCATGTCAATAGACCACACGCTGGTGGAGGTGGTTTAATGAATGGGCATAATTTCAGCAAAAAGCCTGATATGGTGGAGGTGTGCGTTACATGCCATAAGTCGAGAGGCGGTCATGCTTACCTTGGAGTTGCACCCGGTTCGCAACCTGATATACATTTGACAAAAAAGGGCTTCGATTGTATGAGTTGCCACACAAAGAATGAAATACACGGCGATGGTAATAAATATGAGACAAGATTCCATGTTAAGGACATGCCTAAATGCACAGATTGTCATAAGGATGTTGCAAAATCAAATATATATCATGGAATGCATGCAGCCGAATTAACTTGTTATACCTGCCATTCTCAGGACTATAATAATTGCGGAAGTTGTCATATCGAGCTCGAAGGAGCAAGAATTCCATCCTATCAATCTTTCAAGATTGGTATGAATCCTATTAAAGATGTAAGGGATTTCAAACTTGCACTTCTCAGAAGAACACTTATGGCTCCGGATAGCTGGTCTAATTTTGGTGTTCCCGTTTTGCCAAATTTCGATGCTTTTCCTACTTATAATTTTACTACTCCTCACAACATTCAAAGATGGACATCAAGAACAAAGACTGAATCAGGAAAAGCATGTTATGACAACTGCCATATAGTCAAAGAAGGCGATACCTATAGAAATATTCAATTATATTTATTCAAGAAAGATTTGCTTCCATGGGAAATTATTGCAAATGAAAAAGTTACAGTTGACGGAAAATTACCCTCAAAATGGGGTCTATAGTATTATTTCACAATCAGGAGTTATATTATGAAAAAATTATTTTCAAAAAACAATATCATTAAAATTAATCTTATCGCTCTCCTTTTCATCTTCGTATTTATAGGATGTTCAAAGGATGACAGCGTTGTTGAGCCACAGATCAACGAGTCTGAGGTATTATTAAAATACCTCGAAGAGAATGGAGACTTTATCAATACAGCAGCCCCGACAATGATAACAGCTGAAGATATCAAAACTCAACTATCAGTTGATGCAACAAAAATCCATATTATTGATATTCGACCTGCTACCGATTTTGCTAACGGACATATAGAAGGTGCAGTGAACATAGAACTTGCAAAGCTAAGACAGCACTTTCAATCAATTAACCCAGCATCCTATACTAAAATTGCAATAGTATGTTTTAGCGGACAGACAGCTTCCTATGCTGCTTCATTAATGAGATTGCTCGGCTATAATAATGTTTTTGCTTTAAAATGGGGAATGGCTTCGTGGCATTCTAATTTTAGGGAAACCTGGACAAAAAAATTAAGTAATGCCCGAGCTACTCAATTTGTCAAAGATGAAACACCAAAAGGTCCAGAAGGTCCACTACCTACAATTAATACGGGAAAAAAGACAGCCAAAGAAATTCTCGAAGCAAGAGTAGATGATCTTCTTGCAAAAGGATACACTGAAGCAACAATAACTCCGGACGAAGTATTCTCAAAATTGAATACATTCTATATAGTAAATTACTGGCCCAAAGACCAATATCTTGACCCCGGTCATATCCCCGGTGCAATGCAATATACTCCCAAAGCTGATTTGAAAAGCACAACCTTTCTCAAAACATTACCAGCAAATAAAACAGTAATTCTATATTGCTATACAGGTCAAACAAGTTCTTTTCTTGCTGCATATTTAAGGCTTTTGGGTTATGATGCCAAATCAATTCTTTTCGGGGCTAATTCTATGATTTATGACCTAATGAAAGCAAAGGACAAGGGATTTACTTACTGGAAAGATACAGAATGCAAAGATTACGATTTTAAGAAATAAAAAAATTTATCATTCTTAAATTGAGGCTGTCTTGAAGAAAACAAGACAGCCTTTTTTATTTAAATACAATTTTTTACTAATTTTTGAGACCTTTTTACGTTTTAAGTGTTTAGTATATATTGTTTGAACAAGTTTTTAAAAATGTTAAAAATCTTAGAACATATAAAGAGCGATATTGTTTTCAGCAATAACTGGTGGGAATACGCTAAAGATATTTATGTTATGCCTAACGGCGAACAAGGTGAATATCATTACGTTCACTCGAAAGGCTCGACTTTTATCATACCGATAACCGATGATAAAAACTATATTATGATAAAACAATATCGTTATCTGAATAGAAAATTCAGCATAGAATTCCCCGGAGGTGGACTCAAAGAAGGAACAGACCCAAAATTAAATGCTATGAACGAAATGCAGGAAGAATCTGGTTATATATCTGACACTGTAACCCATCTTGGAAATTTTAATCCTTTTAATGGGGTAACCGATGAGATTTGCTATGTTTTTCTTGCCGAAAACTGTCGTTATGTCGGGAATAATCCTGATTATTCAGAAGAATTCGAAATTCTTAAATTAACCGAAAAAGATATTATCAACTATATTAAAGAAGGAGAAATATGGGACGGAATGACATTAGCTGCTTGGTCTCTTTATTATTTCAAGAGATGAAAAAAATTCAGAAAATATTGTCATATTTTTTTGTTCTGATATTTGTATTTTTAATTCTAAACCGTAATGAATTATTTTCTCAGGATGGAGCAAAAAAATCAGAGGAACCACCTGCCTATCAACTTAAATTTATACCACCTCAAACGATAAGACATGTTTACAAAATGCACGATTCAACTGTTGTAACAAGAATTTTCAGCGATAACAGCACAAAAAAATATACCCGTGAAGTATCGTATTACTTTAATTTTGTTATGCCAAATCCCCCGAAAGATGGATTTATGACATTTGAAGTATCAATAGATTCACTTAAATATAAATTCACCGAAGGCGAAGCAGTTTTTGAATTTGATTCTCAGGCAGATAATCCCGGTGCTTTAACATTCGAAGACCTTGTCACAACAATTGTCCCTTTAGGAAATGAATTCAACCTGACATATTCTCCTTATGGTGAAGTAGCGAAAATTGATGGTGAGCGTCTTGATTTTTTAATTGACTATATTAAACAGCAAAAGAACAATCCTATGAGCGATGCAATCATCAATTTCTCTTGGGAAGAAGGTATTTCTTTTGACAGATTAAAATTTTTGGCAGATGTCAAAAAAATATTATTGCCTGCTGATCCTATTCAAATTGATTCAATTTGGAAAACTCCGATAGATTTACAACTTGACTATATCAACTTTTTTGATACCCTCTCAACAAAAATTACTAAATTCAAAGATGGTTTCTTTCATATTACCGGTGTATCCAAAAATATTACGGCAAAGAATAAGCCAGCAAAACTATATGGAATCAAGGCACAGTTGATTGAGGTTGCTGATACCAAAGGGGAAGGTTCTTTTGAATTAATTTTGCATAGTCGTGGATTTGTTTCCAAAGCTGAAGCGAAGTATAATCTGGAGATAGGCTCTTATATTAAAAAAGAGTATTTCAAGCAGAAAATTGAGACAAAAACGACTTGGGAATTATTAAAACAATTCAGATTTTAATTATTTTTAAAAAAATATTATAATATTTGTAACTTATTTAAATTTTTAATGTTATTACAGCGATGATGAATGACTTCGAGCAATATGATGATGTAGAGCTTTTTTATTTGATGAAGTCAGGAAGTGGTAGCTCAGAGCAGGCTTTCAAAGTCCTCTACAATAGATATTCAGCGAGAATATTTTCATATTGCCGAAAGTTTTTAGGAAACAAGGAAGAAGCACGGGACGTTTTTCAGGAGGCTTTTGTAAGGTTTTATCAAAGCGCCCAGGAAGAAAGGGAGATGACTAATGTTCCTGCGTTCTTGTTGAAAATTACAAGAAATTTATGTGTTAATATAAAAAGGAAGGATACATCTACTTTGACATTCGAAGACTATATGTCTTCTTCTTATGAAAAAAGTGATAATGATGAATTATTAAATTTGATAAGAATGGCAATGGAATTGTTGCCAATTGAATATAAAGAATTGTTTATACTAAGGGAATATGAAGGTTTAACATATAATGAAATTGTTAATGTTACTGGTTTACCGCTTGCTACAGTGAAGATAAGACTCTTCAGGGCAAGACAAAAAATAAGAGAAATATTAGCGCCATATTTGGCTGATTTATCAAAATATTAGTATTATTTATTTAATTGCAGCATAGTTATGAACGAATCAAATTATCAAGATCCATCGGAGCTTCTTCATCTATTTCTCGATGGGGAACTTGAATCTGGAAAGGAGACTGTCCTTTTTTCGGAGCTTGCTTCAAGCGAAGAATTGAGAAGCGAGATGAGGGATTTTTTAGTTATCCGCAACAAGATTAGAACAGATTCTATACCTGTTGCTCCACCTATTGAAACAACTGCTTCTGTATTTAGTTCATTAGGTTTCAATCCTTCATTGACAAATCCAAATTCAGTTGCACCATTTTCAGGTTTGGTTCTATCAACTTTGAAAAAACTCTGGGCACCAATTACTACTGCTATAGTAGCATCTTTGATAACTTATTTTGCATTAAATAATAATTTTGACTATCTGACAACTCAAAGCCATATTCCAATGATGGTTTCTTACTCTATCGAGCCAATCATACAAGATATTGCTACGAACGAAAGCCAAAAAGAGAGAGTTATCTATAAGTATTTGAATAATTCCTTGCCGGCTCCAAATTTAGCAAGTCAGGATCTTATTAAACAAAATAATCAGGCTCTAAATGAAAATAGTTCGGCAGAAAAATATTTTGAAATGATTAATCAAAGCCAATTTGAGAAATATCCAAGAAGTTTGGATTATTCATTAAAAGACAATGAGATAAAATTAAAACAAATTAGCTTTGGAAATATTCCTTTTGATCTTAATCAATCAAAACAACCCAAAAAAGACAATAATGAATATTCCTTGCAGCTCAGAGGTATAAACGGGATATCATTTCCTTCGGTGCAGGTGCCATACAAGCAGAATACAGTATTTTCAAATATGAGTGCTGCATTTTATTTTGCACGATTCGGGAATTTCAGAATTGGATTTGAATTTGGAAATGAACCCTTTGGTCAGGTCTTTAATAATAATGAAAATGGAACAGAATGGCAATATACTCAGAATGCAGCTATTTACTGGGCAGGTTTGGATATTATGTATATTATCGATAATGAATTATTATTTAGCGGAGGTCCACAGCCATTTGTACAGGCTACATTTGGCGGAACCGAACTCGGTCCACTGGCTAAATTTATAACAGGTTTGCAGTATTTCTCGAAAGAGACAGGAATTGGTGCGATAATTGGTCTGGAAGGAACTCTCCTTTCTTACATCAATCAAAAGGTTTGGTATAATACCAAGAAAATTGGTTTTACTTATGGTATGTCATTTCATTTTTAGTTTGTAACTTATTTCTTGTTTGGATGTTAATATATTTGTGAAAACCAGAAGGATAGAAATTAAAATGGACAGATTGAAATTATTAACTATTTTTTTTATTTCTTTTTTACTTTGGTCGTGTTCGTCTCCAATGGATCTGGACACACCAAAAGATAAGAGATTAGTTGGCAATCCACCTGCAAAAATATACCCCAAAATAAATAGTATTTCGCTTGAGGAAAATGGCATACAAAGAGATTTTATAGCGAAGGATTATTTTATTGCCATTGATACATCCAATGAAATACCCTTAATCTGGTTGAATTTATTTCTCGATTCCTATGATAACAGGAAAAGCACCGAAAGAATAAGTATTAACAGCATCAATATTCGTGTTGATTCTACCCAGCTTTCTGGTCAACCTTTTAAAATGATACCTGAATTAAGCAATACACCCTGCTGGGCAAAATTTTTTATAAACAGGGGGCTGAACATACAGTCTGATACCACAATCTATTCCGGTGATGGAAAAAACATAAGCGAACTATCTTTCAGTTATAACAAATCTAAGAAAGAGGTTTGGGCTTATCTATATTCAAAGATTTATGATAAAAAAATATGGAAAGAGCAAAAAGACACAGTTGTTTATGATACAACTTGGGTCGGAGGCGTTCCAAACGTAAAAGAAATCAGATTGAGGATCGAAGAAATCAGAAGTAAGCAGGATTCTTTATTTCTGAACACCAAGATACATTTGAAATATTAAATAGATTTACAAAAAATCAATTTCTGGAGGAATTATGAAATTCAAATTTATTCTCATTGCCTTCTTATCAATATTTTTTTTCTTTGAAAATGGAATTGCCTTAGAAGCACCAAATCCACCTGTTAATTTTACTGCCTTTGTTCAAAATAATAATCAAAATGCAAATTCGGTATATTTCAAATGGATGAAAAACGCTGAGGGAACTCAGCCTGTTATGTTTATTCTCTACGTAGCAAATGAAAACACAAAAGATTTATCCAAATTCAAACGCTCGGATTACATACAGGCAGGTAACCTTCAGGAATATAGTTTTATAAAATCAGGCTTTAAAAGCGGGGATTATTCTTTCTTTTTGACTGCCGCAGCTATTGAAGGCAATTCAATATTGGAAAGTAAAAATTCTGACATTGTTTCTGTTACAATTACAAATAATGAGAAACCATTCATAAGAATTATATCTCAACCACCGACTTATGCAAGCGTAGGGAAGGAGTATATCTATCAGCTGAAAGTTATTACAAACCTGAGTGATAATTGCCCGCTTGAATATAAACTTCAATATGCCCCAAAAAATATGAAAATTGATAATTCAGGATTAATAAAGTGGATACCGGAAGAGAATGGGGTTTTCAAAGTGTCTGTGATGGTCGGAACAACCTGCAAGATTAATGTAGAGCCTGCAATACAGGATTTCGCTATAACCGTCGGGCAAAATAATCAGGAGTATGTTAAAATTCTTAGCCAGCCACCTCATACAGCAGTAGTTGGTCAGCCTTTAATATATCAGATAGTTGCTCAATCAAATATAAGATGTCCAATTCTATTTGAGCTAATATCTGATTTGCCAAACGAGGTAAGTTTTGATAAGCGAACTGGTTTATTAAAATGGATACCTGCAAAACCGGGAACATATAAATTTACCGTGAAGGCATATCTTGAGTGCGATGAAAAGATATCTGATGTTCAAACTTTTGTTATTAATGTTATTGAGGGACATAACGATCAGGCATGTGTCTTGATTACGGGAGTTGTTGAATTTGAGAGTGAAAATCAATTAGTTAAAGAAGGGAGAGTCAATGCATGGAGGATTGATAAGAGGACTAATACTAATATCACTTATTCATCTCCAATCCAGGATGGTTATTTCACACTTAAAGTTCCTGAGGGTATTTATTTACTCAATTTTGACGGACCTGAGTTTTTGAGCGAATGGTATAAAGACGCTCTCTCTATTGATAAAGCTGAAAAGCTTGAACTCAAATGTGATGATCAAATGAAAATTCATGTATTTGTTCAACGAAAGAAACATCCCAAGACCTTCAAGGTTACCGGTAATGTTTCTAATGAGCAGGGTGATAAACCATTGATGGCTACCGTCCAGTTTATACCTATTGACATTGATAAAAACTACAGAGATCCCAATCAACCCACTCCAAACACATTTATAACCAAGACAGATGATAAAGGAAATTATAGTATTCAACTTCCTGATAACTTTATTTATCGTGCCTATGCCGTTCCAATGGATAACAATTTTATTCCTCAATACTACGACAAGGTGGAATCCCCATTCGAGGCAGATTTAATTGAACTAACTGGAGATATTAGCGGTATTGATTTCAGGTTGAAACTGCATCAGCAACATAAAAATTCATTTACTGGAAAAGTAATATCAGATAAGGAAGGAAATCCATTACATTCACTGGTTTTTGCATATTTAGTGAGCCAGCAAAATAATAATACAAACCAAAGATTTTCTCGAATGACTGAAACCGATAGAAGCGGATATTTCAGGTTCGAAAATCTTATTCCCGGAGAATATGTTCTATTGTCCATCCCTTATGACAGAGCCTATACGCCAGGTTACTACAAGATGGGGGATATTGCAACGTTGAAATGGAGAGAAGCCACAAGAATTAATGTCGGCGAAAATATGATCGACATTATTTTCGAAATTCGCCATAAAAACCGAGCAGGTCTTAAAGGTATCATTCAGATTGATGGAGTTATTATAGACAATAGTGGGATTATAAAGAAATCAGATGTTCCAACATGCATGAATACTCTTGCAGGTGCTTTTGTTTACGTCCTCGATGAATTTGGTGAAGTATCGGACTATACTTTTACTGATATAAATGGAAAATTCCATTTGACAGAAATTGCCGATGGGGAAAATACTCTTTACGTTGACCATGTCGGGTTTAAAACTTATCAGCAAGAGATTTTGACAGATTATTCCGAAAATATAAGGAACAGTGGTCTTGTGATTGTGCTTGATGCTGAAGAACCACTTTCGATTGATGAACCTTTTGAAAGCATTTCTGACCTTGTATCTTATCCTAATCCGGCAATGAATATATTAAACCTTCAGTTTAGCGGAAAGCACGGAATTTCAGAACTATTTATATATGATAATATTGGAAACCTTGTATATTCAAGCTCTATTCAAACCTCAGAGGGTCTTAACAGAACAAGTATTGACGTAAGGAATTTAAATCAGGGGATTTATTATCTTCGTATTGTTGGAACAAATTATACAAAGGATGTCAAATTTTCTATAATTAGATAGAATTTTAAAATCAGCAATGGATGTTTTGTCAGAATAGTGGATGAATAAATAACTGACAATACAAATTTGTTGATAAAGCTGATAGGATAAAATAAAAAGGGGTTGTCGTGTTCTTTATTAAATCAGGACAACCCCATTATTTTTAAGTTTTTTGAAATTTTTTCAGAAGAGTTTCATAAGCAGCTTTGACGGTCTTATCTGTAACAAGATAATTTTCAATGGCTTGACAAGAGTGAAGCACAGTAGAGTGGTCACGATTTCCGAAACTTGCACCTATTGATTTTAATGATAAAGTTGTAAACTTTTTAGCTAAAAACATAGCCATTTGACGAGCAAGGGCTATTTCCTGCTTTCTTGATTTGGATTCCATCAGTTCAATGCTCATATTCATCTGAAGGCTAACAGCTTCTTTAATATCATCAATAGTGATGGGTTTATTGGATGAATAGTTAACTCCGTTGATTACTTCTTTAGCTAATTCGAGATTAAGTTCTCTGCGATCGAGCGTAACTTTTGCTATAAGACTAATGAGGGTGCCTTCGAGTTCCCTGATGCTTGATACTATATTTTTTGCAATATATTCAACAATTTCAACAGGAAGTTCAAGACCTTCGTCCCTACTTTTTTGATTGAGAATGGCCATTCTCATTTCAAGGTCTGGAGATTGAATATCAGCTATCAAACCCCATTGAAAACGAGAAATAAGCCTGCTGTCAACATCGCTTAAAGCTCTTGGAGCTTTGTCGCTGGTCAGGATAATTTGCTTGCCTGCCTGATGAAGAGCATTGAAAGTATGAAAGAAATTATCCTGAGTTTTTTCTTTACCTGCAAGGAATTGAATGTCATCAACTATAAGGACATCAATGCTTCTATAGAAATTGGTGAATTCATTTACCTTATTCATTTGAATAGCATTGATAAATTCCATTGTGAATCTTTCGCTCGTGGTGTACATAACACGTAGTTTTCGATGTTTTTCAACGATTTTGTTGCCAAGAGCCTGAACAAGGTGAGTTTTGCCTAAACCGGTATCACCATAAATGAACAAAGGATTGAATTTTGTACCTCCGGGATTCTGACTGACTGCAAAGGCAGCGGAGCTTGCCATCTGATTGCTATCGCCTTTGATGAAATTCTCAAAAGTATATCTGTGGTTGAGAAATGTGGGATATTCCTTGTTGAGATAAGGATTCTCGGCAAAGGGTAGTTGGTTTTGAGGCACTGACCGTGTTGAATACTTGTTACCGGGTAATTTGATTGATTTTTGTTCATCTTTTTCCAGATTTTCGTCAACCACGATATGATAGCTCAATCTGGCATCGTCACCAATGACTTGAACAAGGGTTTTTTGAAGCAACGGAAAGTAATGTTCCTCAATCCACTCGTAAAAAAATTGACTGGGCACACTAATAGTCAAAGTATTATTTTCAAACCTTAGTGCCTTGATTGGTGAAAACCAGGTTTGAAATACCTGACCGGAAACATTGTCTTTGATTATTGTCCTGCATCTATCCCAGAATTCTTCTGCAACAGAGTTGCTCTGTTTGACATTATCCGTACTTATAGCTCTTTCCTTGTTGCCATTTTCTCTATCTAATGTCAGTTCCAGTAATTCATCTTTTTTTGAAAACAAAGCCTACTCCTTTTTTTAAAAGATTAAAAAAATAGTTTATTACGGTAATTTTATTCAATATTTGAGTTAATCTGTACTTGAGATTTGGGGATAAGTTTATTTAAGAACATGTTAATGAGATATTCTGAAATAAACTTATAAGTAACATTATAACAATTTTAACCTCCCATTAAATGAAAAAAATATATATCAATTTCTCGAAAGTTAATTTCCAATAAATTTTTGAAAATTTCAAGAAGAATAATTTTTAAAATGAAAATTTTTTTCTTGGAAATTATAAATAACTGATTTATTTGAATTTACAAATAGATTAAACGAAAATGAATATTTGATGAATTCATTATTTTAGTAAATAGTTTTATTTGTTGATAGTTGTTTTAATGGGAATATATTGTTAGGAAATTTCTAAATTTATGTTAAGGAAAAATGAAATGTGGTAATTTTGGTTTATGAGAAACTACTCTGTTGATATTTCAATCAATTACAATAAATTTTTAAAGTTAGACTAAAGAAATCTTAAAAAACTTTTTTTTGTATAACATTTAAATGGTTAGAGGGCAATTTGGAAGGTATTGAGTTTTAATTATAGTTAAAAAAATAATGAAATTTTAAAAAAATTATTGATTACTTTTTTTGGTTATTATAAGATTTGTTGAATATTTATCTGAGGGTAAAATAATTTGTTTGCCCTTTTGCTCAATGACGTCCAGAATAATCGGTGCTTTCATATTTGCACTCATAGAGCCATCTTCATCGGAGAGAGTAACGATAACCATCACAGCGTCTTTTTCCTGATTGAATTCACTTCCAATGTCGTAGTTTAAATCTATCTGCCATGGATTTAACAAAGGAAATACAATTTCGGGATTTTCAATAGAAAGCAACCATTTGAACGGCTCAGTATCTTCATCGCTGATTAAGACAAATTGATTGAGATGTTCGAATCCGAGAATTCCGTTTGAGAAATCGAAGATTAAGTCATCGGAGACAGTTATTTCACCGAATTGGCTTGAAATAATTTTTCTTTGGTTACCTGATTCCATAAAAAGAACATTTTTGTATGTAAAACATTCAAAAATAAAATAATAATTTAAAAAAGACAAAAATAGTTGAAAAGAAATTAATAATGCTATTTTTTTTGTTGGTATCCTTCAGTTGAAGGTGTATTGTTCGAAAGTTCTGTAATATTGATTTCAACTCTTCGATTTTTAGCTTTTCCTTCAATCGAAGAATTCGGAGCAACAGGACGTTGAGCACCAAAACCCCTCAGCATCAGGTTGCTTTCAGAGATCCCTCTTTCGACTAAAAAATAACCGACATTAACTGCTCTTGCAACTGAGAGATGCCAATTAGACTCATATCTGAAAGATCTTATTGGGTCAGAATCAGTATGTCCGTCAATACTAATCTGTTTGTCTATACCTCTTAGAATCTGGGCTAAAGTATCAATTACGCTCATCCCTTCAGGTTCTACTTCAGCTTTTCCTGATTTAAATAAAAGTTTTTCGGAAAGTGTAAGTGTTAAGCCGTTGCTTGTTCTTGTAACAGTTAATAATCCGTTATCAACATATTTTCTCAGAGAACGTTCAGTTTCAATCTGAATCTGTTCGAGTGATTTCTTTGAAGGATATGGCATAATAGGCTCGGGGATGCCATTTGGAATGCCTTTGAACACTCCTGCACCTCCATCGGCAATTTTTTCGGGTTGAAAATATTCTGAAAAAGCATGAGAAATTTCCTTGAACTTTTCCTCATCAACTCTCGAAGATGCATATAAAATAACAAATAAGCCAAGAAGAAGTGTTATCAAATCTGCGTATGTAACAAGATATCTGTCTAAATGAACATTTTCCTGAGCTTTATCTATTCTTTTCCTGAAAATCATTAGCCAATATTCCAAATTAGCTTAAAAAACACTATTTAAATATCGGCTACTATTAAAAAAAAATTATCATTTCTTATTTTATTATTACAATTTTTTCGGTAATTGTAGTGTTTCCTTCGATTTCGAAAGTAATATAATACAAACCAGATGGAATATTTAATGTATTTAGATTAATAAAATCAGACTGTCCTGATTGTAAAGATTGATTATACAAGTCGGAAATTTTAATGCCTAATGAATTTTTCATTTTAATATTGATATTCAAGTCTTCATTTGTTTGATTCCTGAATGAGATTATTGCAAAATCAGAAAGAGGGTTAGGATAAATTTTAGTTTCAATTTTAGCTTTATCTGATACTGCCTCATTATCTTTGACAGATAAAACAGTTTCGAAACCAGCAATTTTATAAATGTTTCCTCCAAAATCACTAACCCAGAAATTTTTATCTGATGGGTCGTAATCAATACCTCTTGCATTGATTATTCCATCCTGACTTTGGAGCGGGAATCTCGAAACCTCTTTTGATAAGCTGGATTTATTTATTCGCATCAGGAATGCAGAAGTCAAAGCTCCTGATGATGGAAAATCTGTGCAAATCTGATAGATGAATTCTTTTTGGTCATAGCAGAGACCTCTCGGTCCATAATTTTTATTAAATGGGTTTGTGAAGCTGGAAATGACAGTTCCATTAGATGAGTCTGCCACCATTAAAATCCTTTGATTGAATTCATTTCTCATATCTCTATCGCCAACAATCAGATTATCGTCAACTAATTCAAGACCGATAGGATAACTCTTTCCCGGACTGATAAATTTCTTTATGAAATTACCATTTGTATCAACAACGATAATTTCTCCACCAAGTCCTGAAGAATCATTCATCCTGTGAAGGAATAATATACCTCTGTTTCTATCCATTGTAATGTCTGTAAAAAACATATTTCCTGCCTGCGGTGGCAAACTTACTTCAGCCTTTTCAATTGTAAGCATTGTTGCATTCAATTTATTAATTTTATTTTGATAGAAGCTTGTTACCCATAAACCGTTTTTACCATCATAAGCTAATCCATATGGAATAAAGCTAACGCTGCCATATTTTACAATTGAACCAGTCTCCAGTAATTTTATGGAGAATGTGTTTGAAACCTTCACCTGATTTGGGTCCGAGACTGATGAAACTCGTATTCTGCAATAAAATGAGGGTATATTTGGAACATTCCAGAGCAAACTTGTTCCTTGAACGTTATCTGCGATTCTTATCCATTCGGAACCATTGTTATAAGTAAACTCGATTTTGACTGGTAGTTTGAATCCATACCATGAAATTACATTGCTTGTTGTGCTTGTAAAAACTTCACCACCGGCAGGTGCAGTAATTTCAGGTTCAGTTATGTTTTCATCTGTAACATCAACTTCCCAGATAGACCTTCCATGAGTTGCAGCTCTTAATTTTATGGAAGGCTGACCAATGAAATACTCGTTAAAAGCTAAGTCAGTAACAGGGCTTCGGGCTAAATTTCTGCCGTAAGGGAACCAGTCTTTGCCATCATTAAATGAAGCAAAAACACCTATGTCGGTTCCAATGAAAATCATTTTTTCATTTTCAGGGTGTATGGCAATTGCATTTACTGGAATATCCGGAAGTCCATAACCAATATCCAGCCAGCTTGCCCCTAAATTTGTGGTCTTGAAAACGTGTGAAGTGCCAAAACCTGAATAAACAACATAAGCAACGTTTTTATTTTCCCGTGAAACCTCAATATCTTTAATCCATCTGTTAATTAGTCCATTATCTGAAACTCTTTTCCAGAGATATCCTCCATCATCTGAAACAAATAGTTCACCATTGCTGGTGCCAGCCCATACAATTCCATTATCAACGGGAGAAACGGCAATGGCTGTGAATCTGCCACCTGAGGTTTTTAACTGCATATCGGACCAATTATCACCTTGTGAATAAGATACATATAATCTTGTTCTTCCGTGATAAACTGTATAATTATCAGTTGGGTCAATATAAATAGGTGGATCCCAGATATTATCATTATAGTTGAGACCATCTGTTAAATATTTAAAATTTCCGCTTGAAAAATTAAGTCTATAAGGAACAATATTACCACCCGGAGTGGAGAATCCATAGAAAATGTTTGGATTGGTATGGTCAACAGCAACCCTGAAACCATCGCCACCTGATACAAAATTCCATGTGTCGTTTCGATTGCCAAGAGTTCCGTTATCTTGAGTGCCACCATAGGTAAGGTTTCGCTTTGTGTGGTCTATGGCCATGCCATAGAACTGAGTAACCTGAAGATTATTATTTATTTCTGTCCAGTTTGTTCCAAGGTCAATACTTTTATACATACCTCCATCATTGCCAAGATAAATAACACTTGGATTTTTGGGGTCGAATGCCGCATGGTGCTGATCAACATGGACATTTCCTCCGGAATAGCCAAATGTTATATTATTCCATGTTGTTCCAGTGAAAGTTCTGAAAACATCAATGCCACCGGCTAAGACTATATTTGGATTTGTGGGGTGAACAGCAATAAAATTATCATAAAAACCCTGTCCTCTGAAAAAATCATCGGTTCCGGTGTAAACTCTTTGCCATGATTTACCTTTAGTTTCAGATTTGTAAATATAGCCCAATCCACCAATTTCCATTAATGCATAAACAATATCAGGATTGGAAGGAGCA
Source organism: uncultured Hyphomicrobiales bacterium (assembly GCA_964473465.1). GTDB lineage: Bacteria > Bacteroidota > Ignavibacteria > Kapaibacteriales > UBA2268 > CALHRB01. The sequence goes on from CAYYPE010000014.1 coordinate 51,764, forward strand.
TATTGAACGGAAACTCTGCCAATATTTGCATCTAAACCAGTGTTCCTTTCTTCCCAGTTTAATCCTGCATCGGAAGTAAAATAAACACCTTCGCTATTAACGCCAATGATAAACTCATTTGGATCCTTTGGATTAATTGATAAATCAGAGACACTTCCACTGAATCTTTTAATCCACGATTTGCCGGCATCAGTTGAAATATAAAAACCTTGATTTCTCTTAACAGCTCCGGCAACAATCAGATTAGAATTCATTGGATGGACATAAACTTTGGAGAATGCCCCGACATCAGTTAATCCTATAACATTCCAAGTTTTTCCTTCGTCTGTGGATTTGAACATGCCTGCACCAAGATAAACAACACTGCTGCTAAGGACGGGTTCACCTGTTCCAGCGTAAATAATTTCAGGATTGTTTGGGTCAATAGCAATAGAGCCGAAAGCAATTCCATTTTCGAAATCAAATAAGGGCTCCCAATTTTCTCCGCCATTGGTTGTTCTCCAGATTCCACCGGCTGCGGCACCAACATAAACCCAGCCTTCCTTGGTAGGATGGATTGCAACTGATTTGATTCGTCCGCCAATATTAAATGGACCAATGTTTTTCCACTCTGGTTGTAAGGCTAAGGCTAAGTCCCTTGAATTCTTTGAATGAATTAGATTATCCATTTGCTTAATGGCTTTGATACGGGCATCATGATCTATTGTTTCATTGGGATAGGCTCTTTCTTTGATGAACTCATAGAACCGCCGCATAGGCTTTTTCATACCCTGAACGTTTTCCAAATTTTGAGCTATTAATTCAAAACTTGTAATAAGAATTAGAAAAAATAATAATTTTCTCATTTTTTAAATCCTTGCATTATTTAATTTATAATTTTCATAACGTTTAAGTAATTATTTTATAATACAAAAAAAATAATTAATAGCTTTTTTAAAAACAATTCTTTTCTTTAATTTAGTTTCTTGAATATTTTTTATACATAATCAATAATGAATGAATAACGATAAAGTTAAAAAGGATTTTTCTGAATATATTTTTCAAAAAATATATAAATCAGGGCGTTTCACTGAGTTTTCATTGGATAATGGGGATGGCTTTATTATTGATAACAACAATAATAAATTTTATATTAAATCAAACATTGGATACTTTACCATAAAAGAAAAAATTTTAAACAGCGAGGAAAAAAGATTTGATTATCTTTCTCATTATCATAAAGATGCCGAGGAATTTGATTACTTTGAAAAGAGATTCGGAGAAACAGCCCACGACGAAAGAAGATTGAGGGAGTATATAAAATCCTTAATTCCTGATGATGTTCAAACGATTCTTGACGCCGGATGCGGCAGAGCATGGGTGGCTGAGCATTTCTGCCCAAAAGGAATTAATGTTTGTTCACTTGATATTGCTCCGACTAATGTAGAAAAAGCTAAGAAGATTTACGATTATCCAAATCACTCCGGTATAGTTAGTGATTTGCTGAATCTTCCATTCCCTGATAATTTTTTTGATTGTGTCATCTGCTCGGAAGTTATTGAACATATAATTGAACCTAAATCTCTGATAAATGAATTATTTAGATGCTTAAAAGTTGGGGGGTATCTTTTATTATCCACGCCATACAAAGAAAAAATAAAATATACTCTTTGTATTCATTGCAACCAAAAGACACCTATAAACGCACATCTTCATTCGTTTGATGAATCTACTTTAATTAATTTCTTCACGGAATTCAACTTATCGGAACTAAAATTTTACAAATTCGGTAATAAATTCCTTCAATATATTCGTCACCATGTATTGATTAGATTTTTTCCATTTTGGTTCTGGAAAATATTTGACAAAATTTTTAACTTGATATATAATAAACCAAGTCATATTATCTTAAAAATTAAAAAAGGAGGATAAATGGTTCTTGCTGAATTCTCAATGTTTCCTACTGACAAAGGCGAAAGCGTCAGTGCCTATGTATCTCAGGTCATTAATGAAATTGATAAAAGCGGTCTTAACTATAAGCTTACTCCTATGGGAACTGTTTTGGAGGGAAGCTGGGATGAGGTCATGGGTTTAATTTCAAAATGTTTCAAAATTCTTGAGCCACAGGCAAACAGAATTTATTCAGTAATAAAAATTGATTACAGAAAGACTGATAAATCGAGAATGTCATCTAAAGTTGAAAAAATTGAATCAATACTAAACAAAGAAATTAAAAAATAGGCTCATTTTGATTATATCATTTTTAAAATTAACACTAATAGTAATCCTAATATTTGCTGTTACATTTTTCTATTTTTATTATACTACTGATAAAAGTAAGATTGATGAATTGTTAATTATCAATCTTAATAAAACTATAGCTATAAGTGCTGTTTTGAGCATTTTTAGTTCTTTAGCTTTAAGCACAATAAGAAAATTTGGAAAAAGGTTCAAACCATCAATTAATTTTTTTATAAAGCATCTGGGGTTAGCAGGATTTTACCTTGCAAGTCTGCATATTTTAATATCGCTTTTACTTTTGAATAGAACAAACCATCCCTACTTATTTGATGTGGATATGCAATTAAATTTGGGCGGACAGATGACTGTGCTGTTTGGGGCTATAAGTTTTGGTATATTTCTGATGCCAGCTATCACCTCAATTTCATTTGTCAAAGCCGGAATGAGCAAAGAAAAATGGCAGTCTGTCCAGAGATTAAGTTATATTGGAATAGGTTCTGTTTCAGCTCATCTTCTGTTTATTCTATATGAGAGATACAACTTTTCTATTGATAACACTGTAAAATTCGATTATGAACCCTTAATGATTTCGATTTTAATAATAATTTTACTTTTTTTTAGGATTATATCTATTTTTAATCAAAAATCAAGCAAAGAATAAATTGGAAAAATCAAAATTCAGACATACATCCATAGCTGTCATTACTTTCTTTTCTTTTTTTATTTTTTTTCATTTGCAGAAAGCAGAAATTCATCCATGGGACGAAGGTTTATATGCTTTAAGGGCTTTGAGCATTCTTGAGAATGGGAATTTGATTGATCAGACTTCAAGCAGTCCCGGAGGGCTCTATTCTTCAACTTATCCACCTCTTTCCGTGTGGGCAATGGCATTATCAATGAAAATATTTGGTCCGGGTGCCTTAGCCGTCAGGCTTTTTAGTTATATCTGCTCAATTACTTCATTGATAATAATTTATTTGATATCCATAAGAATCTTAAGTGAGGAAAAAGCTATCTTCACTGTCATTTTACTTTCAATTTCAATTGCCTGGAATGTTTATTCAAGGCAGGGTATGACTGAAGTTCCTGTCATATTCTTCAGCCTGCAGTCTTTATGGGCTTTAATTAAACTACACGAAACAAAAGAGCATAGAAAATGGATATTCGGCTTAATCTTTGGGTTATCATTTGCTTTAGCATTAATGACCAAAATAATTGTTTCATTTTTACCTCTGCTTTTTGCCGTAAGTTTTCTTATTTTTTCTTTCAGGAATCTTAAATATGTTTTGCTGGGTTTAATACTTGGACTGATACTGGCTTTCCCATGGCATTATTATATGTTTAGTGTATATGGCAATGAATTTTTAAATGCTTTTTTGATCCCCCATCTATATTCAGCTGTAGAAAATAATGCCCCACAACTTGGTTTCTTTTATTATTTGAATCAACTGATTATAACCAATCCTTTTACTGTGTTGTCTTTTGTTTCATTATATTTTCTAATATTGGGAAAATTTAATAAAATAAAGGAGCAAGATGAAAATTTTATAGTTTATATTTTAATGATCTGGTTTTTCTTAACATTTATTTTCTTCTCTCTGGCAGTTACAAAACTACCGCATTATAGCGTTTATTTTTTGGTTCCAGCTGTTATTTTATCAGTGAAAGTATTTGAGAATATTGAAACAGAACGATCCAACACAAAAAATTTGTGGTTTATTTTCACTATTCTAATCATATCAACTTTATGGTCAATTGGGGAAGATTTAAGAGAAGGATTTAAATTATTGCTGAATAATTACAAGATAAGCCTGCCAGTGATAATTTTTACTGTTATAACATTGACAATGTTATTTGCTGGATTTTTTTTAAAAAAATCATTTTTTGATAAAATAAAGTTAATTTACTACATAAGATTAAGCTATATAATTCTAATCATCCTTGTTGCAAGAATTGTGATATACACCTCATTTTCTCCTCTTGAGAGAGAAGCTGGAGCCAAAAAAACTGTTGAATTCATTGACCATCTAAGGCAGGATAAGATTATATACCTCTTTCATTTTTACAATACCTCAGACACACTCAATCCTCAATTGGAATGGTATTTCAAAATTAAAGATTCTGGGCAGAAGTTAAAACCTGAATTAATAAAAATCTCTTTAGCCAGCAATCAGCTTGATATTCGCTCACTAAGAAAGGTTGACAATTATCCTAATCAGTTTGTTATATATTACATTCCGTTCAAGACTGATTTAACAAATATGATTCTTGAAGATATTGTTCAGACAAGAAAAATTATACTACAGACAAGAAAATATATAGTATTCGGTAGGAAAAAAACAGACAGACCGGCAGGATATTGGATTTAATTTTTTCACTTAATCTCAATACGCTTCAAGAGTGAGTCTATAGAGTTGATAAATTCTATATTTATTTCTGATAAACGAGCAATGAAGTCATGTTTCAGATTTCCACCTACCAAGATAACTATATCTGGAAGATAAGACCTTAGTTTTTTGAGATTATTTATAATCATTGGTTCATTTTCAGGATAAATTATGCTAAGTATTATATATTTTGCATTTGCCTGATTTGCAACCGAGGCTATATCTTCGCTTGGAACGTTAGCCCCAAGATAAATTGAATTTAAGCCTATAGTTGTTGCTAATACGGATATTGCAACTGCTGCAAGCTCATGATGTTGTCCAGAAGGAGTGCAGACAATAATTGTTGGGGCAAATTCTGAAACATTTTCACTTTCTTTCATATCCAGAAGAAAGTTCTTAAAAATTACTGTTGCAAAATGTTCATGAGAGATTCTAAGTCTTCCTGAACGCCACATTTCACCGATAATTTGAAACATTGGTAAAATTATTTTTGTGATAATCATTTGTTTGGGTAGTTTAAGTCTTAAATCCTCGAGATAATTTCTGATTTTCTTTTCATCAAAATCTTTTGTTAATTTGATAAATTTTAAGATTATTTCATTATAATCATTTTTTTCCAACTCAGTTTTTTGATTTTCCTTAGATGGTTTATTATATATAGCTTTTAATTCTTCAATTGAAAGATTTGCGATGCTGCCTATTTTGAATCCATTATGTGTCAATTCGTTAAGCAATTTGAGCTTTTCAATATCTTCATCGGTATATAATCTGCGATTGGAATCAGTGCGTAAAGGTAAAAGAGCCTTGTAGCGAAGCTCCCAAGCTCTGATTACATTTTTTGTTAGCCCTGACATTTGGGCAGCCATATCTATTGTAAAATTCATAAATGCAAACTAAAAAAATATAAGGCGAAAAAAAAATTTTAATATTTATACAAAATCTATACAATAATCGAAAATATTATACGATTATTGCATTGTATTAAATGTTCAATTTCATAATGAAAGGAAATAAAAATGCTCAAATACACATTAAACAAAACACTTGAAATATTAAATAAAATTTATTTTAATATTCTACAAAAATTATACAATATGCAAAAAATTTATACGTTGAATTACAATAATTAATTTTAATAACATTTTGGAGTAAACAAATGAACAAGATAAATTTCATTTTCGTTGCAATTTTATTGCAGCTTATCACTATCGGGTCGGTATTTTCTCAAACTGCACGGGTGCAGGTAATACACAATTCAGCAGACATTGCAGCAGCTGAAGTTGATGTATGGTTAAATAATATTTTGTTGCTTGATAATTTTAAATTCCGAAAGGCAACACCATTTGTAGATGCACCGGCAGGCGTTCCAATTACAATATCAATACAAGGTCCGAACAGCAAGGACACAGTCGGAGCATTAGCAAAATTTACCTATACACTCGAAGCAGGTAAAAAATACATCATAATTGCAAACGGAATAGTAATTCCAACCGGTTACAATCCAGTCAAACCATTTAATTTATATGTTTATGACATGGGAAGAGAGGGGTCCAGCAATCCAAATAATGTTGATGTTCTTGCTTTTCACGGCTCAACAGATGCACCAACAGTAGATGTAGTTGAATCATTGGTTGGTGCTGGAACAATTATCGATAATTTTGAGTATGGCAAATTTGCAGGATATCTGGAATTGCCAGAAGAAAATTTCAAACTTGACATCAAAGATGAAACTGGAACAACAACAGTTATTAGCTACAATGCACCTTTAAAAGACTTAAAATTGAAGGGGCAGTCCTTAGTTTTAATAGCATCGGGGTTTTTAAATCCTTCTACAAATAACAATGGCGAAGGTTTTGGTCTGTTTGCTATATTAAATGATGGAACCGTCGCAGCATTACCTGTCAGCACAATGTCAAATGTAATTGAAAATAGCTTCATAAATAAATTGTTCACAAACTATCCAAATCCCTTTAGCGATGAGACTGTTATTTCTTTTAACGTAGAAAGAGCTGGAAGGGTAACAGTGAATATTTATGATTACAGAGGGATAATTGTTAAAACTTTGATTGATGAAGTTTTGTCTTATGGTGAGCATAAAATTAAATTTTCGTCAAACAATTTGCCAAGCGGTGTATATACATACAAAATCATCAAGGACTACAATGTTCTTTCCGGAACAATGAGTATTGTGAAATAACACTGGTATTGTTATAGACATTAAAAGGAGCTTCTTAATAAAAGAAGCTCCTTTTTTTATATGATACAATTTTGTCTAAGAATACTCTTTTACTATATTTGTAAGATTTGTAATTATGTAGAATGAAATAATTTGATTTTTAAAGATTGTGATAAAGAAGTTAATTAATATAATATTTTTTGAACTAATCCTTTTCTGTTTGTTACCAGCACACTTAAAATCTGAGAATATAATTTTTCTAAGAGATACAACGATTCAGAGAGGGATAAACGTAATAATACCCATTTACGGGACTATTGATTTTTCACCACTTGATAATATAATCCTTGAATTTCAATATGATGCCAGAATAATAAATATCAGCTCAGTGGAAGGAGACCCGAATTTTATAATTATTTCCAAAAAACCCAATTTCCAGAATCAACTGAGAGACTTGAATAATGCACTACTCATCGTTAGCTCCAACGAAGCACAACCGAAAAAGGATGGAATATTGTGTTATCTCGAACTCGAAGGTTTGGTTTTTTCGGATTCTATAGTTGATATTACACTTAACAGAATTGTCATCAATGGTATTGAAAGAAATGAATTGACTGGAAAAATTGGTAGAATTATCGTTCGGGGGCAGTCATTTTTACCAAATTTTCCTGATAATCTTGGATTGAATTACCCGAATCCTTTTGCCAGTCAGACAAGGTTTGAGTTCAATCTTGAAAATACAACCCAGATCTCATTTTTTATGTATAATTCAAGTGGACAGGAAATCTATTCTTCCATAAATACACCCGAAATATTTGAAGTTTATAGTTATGATGGAAATTTAATTAATGAACCATTCACTAAGTCATTAACACGTGGAAAGTATTATGTTTTATTTAGTCCTCCTACTTATGACTTTGCTTCAGGAATGTATTTTTTTGGAATGAAGACAGACAAAGGATTTTATAACAGAAGTTTTTTAGTAATAAAATAGCAGTGAATTGTATAAATGGATTTATTGAACAAGGCAGAGCAAAATAAAAAACGTAATTATTCCTATTCATTTTTGGCAAAGATTGAATTATTTGTTTTCTTACTTTTTTTAAGTTCGGGCTTGACATACTCTCAACAATCAGAAAGCGGAGATACTACTGATTATAAGCCAAAGAAGTATTTAAAAGTAAAAAATCCTGTTGGCACAGAGTTCTGGCTTTGTTTTATGAAGAATTACAAAGAGGACAAACGTCCGAGTCAGGTTCAGGATTTAATTTTAGAACTTTTCATCACCGGAGATGAAGATTCTAAAGTAAGAATAGAAATTGATGGAATTGGTTACCGACAGAATATCAATCTTCCTGCAGGGACAGTTCAAAACGTAAAAATACCTGCAGAAGCTCAGGTGAAAAGCGATCAGGTGCTCGAAAGGCTTGCTGTTCATATTACATCCGACAAACCTGTCTCGGTTTACGGTCTTAACAGAAGATTCCAAACCACTGATACATATCTTGCTCTTCCCACAGAGGTTTTGGGGACTGATTACAGAGCTATATGCTATACTGTTTCAGATGGGTTAATGCCGCAGATAGCTATTGTTGCTACGGATAATAATACAGAAGTTGAAATCACTCCAGCTGCCAATCTTGTTCTTCACAGAAAAGGTGTTCCTTTCAAAGTGCAATTGAAAAAGGGAGATGTTTATCAATTTGCTTCACTTTTTGAACCTAATAGTAATTGCGATTTGACCGGCACCCTCATCATATCGAACAAAAAAATCGCAGTCTTCAGTGGTCATCAATGTGCTTACGTTACTCCAAATATTATTGCATGCAATCATCTGGTTGAACAAATGCCTCCACTACCATCTTGGGGAAGACATTTTTATCTTGGAAGATTTGATACAAGGTCGAATTACACTTTTCGTGTTCTTGCTAATGAAAATCAAACAAGGGTTTTTCTTGATGCAAAATTGATTAGAACTTTGGGGGCAGGAGAGTTCTGGGACAGCACACTTAAAAGGGATATACAAATTACAGCTAACAAACCAATTCTGGTTGCACAATACTCGCAAGGCTTTAAAAACGGGGATTCAATTGGTGACCCGATGATGTTACTTGTTAGTCCGACTCAGCAGTTCCTTCAGCAATACAGGTTTGCAACACCTGTGAATGGAAGCTGGAAGCATAGAATTAATGTTGTCGTTCCGACTGCAGGCATCAAATCAATGAAGCTAAACGGGGAACCAATTGACCAGAAATTGTTCAAACCGTTAGGACTTAGTCGTTATTCTATTGCCTACATACCCATACCCTATGGCAGTCATTATATCGAAGGGGATCTACCATTCGGTATGTATTCTTATGGTTTTGGTTTCGATAGAGATGCTTTCGATGCCTATGGGACAATGGCAGGGCAGTCGTTTCAGGATTATGAGCCTGCCAATGATACATTACCACCAATGGCAGAGGAATTTGAATCCGTTAATCTGATGAAAGTTATTTTTAGAGATGATAGGGTTGATGATTCCGGTATAAAAAATATTAATATCATCGAAAACAATGGATTAAAAATTCAAATTCCGAAAATTGAAGAAGGAAGCCCGCAGGTCGAAATATCGGTCAAACCAGAGCAGACAGGAGTTGTCTCAAGAGCTTTCGTCGAAGCAGTTGATCTGGCAGGCAACATCGCAGATTTTACAATATGCTACACCCTTGATAATCGCACTCAGGTTTATAATTTTTATTTGATAAAAGGAAAAACAGAAAGTTGTTTTCCTGACCCGGGTTACCAAATTGGAGCTTTTGTCAAAATTTCCGGCTTTTTTCATTCCGCTGATTTCTCAAGTTCAGGAGATATTTCAGCTCAGGGAAAATTCGGTGAGTCGTTTGGCACAGGCGGTCTATTTGGGTTTTATTTCGGCAGAAAATTTACTAATGAGTTTGCAGGCTCCGCAAGACTATCAATAGAAAAATACGGAGGAACGCTCGACGCACCTGATTCATTAATAAAAAGGGTAAGAATGCCAAACGGAGATTTAAAGCCATTCCAGGAAAGCCGATTACTCAGGCTGACAGGTGTATTTATTCATTTTGGTCTTAGCGGTGAATATTTTTTCAATCAATATAGCTATGCTTTTGCGGGTTTAAATTTTGCAATCAATCTTTCCAAATCAATTGAATTGCAAAGACAGATTTTGATTCCAGATAATTTCACATACACAGATGGATCCAGAACCCATATTGACCCCGAAGATGCACAATCTTTAAGCAGTCTAAGTTTTCTAAGACTGGGGGTTTCAGCCGGTTTAGGGCTGACATATCCAATAAATCACTTATTTTCTGCTTATGTTGAATCTCAGTTTACCCATCATTTAGGAAATTTAATAAATGACGGCAATTGGAGCTTGAACCAGATTTCTTTGCAAGCAGGGATAAGATACAGGTTTTTTCCTGAATTTTTTAATTTTTAAAAATAAATATGAAGCCTCTGATCAGAGTATTCAGTGTTTTTCAAAAGGAATTAAAAAGCGAATTACGAAACCGATATTCCATTTCAGCAGTAGTTTTATTCATAATAACAACTATCACAATAATACTTTTTGCATCTGCCGGCGAGGATATAACACCGGGAATGGCGTCAGGACTTATATGGATAATTATGTTTTTCTCAGCTATGACGGGTTTGGGTAGAAGCTTTGTGAGCGAGGAAGAAAGAGGAACAAGCCTTTATTTGAAACTATCAACAACTGCTGGAGCAATATTTTTCGGGAAACTTCTTTTCAATATAGTTCTTTCGATCTCATTGAACACTATTGCGGTTATATTGTTTTTTCTTTTTATTAACTCAGTAATTCTGAGAGTTGCCGAAACTTTTGTAATAACCCATTTACTCGGAAGCATTGGTATAGCTGGTGCGTCAACAATCATCTCTGCAATAATTGCACGGGCAAATACCAAAGGTGCATTATTTCCTGTTCTTTCCTTTCCAATTATACTTCCACTTTTGATGTTCGGGATCGAAACAACAAGATTTGCCCTCGATGGAACGCCATTCGATTCAGCAGTCAATAACTTTGGAATGATGTTTTCTTATTGTGGTATTATAATAACATTGTCATATTTTCTTTTTGATTTTGTTTGGAAAGAATAACTAAGCAAAAGATATATAAAATTTCATCTTACCGATAAATTACTTTGATAAAATCAAAAATAGTCTTAAATTTGTAGTTCTTTAAAAGGGCGAATAGCTCAGGTGGTATAGAGCGCCTGCCTTACAAGCAGGAGGTCGGGAGTTCAAATCTCTCTTCGCCCACAAAAAAAGCAGAAGTGGCGGAACTGGCAGACGCGCTGGACTCAAAATCCAGTGGGCTCATCACCCGTGCGGGTTCGACTCCCGCCTTCTGCACATTCTTTCCTTTCTTTCCTACTTTTGTCTTACCTTCCTTAATTAAATTACGATTTATTTTTTTGAGTTTAGCAATGTTACCGAAATATTATCGCTACGCGATTGAATACAATTTGTAACTTTTTTTTCTAATACTTTAGAAACTGGATTCACTTGTGAATAATCTATTTAATCAATCATAAAAAATATTTAATTATTGCTAATGTTTTTTTTATTCATTCCGATTTATAATAAAAATATTGTACAAATAATGTCTTAAAAGAACTATGAAAACAAAAGTAATCGGAGATGGCATTACCTCATTCAATGGTCATGGGCTATCAAAGCATGTCATTGATCTTATACCAAACCCAATTTTCATAAAGGACGTTGATGGTAGATTTATTTTATGTAATAAAGCATTTGAAGAATTTACAGGTATTTCTTTAAATAATCTTATTGGGAGGACTGTTTATGAATTATTTCCAAAAGATTTAGCTGATATAAGTTTTCAAATAGATCAAGAGCTTTTCCGGAAACCCGGGCATCAGCAATTTGAACACAAATTGTCTCTAAACGGAAGCATTGAAGGTAAGGATATGCTGATAAATAAGACAATACTTCATGATAAAAATGGAAAAGTCATAGGACTAATTGGTATTGTAACTGACATTACAGAACAAAAGAAAACAGAAACAAATCTTTTAAGATTTAAAAGGGCAGTAGAACAAAATCCAAATTCAATTGTTGTTACTGATTTAAATGGGAATATTGTTTATGTTAATCCAAAATTCTGTGAAGTAACCGGATATTCTTATGAAGAGGCAATTGGTAAAAATCCCAGAATCCTGAAATCCGGCTACCAGAGTAAAGAGTTCTATGATAATTTATGGAAAACAATATTAAATGGCAAGGAATGGACAGGTGAATTTCTGAACAAGAAAAAAAATGGGGAACTATATTGGGAGAAAGCTTCAATTTGCCCTATCTTTGATAGCAAAGGTAATATGATAAATTTTATAGCTACAAAAGTTGACATTACAGAAAAAAAGAAGACCGATGAAATAATCAAACAAAGCGAAAAAATATATAAATCTATCACCTCGGCTGCAAGCGACGCCATTATTTTAATTGACTCAGAACAAAGAATTCTTAAATGGAATAAAGCTGCAACAAATATTTTTGGATATAGAAGAGATGAAGCAATAAACAAAAAACTTCATGACCTGATTGTTCCTAAGGAATATAGAGAATCGGCTCATAATAATTTCGCAAAATTTAAGGAAACCGGGAAAGGAAAAGCAATCAACAAATTGCATATCTTAAAAGGTTTGAGAAAGGATGGGAGTTTAATAGATATTGAACTATCAGTTTCAGCCGTTAGGCTATGGAACCAATGGCATACAATTGGTGTAATCAGAGATGTTACCGAAAAAATAAAGATTCATGAAAAATTAGAGCGATTGAAAGAAAGATATAAAGCAATATTAAGTGCTGTGCCTGATATATTAATCGAAATTGATATTAACAAAAAAATAATCTGGGCTAACAAAGCTGGATATGAATTTTTTGGTGATGATATCAAGGGGAAACCTGCAAAAGCTATATTTGAAAGCGATGAATTTATAGATAAATTCACCTGTTCTGATGAAGGTTCTAAAAATAATTTTATTGAACTGGATAAATTCTATTTACGAAAGGATGGCGAAAATAGAATATTGTCATGGAAATTTAAAACCATTTGTGATTCAGACGGTAAGTTAAAAAGTATCTTATGTTCAGCCCGGGATATTACGGAATTTGAAGATATGAAATCACAGCTTGCACAAGCAGTCAAGCTGGAATCAATTGGTCAATTGGCAGCTGGAATTGCCCACGAAATTAACACACCACTTCAATATATAAACAATGGTAATTATTTTATTAAATATGCAGTTGATACCTATGAAAAATTTTTCAATAACATTAATAATGTCGAGGGATATGTTAATTACAATGGAGAAAATATAAAATTACAGGATTATATAAACTCACTATCAAGTGATATAAGCCTTAAGGAAATACACAAAGAGTTAAAAAATTCTGTTGTAAGAAATGGTGATGGAATTGAAAAGGTAACAAATATTGTCAAAGCTTTAAAAAACTTTGCTCATCCCTCTGGAGGTACTAAATCTTATTCTAATATTAACGACGGAATAAATGATACGGTAGTGATATCCCGCAACGAATGGAAATATGTAGCTGATATGCAATTAAATCTCGATCCATCTCTTCCCTTGGTTTATTGTTGTTTAGATGAAATCAATCAAGTACTTTTAAATTTAATAATTAATTCTGTCCACGCTATACAAGAAAAATATGTAAATAATGAGAAAAGATCAGGAATAATTGAAATTTCAACATACTTAAAAACCAACGAAATCGTCGCTATAGAAATAAAAGATAATGGAATAGGTATTCCCGAGAAAAACTTACATAAAATTTTTGATCTATTTTTTACTACCAAAGAAGTAGGGAAAGGAACAGGGCAGGGTTTAGCAATTGCTTATGATATTATTAAGAATAAACATCAGGGAATAATATATGTTAGCTCCATCCTTGGTGAAGAAACGAAATTTACAATTGAATTACCAATTAACGAGAGAGTATAGAAATTATGAAATTAAATCTTTTATTTGTAGATGACGAGAAGGAGGTTTTAGATAGCTTCCGAACAATGCTGATTCCTTTCAGAGATCAATTTGATGCTTATTTTGCACTTAGTGCCACTGCTGGTTTTAAAATCTTAGAAGAGCAAAAAATTGACATTGTAATTTCGGATATGGTTATGCCTGAAATTGACGGACTTCAATTTCTTTTGGCTGTGAGAGCAAAATTTCCGGGTATAATCAGAATGGTTCTTACCGGTTATACTGACTATGAAAAAGCAATATTATCAATGAATGTTGCACATCAATTTATTACAAAACCTTGCAAGGTTGAGGATTTAATCAACAAAATACGAAAACTCGAAAGAATCCAATCTATTCTGACTAATCCAAAAGTTATTGAATTTATCTCAAAATTAGATCAACTTCCTGTGATGTCCTCAATATATAAAAAAATTGAGGAAGAACTCAATAAAGATGATCCCTCAATAACAGTAGTATCAGATCTGCTTTCTAAGGACATTTTTCTATCTACGAAAGTACTTCAAATGATCAATAGTGCTTTTTTCAATTTTTCTGTGGATATAACTGATATTAAACAAGCTGTTGGTTTACTTGGTTTAAACATAATAAGGTTTATGATAATAGTATCAAATTTATTTGATCCTGATTCACTTAATGAAGATGAAAAAGAATTTATTAAATTTGTATGGGATCATAGTTTGAAGGTTGCAATAATTTCTTCAGGGATTATGAGAAGCGTTAATGATAATAAAAAATTAATTGATGAAACTTATCTGGCTGGTCTTTTGCATGATGTTGGTAAATTAGTGATGATGAAAAACCCTGATTATATTAATATAATGAAGCATTTGATGAACAAACAGGATGAATATCATATCAAAGAATTAGAAAAATTCGGTGTTACACATGTAGAAATTGGAACATACTTATTAACTATTTGGGGATTAAGTGAGTTTCTGATAGACTCGGTAAGCAGGCTTCATTCTGAAATTAATATTGATCCCGATGATATTACTCCTATTAGTGCTTTGTTTTTAGCCAATAAATATATTAAAAATAATCATTGTGATCTTTTAGAACTAAAAAGAATTAAGTATAATAAAGAATTTATAGAATCTGTACTAAGCAAATAGATCGTATATGAGACCTAAAGTTTTATTTGTTGATGATGAGCCTGAAGTTTTATCATCATTCTTATCAATTTTAAAAATTCATTATGATATATCAACATCAGATAACCCAATAGAAGCTATTTCAATAGTTAAGAATAATGGACCCTTTTCTGTGGTTGTATCTGATTATAGAATGCCCAAAATGAATGGAGTTGAATTATTATCCGAAATAATGAAAATCGAAAAAAATACAACAAGGATACTTCTTACTGGATTCTCGGATTTTCAAACTGTAATTCAAGCAATAAATAATGGAAATATCTACAGATATTTAACCAAACCGATAGATATAGATCAATTAATAAATAATATTGACGACGGGGTCAGGCAATTTAACTTACTGAAATCAGAGAGGGAATTGCTGGAACAGACATTGAAAGGAAGTATCAAGTTATTAATGGATCTACTATCTGTAGCAAACACTAAATCATTCGTAAGGGTCAGTAGGGTTAAAAATATTGTTAAACGACTCGCATCAAAATTAAATTATGAACCTTTGTGGGAAGTTGAAATTGCAGTTATGCTCTCTGAAATTGGGTTGGTTGGTGTTCCGTTCGATATAGTTGATAAAAAAGAAAGACGAATGCCACTAACCCCTGAAGAACAAAGATTATACAACAACCATCCCAAAATTGGTTCTGATCTTATCAAAAATATACCACGTCTCGAAAACATTGCCAAAGCTATTGAGTATCAATCTATATCCAATTTTACCGAATTTGATCCATCAGAATTAGAATCAAACAAAGCTCTGATGTTATCACAACTAATAACAGTAGCTAAAATTTATGATAAGATATCTGATGCCGGTTTATCACATTTAGATGCTATTGATTATTTAAATAAAAGGAAAAATTTCTCCCCCCATATCATAAAGCTTTTGGAATTAGAATTTGGTGATCAGGATATATCAAGAAGTGCAAGTATTGATAGTGTTTATATCGAAGAATTGAAAGAGGATATGATTCTTGCTGATGATATCGTTGATAATTTCGGAATGATTCTTTATGCAAAAGGTAAAGAATTATCCGATATGATAATTTTAAGATTAAAAAGTATGGCAAAAAACAGAAAAATTATCCAACCAATAAAGGTAATACGTTATAACAATAATTTTTAACAAAAAATTTTCTTTTGTGACTTATTTTTTATCAAAATTTTCTTTGTTACAAAATATTCAATTTATTTTGGGGAAAATTTAATCTTCCATTCTAAAGCGACAGCAAAAGACTTTTATTTACATAATTTTGTAAGTGTTTTGTCTGTTCTTTTATAAAATTGGAGGTTAAATGAACCATTTAGAAAAAACACTTATTGACATGAGCCATGTAACAAATCTGCTTGATAATGGCTTCAAGACGATACCCATCAAGGTATTTGAAATGATTACAAACTTTAACAAAAAGATCCTCAAAGAAAGTTTGAAGAGAAAAAACATAATGGTTTTTGCTATACTATCCGATGGATGGTTGGAAATTATGGAAAAGCACATTCGCGATCTAAGAAAATTAACCACTAAAGATTATGAAATTCAGCAAATTAACATGAAACTTGAAATGTTAAAAAACTACTATAAAAACCTTAATTAATCCAACTTTTCCTTACTTTTAATTCAATCCAACGCTAATTTTTAAAAAAACAAGGGGTATCTATGCCCCTTGTTCAATTTAATCCGTTATTATGAATTCAAAAGAATTAAAATTTCTTGCAATATTTATCTAAAAACTCAAATAATTCCTTATACCAGAGGATCTGGTTCTGTGGTTTAAGAATCCAGTGATTTTCGTTTCCCCAAAGAATCAATCTTGAAGGAATACCCAGAGATTGAGCTGCAGTAAATGCTTCCAGTCCCTGAGTATATGGAATCCTAAAATCCTTTTCTCCAATACTTATTAAAATAGGAGTGTCCCATTTTTTAACATATTCATGAGGTGAAAATTTAGTGAATTGAGATTTGTATTTATCATCCCAATATGGTCCTCCGAATTCCCAATTGGGGAACCATAATTCTTCAGTTGAGCCGTATTTGCTGACTAAATTGAAAGCTCCATTATGCGAAACAAATGCAGAAAATCTCTTATTGTGATTTCCGGCTAACCAGAAAACAGCATAACCACCGGCACTTGCTCCAACAGCAGCAATGCCTTTTTTATCAATATATGGCTCTTTGGCTATTGAGTCAGTTGCAGCGAGAATATCCTGCATTGGTAAACCGCCCCAGTCTTTGCTGATAGCATCATTCCATGCCTGACCGAAACCGGGAACTCCACGTCTGTTGGGTGCAACAACAACATATCCTTTTGAAGCCATTAGGAAGAGGTTCCATCGTAGGCTAAAGTATTGGCTAATTGTTGATTGAGGACCTCCCTGACAGTAAGTAATCATTGGATATTTTTTGTCAGGGTCAAAAAATGGGGGATAAATAACCCAGGTATGAATTAATTTACCATCTTTGGCTTTTATTTTTCTTTCAGTGATTGAAGCTTCCATTATTGTATTGTATTCCACATCATTTTCGAAAGTAATTTTTGAAAGTTTTGATGAATTAATGTCCAATGAATAAAGCTCATAGGGTCGTATCATATTTCTTAAGGGGGCAATAATAGTTTTGCCATCTGGTGTTATATCAAGCCCCCCATCAAGGTTGTGTCTGCCGCTTGTTATAGTCTTCCATTTACCGTCATTTACCTGAATTTGATAAATCTGAACTGTTGGACCGTCTTCAGCAGAAAAATAAATAAAACGGCTATCCGGCGACCAGACGAAATGACCAACCCACTGATCCAAAGTTTTTGAAAGCTCTGTTATATTTCCAGTTTGTCTGTCGTATAACATCAATCTGATTCTATCTGATTCAAATCCAGCCCTTTGCTGGCTTGTGAAAGCAATCCATTTGCCGTCGGGTGAATA
Organism: uncultured Hyphomicrobiales bacterium; assembly: GCA_964473465.1. Lineage (GTDB taxonomy): Bacteria > Bacteroidota > Ignavibacteria > Kapaibacteriales > UBA2268 > CALHRB01. The sequence continues at coordinate 69,681 of CAYYPE010000014.1, forward strand.
CTGAGGGGCTTTGTCATAGCCCATCATAGCTTTGGTAATATTTTTTGTGGATTTTTCTTTCAGATTATAAATAAAAATATCAGTGTTTGTGCTGAAGGCGTAATCCTCCACTTTTTTTGACGAATAAGCAATTTCCTGTCCATCGGGAGACCAAGCAATTTGTTCTGCATCATCAAAGGGTTTGTCAGGGATGTCGTAAGGCTCGCCCGGATTCAGATCTGTTAAATCTCCACCATTTGCTGGCATAATAAAGAGATGACTATTTTTTTCATCAAGCCATTCGTCCCAATGCCTGACGGGTATTTTGTCATAGATTTTAGCAGTTGTTTTGTCAAGGGCAGGGTATTTTTCCTGAATTGTCTGTCTAAGTTTTACTTCTGAAGTAAAAGAAAAATATTTTCCATCGGGTGACCATTTTAAATTGCTGACTCCTTCTGGTATGTCAGTTATTTTTTCTGTTTTTTCTGTTTCTAAGTTATATATAAAAATTTGTGGGGCACCTTCCCGGGTGGAAATAAAAGCTATTTTTTTTCCGTCGGGAGACCAACACGGATCATAATCCTGAGCGGGATTATCAGTAAAATTGAATTTGTTAGAACCATCAATATTCATCAAAAATAAATCCTTGTTTTTCTTGTTTTCCTTGATATCAGTAGCAGTTATGGGGAAAACAATCATTTTACCATTAGGAGAAATTTTTGGATTTCCAACTATTTTCAGAGACATCATAATTTCTTCTGTAAATAGTCTTGGACCAGATGAGCCGGTGAATTCCTTTAATCTTTTGTCATAATAAGCTCCCGAGTCTTTTAGAAATTTGACTAATTGACGGTCAAACAGATCATCAACCTCAGCATCAGACATAGATGTAAGTTGCTCAGGAGTATATTTAGATAGAAATATTGGAAGATGTTTTGCTTGATCAGGACTTAATTTTTTGAATCTTTCGAGCATGTGCTTTGTTGCCGGAAAAGGCGAAATAGATTCTTCGTCCTGGCCAAAAGAGATATTAAAGCTTAAGACTATAAAAAATATGAATAAAAAAACATTTCTCATTTTTAATCCGAAAAATTGAAAAAAATAAAATTAATAAAAAATCAGCAAAACTGCTTAAGTTTTGCTGATTTATAGGATAGATCAAGCCTGAAAACATTAGGTTTTTTAGTTATTTTTCAAAAGATTTATTGTTGTATTTTAACCTTAGACGGTATTGCCTTAAATTTCTCCATCTACTGTATTTGACAGAAAAAGCATATTGAATGAAATAAAGGCAGGGCACAACAACCAAAGTTAAAAATGTTGCAAAAGTCAAGCCATAGATAACAGCCCATGCAAGTGGAGCCCAGAAAGCAACACTATCACCACCAAGAAATATGTTAGGATTGAAATGTGATAGAAAAGTTTCGAAGTTTATATTAAAACCAATTGCTAAAGGTATTAATCCAAGAGAAGTTGACGCAGCCGTCAATGCAACAGGATTGAATCTAATGGCACCACCATTAATAATATTGTCTTTGATTCTACCGCCTTTTTTCCTTAATTCTTCGATAAAATCAATTAAAATTATACCATTTTTTACAACAATTCCAGCCAATGCTACTACCCCGATACCAGTAACAACAATTGAGAATGTTTGTTTAAAGATAACAAAACCAAGGAAGACTCCTATTGTGCTCAGAACTACCTGTGTTAATATGATTATAGGTTTAACGGCTGAGTTGAATTGTGTTACCAAAATCAGAAGAATAAGAATAATAGAAATCAGAAAAGCCAGAGCAAGAAATCCTGAAGCTTCCTGTTGCTCTTCCTGCTCACCTGTTAAATTAATTGAATAACCAAGTGGAATATTAATAGAACTTAATAATGATGAAATTTCCTTGTTAATTTGATTTGCATTATACCCACCAATTACATTCGAAGAGAGCGTAATAGTTCTTTTCTGATTTTTTCGATTAATACTTTCGAATGTATTAATGAAAGAAACCTTGGTAAAGGCAGAAATTGGGACCTGTTTGAATTGATTTGTATTCATATCCCTGAAAGTGATGGGCATGTTCAGAATAGCATCAAGATTATTTCTGTAATTATTATCAATTCTGATTTGAACGGGATATTCATCTTTGTCATCCCTGAATTTTGTGGCTTCGGTGCCAAAAATCGCTGTTCGGAGAGCAAAGCCAACCTGACCGCTGGAAATGCCCTCAGAATTTGCTTTGGTTCTGTCAATTTCAATAAGTATTTCGGGTTTATTTTCAACCAGATCGGAATTCAATTTTTCTATACCTTCTATTTTTGCATCTTTTATTGCCTGCCTGAGCTGGCGTTCAAGAGTTTGAAGTGTATTTATATCGTCACCGCTTATTTCAATATTTATTGGTTTTCCGACTGGCGGTCCATTATTTTCCATTGAGACAAGAATTTCAGCTCCGGGAAAATTCTTAATTTTGCTACGAATTTCATCAAGATAGAGCTGAGTTGACTTGCCACCTCTTTTTGCATATTCAACAAATGCCACAGTAATTTTACCTTTGTGGGGTGTTATTGTTCTATCGGGATTTGAGGGATCACCAGCAGCAATACCAACATTCGAAATAATGGATTTAACGATAGGATTATTACTCCCCAGTATTTTGAGAACCTTCCCTTCGATAATTTTAGTAACCGAGTCAGTAACCTTTGCATCTGTTCCAATCGGAAGTTTGATATAAACATAAACAAAATTTGGCTCAGATTGGGGGAAGAACACAACTTTTGGAGGGAACATTACAAAAATAACTATTGAAAGTATAAAAATCACAAAAATTCCTACAGCTGCAATATAAGGCATCTTTCCTTTAAGGAAAAATCTTAAGGTTGCTTTGTAAAGTTCCATAAACCAAGGTAATACTTTCTCCTGAAAACCTTTTATTAATATTGGGGTTAATATATACTGATTGAAATAACCGAGCACAACCAAAATTATCAATATATTACCTGCAATCGGTAATGACATTAAATGGAATAGAATGGCAAATGCAATCATAATACCCGAAACAATATGAACTCTTTTTGGATTTATTGGCTTATTGGGATCTTTATGCATAAAATCCGCAGCAAGCACCGGGTTAATCACAAAAGCTACAAATAATGAAGCTGAAAGTGTCAATATCATTATAACAGGTAAATAGAACATAAATTTACCTGATATACCCGGAAAGAAGAGTAATGGGATAAATGGAGCTATTGTTGTTAGAGTTCCGGCTATTACTGGTTTTATAACCTCTGTAGCAGCATATTTTGTTGCTTTTCGGATTTCCATTCCTTCTTTTGTGTAGAGTCTATGTGTATTTTCTACAACTACAATTGCATCATCAACAATGATCCCCAGAGCAAGCAGAAATGTGAATGTTACAACTAAATTGAAAGAAAACCCAAGTGATGGCATCAAAAGAAATGCAAGGAATGAGGAAATTGGCACAGCTAATCCAACAAAGACTGAATCCCTTACCCCCATGAAAAACATTAAAACAAGAACAACGAGAATAAAACCGATGATAACGCTATTGATAAGGTCATCAAGATTAACTTTTGTTGGAATAGACCTGTCTCCGGTTATTGTTATTTTGACATCTTTGGGAAGCTTATTTTGAGTGAAGTCATCAGCAATTTTATATATCTTTTCTGCTGCATCAATCAGATTCTGTCCGCTTCTCTTGATGACACTCAGAGTGATAACGGGTTCTCCGTTAAGTCTGGCAAAGCTTTGTTGTTCCTTGATATCATCACGAACCGAGGCAATATCCCTCAAGTAAAGGATTGAACCTCTTCCGCTTTTAACAATGATATTTTTTATATCTTCAACATCTTTGAACTGCGACAGGATTCTTATATTTCTTCTTGTGCCATTGTTAAGAATTTCACCTGCTGAAATATTAACATTTTCACGGCTGATTGCGTTTTGGACGTCGCTGAAAGTTAAAGTAGCAGCCTGCATTTTAAACAAATCAAGATCAACCTGAAATTCCCTTTCGGGAGCCCCTATAATATCAACCCTTGTAATTTCCTTGAGCGATTCGATTGCATCTTGAATGTCTTCAGCATAATTGTTTAACTTTCTTGGTTCAATTTTCCCGGAAATATTTACGAACATTATCGGGAATTCGGAAAAATCAACCTCCTGAATGACAGGGTCACGATCCAAATCATCAGGTAAAAAATTCTTTGATTTATCAACTGCATCGCTCACTCTTTGCTTAGCTACTGATGGTTCAACATCAGTTGTAAATTCGACAGTTATAACCGAAACATCGGGCAGTGACTGGCTTCTTACTCTTTTGATACCAGTAACAGCTTTTAACTGTTTTTCTATCGGTTTTGTTATCAAATTTTCAACATCCGCAGGGGAAGTGCCGGGATAAACAGTCTGAACAATGATCGTAGGAATTACAATGTCCGGAAATTGTTCTTTTGGAAGATTAATATAAGCTATAATTCCAAGAATGACTATTGCAATAGAAAACATATAAACCGGGATTTTGTTATCAACCGCCCAAGATGTTAATTTAAAATATCCGTTACTTTTCATTATTTCCTTTTGATTAATCTCAATCTTTTAATTAATTTTTTGAAGCTATTTGAATTGTCTGCCCTTCACTGACGTCAGAAGAACCCTCAGTAATCACCAAATCATTAAGATTTAAACCTTCGCTTACAATTATGTTTCCATTATAGCTTAAACCTGTTTTAATGAATTTTCTCGTAACAATTGTTTTTCCATTGGTTTCTGAAGCAATATAAATAAACTCCTTGTTGTTTTCATCCCGTTTAATAAGGTTAATCGGGAGGACAATTGAATTTTCAATGGTAATATCATTAATTTTAACTGAACAAAGCATATTAGGTTTAATTGTATTTAAATTTGAAGGAATTTTAATTTCAATCCTGAAAGTTCTGTTTGTTGGATTTATTGTTTTTGAAATAACAAAAATTTTGGAATCAATCGAGTTGTTAAGTTCACTAAAATTGATTGTAACGTTGGTTCCCTGTCTGATTGTGCTAATGTATGCTTCAGATACATCAGCTGTAACTTTGAGGTCAGACAAAGCTGTCAGTTTTACTACAGGCAGTCCCGGACTAACGAGTTCACCCAATTTTGGGATCACTTCATCAACAACTCCGGAAAAAGGAGCGTAAATTTTACAATTTTCGATTTGTTCTTTTACTGATTGTATCCTCTTTTCGAGTGTTTCTTTGTTGTTTTTTGCCTGAAGGTATTGAACTTCTGAACCTGCTTTTTGCTCCCAGAGTCTTTTTTGCTTCTCATACATGAGATTAGCAAATTCTAGAGAAGTATATAATTCTTGTAATGATTTCTGTAAAATTCCATCATCTAATTGTATAAGGAGCTGACCTTTGTTAACTGAAGAGCCGTTTGAAACATAAATCTGAGTTATCGGTCCGGCTACTTTAGAACTAAGGCTGACAGCTTTCGAGGACTCGACCTTTCCCTGAATTTCAATAAATCTTCTGAATGTCTGGGGTTTAATTACCTGCACATTAACACTCAGAAATTCCCCGTTGCCTGAATTAGAGCCTTCCAATTCTTTTTCAAGAATTGCAATCTTCGATTGAATTTCCTTGAGTTGTGACCTTAGTTTTCTTAGTTCATTTCTTTTTGTATCTTGTGTGCCTTCGCTTTTTTGGCAAGCTTGAAAAGCAAAAAATAAGGCAGATAAAGATATTATGCTAATTATTATTTTTTTCATTTTTACCTCTTTTAAATATTAAACTTCTAACTTGATATGGTGAAGCTCATCAACAAGATGTGTTGGTGCCTGCTTCCTTGAATTATTGAAAATATCTTTTCTAAACTTGTTGATTAGTGGCTTTGAATTTGAGTAAGCCATTATAAATACTTTGGTTAAATCAGTTACAACATCCTCAGGGTTAAGATTTTTGAACATATCAGATTTGTGAATGCTTAAAAGCAATTGAATTGTTCCGGTAAGTGCAAGCCATAACTGAGTTAAAGCATAACAAGTGCTAAAATCATCATTGAAAATTCCGGTTTCAATACCTTTTTGAAAAGTCATTAATTTATCCTTGAAGATTTCTTCTTCGATTTTTCTTAAGCTTTGCAGTGTTTCGGGTTTGATATTTGATAAATTTAAAGTTCCTTCAGAATGCAACTCATTGAGCATATTGAAAAACTCAGGGTAATTTACAGCATAGCGATAATAAGCTAAGGAAAAATTAAGAATTTTGTCTTCAATCGAATTTGTTTTAGAGTCCGCCTCTTTTAAAAATTTAATTAAGGTTGGTAATCCCTTTTCGAGTAAAACTGAAGCATATAAATCATCTTTAGTCTTATAGTAAAGATAGAGTGTGCCTTTCGAAAGCTGGGCTTCTTCTGCTATCAAATCCATCGAAGAATTATTATAACCTTCCCTGAGGAACACTTTATGGGCGGCTTTAAGTATTTCGTGCCGTCTTCTTTCCTTCTCTTTTTGTTTTCTTTCTATTATACCCATTTTGATCCAATATTAAAATTTATCAACTAATTCAAAGTAACGTTTGTCAATATCGCCTATAAGACTTTCATAATCCGATTTGGCAACAAGGAAATCATAAATCGCCTGAGTCTTATTCAAACGAGCCTGTCGAAGAGCTGTATCAGCATCATTTATCTCAACCTGACTTCCAGTTCCTTCCCGATATCTTATTGTGGCAATATTGTATCCAAGCTCGGCTTGTTTGACGGTATTTTGCTGAACTTTAATTCTGGTGAGTGCAATTTCCATCTGGTTAATTGAATTATCGAGCTGCATTTTAATAAGTTCGTTAAGTTGATTATATCGTTCATCAACAATCATATAATCAATTTTTGCCTGTTGAGTTCTTGCGTCAGTCTGAAAGCCTTTGAAAATTGAAAGAGAGACGTTAAGACCCACCGAAAGGCTTTTTGCGGTAAGGAAATCAAAAGTGTTTGATTGCCCTTGAATGATATAATTTCCAAAGAGAGCAACAGTTGGATAATAATCTGATTTTTCAATTTCGATAATGTCCTTGCTGACCTGTTTTTGCAACTGGAAAGCTTTGAGATCGAAATTGAAATTAGCAAGTTCTTCGGGTGAAATCTTTTTAATATTAATTTCACTGTCCTCAGGTATTTTTAGTTCACCATCGAGGTCAATTTTTTCGTTTATATTCATACCCATTTCGAGCTTAAGAGCATTCAAAGCATTATTATAGGCATTTTCGGCTTGAAGAATGGCGGGGCGAATGTTTTCCACTGCTACCTCTGCTCTTATTTTATCATATTCAGGAATAAATCCTTCACGGAATAAAGCCTCAACTGATTTCAGGTTCTCTTCGGCATTTTTAAAGCTCAATCTGAGAACATCAAGATATTCTCTAGCAAGCAAGGCTCCATAAAAAGCTTTTTTAACATTGCTGACAGTCTTTGAAATAACTGACTTATATTGCTCTCTTGAGGCTGCCGAGTAGATTTTTGCTGTTCCTAATCCGGTAAATACAGCGGAATTAAATACAATCTGATTTAAATTAGCAACTGTTTGGAAAGAATTATCAGCACCTATTTTAATAGGATTCAATTTTCCACTCGAAGGATTCTGAAAATCGGGCAGGAAAAACACCGGGGACTGCAGATTTCTTGTATAATTAGCATTGACAGATAAACTTGGTAAAGCATTTCCTATTGCTTCTCTTACTGCCTGATCTGCTTTATCTATAGAATATTTGGCTGTTTTTGCTTCATAATTATATTTAACAGCGGCTGTTATTGCTTCGTCTAAATTAATCTTATCAGGCAACGAAAATAGATTCGAATAGCCTAAACAAAAAATTATTAACAAAAGTATTCTAAACATAAATCAATCCTTAACAAAAATGACTATTAATAAAAAAAATGACTGAAAGTCATTAAATAAACAGTGGTCATTAACGATGGTATTTTAAAAAAATTTTATAAAAAAAATATTTTTTAAAAAAAAAGTTTGTTTTGCCGAAACTACTTCTGTGAGTATTATTGAATTACACTTTTGTTTATAACTAAAAACATGTCTCTGTTCATAGAAAGATTAGAACTTGAAAAATTGAGGTTAAAGCTCGATGACGCTGTCAAAAACGGGATTGGGTCTGTTGTTTTCATTTCCGGTGAGCCGGGCTCAGGAAAAACTACCTTAATAGAAAAGTTCCTAAAAGAATGCGACAGTTATTATGAACAAAACATATTAACAGCCTCAAGCAGATGTCTCGATATGGATGGAGTGTCAAGGGGATTTCTTCCTTGGAAAGAAATACTAATTGAACTTGATGCAGACAAAGCTGCTGGCAAAGACGAAGAGAAAAA
>CAYYPE010000015.1:0-61592 GCA_964473465.1 uncultured Hyphomicrobiales bacterium
CGCAAAGGGCAAATTAATAAAAAAATAATATAAAATCAATTAATTTGTTCTTATTAAAAAAAATTACATACCTCTTCGGTATTTACCTCCAATCTCATATAGGACGCGGGTTATTTGCCCCATTGAAGCGTATTGAACTGTGTTCAGCAGCTCTTCGAATATGTTCCCGCGGGTTAGGGCAACTTCCCTCAATCTGTTCAGTGCATCTTCGACTTTATCTTTATGCTTTTCGTGGAATTCTTTCAGCTGCCTCAATCTTTCTTGTTTTTCTTCTTCGGAGGCTCGTGTGATTTGCATTTTGTCATAAACATTTGGAGGATTTTCGTTAATAAATGTGTTAACCCCGATTATAGGATATTCGCCCGATTGCTTCAAAGACTCGTAATACATTGACTGTTCCTGAATTTTGGAACGCTGGTATTGAGTTTCCATAGCACCAAGAACCCCGCCACGCCTTGAAAGGCTGTTGAATTCTTCGAGGACAGCTTCTTCCACCAAATCGGTCAGAAATTCAATGATAAAGGAGCCTTGATTTGGATTCTCGTTTTTGAGCATTCCGAATTCCTTGGATAAAATCAATTGAATAGCCATTGAGCGACGAACTGACTCTTCTGTCGGGGTAGTAACTGCTTCGTCATAGGAATTAGTATGGAGAGAATTACAATTATCGTAGAAAGCCAGAAGCCCTTGAAGGGTTGTTCTAATGTCGTTGAAATCAATTTCCTGAGCGTGCAGAGAGCGTCCGGAAGTTTGAATATGATACTTAAGACGCTGGCTTCTGTCGTTTGCACCATATTTATTTTTCATAGCAATAGCCCAGATTCTCCTTGCCACTCTACCTATGACAGAATATTCAGGATCCATCCCATTGGAGAAGAAGAATGAGAGATTAGGAGCAAAATCATCTACATTTAAGCCTCGATTAAGAAAATATTCAACGTAGGTAAAGCCATTAGCTAATGTGAAGGCAAGTTGGGTTATTGGATTTGCACCTGCTTCTGCAATATGATAACCGCTAATGCTGAGTGAATAATAATTAGTTATTTTGTTTTTGGATAAATATTCTTGTAAGTCGCCAATCATTTTCATAGCAAAATCAATCGAGAAGATGCAGGTGTTCTGTCCCTGATCTTCTTTGAGCATATCAGCCTGAACAGTTCCGCGAAGTTTTCGGAATGTTTCAATTTTTAGTCTTTCTTTTTCTTCCTCAGACAGCGACGCCCCTTTATCAGGCAATTTCGCAAGTTCACGTCTATAGGCAACCATGAAATAGAAGGCAACCATAATCGGAGCAGGAGCATTGATTGTCATTGATACAGAAGTCAGTGGATCAGTCTGGTCGAAACCTTTGAGTAGCTCATCCATATCATCAATAGTACAGATAGAAACACCGCTCTCTCCTATTTTTCCATAGACGTCAGGGTCTAATGCTGGGTCCTCACCATAAAGTGTGATTCCGTCGAATGCAGTGGAAAGCCTTTTAGCTCTGTCGTTTGCAGATAAATAGTGGAATCTTTTGTTTGTTCTGGCAGGACCACCCTCACCGGCAAACTGACGTTTGGGGTCCTCGGTTGTTCTTTTGAATGGGAATACCCCAGCAGTAAAAGGAAAATATCCCGGCAAATTTTCTTTATAAAGAAATTTAAGCAATTCATACCAAGATTTATATTCCGGCATGGCAACTTTTGGGATATAAGAGCCACATATACTTTTATTAAATAGATCAATTTCATATTCTTTGCCTTGAATATTATATTTCAGCTTTTCAACCTGATAGCTTTTCTTGAGCTCTTCCCACTTTAAAATTTTATTTTTTGAATCTTCGGTTAATTTATTCCATTTTTCATCGAAAGCTGCTTGAAGAATTTTAAGTGTGTCAGGGTCATTGATATTCGCCATGGTTTCCTTGATAGCCTGAGCATCGAAAGCAATTTTTGCCTGACTTTCGGTTGTTTGATGATATTCTTTGATAGTATCAGCAATTTCGAAGAGATAATTAACTCTTCGGTTATCAATCAGGCCAAAGTCTTTGGTTAGGGAAGTTGGAAGCAAATCAATAAGTTGTTGATTGACCCCATAATCACCCTTCTTTTCTTCCTGTATGAGTATTAGCAAATCCTTGAATAATTTGTTAATGCCGTGATTATTGAACTGATTGCTGGAGGTAGCGTAAACAGGAAGTTCAAGCTCATCGAGAGGTACATTATGAGGAACTTTTAGCTGATGTGTCCGGATATAATGAATCTTAACTTCTCTCAAGGCATCTTCCGAGCCACGTTTTTCGAATTTATTGATGACAATATAATTAGCCAAATCGAGCATGTCAATCTTTTCGAGCTGGGTGGGAGCACCAAATTCGGCGGTCATCACATAGATGGAATAATCGCTGATATCGGCAACACGGCTGTCACCCTGACCGATTCCACTGGTTTCGACAAAGATTAAATCAAAACCGCTACTCTTCAGAACTTTAATAGAATCCTGCACAGCCATACTTAGCTCATTATAGCTACTTCGGGTGGCAAAACTCCTGAAATAAACCCTGTTGTTATAAATCTGGTTGTAGCGGATTCTATCGCCAAGCAAAGCACCACCGGATTTGGATTTACTCGGATCTATCGCAAGGACTCCAATATTGAAATTTGTAGTGAGAGATACAAAACGCCCGATAATTTCATCAATAACCGAGCTTTTTCCGCTACCGCCTGTTCCGGTAACCCCTATAACCAATGATTTATTCTTATCAAATTTTTTATAAGATTCTCTGATTTTACTAAGTTTTTCCGGATTTGTAACATTATTTTCAATGAAGGTGATTTGTCTGGCAATTGATAAATGATTGACTGGAGAATTTGTGGATATTAATTCTTCGGAGGGTTCGATGATTTTATAGCCATTAGTCCTTTGCCTGAAATCATTAATTCTTTTAATAATATCATCGGCAATACCGGTAATGCCCAATTTTTGTCCATCAACAGCATGGTAAAGCTTTGTAACTCCTGCTTTTTCGAGGGCTTCAATTTCAGAAGGAAGGATAACGCCTCCCCCACCTCCGAAAATAAGCATATTTTCAGCGTTATTTCGCTTTAGTTCGTCAACAAGAAATTTAAAATATTCATTATGGCCACCTTGATAGGAACTTATTAGCAGGGCATCAACATCCTCCTGCAAGGCAACAGTGATTACTTCCCGGACGGAACGGTTATGGCCGAGATGTATGACCTCGGCACCCCTTGCCTGCAAAAGTCTTCTGAAAATATTAACTGAAACATCATGCCCGTCAAACAAGGCGGTAGCCGTTAAAACCTTAATCTTACTCATTTATCTTTCTCTGAATTTTCAAAATTGATAAAAAAAATAATAAGCAAATTAATAAATATCTGATTGAAATAGAAATGATTATGGAGAAGAGGGGGAATTTTTGTATTAAAGAATCTATTGAACTTATTTTTTTGAAAAGGAATAAAAGAATGCCTTGAGATTCGATCTGAATTGGTTAATCCTTTAACAATAGAAACACAGCAGGTAACTATCGTTGATTAAATTAATTCTTTGATTAATCCAATGGTATAGATAAAATCTATATTATTCTTTTAAAATAATTATAGAATCCACTGAAATTTTACAAAAAATTATAGCTATAATTACTTTTCTTATAGAATTACTTGAAGATTGAATTAACCTAAAATTATTTCATGTTTATTTCATAAGGGATGGGGTCTTTTAAATTTGCATCGGAGAAGCCTTTTAATCTTAATTGACAGGAATCACATACACCGCAGGCAAATTCAGAGTTTTTGTAACAGCTCCATGTTAGTTCGAAAGGTACGCCTAACTCATACCCCTTTAGGACAATTTCTTTCTTTGATAGATTAATCAGAGGGGTTATTATCCTGATATTGGTCTCTGGTTTAGTGCCAAGCTCAATGACTTTTTGAAAAGCGTCATAAAATTCCTGCCGACAGTCTGGATAGCCGCTGCTATCTAATTGGTTTGCACCAATAAAGATAGAGTCAGCACCAATTATTTCAGCCCAAGCAACTGCAATTCCAAGAATATTTGCATTTCTGAAGGGAACATAACTTGATGGGATGGTCTCGCCGGGCTTCTGATTAACAGCAACTTCAATTTTCTGGTCAGTCAGGCTTGATCCGCCAATTTGAGAGAAATAGCCAACGTCAACAATTAATTTATTTTCGATTTGGTAATACTCAAGCAATTTGTTGAAGGATTCAAGTTCTTTTTGCTCAGTTCTCTGGCCATAGTTCAGGTGTAGTGCATTAATTTTACTTATACCCATATCTTTTGCAATTGCAAGACAAACCGCTGAATCCATCCCACCACTAACAAGAACAACTGCAGATTTTAAATTTCCTTCCATATCATATACCCATCAGTGTAATGATAATTTTTCTTCCAGCGGAGTGATTACGAAACTCGCATAAATAAATACCCTGCCAAGTTCCTAAATTGAACCTTCCATCGGTAATCGGAATAATTATGGAATTTCCAAATATTGACGCTTTCAGATGTGCAGTAATATCATCCCTGCCTTCGAAAGTATGGGTAAATTTCCTGTAATCTTCGGGAACCAAATCATCAAAGAATTTATCGAAGTCTGCTCTTACGGAGGGGTCGGCGTTCTCGTTAATTGACAGGGCAGCACTGGTGTGCTGAATAAAAATATTTGCAATACCGTTTTTTATCTCCTTCAAGTTCTCGCAATTTGCCAGAATTTCATCAGTAATTAGATGATAACCCCTTCTTTTTGCAGGTAATATGACTTTATATTGAAATACTTTCATTTAATAATAATTAATTTCTGTGTCTTGAAAATGTTGAACCGATTAGTAATATAAAGATAATAGATTCCTGAGGGATAATTCTTAATGTCAATTTTGAATTTACTTTGAGCCATCGAATCATAATTTTTAATTTCTAACATTTCGCCTAAATGATTATAGAGAAAAATTCCCATATCATTACTCAAACCTTCAAATTCCCTAAAATCTATTGTCAAAAAATCTTTTGCCGGATTAGGATAAACCAAAATTTGATCATCTGAATCAAGGTTTTCATCAACATTCAAAATACTGACAAATTCAATATCATCAATATACCATCCATCATCACTGCCGATGATATCGGTTGTCAATCTAAATTTAACGAAAACTGTATCACCGAGAACAGCAGGCTCTCTAAAAATTTCGATTATCCATTTATCTTTTGATAAATTATTATCCTGCCATAATGGATAGGAATTCCTGTTGAATTTACCCAGTGTTTTCCATGTTTTCATTTTATCTGATGAGATCTCAATAAAAGCAGTGTCAGTTTTATGAACATGGGCTATGTGTTTAAATTTGAGAATTGAAGATTTCTGAGGAGTAAAAGGAAATATAACAAATTCTGATGATAAATTGCTTGGATATCTTCCTTTTGGGGAATCAGTGAAAGAAAATTCTGGGCTAAACAAAACATCGTTTGTTTTAGCCCAATCACCGGTTATGATATATTTTTTCGTTCCGCTATAATCAAAATTATCGAAATAATTGCTGAAAATTTCACCGCAATATCCAAAAGATGACTGACTTTTCGGGCTGGAATTACCATCTGTATCAAAAACAAGCACTTCGTATTTATAAAAACCTTCATCGCCGGGGGCATCTATTATCTCGATTATTTTCCCTGTGTCTGTTTTTTGTAATTGTTGAGTATGCACTTCAGAACCGTCTCTGAAAAGCTTAATCCCGGCTAAATTCACTAATCTGGTAGAGCTGTCTGCCCTGAAAGAAGGAAGCTCAACAATCAATTTTACAGATTTTTTATCCCTTTCTGTCATGATATCAATAATTTTAGCTGATGATGGCAATTTTGAACCACCTGCGAATGCACCTGCTTTACGTCCCACACTTGAATCAGCACCAGCAACAGTAAATATTTCATAAGAATAATAATTATAAGGCGTCAAATCAATATCAAGATAGGATTTTTCTGATGAATTAAGTTCAACTAAAAATTTACCGTCTCTGAATAGAGCAAATTTGAACTCATTTGTAGCTAAAGGCTGATGGAAGGCTCTTTCAGTTGGGGTATCCCATGTCAGTTGAATTTTTGTTGGTTCATCTGCCAAAATATTAGCCTTAAAATTCTTGGGAGGCTCGGGAGATTTAATATTAATTGGTGAAGTGAAAACATCGCTATCGAATATATTCTTAGCTGCAAATCTCATATCAATCCATGATGGATAAATCATACCGTCGTAAAACGCATTACCACTATAATCACCAGCAAAAGAATTTCCACGGAATGGATTATTTCTAAGGTCTCCACTTATATCGCTGACTTTCCTGTCAATCCAGTTATCACCTCCATCGCTTGAAAAACTGACATAAGTCTCCACGAGCATATTCTTAGGATCATCACGGCTATCCAGATACATAACTGCAATATCTCCATTTTTGGGATCTAAGCTAATCCATTGCCAGAACTGGTCATTAGTGGTATCAGAATGAATTATCTTTGGTTCGCTCCATGTTAATCCTCTGTCAGTTGATCTTGAAAAATATATATTTGGGATGTTATCCCCTGCCCATGTGAGATAGAGCCATCCACGTCTTGAGCCATTTGTCAGATCACAAACAAGTGAGGGATAAGTTTCGGCACGAACTTTTTCCTTCACGCTGTGCCTCCATCCTTGTCCTTCGAGCAATCTTGTAATTCCAAAAATATTATATCTTCTGATTATACGGGGTTCGCTGAAAGTTTTGCCTCCATCGGTAGAAAAAGAGAACCCGATACCATGCTCAATTCCATGATTCCAAACAACATATACTTCGCCGTTCGGACCCGTAATTGCAAGCGGGAAACTTTGCCCGTAAGTTGTATCTTCGGATGTATTGGGAAGTCTGAAACTAACCGGGACAGGTTCGCTCCATGTCTCTCCGAAGTCTGTTGATTTGGAGATTACAATTTGAGTTGCAGAATCCCTTGGTGTAACCCTTTTCCAAGGGACATAAAGATGGCGATAGTAAGGCGATACAGTTGAATTATCAACAGAAATATAGTATTTGTCTTCGAAAGTAGAATCAGGTGTCTGAACGCCAAGATGAACAATTATGGGGATATGGGCTTTCCAAGTTGTTCCATTGTTTGTGGTCTTTGAAATAAAAACACCATTTTCACCATACAGCACCCCAGTTGAATCGGAAATAGCACCAAAACCGCCATAAACAAGATAACCAATGCCTTCATTATCAAAAGCAACAGATGGGTCATTGGTTGAACGCCAACCGTCGAAGGGTCTTCCAAGGTTTTTATTTTCCCAGCTTTTTCCACCATCAGAAGAGACATAAACCCATGTAGCAGAATTATCTCTATAATCCACAGCAGAAGCAATCAAAATTTTTGGATTTTTGGGGTTAACAGCAATTGATGACTCATTCTGCATTTGGAATTGGTCGGTTTCTGTTTCGATAGTATTAACATTAAGAAATATTGAGGAATTTATATCATTACTGAGCAATTGAGGATTAATAATTTTTGCATCACCAACCGGAGTTGGATGAGCATACTCCAAAAGCTTGCGGTGATAGTCTGAAGCATTTAAATCTAATATTGCCGAAATGCAGAAAATAACTTGAAGAATCAAAGAATATTTAAAATTAATTTTCATTTTTTTGCCTTTTTATTCATAGGATACAATTAAATATAACAAAAATAATAATGATAAAAACCTAAATTTATTATTATTTGTTGAACTAATAGAAATTATTAATTTAGTAGTGTATTTTTCAGTGAATTACGAAATTAATGATTTTAATTGACAACATATTAGTTGATAATGAGATAACAAAGCTAAAATTTTTTTGCAATACTGATAAATGCAAAGGAGCTTGTTGCACTTTTCCGGGTGAGGTAGGTGCACCTCTCCTCGATTCAGAAATTGAACAAATTAAAAATGCTATAGAACCTGCTTTTGAGTTTTTATCCGAGCGAGCAAAGTCAGTAATCAAATCAGAGGGAGCCATACAAGGTTCACCGGGGAATTATTCAACAAATTGTATTGACAAAAAAGACTGTGTTTTTGTCTATTATGAGGGCGATGTTGCAAAATGTAGTATTGAAAAAGCGTATTTATCAGGAAAAACAAAATTTAGGAAACCAATTTCCTGTCATCTTTTCCCAATAAGGGTATCGAATTTTTCCGGAACTTATCTATATTTTTCAAAATATGAAGAATGCGAGCCGGCATTCAAATATGGAGAAGAAGAAAATATTCATCTGGTTGAAATGCTTAAAGATGCACTTGTTAGAGCCTATGGGAATGAATGGTATGAATACCTTTGGAACTATATTATGCACAAAAAAAATGGTCTCAAAATCAGCAAGGTGAAAAAATGAAGCTCGGACTTGGAATAAAAACAACTCTAACACAAACATTAACTCCACAGCAGATTCAGTATTTAAAGCTGCTACAACTTCCTGTTCTGCAGCTTGAACATCAGGTTATGCAGGAACTTGAACAAAATCCTATGCTTGAGGAGATTGATTTCGAAGACAGTCTTCAAACTAATGATACTGAATTTACTGAAACACCTGTATATGAGACTACTGAAATTGAAACTGAATCTGATTCTTCCTACGAATCAGAAGACTTTGCTGAAATTCCTCAATCCAAACTAATTGATGACACAGGCGATCCATTTGAATTTTATAAACTTATCTGGCAGGAAGATACTGAGCATAATACATCGCTATCCAAGCAATATGATATTGATGATGATGAGCCTTTTCAGATCAAAGATACTACTACTTTAATTGAGGATTTAACTCAGCAGGTCAGAATGCTGGATTTAACTGAAGAAGAATTTTTAATTGCCAATCATATTCTTGGAAATATTGATAATGATGGTTATCTAAGAAGAGATTTATCCGAAATTGTTGATGAAGTAAATACAGCGATTGCTGAGGCTAACATTGACAAAATCAATGAGTTGAGAAAATCAAAAGTTAATCACAACAACCACAAAGATAATCCTGCCCGCCAATTTGCATTAAGTAATAATATAGCAATTGATAACTCCAATACTCTAAATCAAGTTGTCCAAGAACTAAATTTAGCAAAGGAAGTCAATTTAGAGCAGGCAGAAAAAGTATTAAAATTAATTCAAAATCTCGAACCCCCGGGTATTGCCTCGAGAACTGTCCAAGAATGCCTTATAGCACAATGCAGAGCCTTGCAGAAAAATAATGCTGCTAAGAAACTTGCCCTCGAAATTCTTGAAAATGCTTACGAAGCTTTTTCAAAGAAACATTTTCATATAATAAAGAAACAATTTGAAGTTGGTGATGAATACCTCAGAGAAGCACTTGAAGTAATTCGAAGGCTCAACCCAAAACCTGGAGGGATTGATTTATCCTCCGGCACAAACACAGTTATACCAGATTTCATTGTTGAACAGGATGAGGAAAACGGAGAATTATTAATTACAGTAAATGACAGCAGGATTCCAGTCCTAAGACTTAATCAGGCTTATGAAAAATTAAAAAAAGAGGCAAGGTTCAAACATTTCAATAAAGATACCAAGGAGTGGCTTAAGACCAAATATGAAGATGCTAAATTTTTAATTCAAGCTATAAGACAACGCAAAAACACTATGCTCAAAGTAATGACTGCCATTGCCGGCAGGCAAAGAGAGTTTTTTAACAAAGGACCCTCGGCTCTCAAGCCACTTATTTATAAAGATATATCTGATGAAACGGGACTTGATATTTCAACTGTATGCAGAATTGTCAACGGAAAATATGTTCAGACAAGATTTGGGACTTACGAACTTAAATACTTCTTTAGCGAGTCTCTACCCAGTGAGGATGGAGAGGAGATTTCCACGAGCGTCATTAAACAAATCATAAAAGAAATTATTGACAACGAACCAAAAAATAAACCTTATAGTGATGATAAAATCGCTGATGAATTAAAACAACGAGGTTACCTTGTTGCCCGAAGGACTGTTGCCAAATATAGGGAACAATTAAAAATACCTGTGGCTCGTTTGCGAAAAGAAATTGTATAATATTTAATTTTAAATAATCTTTGACTGAATAAGTTGACATTAGTTGAAACAATAGCCAGATTAGAAAAATATTCAAGGAAACTACTACCAAGGCTTAATAATTCAGTTGCAGCAAAGATTTTTTCATCAGGTAGAAAAATATTTATAAGCCTTTTTTATTCAGATGATATTAATTATAAAATTTCCCCACCCGAATCATTGAAAGTTAAACTCTGGGACATTGAATTCCGAAGCGGTCTGTTCAATGCGGCTGGTATGTTCAAGAATGGCGAAGCATATTACCTTACATACAAACAGGGAGCAGGGGCTTATCTTGCCGGAACAACAACATCGAACGAAAGAATAGGCAATATTAAAAATAATATTCTTCATCCATTTGTTGCTTATCCTAATTCAGGTGCAGCTTCGAATTGGATGGGTCTGCCAAATTCAGGAAACGAAAAAGTTGCAAAATCAATTAGCGAATTTGAAAAGTTTAAGGGATTTCCCATAGGAATAAGTCTTTCACTATCACCTCAGAGTCCTTTTGATTTTGCAATGAAAGAACTGGTTTCAGGTATGGAGATGTTTAACAAAGCTGGAGTAGATTTTATCGAACTAAATGAAAGCTGCCCTAATGTTCCTCACGCAAATTCCGGTAGATATCCTTTACTTGACAGTAATATGATAGATAGACTTAGCTATCTAAGTGATAAATTTTTGAAAAAAAGAGAAAGGAATCTACCTGTAATTGTAAAATTTTCCTGTGATACTTCTGCAGAGCTATTGCCAGAGTTATTAAGTGTAATTGTTGACCTTCAGTTTGATGGTGTAAACTTTGGCAATACTTCAACAGATTATAATTTCACAAAAGAGTTTATTTCTCCAAAGGATGTCAGCCTTTTTGATTATTTTACCACAACTTTTGGTGGTGGTGTTAGCGGAAAACCTTTAAAGGAAAAATCACTATCTCTTTCAGCTCTGGCTATTGATTTTATATCAAAAATGAACATTAAAAAAGAGTTTCATGTAATTAGGACTGGCGGAATTTTCGATGAAAATGATATCAAAGTGTCATCAAGTTATAAGATATTATTAAATCAATGGTTTACAGGATATTTCGATGCCTTTTCAAAATATGGTCATCATCTCTATGAGAAAATCTACGAGAAAATCTGATAAATTTTTGAAATAATCAAACAAATCAACATAAATTTAATAATTCCAACGTCTAATTTTTTTTGAACTTAATAAATGAAATCAATAATAATAATAGTATTTCTGATTGTTTGTTATTCTACCTTTGCCCAAAGGCTTCCCGGTGGGGTTTCCCCAGAAGGAAATGCAGAAATCGAGAAGAAAAGAAACAACTTTTATGCTGGTTTTGTTGCAAAAGGAGCTAATTTTCTGAATACCTGGGGTCTTGAAATCGGTGGAAAAGTTGGTTTAAATATAAATCATTCATTAGTATTAGGCATTGGTTTCTATTCACTTTTATCAAGAAATTTGACTGTCTGGGATAATCTTTATCAAAGAAACAATATAGTTGTCCTTGGCTATGGTTCCATTGAAGCAGAATTTACCCATAAATTAACAAATAATTTAAGATTTTCGTTTAACATTGCTCCGGGTATTGGACGGGCAGATTATCAAGATTATTCATTCTATGGTTATGAAAATACTTCATCCAATGACTGGTTCTTTTTAGTTGAACCCGGCATTGTTTTGAATTGGAAAATTTCTGATATTTTCTGGCTCGGTTTGGGTTATCACTACCGGGGCTCTTTTGGAGTAAATCTTTATGGATTAAAGAATTCAGATATCAGCGGTTCTATTCTCTCTCTTTCTATTTCCACAGGCAATTTCTAATTTTAGCCAAAATAATCACATTATTTGACAATATTAACCATTGTTCAAAATTAGTCATTGTTTTTTTTGATATATCATAAGAACTCATATCATCATATAAAATAAATAAAACAAGCAAAACTTTATAAATCAATAAATTATAATGAGCTTTTCTATTTTTTGATTTCTTAAACCATTAATGGCACATTCATTGTAATATGACTTGTGTCAAAATTAATGAGGTTGTTGATGAGTGATATAACATATTCCCATTTAAAAGATTATAGAAATTATGGCAGTCTTTCGGCGGAAAATCAGATTGACAGATTAGTCAGACTGGCATTGGAAAGCAATGTGCCTTTCTATAAAAACCCAATTTTACAAAAACAACTATCTCAGTTTGACTTTAGCGAATCAGCAGATGAAGCGATGAAACTTGTAATAAACGAGATAATCGAATTCATAAAATTAAAAGACGAATAAAATGATTAAAGAAATATACACAGCGGCGATGGGGATGTTGCCCCAACAAACCAAACTGGAAGTTACAGCGAATAATATTGCAAATGCTTCAACACCCGGATTCAAACGAGAGTCAGTTTTCGAACGAAATTTAATTGATGCCCGTGCAAATTTATATAATGTTCAGGGCGATGCCGAACAAAATGACCCGCCTATAGGTTCCTATACAGACTTTGCACAGGGAAGTTTTACAAAGACAGACAATCCGCTTGATATAGCTATAGATAACAAAAATGGATTCTTTGTTTTGAATGATGAACAGGGTAATGAATACTTAACAAAATCAGGAAAGTTTAAAATTACAACCGAAGGATTAGTAGTAAGTTCGGATGATAAAATGCTGATGGGTTCGAATGGTCCTGTGAACCTAAAAAATGCTTTAATCAATTCGAAGGGAGAATACGAGGAATCAAAGAATATTAATCTTGTTATAACTCAGAATGGTGAAATACAGCTTAATCAAACATTGATGGGGAACTTGAGAATAGTGGAAGTGAACAATCCTCAATCACTTGAAAGGGTTTCAAATTCCTGCTTTGTCACTACTGATGGGACTGATTTTCGAAACCTCGAAAAAGAAGAAATATCTCTTAAACAAGGTTGGATAGAAGGTTCAAATGTGGATATTATCAAAGAAATGGTTGAAATGATAGAAGTCCAACGTATGTTTGAGCTTGGAAGCAAGGTAATTCACACAAATAACGAAACATTGGAAATTTCTCTTAGAATGTCAAAATTCTATTAAAAATAAGAATTGAAGGGTAAATTATGGATAAAACACTTAGAACGGCTTCGACTGGTTTAACCGCCCAGCAAAGATATGTGGAAATAATAGCTAACAACATATCAAACGTTAACACAAGCGGATTTAAAAAAGTAAGACCGGAATTTCAAGACCTGCTTTATGAGACATTAATGCCGGCAGGCAATACTGAATACTCCCAGTCCCCCCCATTAAATGAAGTTCAGATTGGCTCAGGAACCGAGCTTGTTGCAACAACAAAAATTTTTTCACAGGGAGACTTAAAGCAAACTAATAACCCTCTGGACATAGCAATCAATGGGGATGGTTTCTTTGTTGTCCGAAAGCCGGATAATAGTTATGCTTTCACTCGAGATGGTTCGTTTCAACTGGATAGCAAAGGACAGATTGTTACCTCGCAGGGCTATATTCTCGAACCCGGATTTAACGTTCCGCAGGATGCAGTAGGTATTACAATCACCAGAGATGGTATAATCAATGCAATAATCGGAACTAATAATGAAGAACAACCACTTGGTCAGATTGAATTAGCAAGATTTATTAATCCTGCAGGGCTTAAATCCATCGGAGATAATCTATATGTTGAAACTCCTGCTTCGGGTAGTATGACTCTGGAAACCCCCGGATTCAATAATACAGGCGAACTAATTCAATCTCATATAGAATCTTCAAACGTTGATATTGTAGAGGAAATGATTAATATGGTTATTGCACAGCGTTCTTACGAACTAAATTCAAAATCGGTCAGAACCGCAGATGAAATTCTTGCTACAGCTGTTAATCTAAGGAGATAATTATATGCTTAAAAATTGTAAAATTTTGATATTTATCGGATTTGTCTTTTTGATTGGTTTTATTAATATTAAGAACTTATATTCTCGTTCATATTTTTCTGGTGACAACATTAAATCAGCCTGTGTTAATTATATCTATTCTGTGGTAAACGATGAGGTTGAAATTAAGGTTACTGATAACATACCAAATCAAAACTTTGAGGAAGATAAGGTTTATGCCAGATTTCAAGGCGATAAGAATACACTGAAAGGCAACACACATGTAATAGTTGAATTCCTTAAAGAAGAAAAGATTATCAAAAAAATTACAATTCCAGTTAACATTAAAATTTACAAAAAACTGCCTGTTGCAGTAAAAACCATTATATCAGGAAAACAAATAAAAAGCGGAGATTTCGAATTAAAAAAAATTGATGCAACAAATTTAAACAGCGAAGATATAGTAACCGAAGATGAAGTTCTCGGAGCTATTGCAAAAAGAAACATCTCAAAAAATAATGTAATATTGAAGTCCTATATTCAATCAGGTAATCAAATAAATCGTGGGCAGAAAGTTGAGATAAATGTAATTTCAGGAGGAGTAAGAATCAGAACATCCGGGACAGCATTGCAAGATGGTTTGGCGGGTTCTGAAATCAGGGTAAGAAAAGATAATACAAATGTTATTTTGAATGGTGTCGTTTCCGAAGATGGCACAGTGGTAATAAATTTAACTGAAAATAAATAAGAGAAAAAAATGAGTAGAAAATATACTGGCATATTGATATTAGGGATTTTTCTAACATTCGGCATGGAAGCCGGATATGCCCAGTTTATTCTGAATTCTTCCAGGTCGCTGTTTTCCGATGTTAAAGCCTTTAAAGCAGGGGATGCTATTATGGTTTATATTATGGAAGATACACAGGCGGATAACTCCGCTACAACTCAGGAAAACAGGACCTCGGAGATTTCAGGTAATGTTTCAGGTGGTGCTGGTTCGACAAGTTTCAAAGGAAATGTTGGTTTGGGGACCGGAAATAATTTTCAAGGGAGTGGATCAACCACCCGTAAGGAAAGAATTCGTTCCAGACTTAGTGCAAGGGTTGTTGAAATTGATAGTCTGAGCGGTAACCTTATTATCGAAGGCACAAGAACAACTAAAATTAACGGTGAAACACAAAAGATTATCATCAAGGGTTATGTTCGCCCGGTTGATGTGATGCCGGATAATTCAGTTTATTCTTATAGTATTCTTGACCTGTCTCTTTTCATCGAAGGAGACGGAACTGTATCAAAAATTCAGGAGCCCGGATTAATTACCAAATTTTTGAGGCTATTGTTTTGATATGCAATTAAATTATCAAAAAATATTATTGCACGTTATTATCTTATTCGTTTCGGCGAATATTCTTTATTCGGCAAGAATAAAAGATATAGCGAATATCGAAGGGGTAACGGGAGTTCAGGTTATTGGTTATGGCTTAGTTACAGGTTTGAATAATACAGGCGACAACCAGATGAATTCCTTCACAGTTCAATCAGTATCGAATATGTTGAAAAGATTCGGGCTGACAATACCTCAGACTAATCCAAGAATAAGAAATGTTGCAGCTGTAATGGTAACTGCGACAATCCCATCATTTTCAAAAAGAGGCAGTAAGATTGACGTGCAGGTCTCATCCATTGGTGATGCCACTTCATTACAAGGTGGCATATTATTAATGACACCAATTGCAACACAAACGGGGGAAATAGTCGGGATGGCTCAGGGTGCTGTCTCTGTCGGTGGTTATGACTATCAGGCAATGGGCTCAAGGGTTTCAAGAAATTTTGTTACAAGCGGGCGGATTCCCAACGCACTCATTCTGGAAAAAGCAATTGATACTGAATTTTTTGGAAATCAGATGCTCAGGATTGTTCTTAGAGAACCAGATTTTACAACATCAGACAGAGTTGCCGAAGCAATAAATAAAATTACAGGTCTTGAAAACTCAGCTTTTGCAATTGATGCTGGAACGATACAAGTTAAGCTACCTGCATCGCTAAAAGACGGTGAATTAATACAGTATATATCAAAAATTGAGGCTCAGACAGTAGTTACAGATCCTACATCGAAAATCGTAATTAATGAAAGAACTGGAACAGTTGTAATAGGTGGCAATGTTCAACTTCTTCCGGCAGTTGTAGCTCATGGAGGTCTCGAAATTACAATACAGAAGCAATATATTGTTCCGCAGCCGGCACCGTTCACTATCCGACCACCAAGACCGGTTGCAACTGCAGAGATAAACACAAATGAACAATTCAATCCCTCTACCCCATTGGTAGTTCAGGGTGCAACTGTTCAGGATATAGCCAATGCTCTGAATGCTTTAAGGGTTTCACCAAGAGATTTAATAGCAATTTTTCAGGCACTAAAAGAAGCAGGGTCAATTCAAGGGGAATTAATAATTCAGTAAAGTATGATTGATTTAATAAATAGCGAAAAAATTAATGTTCAGGAGGGTCTTCTCGAATCGAAATTGAGTAGATTGAAAAATCTTGCAGATAAAAAAGCAGAGAGCCTCAGTCCCGAAGACAAAGCAAAATTTGCTCAGGCTGCTCGTGGATTCGAATCTATGTTTATCAATCTTCTTTGGAAAGAGATGAAAAATGCAATGCTTGATCAAGATTCTGAAGACAGCGAGTCATTATCTTTTGGTTCTGATACATTAGAAACATACACTGATTTGTCCTTTTCCGAAGAGCTTTCAAAAATTGGCTCAGGCATTGGAATTGCAGAAAAAATATATGAATTCCTGACTGGTGGTGAAAAATTAAGTCCCTTGACAATTAAATTTCCTGATAATTTCAGAAAAGTTGTTGAAAATAAAATAATTAATGAGGGTGTTGATACCCAAACGAAAAAAGTTAATCTGGAAAAGATTGAAAAACTCGCTGGTAATTTTTTTGAAAGACTGAACACTCGTTTGAGTAATTATTCCAAAGCGATAGACAGAGCCTCAGAAATATATAATCTTGATAAAAATCTTATTAAGGCTGTCATTGCAGCAGAATCAGCCGGAAGAAAAGATGCTGTTTCAAAAGCAGGTGCAAAAGGATTAATGCAGCTGATGGATGGAACTGCCTCGGATCTTGGTGTAAGAAATTCATTTGACCCAATCGAAAATATTATGGGTGGAGCAAAATATCTGAAAATGATGCTTGATAAATTTGATGATAATGTGGAGCTGGCTCTCGCAGCCTATAATGCCGGTCCCGGTAATGTAATTAAGCATAAAGGAATACCGCCATTCGAGGAAACAAGGGCTTACGTTTCAAGAGTAAAAAGATATCATAATATGTTTAATTCTCAATCAGTTTAATTTTTCAGGATTCTTCATGGAAGATAAATTATTAACTTTTCTTGAATACGAGATGAATCATCTCAATGAATTACTATCACTTGCAGAAAAGCAACAGGAAGCTTTGTTGAAATTTGATATTAACACGCTTGAAAATGTTACATTGAAGCAAAATGAAATTTCGAAGAACATAAAACTTATTGAGGATCAAAGAATGAATTATATAATGGCTAAATTTGGATTGACAAAAAAACAGGCGGCTTCGACAACACTGACTTCCCTTGAGAAAATGGTAAGTTTCGAGATTTCCGAAAAATTGAAATACTTCAAGAAAACAATTAATAACCTTCTGATTAAGTTAAACCAATTTAATTCGTTAAACAGAGTATTGGCTAACAGAGCTTTGAATAACGTAACGTTTATTTTATCAAATTTTTCGAATGGTTCTGGATTTGTCTGTAATGTAAAAGTATAAACAGAGGAAAATATGAATTATCAAGTCGTTCAAAAATCTGAAGAATTAATTTCTAATCTAAAGAATTTCTCTGACAATCTGCCAGATGAGGGGATATATAATATCAGGGCAAAACTTAGCAGTTGCCTTAATGATGTTCCAGATAAAATTAAAAATGGTTTAAGCGAGACCAGAAAAACCGAAAAAATAAGGAATTTTGTCGGTGTTTTTTCGGCTTTGACAGAATGCAGAGATTATCTTGAATTAATTGAGTCATTAAAATATGCTAATACTGATTCATTGAAAAAAGAAGTAGATGCACTTGGGCGTTTGCTCTCGAACGACACTCATCCATTAAGATATGAATATTAATAAGTAAAAAGACTATGTCGAGTTTCACATCATTAGAGGTTGGAAAAAGAGCTTTAGCCGCTCAAAGACTTGGTTTAGACGTTACGGGAAACAATATTGCTAACGTCAATACCCCGAATTTTTCAAGAAGGGTGGCAAATCTATCTGAGACAGATCCGAAGCTAACTACAACAGGTTTCATCGGGACTGGTGTGCTCGTTGACACACTGAGGACTTTCAGAGAAGAATTTTTTGATAAAGAAATAAGAAAAAATATAGCCCGGAAAGCTGCTTATGAAAATGAAGAGAAGGCTATCAGCAAAATTGAAGCTATATTGGGTGAACCTTCAGAAAACGGTCTCAGTGAACTGATGACTGAATTCTTTAATTCATTCGAAAACCTATCTGTGAAACCAGATGATATAGGATTAAGAAGTAATGTTCTTGCAAAGGCTGAAGCCGTTGTCGAGAGATTCCATACGATATCCTCTCAATTAACGGAAATGAGGAAACAAACAATTTCTGAGCTAAGCCAATCTGTAAACGATATAAATAAACTTTTAAATGAGATAGCAGATTTAAATGTAAAGATTGTTTCTGCAAAAGCACAGACTGGTGCAGACGTCCTATCCCTTATTGATAAAAGGGTGGAAAAACTTGAAAATTTATCTGAAATTGTAGGTATCAACACCACTACAAGCGATCTGGGAAGTGTTAATGTTTTTATCAATGGTATAAATGTTGTAACGGGTAATGTAGCTGAAAGAATAAAATTAATCGAATATATTAACCCTTTTTCAGCTGAACAGACTTTACGTTTAGCAACCGTTGACCAGAACGATGTTATTAAAAATTACATTTCGCCTCAGGACGGAGCAATTTATAGTAATTTAAAAATATACAATGTTCTGCTTGATGACCTTGAATCAAGCAATTCATTTTCAATAGCAAAACAATTAGATGAATTAGCTTCAGCAATTGTTCAAAAGTTTAATGGGATAGCTGTAACTGGCTGGGGACTTGATGACAATGATCTTTTACCTCCCGGCAGAAATTTCTTCGAGCCGGCACTTGGAACAGTTAAAGCCTCGAACATCAGATTGTCCGATGATATAAAGAACAAACCAAGAAATATACCAACGTCTGATGCCCCGGCTGAACCCGGCAATAATAATGTATGTTTGAAATTCGCAAGACTATCAACAGATTCAACTTTTATTGACTCAAAAACAGCAGTTGATTATTATGCTACTTTTTTAGCTTCTATAGGTTCGATAGGCAGTGAAGTAACAAGCGGAAGAAAGACGACAAGCCTTATATCCCAACAATTAACAAATCAGAGAGAAGCTGTTATAGGAGTCAATCTGGACGAAGAGGCCGTAAACCTTATCAAATTCCAGAAGGCTTTCGAGGCATCTTCAAGAGTAATCAATATGACCAATGAAATTTTATCTACTATTGTTAATCTTGGCAGATAATTTATGAGAGTAACCCAAAAAACGATATATATCCCATTTGAAAAATCTCTTCAGGATATTCAGGAAAGAAAATTTGCTGAGGAAACAAGACTGACAACCGGTAAAAATTTGAATACTATATCGGACAATCCAACAAAACTGGGAAATGTCAAACGACTGACAGATATGATTTCGAGAACCGAGAATTATCAAAATAATATACAATATGCAATAAATGAACTCAGAGCCGTTAGTGATGTAATTGATTCAATGTCCGATAAACTTCAACAAATAAGACAGCTTTCTATTGATGCAAGTAATGTTGGTAATTCAGGAAACTTACCTACGCTTGGGACTTATGTTAAAGGATTAATTGAAGATATTGTCAATACAGCAAATCAAACATATAACGGGCAGTTTCTTTTCAGTGGAACAAAAACCAATGAAAATTCAATTATACCAACTCCTCCTGAAAAAAATAATTTGCCATTTGAATTAATTAAAAAAGACGCTACACCAGAGAATCCGTCGGGGTTTGAAGTATCATTCAAGGGAAATTTTGCTGACAGAGAAATAAATAAAGATAGCTTGAGCAGTGAAGTTATTAATACAAAAGCCGATGAATTATTTGGCGAGAATGGCAAAAAAATGTTTGATTCTCTGATTAATTTATATAACCTTCTCACTTACAATGAGAATGGGGAATTGAGAAAGGATTCAGATATATTTAAGGCAGAAGACATAAGTAGATTGGATTTGTATCAAAAAGAAATTGCTGAATTTAATGAACAAATAAATGGGGTAGCAGCCCGAAACGGAATTAGAATGAATAGATTTGAACTAATTAACGAACAGTTAAACAACGAAATAATTAGGTTAAAGGGTTATAAGTCTCAGGATGAAGACACAGATTATGCAGAAACCATAATGAAACTCAACAAAGAACAGACAGCTTTGCAATATACGTTGCAGGTAGGTGCTAAACTTGGAAGTCAGACTTTATTTGATTTTTTAAGATAATTTGAAATTTGATATGAAAGCAAGCACAGCAATTGGAATAATATTTGGCTTTTTAGCAATATTTGGAGCCTTCATATGGGAAGGCGGGCAGATAAATACTCTGATAATGCTTCCAGCTATGTTGATTGTTTTTGGTGGAACGCTTGCGGCTGGGCTTGCAGGAACATCAATGGAACAGATGCTGAAAATGCCCAAACTAATCTGGCTTTCTTTTTTCCCGCCACATTACAATCAAAGGGAAATTATAGAGCAAATAGTTGAATTTGCTACAGTTGCCAGAAGAGAGGGTATCCTTGCTGTTGAGGCAAAATTGAATGATGTTAAGCATCCTTTTCTTAGAAAACTTTTTACACTTTGTATTGATGGAATTGACCCCGAGTCCCTCCAAAAAACTGTCGAGTCAGAAATAAGTTTTATTTCGAACAGACATAATACTAATATAAGCCTTTTCGTGAAACTGGGAGGTTATTCTCCAACAATGGGAATCATCGGAACGGTAATGGGCTTAATTGCAACTCTTGCAGCAGCGGGGTCTGACCCTAACACATTAATTCACCATATAGCTTCTGCCTTCATTGCAACGATGTGGGGAATTTTTATGGCTAACATTGTCTGGCTTCCTATTGGAGATAAGCTTAAAACAATGCACAATGAAGAGATGAGCCTTTTCCAATTAATGCTGGAGGGCGTGATTGCAGTTCAGGTTGGTGAAACTCCTTCGGTCATCAGGAATAAACTTATTGGTTCATTCCCATTAAAAGAACAACAAGCAATATTAGAAGAGCAATTGATAAAACAAGCAAGTTTTACTAAACATCAGATTTATACACCCGAGGAAGTTGCCTGAGTGTCAAAGCCAGCTTTCTCTTCCTGTTATTTTTATCTGAGCTACAATTTTTTTAACATCCTGAGCTTTATCCTTGGGACAGACAAGAACAGCATCATCTGTTACAACAATTACAAAATTATCTAAACCAAATCCGGTAAAAAGAATTTTGCCATCAGATTGATTTATTACTGTGGTATTTTTAGTATCTAAGATGATATTATTTCCCTCTGAAATATTATCATCATCATCCATCTTTTTAAATCTGCCGAGAGAATCCCAAGAACCAATGTCATCCCAATCGAACAAGGCTTTTGCTACAACAACATCTTTTGCTTTTTCCATCAAACCATAATCAATTGAAATATCCGGGAACGCTGAAAATATATCTTTTGCTTCAGGCAGATAGCCACTTAAGACTAAATCAGTTTTGATTTTATAAATTTCTTTTAATTGCAGTATTTTAGTTCCTATTTCTGGCAGATTCTGGATCATCTCTTCGATAAATTTATCAATCCTCCAAAAGAACATACCACTATTCCAAAGGAATCTACCTGATTCCATAAACTTCAGAGCTTTATTGAAATCAGGTTTCTCGTGAAAACTTTTTACTTTAGAAATTTCATTTTCATTTGATGAAAAATCGAAAGGTTTTTCAAGCTCGATATAACCAAATCCTATTTCTGGTCTGCTTGGTTTTATGCCAATAGTTGCAAGAACATTATTTTTTCCGACATAGTTCATTAAATAGTCAATTGTTTTTCGAAATCCCTCCACAGGATTTATCAACTGGTCTGCAGTCAGAACAGCCATAACTATCCGGGAAGCATCATATAAATTATCATATTTTGCAAGAATAATCGAAGCAGCCAGTGCAAGGCATGGAGCGGTATTACGTTTACAAGGCTCGGCAATGACGTTCTGAGGCGGAAAATCTCCCAATACTTCCCTAATAGGTTCCAAGAGTAATTCACCGGTAATAATGAAAATATCTTCCTTGGGAATTAATCCGGATATTCTGTCAATAGATTCCTCAATAAGCGTTTTCTCACTTGAAAGTTTTAATAATTGCTTTGGTTTTCTTCTTCTGCTCAGGGGCCAGAATCTCTCACCAGACCCACCAGCCATTATTACACCTATCTTTTTCATTAGATTATTATAATTCTTGATTAACAAACATACAATAATAATAAAAAAAATAAAGTAACGTTTTATTGTTCGTAATTTTGAGAAGGACAGTTTGGCAAGATTAAAAAATATATTAATATTCGTATTTGGAATTTATTTATTCAGCATTCTGTCATTATCGTATTTTCCTAATACTCACACATGCAATACTTGCAGTTCAGATAATGCTTGTTCAATCGCAGAACAAAAAAGTGATGAAAATAGCACAAATATCAACGACACACATACTTGCCTGCTATGTGTTCTGATTTCAACGGCACACAAAATAATTGCCACTGATTTTATTAATTTTGAATCAAATCAAACTTCAGTTCTTACTTGTGGAAACTATAATAAAACTGTTTTTTCACATTCTAATTATAATAATTTAACAGTCAGAGCTCCTCCATTTTTCTCCTGAAATTCAAAAATTTAATTTATTATTATTTTTTTATTAATTAATTAGGAGAAAAATTATGTTTAATCTTAGAATTCTAACATTTTATTTATTTACACTTTTAATATCAATTTTGTTATTGTCATGTTCCGAAAGCTCTCCCACAGATGACGACCATGACCATTTCGAAGCAGCAGGCTTATTGCTTAAGCAAGGAAATAATATTTATATGAGAATTTTTGAAGCTAAAATTGATAACAATTACAAACAATCCATAAATCTTAAGGTTGGTCAGAAATCTCTGATATTTTCTGTTGTTTTTCTCGATGAAGAAGGAAAAGAGTTAGCTGAGCCCACTGATACAGACAAATCTTTTGGATGGGTGATTGATGATAATACAATTGTAAGCCTTTTATATGACAATAATAAAAAATGGTCATTTATCCTGGAAGGTCTTAAAGAAGGAACAACAAACATTGAATTAAGACTGAATCACAATGACCATCCAGATTTTAAAACGCCCAAAATTCCAGTTATTGTCAGCAAATAATGAAGACAATTTTATTAATACTATGCTTTCTGGTTTCTCAAATAACATTAACCATAGCGGAAGAGTCAGATTCAACCTCTATCACATTTCTTGTTATAGATGCTCAAACAAATAAATCTGTCCCTTCCGCTAATATTTTTTTAGCTGAAAAAAAATCAAACCTGACTACTGACGATAATGGAAGTATTACTTTGAGTGATATCAATTCAGGACAATATCATATTGAAATCAGTAAACTTGGGTATAAAACTCTACACTATGATATCACTTTAGATAGCTCAGTTTTCAATACATGTCTTAAATTTAGATTAATACCAATATCTTTTTCGAAACCTACTGTCATAGTTTCGGGAAAAAGTTTCAGTTCCAAATACGATGAAATATTTTCCAATATTGGAAACCTTGAGGGTAAAGAACTGCAAAGAGAAATGGGGATGTCGTTGGCTACAACATTAAAAAATGAGGTTGGTATAGCTATCAGGTCGATGGGACCTGCCCCATCACGTCCGGTTATACGTGGATTAGGAGGGAACAGAATAATGATAGCTCAAGATGGAAATGATATAAGTGATTTATCCGGAACTTCACCTGATCATTCGGTTACCCTTGAACCATTTAATGTTGAGCGTATTGAGGTTATAAGAGGTCCTAAAGTTCTGCTTTATACTCCAATGACTATAGGCGGAGTTGTAAATGTCGTCAAAAATGACTTGCCATATCAGAGAAGTGAAAAAACTACCGGAATGGTCAGTGCATTTGGAGAGTCAGCCAATAAGGGTTTTCTTGGGTCATATAATATTACAGTTCCTTTCGAACCAATCTACATATTCAGCAACTTGAGCTATAAAAATGCTAATGATATTAGAATGCCCGACAGTATTTTGAAGAACACATCATTGGAAACATTTGACTATACATTCGGGACAGCTCTTAACATAGATTCGGTATTTGCTTCGGGAAGTTATTCAGAATTTGATTCTAAGTATGGAATACCGGGTGGTTTCATAGGTGGTCATCCAAAAGGGGTAAACATTGAAATGTTCAAAAGGACAATCAGTTTGAAAAATATTATTCACCTGCATTATGATTTTATTGATAATATAGAGCTTCAGTTAGGAAGAGTCTATTATAATCATAAAGAATTTGAATCCAATAAGTCTCTCGGAGCCGAATTCGTTTTTACAAATTATAACGGTAGTGTTATTTTCAACCAGAATAAGACAAATCTCTTTGAAAACGGCTCTTTTGGAGCTTCATTTAATTTAAGAGATCTGAAAATGGGAGGTTATGTTTTCACTCCTCCTAGCACATCATCCAATTTTTCTTTATTTACTTATCAAAATGCTTCTTTTGATAACATTCATTTATATTTCGGTCTTCGCTATGATTATACAGGATTTCAACCTAAACCAAAAAATCTGGAATCAAAAATTGGAAGGATTGTTCCAAGAAATTTTAATACTCTCTCGGCTTCGGCTTCAGTTCTAACAGAAATAACAGATGAATTAGCTTTTTCTTTTAACATTTCGAGGTCCAACCGTCCACCGACTATTGAGGAACTTTATTCCGAAGGCCCCCACTTGGCTGCTTATTCTTACGATATTGGAAATCCAGATTTAAATTCAGAATACGGATATGGATTAGAACTTACATCTTTTTATAAAAATTCTGATTTTAAGTTTACCATTTCGTCATTTGCATATTTAATGCCATATTATGTTATTCCACGAAACACAGGTAAAATCAATTTCGCTCAGATTCTACCTATATACCAGACACAGGGTGTTCCTGCAAATCTTTTCGGTGCAGAAATAGTTTTTGATTTTAATTTTAGCAAAAATTTAAGCCTGAATTCAAATTTTAGTTATACCTATGGCGAATTATCAGAGATCAAAAAACCTTTACCAATGATTCCTCCCTTGAAGTCAATAACCACATTAGAATGGAAGAATACTGACTTCAATTTCGGAATCAGGTTTACTGCCGCTATGCCTCAGAACAGGGTAGATGAATTCGAAGAACCGACGGAAGGTTATGTCACTTTTGACGCATTCGCCCAATATACTTTTCCTTTATTCAATTTTATAAGTAATATTTCCCTCGTTGGCGAAAATCTGACTGATAGAGTTTATAGAAACCACCTGTCAAGGATCAAATCCGTCTTTCCTGAGTCTGGTATTAATATTAAATTAGCTTATAAAGCCTATTTTTGATTTAACTTTATAATTTCCACTATTAACAATGCATAAATTGATAAAGAAGTTTCGTAATAATCATCCATATTAGCTAAGATGATAATGCTTGCTGCCGTGATGAGAGCAACAATCACTCATACTGAGCTCTTGAACAAGATATTTGTTGTAATTACTCACTAACTCGCTTATCTTTATGCGATCTGCAAGTTTATAGACTTTCATACCTATTCTGTTCAATTGATTAAGTGCGTTCATTCCCATTCCATTAACAACAACTGCATCAACTTTCATATCCATGAGTTGTGCAATAGGATTACATTGCCCATGGACATGATGAGAATTGCTATTGTCAATATAAGTAAGCTGTTTCGTGTCAGTATCGTAAAGCACGAAAAACGGAGCACTTCCAAAATGCCCGTAAACCAAAGAATCACTTCCGTTCTCATTTTCTGTAGGAATGCATATGATCATCTTAAACCCTCGGTTGAATATTATTAACACAATTTGGATTAGAGCCTTGTCTTCTTCTTCGGGCTCCTTTATCACTGCCAGAACGATGGATGTTATTACTTCCGCATTTTGGACATTTTCCAGGTCTTCCCGTTCCAAAAGGAACGTCAAAAGTATGTTTGCAATCATAGCAAACGAACGATCTGTTGTCTGAGTTTCTCATTTCAACAACTCCTCCTTTAATTATTAATGATTTTGAATTTATTAAAAAATCAGCAACTTTATGGTGTGCTGAATATAGAATGTTTCCAAATGTTTGCCTTGATATATTCATTTTTTTTGCCGCTTCTTCTTGATATAAACCCTGATAATCAGCTAACCTAATAGCTTCAAATTCATCGAGGGTTAATTCCACTGTCTCAAGATCCTGACTCATAATACCTCCCGGTTTGAAGTGCTGAACCTCAGGATTGAAATATATCATTCTGCATTTATGTTTTCTTGGCATAAATCCCTTTCTTAATTATTAGCATATGCTAATTACAAACATAATAATAAATTTGGCATATGCCAAATATTTTTTTTTATTTTATATTAAATTTTGATGGAACAACCACCCATTTGTTTTTTTGTTCTTTTTCGAACATTTGTCTTCGGGATTCAGGTGCTTGAGGTTTTGGATGACAAGTTACACACATTGCCAGCGATGGCTTTCTTCCAGCAAGGTCAATATCATGCTGTATTCTTTGTTGGTGGCAATTAATACAAAGATTATGGAGAGCATCTGTATATGATGGTGTCTTATAAGTTTTAATATTTATAACTCTTGCACCTTCAGGAATTAAATCCTTATGGCATTCAAAACAATTTTCAATAACTTTTTCGGGATTCATTCTGAATTCGGCACCTTTGCTCTTCTCTTTGGTATGGCATTTGAAACAATTAAGATTGGCTCCATTGGCAGAAGTATGCCAATTGTGTCTGAAGGCATCTCCATCTAAATACATATCATGATGACATTCAAAGCATTGTGAATTTTTATCTCCGGGTTTATTCATGTGATGGCATTCTGAACATTGTATCCTAAGAGTATCGGAATGAAATTTATGTTTAAAGTTCACACCATAGTAATCTCTATTACCGTCAACAAACAGAATGTCGCCTCCTTTGGCTTTCGAGACTGGTGTTTTTTCATAACCTTCACCATAAATCTTTTCCCCTGATATAAGACCGAAGCTCAGAGCGAAAGCAATTACAAAAGATAATGTAAATTTTATGCGATTTGCAACTTTAGGAGGTCCAAGATAAACATAATTTGTATCGAATTTGGGCTCTAAAAGCTTACCTTCCTCATCTTCGAACGGCTTTTTATCCCAAACTTTATAATTTTCAACAAAGTAGAAAAACATAAGCATAGCAAATGCGACTACTCCTGCGGAGACAGAGAGTTCCATCCAAGAAGGAAAATAGAAACTACCAATTTCTGTCAGGTTATTCAGATGAGTCAATCCTCCGACATTTAACCTATTAAATACAATTCCAATAACTCCTATCAAAGCGGAGAAATAAAGTAAATTAATGTTCTTTCGTAAGGCAGGAATACCTAAAACGATCATTGGAATAAAGGCAGAAAGAGTCATTTCAATCCAGAAAAGATATGTTCCCCAATTTGCATCAAATAAAAAGACTCCAGCACCACGATATAAAATATCTGCAAATCTGAAGATAATATAAATCCCTATCACAACAGAAGCGTATTGGCTCAATTTTTTTAATATATTTTTTTCATATTCCTTGTTGTAGAGAAAGCTCGATGTCATACTTTCAACAATAACCATCATCAAACCAAGGCAAATAGCAGATAAAAAGAAAATTATCGGGATTATTGGGCTCCACCATAATGGATGTAATCTATATGGCATTGCCAGAAACAAGCTGCCCAATGAAGATTGATGAAGCGTTGATAGCATTATACCAAGAATGACCAAAGGAATTCTTACTTTGACAAGATTTGAATGTATTTTGCTTAATAAATTCATATTAGGAAATCTTTCAAGAACAACTGGCATAAATTCCAGAAAAAGAACTGTCAGATACAGCATAACACACCAGCCAACTTCAAATAAAGGTGAATGAGGGTTCCAAAAAATTATCATGTGCCAGATGTTCCACGGAAGACCCAAATCAAACAATAGACCAATCACAACAGCCACATACCCTAAAAAAGCAGTTAGAATTGCAGCTCTTGATATCGAATGAAATTCTTTAACATTAAATATATAGTTAAATGCGGCAATAACAAAACCACCTGCGGCGAGTGCTACTCCTCCCATTACATCAAAACCAATCCAGAAGCCCCATGGTGTATTATCTGTTAAGTTTGTGGTTGCACCCAGTCCAAATATAAACCTTGTTATTGCAACAGACGCAGCCACACCAAGAATTATCCATAGAATTAATTTAGTTTTATCAATCTTCTTCATTTTCAATTTCCTTGTTTTCCTTATTAATTCTTTGCCTTCTGTTAACAACCCAATATATGCCAGACATTAAAGCACCCATTCCAATAAAAGCAAAGGGAACAGATCCCATTGCCCATTTCGTTAGCATTGGATAAGGAGATTCAAAATCTGGTTCACCAACTAATCTTAGGTCTTTCTCTATTCTGTTGTTATAATACAAGAGGAAATCCAAAGGGCAGTCTTTCGAAGTAATATAGAGGACATTTGTTCCGCCTACTTCTTTCTCCCCATAAATTAAATCAGAATAAAGATCAGGTTTATCAGTTATCCTTCTTCTGGCTTCTTCTAACAGGTAATCACGTTCTCCAAAAATAGTTGCACCTGTCGGACAATTTTTTGTGCAGGCAGGTTGGTCAATTTTTCCGCTTTTAATATTATCATAACATAAAATACATTTACGAATATAAGGGACTGAGCTATCCCAATCATATCTCGGAATACCATAAGGACAAGCCATCATGCAATATCTGCAGCCAAGACATTTGTCGCTGTCATAAACGACGGCACCCATATCTGTTTTATGTAAAGCTCCAACAGGGCATGCTGCTGCACAAGCAGGTTCAAGACAATGACGACACTGTTTCCTTACGAAAAAATCCCCTTTAAGAAGCACAGATGTCCAGTTTCTGGATGAAAGTCCATCATTTTTCTGCCATTCTCTTGGTTTGTCTGGAGCAAGTTTGTTAATCATCTTACAAGCAGTAACACATTGAGTGCACCCTATACATTTGGTAATATCAGTCAGTATGGCTTTCATAATTTCCTCCCTTCTTTCCCGAGAATTTTTTCCACTCTTTCACCAGCCTCAGGAACAAACTTCCATGTTCGTGCCGTAATCCATTGACTAAGTGGGAGTAAAACACAGTGAGCTATCTTAGTAAATGGTATAAGAATAAATATAATATTACCTGCTAATATATGTATAATCATATAAAATTTATAGGTCTCAGGTTCCAATGTCAGATTAGCTGCAATCCAACCTGTGATAAAAGGGATGAGAAGAATCAGGGGCCAGAGATAGTCCTGTTTTCTGCTGATAAATCTCGATTTTCTGTCGGACACTCTCATTATCAGTAAAATGATCCCTGCGAAAATTGTTAGGAGTGTTAAATTATCTGCCCATCCTTTAGATAAGGTGATTCCAACCCAGCTGAAGGATATCGAATTACTGAATAATAAGGCGTGATCGAACAGAAATATCGGTGTTATCAATAAACCTACATGAAACATAATAGAAACAAATGAATAAACCGGCTTTGTTCGAAATGCCCTTATTGGCAGAACATATCCAATTGTTAACTTTTTGACATAATTCATAGGTAATTGCTTGTCTTTGGCTTTGGATTTTGCTTCGAATCCGTTTATCAAGGTCAAGATGAAAATCCTAAGTAATCCTAAAATCATTATAGCAAAAGAGAACCTGAAAAAGGGACCTTTCAAAAATTCCAGAAAACTATCCATATTCAAACTCTAATTTTTATCAAAAATTTTTTTCGTAGGGATGAACCCATTTTATGAGTAAATTTCTACTTTATTTTTAATTGATTATTCAATAATAATTGCCTTCAAAATCAAGTCGTGAAGTCCAAGAAGCTCACCATCAACATTGTTGTCTTCCATTGTTTCTCTGATTTGTTTCTTGCAATTGGCACATGGTGCAACAATATAATGAGCTCCGGTTTTCCGTATTTGTTCGGCTTTTTTCTGTCCGGAAACCAGTGTCCTGTATTTTCTGATTTCATCAATAGAAACTGTTCCACCTCCGCCACCACAGCAATAATTTTCTTGTCCAGAAGGAGTCATTTCAATATAATTTTTACAGAATGATTTTAAAATCTCTCTTGGCTCCTTAACTATCCACCCCTGTCTTGATATATTACAAGGGTCGTGATATGTTACTTTTTCAGTTATTTTAGTTGGATCAATTTTTATTTTCCCTTCTTGCATAAGCTTGTGAGTTAACTGGAGGATATTGACAAGTTCCGGGGCTTCTCCTTGTTTCCAGAATGATTTCAGGAACGTAGCGCTTCTTGTAGCATGTCCGCATTCACCAATCAAAACTTTTTTTGCTTTCAATCTGTAATATTCTTCCTCAATTTTTCCGAGAACCCTTTCCAAAACCAGATCGCTATAAAACAGTCCATAATTAATTGCATCATAATACTTGGAAGAAATTGTCCAGCTGACACCAGCGGAATTAAGAACGGCAGCTATTCCCATCAAAGTCTCTGCTTCCATTAAATAATCAGATACAGGAGCAAAGAAAAGATACTCAGCACCTTCGACGTCAATTGGGAATTTGATTTCCTTCCCGAACATTTCCTGAAGCTCTTCTTCCAAAAACTCAAGAGAGTCCTTCAAAGCGATGAAAGGAATGGCAGAGGTATTGCCGGTCTCTCCGTGTAACTGTTCCCTTGTAGAAATAACCAAAGCTCTGGGAGTTAAATTCATCTCAGCTAAAATATATCTCGCGAGGTGTGTCAGCAATCCATGATCAATTCCAGAAGGACATTCCAGAACGCATTTTCTGCAAGCAGTGCAATTCCAAAAGGAATACTGCATTTTGGATATGTGTTCCTCAGTCAACTCGAACCCACCAAATAACCTTGCATAGAGTGATCCCTCCAAAGAAAAATACCTGCGGTAAACGCTCAGTAAAAGTTCAGAGCGATAGCATGGTATATCTCTTACGTCATTGGTATTTTCGAAAACATGACAGGTTGTGGTGCATTTTGCACATTTTGCACTAACCTTGATAAATTGCTCAAGAGCTGGTCTATAATTTGTTTCCTGAAGAATAGCAGCGAAAATTTTAAGGAATTGGGTAACCCGGTCAGTTTCCTCAGTCTTTTCGATTATGTATTTCATTTCAGGAATTTCTTTATTCTTGATATTTGAATTCATTTCAAAACCTGATATAGTTAGTTCCCAATAATTTCTTTAATTTTCTCTATAAGTTTTTCCCTGTTGATCGGTTTATCGAAATAAGCCATAGGAGGTTCAACTTGCTTTCTTGCTTTTATAAATTTTTCAAAATCATTACTCACACCAGTTATTATAATAACAGGGATATTTTGAGTATCACTATCCTCCTGCAAGTCTCTGAAAGCTCTTACTCCAGATTCATAGGGCATTGTTATGTCAAGAGTAATAAGATCCGGTTTTTCGCTTTTAGCTTTTTCGAAGCATTCCTTACCGTTAAATGCAGTAACAACTGAATAACCATTATCAATTAATAATGCAGAAAGATAGCTTACTATGTCATTATCATCATCAACTATTAATATCTTTTTCATCCTGTTCCAAATAATATCTACATAATAAATAATTTAAAATTTTTGACTAATTTATTACTTTTTGATTCAAGTTCGACATAATTTTGGGTGAAAATTTTTGAATGTTAATTTTTGTAAAATGATTGTTGTTGCTGTAAGTGTATTGTTATCAGTAACTAACGTCAATTATTAATTATTTTTAATTTTTTATTTCCTATATCTATTATATATTATCTTTCATTTAAAGAACTTATATGATTTAAATTAATTTCTATTCATTTTTGGTTCACCTAATATTTTCCTCTCGAACTTTTTATCGATAATCATATTATTTTAAGATTAATATTTTTTGATATGTAATTATTATTAAATTTGCAATGGATTTAAATTTGATGATATATGAATTCTGAACTTACTAATTTAATTGGCTCCCAGATTATTGAACAGCTCCCGTATGAAATAGCAATAATTGATAGAAACCTTGATATAATAAATGCCAACAAAAGTTTTGAAGAATATTTTGGGGATTGGCGTGGAAAAAAATGCTATCAGGCGTATAAAAAAACTGATAAACAATGCCTTAGCTGCAGGATTAACGAAGTTTTCAGTTTGAACGAGAAAAGAATTTCCAACGAAACAGGTTATAACAAAAACGGAAAACTTTGCTATTATGTTGTTAACCAAATCCCATTAAAAAGTGACAATGGTGAAGTCAGATATGTAATGGAAATGTCAACCGACGTTACGAAATCTGACCAAATACAAAGAGAGTATTCTGTTCTCTTCGAAAACGTCCCAGCTTATGTAGCAATTATTGACAGGAACTATAAAATTATAAAAGCTAATAAAAAATTCAGGGATACTTTTGGAGAAGTTCTCGGGAAACACTGCTATGAAGTCTATAAAAAAAGGCATAAAAGATGCAAACACTGTCCAGCTTCTAAAACATTTAAGGATAGAAATGAGCATTTCTCGTCTGAAGTAGGAATAACACATGCAGGTGAAGAGACCCAGTATATTGTAAATACTACACCTCTAAGTTACGATGAGAACGGCGTTCAGCTGATTATCGAAATTGCCACTGATATCACAGAGTTGAATGAATTACAAATTAAACTAAGACAAACTTATGATTATTACGTTACTCTTATTCAAAATT
Source organism: uncultured Hyphomicrobiales bacterium (assembly GCA_964473465.1). Lineage (GTDB taxonomy): Bacteria > Bacteroidota > Ignavibacteria > Kapaibacteriales > UBA2268 > CALHRB01. Next base: position 33,129 of record CAYYPE010000015.1, read on the forward strand.
CTGGTATCGGTGTCATTGCACTTGATGAAAAAAATAATGTTATTATTTTCAATCCTTCGGTTAAAAAACTTTTTAATTGGATATCCAGAAAGAAGCCGACATATAATCAACTGGAACAGATTTTGCCTCCTATCTTCTTTAATGATAGCAAAGAGGATATTATCATATCAAATCCGGTTGAAAGCACAATAACAAGACTTGATGGAACAAAAATTCCTGTTCGCTTTTCGGCAATCAATTTGTTTAGCAAAAATACATATATAGGTAAAGCTGCTTTTTTAAGAGACCTTTCTGACCTTAAGGAAATGGAGAAACAAATGATTGATGCCGATAGATTAAGCACTGTTGGACAGACAGTCGCTGGTTTGGCTCACACAATCAAAAATTTACTAATGGGATTAGAGGGAGGTATGTATATTGTTGACTCCGGGCTTCGCAAAGGAAATGCTAATAGAATTATGGAAGGCTGGGAAATACTACAAAGGAATTTCTCCAAAACTACAGAGCTTGTAAGAGGATTCCTCAGCTTTGCAAAAGGAAGACTTCCAGAACTAAAGAAAATTAATCCGAATATATTAGTCAAAAATATTTACGATTTATATTATAATACGGCACTAAACCAGAATGTTAAAATAATAACTGAATACGGATATGATGGTGAGGATGTTTATTTAGATCCCGATGGTATAGAAACCTGCCTAACAAATCTTCTTTCGAATGCAATTGATGCAGCTACAATGCGTGAGGATAAAAATGGAGAAGTAATAATTAGAACCTATCAAGAAGATGATAATCTGGTTTATGAGGTTAAGGATAATGGTGTGGGAATAGATTCAGAAGTTATTCAGAATATTTTTACAACTTTTTTCACAACAAAAGGCAATAAAGGAACAGGCTTAGGTCTTTTAACAACCAATAAAATTGTTAAAGAGCATTATGGCAAAATAGAAGTGAAATCAGACCTCGGCGTTGGTTCCACTTTTAGAATTGTTTTAAACATAGAAAAATTAAAATCAGTAGGTAGCTCAAAATAATTATTTATTTGTATAATATAAGATTATTAACTAACTTTGTTAATCACTTACTAATGGGGTTTTTTATGAAAATAATTTCAGCCGTTTCTATCTCTTTTTTGGTCTTCGTTATTATATCATGCAACAATATTGAGAAAAATCCATTATCATCTTCTACTTTTGATATTTCTAAAAATATTAGCGAGAAAAGTGATGTTGCGCTTAGTGATGATATGCATGTAGCTCCTTTCAAAATAATACTTAATTCAAGAGGGACAGATTATGTTATAAGAACTATTCACAGTGGTTCAATGCCAAGTGGTTATCGAATTTATTCTTATGATTTATCGCTTTATTTCAATGATGTTAAAGTTGTTGATGCAAATTCTTTCAGATATTGTTACACAGATTATAATTACATTGCGGAATTTCCAAGAAATTCAATTGTTAACAATAATTATGTTAGAAGTTTGGCGGGTAGTACCGTTACTGTTTATATGAAGGGTAGCTATGTTTTAATTAATAATGACAATAGCACAATTAGTAGAGAGGTGGATAGGACTGGCACGGTTGAGATTGTTCAACCATAAATAATAAAGAATTGCTTAAAATAATTTTTAACTAATAGAATTTTATTGGGTATGAATATTTATAGCTCAAAAAAAGTCCTTATTGTTGATGATGAACCGGACGTTAGAACATACTTAAAATCTGCATTGGAGGATTATGGTTTTAATGTTAAAACTGCTTCTGATGGTTTTGATGCTCTTGAGCAATTAGAAACTTTTACACCTGATATCATTTCACTGGATTTAGTCATGCCTCGACATTCTGGAATTAAATTCTACAGAGACCTAAAAAAAAGAAAAGAATGGTCAAAGATTCCTGTTCTTATTGTTACTGGTCATGCAAGGGACGATTTAGGCAAGGCAGATTTCGATGCGATGATTATGCAAGGACCCGGTGTTTATCTTGAAAAACCTGTCAAACCGAATAATTATGTTGCAACAATCTGTCAAATGCTTGGCATCGAATCTCCGGTTAAAATTCAAGAAGACACCGAACTCAACACAGAACAACTAAGAGAAGAATTGCTTAAGAATTTATCAACAGCAGATACAGAAGCATTACAGAAGGCTCTTGATGCTTTGAAAAAGGGCTAAAAAAAAGCTTAAAATTTTTAGAAAAAAAGTAAATACAGAAAGAAGAAGGAGTAAATTTTTACTCCTTAAACAAGTATTTGTATTTTTTCAGATAAGCTTCCAAAATTTTTCTTGCCCTGAAAAGGTGGGCTTTCACAGTTCCAAGAGGGATATTCATTCTTTCGGCTATCTGCTGATAATCCATATCCTCTTCATGACGCAATCTGATTATCAGTCTGTAATTATCGGGTAAACTGGAAATAGCTTTTTCGATGATTTCAGATTTTTCGGTTTGCAACATAATTTTGTCGGGTATGTTAGAATTATCTTCAATCTCGTATTCTTGTTCTTCATCAGTTTTTGAATTGCTGAACTGAAGAGAAATAGTTGATAGCCTTTTTTTCCTGAGAAAGTCTATGCAATGATTAGAAGCAAGCTTATAAAGCCAAGAAGAAAACGAAAAATTTTGCTGATATTTATCCAGAGAATTATAAACTTTAATAAAAGTTTCCTGAACCAGATCTTGAACGTCGTCTTCGTTTCTAATCATTTTTCGGATTAATGAAGTTATTAAGTTCTTATATTTTTTTTGGAGGCTTCCAAAAGCAAAAGTATCTCCGTCAAGAATTCTCAATATCAAAGATATATCTTCATCCTGACTTTGAATTGTTTTTATGTCTGAACTTTTTTTCAATTTATCCAATAAAAAAAAATGAAAATATGAATTAAAATTGAAAATTTTTTTATTTTTTTAAAGCAAATTGATTTTGTTTAGATTAGTTCTTACAAAAATAAATTTGAAATTCATGAAATTTTTATAATTTAGCATTGCTAAGTTTATTCAGGAAAAAGATTTATGCCAGAAACTTCAGGTATTCATGAAATCATAAATCCGGGAGGAAGTGGCAGTTCTTTCAGTCCGACATATTCAAAACTTGGTTCAAAAACAACAGTAAAAAAATCAAAATTAAAAATTGGCGAAATTGTTCCCGGCAAAGTAATTGAAGTTCAGCTACCCGATATAGCTGTTGTTAATCTTCCTGAAGGAATTTTTTCTGCCGCACTACATAGTAATCTTCAGAAAGATGATTATTTGTATTTCAAAGTTACTGAAACTGACCCCAGTCTGGTTTTAAAAATTTATAGTGTGCCTTCAAAATATGAAGGAAAAAATATTTCTGTTGAAAATATCCTAAGGATTCTATTTCTCCCAAACAATATTTTTTTCTCCCAGCTTATTTCTTTTCTAAAAAGGGTAAGGAAAAATATAGTCAGAGATGAGATTATAAAAATTAATCAGTTTTATTCAAATCTATCTGATAATTACAAGAATTATTCTTCACTTCAAAATTCATTTCGAGTGATAATTTTTCTAATTGATAATAACCTCCAGCTTACTGAAACTAATTATCAGTTTTTTGCTCCAGTCTTTATGAATGAAGAGATTCCGAAAATCATGCAGACTCTCGACGCCACTATTTACCAATTAAATGATAAAATTTTTGATGAATTAAAGTCCATGTTTAATTTAATAAAAATGCCAGAAAAGAATTTTTATGATTTATTCAAACTGTTCAATTATTCAACAAACGAAAGTGAAGAAAAAGATTCATTTTATAATACATTGATTAACTTAATTCAAAAAATTGAAAATAATGACCAATATGAGTATACTAAAGATGCTCTCGGAAGACTGATTCGTTTTATTGATTCATTGCATATTTTTAATTTGATAAAACTCAAAAATAAAAAGCCAATTACAATTCTAATTCCATATTATTATAAGACAATATTTAAGTTAGCAAAGATCCAAACCCAGAAAAAATATAAACCTGACATTGAAAAGGCAGAGTTGTCAATTGAGACAAAAAATTTTGATGATTTAGCCTTAGATATCCTAAAATTTGAAGATATTTTCGAAATCCAAATAAAAAATAAATCCAAAAAATTTGAAAACATAATTAAAGAGTTTATTAATTCACTATCTGTTTCATTAGAGAATAATAATCTCAAGTTAGGATTGGTTAAAATGGTCGAGGAATTTGAAGATCCAGATAACGCTGGAGAAAGTGAGGAACAAAAAAATCAGGTAATTTCGGTTGTTATATGAAATTACCTGATTAAAATCTTAATTATAAAGTATATGAAATTAATTTTTTGAAACAACTTCAGTAACCAATTTAGCAGCTTCTTCGAAGGTTTTTGCAACTTTGAATTTCATTCCTGATTTCATAAGAGTTTTGATACCACCTGTTGCATTGGTTCCATCAAGTCGGACAATAACGGGAAGATTAACTTCAACATTTTTCAAAGCTTCAACAATACCATCAGCGACTTTGTCACAACGAACAATTCCGCCAAATATATTTATCAGAACAGCTTTAACATTGGGATCGCTCATCATAATACGAAAAGCATTGGAAATTCTTTCGACATTTGCACCACCACCTACATCAAGGAAGTTAGCAGGTTGACCACCAGATAATTGAATTAAATCCATTGTTGACATTGCAAGACCGGCACCATTAACCATACAACCGACATTTCCATCAAGTTTGATATAGTTTAAATCATATTTTGAAGCTTCAACTTCGAGAGGATCTTCCTCACTTTCATCACGAAGCTCCAGATATTCAGGATGACGATATAAAGCATTATCATCAAAATTCATTTTTGCATCGAGAGCAATCATCTTATTGTCGTTTGTCAGAACTAAAGGATTGATCTCGAGCAAACTGCAGTCAAGTGATTCATAAGCATTAACTAATTTTGTGATAAAATTGACAAAGCTTTTGAATGCCTCGCCATACAAACCAAGCCCGAAGGCTAATCTCCTTGCCTGATACTGCTGAAAACCGATTGTTGGGTCAATCCATTCTTTGAGAATTTTTTCAGGTGTTTCGGCGGCAACTTTTTCTATTTCAACTCCACCTTCGGTTGAAACCATAATAACATTTTTTCCTACCTGACGGTCGAGCAACATCCCTGCATAGAATTCCTTGGCAATACTGACACCATCTTCGATAAGAAGTCTTCGGACAATTGCACCTGCCTCACCGGTTTGTATTGTTACAAGTTTATGACCAAGAATAGTTTTAGCATATTGATAAGCCATATCGGAGATGTTCCCATTTCTGATGATATTTACCCCACGCACAGGTTTGTCATAAAGAATATGAGGTTCGCCACTGAAAACATTGTGAATTGTGCCTTTACCCCTACCCCCAGCATGAACCTGAGCCTTAATGACAATTGTATTGATTCCCCGCTGCATAAAATCTTCGTATGTAACTCTTCCGGCTTCCTCGGCATTAAATACTACCCTGCTGAAAAGAACGGGAACATCAAATTTTCTTAATAAATCCTTAGCCTGATATTCATGAATTTTCATATTTTTAACTCAAAAAGTGGTTAAACTAAGTTTACAAAATTATAAAACCCAAACTTAACATTTTTAAAGGTTTTAACAAAGATAAAAGGAAATTTAGAAATTATGATTAAAGTAAAAAAATTGATAACAATATTATCCATTCATCAAATAATTTACTTTTACCAATAAATTTAATTAAATTAAGTTCCTTCGTTATAATTATTAATATAATTCAATTGCTCTTCGGTTAGGACATCTATATCAATCCCCATCATTTTGAGTTTGGTTTGAGCAATAAATTGATCCTGTTCAAGGGGAATATCGAGAACATCAAGAGGTAATTTAGAGCCATTTTTATGATTTTCAACCAATCTCAGATGAGACATGAATTGATTTGCAAAAGACATATCCATAACCTCCGAGGGATGACCTTCGGCAGCGGCAAGATTAACAAGTCTGCCTTGAGCTAAAAGATATAATCTTTTTCCGTTTTTGAGAGTGTATTCTTCGCAATTTGGTCTGATAGTTCGCTTCGAGACTGAAATTTCTTCCAATTCGGGAATATTTATTTCGACGTCATAATGACCGGTGTTGCAGATAATAGCACCATCTTTCATAGATTCAAAATGCCATTTTCGGATAACATCTTTAACACCTGTTGCAGTAACAAAAATATCCCCAATTTTTGCAGCCTCATTCATAGGCATAATCTCATGCCCCTCAAGGACAGCTTTGATAGCAGCAGTAGGTTTAATTTCTGTGCAAATAGTATTTGCCCCCATTCCTTTTGCTCTTTTGGCAACACCTGAGCCGCAGTGTCCATAACCAGCGACAACCAAATTTTTCCCAGCAAGAAGAACAGAAGTAGCTCTGATGATACCGTCAATTGTGGATTGTCCTGTTCCATAAACATTATCAAAATCCCATTTAGTTTCAGTATCATTAACAGCAAAGACGGGATAAAAAAGTTGATTATCGGCAGCTCTTGCTCTTAATCTTTGAATTCCGGTAGTGGTCTCTTCTGTTCCACCAATCACAAAATTTTTAGCCATATCGGGATATTTTTCGTGAACAGTGTTTATTAAATCACATCCATCATCGAGAGTTAGATGAGGAGGAACATCAATAGTTCGGTCTATACACCAATAAAAATCTTCTTTGTTATCATACCATGCAAAAATTGAAACCCCTTCTGCAGCCAGAGCAGCAGCAACAGCATCATTGGTTGAAAGAGGATTGCATCCTGACCATGAAACTTCTGCTCCTGCTTCAACAAAGGTTCGGATAAGAACAGCGGTTTCTTTTGTAACGTGCAGGCATCCTGCAATTTTAAAGCCTTTGAAAGGTTTAGTCTGTTTATAAATTTCCCTCAAGTGCATAAGAACGGGCATTCTTGATTCAGCCCAATCAATAAGCAGTTTTCCTGTATCTGCAAGAGAAATATCCCGAACGCAGTATTTACCGGGGACTTCATCAAATTTACCTTGTGCTTTTTTTGGTTCGTAGTTAGACATTCGTAATCCTTATATATTTTTTACATTATTAGATATTTTTGAATAAGTTGATAAGATCAAGTTGTTCCCAAGGAAGTTCTGGTTTTCCGAAGTGTCCGTAAACAGAAGTCTGCCTGTAAATCGGTCTTCTAAGATCAAACCTTGAAATAATTCCATTTGGAGTCAGATCAATATTTTTCTTTATTATTTCTTCAATTTTTCTATCGCTAACCTGAGCTGTTCCGTTAGTATTTACATGAATGGAAATAGGCTGGGAAACACCAATAGCATAAGCAAGCTGAATAGTGCATTCCATAGCTAAACCGGAAGCTACAATATTCTTTGCCAGATGACGTGCAGCATAAGCAGCCGAACGGTCAACTTTTGTTGGGTCTTTACCCGAGAAAGCTCCACCACCGTGAGGAGCTCTGCCTCCGTAGGTATCCACGATTATTTTTCTTCCAGTTAAGCCTGTATCTCCATGTGGACCACCAATTACAAACCTTCCGGTCGGATTGACGTGGTAAATAGTTTGATCATCAAGATATTCAGCAGGGAGAACATTTTTAATGACATGTTCAATAACATCTTCTTTGATTTTTTCGACGGTAACATCAGGGTCATGTTGAGTAGAAATAACAACAGTATCAATCCTTAAAATTTTGCCCGAGTTTGTATATTCGATAGTAACCTGAGATTTTGAATCGGGTCTTAAATATGGCATCAAATGATTATAATTTTTTCTGATGTCAGACAACCTTTTTACAAGTTTATGTGCGTAGGTTATTGGTGCAGGCATATATTCCGGTGTTTCATTACAAGCAAAACCAAACATCATTCCTTGATCTCCGGCACCACCTTTATCAACTCCAAGGGATATATCAACTGATTGATGGTTGATAACGTTAATAACTGCACATGAATTAGAATCAAATCTGTAACCATCTTTTGTATAACCAATATCGTGAATAACTGAACGAACAAGAGTTTGCAAATCAATGTAAGATTCAGTTCTGATTTCACCTCCAACAACTATCATACCAGTAGTTGCAAAACATTCGCAAGCAACTCTGCTGTTGGGATCTTTTTTTAACATTTCGTCCAAAACGGCATCAGATACCTGATCACAGATTTTGTCGGGATGTCCTTCTGAAACGGACTCAGATGTAAATAAGTATGTGTCATCTGAAATCATTTATGGCTCCTTTATTTTTTTCAAATAATAATATTATTGATAATTTATTTCACTTGAATTTCCAACATTGAATTTATTAAAATGCCCTTTAACAATAGCATTATTCCCGATAATAGATTTTTTGAGAAGTGAACTCGAAACCCTCGCACCATCACTAATAATTGAATCACGGATAAGGCTATCCTCAACAATAGCCCCTGATGCAACTGTTGCATAGGGTCCGACAACCGATCTTTTAATTACAGCATTATCAGCAATGAAAACTGGGGGAATAATAACAGCATCCTTGAATTTCCTTGACTTGGAAGATTGTTTTAAAAGATACCTGTTGGTCGCTAAAAGTGTCTCCGGTTTTCCGCAGTCATACCAGCCCTCGACATGAAAGGTGTTAAACCTCTCGCCTTTGTCAAGCATTAACTGTAGAGCATCTGTTAATTGGTATTCGTCACGTGTTCGGATATCATTATCGATCAAGTATTCCAAGCAAGTTTTAAGCAAACCCGGATTAGAGATATAATAAATTCCTACAATAGCCAAATTGGACGTTGGTTGTTCAGGCTTTTCTACAAACTGTTTAATGATACCCTTTTTATCAAGAAGAACAACACCAAATCTTCGTGGGTCTTCGACTTCCTTGACTCCGATTGTTGATGTTCCAGTTTTCTTGGAAAACGTCAGGTCGGCATCGAAAATAGTATCACCAAGAATAATCATTAGTGGTTCGTCATCAAAAGTATCACGGGCAGTCCATATTGCATGTCCAAGACCTAAGGACTCTCTTTGAGGCACAAATGTTACATCAATTGAATAATTAGCGAGAACATATTCCTGAACTAATTTTCCCATGTAGCCAGTAACAATTGTACATTTAGTAATATTCTGTTGAATTAAAGCATCTAAAATATGAGCAAGAATTGGTTTGCCCGCAACATTAAGAAGAACTTTTGGTAAAGTATAAGTATGAGGTCTTAATCTTGTTCCAACTCCAGCTACCGGTATAATTGCTCTCATTGAATATTAATTATTTATTTTAACAAATTATTCAGCTTTTTTCAATTCCTGCATTTGATTGGCATCCATAACTTCGATTAACTCAACTTCGAAAATCAAAGTTTCGTTAGGTCCGATAATTTGACCGGCACCTTTATCACCATAGGCAAGGTCTGGAGGAATCATAAGTTTCCATTTAGAACCTTCTTTCATAAGCATTAACGCCTCGGTCCAACCTTTAATAACTCCATTAACAGGAAAAACAGCAGGTTCATTTCTATCGTAAGAGCTGTCAAATTTTTTCCCATCAATTAAAGTTCCAGTGTAATGAACTTTCACCTGACTTTTTTCGGTTGGCATTTTGCCAGTTCCCTCTTTGATAACTTGATATTGCAAGCCAGAAGGAGTGGTTATAACTCCGGGTTTATTTTTCATATCAGCATGAAATTGCATACTTTTCTGAAGATTCTTTTGTTTTTCGATATTTGCAGTCTCTTCTCTTTTTTTCATTATTTGTTCCTGCAAAATCATAATTAACTGCTGTGCCTGATCATTTGATATGAGTCCCTGTTGTTTCAGAAGACCATCGTTAAAGCCGGTAATCATAGCTTGTGCATTATAGGGTATTGAGTCACCAACAAGATTATTATATAAACCCAGACCGTAATTAAGTCCAATTGAGTAGGAAATTGAATCAGTCTGATTTTTCAGAGATAGATTTTGTGAATAGATATCGTGTGATAAAAAAATTGATACAAAAAACACAAGAGCTATGACTCTTTTAAACATTTTGCCTCCAATATAAAAAATTAAAAACTCATTGACGAAATATTCATTAAATCATTTATAAATTAAAAACAATTTAAAAAAAAAAGCGTCAATCAAAGATTAAAAACATGTATTTATCCATTATTAAAGGACTATAAAATAAATGGCAAGAATTATTGAAGGAAAATTTGATGCAAAAGACAAGAAATTTGCAATTGTAGTATCACGTTGGAATCAGATTGTTGTCAATAAAATGCTTGATGGGGCTTTAGATGCCCTTAAAAGACATAATGCCGAAGATGATAAAATCACAATTGCCTATTGTCCCGGTGCTTTTGAAATTCCTATGGTAATGAACAAACTGGCAAGACTAAAAAAATATGATTGTATTATCGCTCTGGGGGCTGTTATTCGTGGCTCAACTCCTCACTTTGAATATATTGCAAACGAAGTTACAAAGGGAGTAGCCAAAATTGGAATCGAATCAGGTGTTCCCTGCATCCTTGGCGTTTTAACTACCGATACAATCGAACAGGCAATCGAACGAGCCGGTAGCAAGGGGGGAAACAAAGGATTTGATGCAGCAATGTCCGCCATTGAAATGGTAACATTAATGGAATCGCTTAGCTGATGCTTATGGATAGATTTCTTTACTAATTCATTAATCCATAGGTAAGTATATGTTCAGAAAATCCTTGCTTTCGCTTTTGATAGCTATTTGCTTCATGGTTTCCTTAAAGCTTCATTCAGAGTTCACGCTCGACAACTGGAGAAACTACTCAAGCCTTCTCGATCTACAAACAGCAACAATTGATCATAAGGGAAGAATTTGGGCTGGCTCCGGTGGGGGAGTATTTATGCTTGACCCAACAGATGGTGCCTATAAGGAATTTTCCAACATAGATGCATTACTTAGCTTGCAGGTTTCTGTTGTTCGCAGCCATACAAAAGCTAAATTAGTCTTTATCGGAACTGAAGATGGAGTTATTGATATTTTGTCGAAGGATTTTGAATTTATACATATCAATGACATCAAAAAATCAAAATTTACAAAGCCAAGGATTAATGATATAGTTTTTCGGGATTCTATAGCCTACATTGGCGGTGGTTTTGGATTGACAATCTTTAATATTTACGACAAAGTCTTTTTAAAAACCCCAACAAAATTAGGAACCTTTCAACCTAATACCGAAGTTAACAATATCCTCATTCATAAAGATAAAATTTGGGTTGCAACATCATCGGGAATTGCTTGTGCAAACATAAATAGTCAGTTAATTAATCCTGAGGTCTGGACAAACTATAATATCTTTAATGGAATACCGGAGGAATTTACTACAAATTTATGTTCTATTGGTGATGAAATCTTTTTTTCTACTCATAGATATATTTGCAAGATAGATGGTGATACAATTCAAATAATAAAATCATTTCCCGATTATGACAAAGTTAAATCCCTAATTAATCTCGATAATAATTTAGTATATACAAATTTATTTCAGGTGGCTGATCTTAATGAGAAAATATATTACCATGTCAAAGATACAGCTCTAATAAATACTTCCATTTCTGGAGTTGAATCTGGACTGCCTCTTATTGTGTTACTCAAAGATAAAGGCTTGGTTTATCAAAAAGGTAACCGTTTCTATAGTTATATACCTAATTCACCTGCTTCTAACTTTTTTATAGATATTGCTTATAATCAGTATGACAATAGACTATGGGTTACAACCGAAGATAAATTTGCCGGAAAGGGTATAATACTTTTTGAAGATAATACATGGACAATATATAACAGCCAAAACACAGCCGACTTAGTTACTAATTACTATCATCGTGTTACAATTGGCAAGCAGGCACAAGTAATTTTTAGTGGTTGGGGAACTGGTTTTGTCCTTGCCGATGCCTCAACTGAAACAGTTTCTTTTAAAAGATTTCATAATGAGAATTCTCCTCTTATTGGAATAACTGACAATCCTTCATACATAGTAACAGGACAAGCCGGATACGATCCAAAAACCGATTTATACTGGATTGTGAACTGGGGTAAATATAGTCCGGGACCTATCCTTTTGTCAATGAATTCAAAAGGAGAATTCACCTCTCATTACAATAAATTTTCCCCGACAAACAGAACATATATGTATCTTGCCATAGATAATTTTGGAACAAAATGGCTCGGTTCAAACGAAAATGGAGGAATTTATTATTTGAATGAAGGTAACTTAACTAACCCTTCAGATGATATTGAAGGTGTCCTGACTCAGTCTAACGGGCTACCTTCTAATATGATTACTTCTATGACTGTGGATGGGAACGGGTGGATATGGTTTGGCACTCCAAACGGACTTGGAAGAATTTTGAATCCTTCAGCTATTCTTCGGGGTGCTAATCCTATCGTGCAAACAATTAAATCTTTAGGGCAAAAACTTGTTAACGATGTAATGATTGATGCCTTGAATAATATCTGGGTAGCTACCAACGAAGGTGTTTTTGTGCTCGATCCGGAGGAAGCGTCACCAATAGGAAGTTTCAATACTTCAAACAGTCCTATCGTAGCTGATGACGTTATCTCCCTTGCAACGGATGTAAAAACCGGAAAAATTTTCTTCGGAACCCGCTCAGGATTATCAGTGGCAACAAGCTTTTCAATATTACCCGAAAAAGAATACTCATTGGAATGTTATCCACAGCCATTTTATCCAGAATTTGACGAATTTCTAACAATCGAGGGTCTTGCAAGAGACTCGCATATTAAAATCCTTACTGCTAACGGCGAGCATGTGAAAACCATCAATACAACAAGCCGAAAAGTCATCTGGGATGGTCGTGATGATTCTGGAAATCTTGTTTCGTCGGGCATTTACCTTGTCATTGCAAATTCCCGCAGCTCTGACACAGCTGCCATTTCTAAATTCTCAGTAATCAGAAAATAAATTTGGATTAATTAATAATATTGTTTAATTTTTCAAATTATATTTTTAATTATGGAGATATACAATGAGAAATAATGACTTCTCCTCGAAAAAAGCTTTAATAACTCTAACAAAAAATCATTTTCAAAACAAAATTATTATTTTGTTCGTGATTTTTTTTCTCATGGGTTATATGTATTTACCTGCTGCTGACAACAGTTATATAAAAAAAGTTGATTCATACTTAATCAAATCAGGAAATCAGAATTTGGTTGAATTTTCATCGGGAAAAGGCAGGGATATTATTATGATTAACGACCCCGAACCCGGGGAAATTGTTATACCAACGCTATATACTAATGATGTTACAAATATTACTGGATTGAGTGCAAGGTCAGGGGGAAATTCAATTAATAACGGAAATGGCACAATAGAATCCAAAGGAATTGTTTGGAGCACTAATCCCAATCCTACCATTGATAATTACGAGGGTATTACTTCAAACGGAACCGGAACAGATGACTTTACTGCTAATCTTACTAATCTTAATCTTAACACATACTATTATGTTCGTGCTTATGCTACAAATGAAGCAGGGACAGGCTATGGCAACGAAGTATCGTTTTTGACATTAAGTTACTATAACCCACCAACAATTCAAAGCAGCAATATCACTACCTGGGATGTCAGAAACACAAGTATGTCAATTAGTTGGTCCAATGGGAATGGCGATGGCACAATGGTTGTTGTAAAAACGGGTAGTGATTTCAACGCTAATGACATACCACAATCCGGCGGGTATTATGATGATTATAATACTAATTACAGTGCCGCTCCTGAAGTTGTTTCCGGCAGTAATGGTGGCAGAATTGTTTATTATGGCTCCAATAATAGTATATCATTGACAGGACTAACACCAATAACCCGATACAGGATAAGGTTATTTGCTTATAATGGCAATCCGGCAGGTGCCTCAGCAGGATTTAACCAGAATACTTCTACTAATAACCCTTATGTTCAACGAACTGCAAGATTTAAGGAAGTTTTTTGTAATGATGTATCAACCAAATCAGATAATTCTGTCTCAATTTATCCAACGCCAGCTAATGACTTTGTAAATGTCATTATCAATAAGACTAATGAATGTTATCCTGAAATTAGGATGTTTGATGTTAATGGAAAGGAATATCAAATCAAACCAGAAATCATTCATTCAAACAAGGAATCTATGATGATGAAATTAAGCCTTAATGGGTTTGTCTCTGGAATATATAATCTTGTTATACATTGTAATGATGAGATTATCATTGAGCGATTAATGATAACAAGATAAACAAAGAATCATATTAACTTATAGATTAAATATATTTAAAAGCTGATTTTCTCTACATCAAAAATGATTTGAAATTTGTTTCGAAAATACTTTCTTCGTATTTTTGATTAATTGTTATGGGGGGAATGAAATCATTGATTGATGAAAAGAATAATAATACTTCAGCGGGAAGTAGTGCGTCCAAAAGGATGTTTACTTTACTATTTATTATTATTTCGTCCATTCTTACCATTTTTTATATTGATAATGTTTTCAAAATTAACAGCCTCATGAGGGAAATCCATTCAATAAGCAAAGAAAACCAAAAAATACGTGATGAAAATACCCTATTGAGAATGGAAATAAATAAGCTGACATCATTAGAAAGAATATCAAAAATTGCCGAAGAAAAACTTGGATTGATAAGAAGCGAAAAATCACCCATAATAATAGATAAGAAAGATACAGCAAACAAATGATTCCGGATATTTCAATATTGCCGTTGGATATGTGGTGGTTACCCCCTCTGGTTTCTTTCGTTGTTTCAATATTTGCTTCAACAGCCGGTATTTCAGGTGCATTTTTATTACTTCCGTTTCAGTTTAGTGTCTTAAATTTTACAAGTCCAGCAGTTAGTGCTACCAATCAACTTTATAATATTTTTGGGATTCCTGGGGGATTAATCAGGTATATCAAAGAAGGCAGAATGCTCTGGCAATTAGCTTTAATAGTAGCAGTCGGGACATTACCGGGCGTTGTTGCAGGAGCTTATATCAGGATTTTATGGCTGCCTGATCCAGATGCTTTCAAGGTCTTTGCGTCTTTTGTCCTATTTTATATTGGTATCAGACTTCTTCTTGAAATAATCAATCCAATAAAAAAAAATATATCAAAAGCTGAAATTAAATTTAATGAGTATATTAAAAACAATCAAGAATCAAAAAGCACAAGCAATTTGCCTAAAATCAATGTTCTGAAATTCAATTTGAAAATATTGGAATATGAATTTGTTGAAGAAAAATTTTCGGTTTCGGTATTAGTAATATTTATTATGAGTATGATAGTTGGAATAGTGGGTGGGATCTATGGCATTGGTGGGGGAGCCATAATTGTTCCAATTTATGTAGCTTTCTTTGGATTACCTGTATATACTGTTGCAGGAGCCGCTCTAATGGGAACTTTTGCAACTTCAATTTTTGGAGTTATAACTTATGAGTTACTATCTTTACAGTTTCCAAATATTGATGTCGCACCTGACTGGGTTCTTGGTTTTTTATTTGGAATAGGGGGATTTTTGGGAATGTATGCTGGTGCAAGATTACAGAAATTTTTACCGGCGAAAATTATCAAAGGTATTTTGTTAATAATAATTTTATTTACAGCTATTAACTATCTTTCAACTCTATTAAAATTCATTGGTTAAATTTATGAAAATCGAAGAATCTAATAAATTAAGTTTCAGGAAGAAATGGAAATTAATCCTTGTGTTTGTATCTTTCTCGATTTGTATCTTTATTATTTTGATTAAATTATTCATAATTCAATTTATTGAAGCAGAAGAATACAGGAAAATAGCACGAAATCAACATGAAAGCAGAATCTTCCTTAGACCTGAAAGAGGTAATATTTATGACAGGGAGGGCAAAATTCTTGCAACAAACATAATAAGTTATTCTTTTGCTGTTGACCCAACGGTTTTAAAAGATTTAGAGACCATTAAATACATTGCTTCTCTGGTTGATTCAACACAAGGGGAGATCTATCAAAAGCTGATCAAAAAGATAACTACAACAAAAAAATCATTTGTTTGGCTTGTTCGTGGATTAGATGATTCTTCTTCCTCAAAATTTACAAACCTTAAAATCGAAGGACTCATAAAAATAATTGAACCAAAAAGAACATACGTATATAATGAAATAGCTGCTCAATTGTTGGGCTGCACTGATGTTGACTCCAGAGGTATAGCGGGTTTGGAGTTATCGCTCGATTCTCTTTTAAAAGGCACTCCGGGATATATGACAGTTCTCAGAGATGCAATTGGAAGGCTTAGACCGATAGCTAACCTTCCTGTCGAGTCCGCTAAGCATGGATGTTCTATCGAATTGACAATTGACATAGAGCTACAAAAAATTATGGAAACTGAACTAATTAATGGTGCTACCAAAACCGGTTCAAGTGGTGCTGTTGCAATAGCAATTGTACCGGAAACAGGGGAAATTCTGGCTATGTCATCCTATCCTTCTGTTAATCCAAATACAAGCATCAATAACTCTGCAGACTTAAGGAATAAAGCCATAACAGATATATATGAACCCGGCAGCACCTTTAAAATTGTTACTGCAGCAGCCGCTATTGAAGAGGGACTGATTACACCAGAGAGCATTGTTAATGGTTATAATGGACTTTTAGCTAATAATGATATAAAAATTGCTGACACACATCCTTTCGACAAAACAACTTTTTCAGAAGCTTTCAGATATTCGAGCAATATCGTTTTTGCAAACCTTGCTTCCTCAATACCAGATGCAAAGTTTTATAAATACATAAGAGATTTTGGTTTTGGGCATAATCTTGATTTCGATAGTTATGGTGAATCCGAAGGATTAATCAAAAAAATGAATGAGTTTAACTCCATCAGTAAGAAATTTGCAGGTTTTGGATATGGAATTTCTGTGACACCGCTACAATTATTAATATCTTATTCTACTATTGCAAATTCTGGAATAATGATGAAACCTTATGTTATCAAAAGTATAAGAAATAACACAGGCGATTTGATTTACGAAGGCAAACCGCAGAAAATACGGCAGGTTATCTCCAAAAGAACATCAGACATATTGAAAGACTTATTGGTTGGAGTAGTGGAAAATGGAACAGGGAAATATGCACAAATTTCTGGCTTAAGTATTGCTGGAAAGACAGGGACATCCCAGCAATTTATCGAAGGGGCTTATTCAAAGACCGATTATACAGCTTCGTTTGTTGGTTTTTTCCCCGCAGAATCACCCAAAATCGCAATTCTAATTCTGCTTGACAAACCAACAGGTAATTATTATGGCGGAGCAACCGCCGCTCCTATATTCAAGAATATAGTAAAGGGATGGCTGACATTGAGACCAGATTTGCTCACTGGACTTAATAATAAATCAGATATAACTCAAAACTAATTCTGCTAATCTTTCTTGAATTGATTAATGTAGTTTCTTGTATAATTAGACAGAACAAGCCTGCCGCTGATTTCAGCCCTTCTTTCGAGCATCAGGTCCCAATCTTCACAACCCTGCCAGAAAATTCTTTTCATTTCAAAAGCAGCTTCGGGACTTAATTCCGCTAACTTTTCCGCAAAAGCCTGAGCTTCACCGTTTAATTCTTCGTAGGTATCGTAAACTTTATTGAATAATCCTTTAGATAGAGCCCAATCTGAATCATACCAGTCAGTATCAATTGACATTTGTGAAAAGGCAGATAATCCGATTTTTCTCTGAACAGCCGGTCCAACAACGAAAGGACCTATACCGAGAGCAAATTCGCTAAGCTTGACAGAGGCTGATTTATGAGCAAATGCATAATCCACAGCAGAAGCTAAACCAACACCTCCCCCCACAGCTTTTCCCTGAATTTTTCCAATGATGATTTTCGGGCATTTTCTCATTGCATTAATAACAAGCCCGAAACCCATAAAAAATTTCTTTCCTTCCTCGAATGTTTTGATTGAGATAAGTTCATCAAACGAAGCACCGGCACAGAAAGCCTTTTGACCTTCGCTTTGCAGTAAAATTACTTTCGCAGAGTAATTATTGCCGGCTTCTTCTATAGTTTTCGCTAAATTCCTCAAGAGTTCACCCGGCAGGGAATTGCTTTTTGGGTGAGAGAAAGTAATAACAGCAATTCCATCTTTAATATTCAAATCAATTTTCCCTTTTTCTTCCATTTTCATAATTCCTATTTTTTTAATTATTATTTTTTCGAGCAACTAAAGTTAAAATGGTTAATATGGCTACAGTTTCGTCACGTTGATTTAAAACTTCGACATACCATTTGACAACACCTTGAGGCTGTTCATTTTCTTTTGTTTCTTTAACAGTTTTTTCTTTTACAGTAAGCTTGACATAAATCGTGTCTCCAGCATAAACAGGCTTTGTAAAGCGTAATTCATCTATACCATAATTAGCCAAAACGGGGCATTTTCCCTGTCCAACAAACAAACCCGCTGCTGCTGAAATGATGAAATAACCGTGTGCTACTCTTTGTTCGAAAATTGTTCCGTCAAGAGAAGTTACATCAGTATGGGCATAAAAGTTGTCCCAGCTGATACCTGTAAAATTAACAATATCAGTCTCTGTGATGGTTCGTTTATGCGTAATAAGTGTTTCACCAATTTGTAAATCGTCGAAATACTTGTGAAATGGATGAATAACATCATGGGTTTGTTTGGAACCGGGCAAATAAGATTCAATAAGATGGGACAGAGTAGTAGGCGAGCCCTGAATTGCAGTTCTTTGCATGAAATGCAGGACACCCCTGATACCTCCAAGTTCTTCCCCCCCACCAGCACGCCCGGGACCTCCATGAACAAGATGTGGCAAAGGTGAGCCGTGCCCGGTGGATTCAGTAGCACAATCTCTGTTAATAACCATAATCCTGCCATGATAACTTGCAGTGCCGAGTATCAAATCTTTAGCATAACTGTCATTATTAGTAAAAATTGAGCCAACCAGACTGCCTTTTCCCAGCTTGGCAAGATCAATTGCGTCATCAATGCTTTTATAGGGCATCAAAGTAGTAACAGGGCCAAATGCCTCAATATTATGAGCCTGTGTTTTAGTAAAAGGTAAGTCACAATAAAGCAGAGTTGGAGGAAAGAAAGCTCCAAGAGATTTATCAGCATCAATAATGTTAATTTCATCAAAATTCCCATAAATCAGTTCACACCCTTGTTTAAGTTCCTTTACTCTTTCGCTGACTTCTTCAACCTGTGGTTTGCCAGCTAAGGCACCCATTTTGACGCCTTCGGAGAGTGGGTTTCCGATTTTTGTTTTCGAAAGTCTTTCTTTTAGAGCAGTAGCAACAGCTTCAATAATGTTTTCCGGGACGATAGTTCTACGAATTGCAGTGCATTTCTGTCCAGCTTTAACAGTCATTTCCCTGACGACTTCCTTGATAAAGTAGTCAAATTCTGGCATTTCCGGTGTAACATCAGAAGCCAGAATAGAAAAATTGAGAGAATCAGCTTCCATATTGAATCTGACGGAGTTCTCCAAAAAAGCAGGAGTTTGTTTCAATTTTTTCCCTGTCGTTGCGGAGCCTGTAAAAGTAACAACATCCTGACATTCGGTATGGTTAAGCATATCCCCTACACTACCACAGACAAGTTGAAGAGCCCCTTCGGGTAAGATCCCTGAAGCAATAATCTCTCTGACCATTAATTCTGTTAAATAACAGGTAATTGAGGCAGGTTTAATGATTGCAGGGACACCTGCTAATAAAGTAGGTGAAAGCTTTTCGAGCATTCCCCAGCAAGGGAAATTGAAAGCGTTGATATGAATTGCCACACCCTCGAGCGGGACTGCGATATGCTGACCTATAAATGTTCCGTTTTTTGAAAGATTTTCATAATTTCCATCAATATAATATGGCAGATCTGGTAGCTCTCTCCTGCCTTTGCTTGCATAGGTGAATAATGTTCCAATACCGCCTTCGATATCAATCCAGCTATCAGTCTTTGTTGCTCCAGTTGCGTAAGATAATGGATAAAAGATTTCTTTCTTGCTCATAAGGTAGGATGCAAGCGCTTTTAACATCCTTGCCCTTTCGTGAAAAGTCATTTTTCTGAGTTTTGGACCACCGGTTCTTCTGGCGTAATCAAGCATAGCAGCAAAATCAATGCCTTTAGAAGTAACTTCACCGATTTTTTCACCGGTTATAGCATTGAATACTTCCTGACCGGATCCATCGCCCTCAAGCCATTGACCATAGGCATAGCTTTTTATTTTCATATTTGGTTCCTTATTATTTTCAATATTATTCTTCTTTGAATTCTTTCCATGTTTTTAATGTTGATGGCTGTATTTTTCTATTTTTTGGAACTGCAAACAGAGGTTCACATTCCTTTAAAGTAAATAAAGCATCTTTAGCAATTTGAATATATACCTCAGTCCCGAGTTTTTTCCAGTCACTCATTTTTTCGGGAACATCCTTTATTATTCTTGCAGGATTGCCAACGACGATTTTTCTTTCGGGTATTTCCATATTCTCAGGCACAAATGTCAAAGCACCCACAATTGAATGGTCTCCAATTTTGGAATTATCCATAACAACAGAACTCATTCCTACCAGAACATTATATCCTATATAGGCACCATGTATAACCGCATTATGCCCTATGTGAGCATATTCCTTCAATATGACTGATGCTCCCGGAAACATATGAATTGTGCAATTATCCTGAACATTACAGTTATCTTCAATTATTATCTCCCCGATATCACCGCGAAGAGATGCTCCCGGACCAATAAATACATTTTTACCAATTACTACATTTCCGATTATCGAGGCAGTTGGATGAATAAAAGCAGAGCTGTCAATAACAGGAATATAACCATTAAACTCGAAAATATTACTCATAAATAATTCAACTTGTTAAAAAAAACAAATATAGGAAATAAATCGATAAAATTATTTTTGACTAATTATAAAGTTATAAATTTTAATAAACTAATATTTCTTTTAATTATGATAAATAATGAATTTTTATTAATTTAAATTTTGTTTTACTATCTTTTTTTTATTATGGAAAATGAAATACTATTAAAGCTAAATGAGGTATATGAACCCTCGCAGGAAATTCAGAATTATCTATATCTGAAAAAGAGCGATTACGAACAATTTTACAAGGAATCAATTGAAAATCCCGAGGGTTTCTGGGGAAAAATTGCCGAGAATGAATTATTCTGGTTTAGTAAATTTGAAAAGGTTATGGAATGGAAACATCCAAAATACCAATGGTTTATTGGTGGCAAAATGAATATAACTTACAATTGTCTCGATAGGCATATCAAAAACGGAAAGAGAAATAAAGTCGCTTTTATTTACACAAACGAAGACAATCAGGAATTTAAAATAACCTACGGTGAACTGCACGAAGCTGTATGCAGATTTGCAAACGGTTTGAAATCTCTTGGAGTTGGAAAAGGTGATACCGTTACAATCAATATGCCAATGATGATAGAACAAGTAATTGCAGTTCTTGCCTGTGCGAGAATTGGAGCAATACATTCGGTTGTTTTTGGAGGTTTTAGTCCTCAAGCACTAAAAATCCGTATTCAGGATGCTAATTCAAAGGTTGTCATTACATCTTCATGGACAAAAAGGCGTGGAAAAAAGATATTTTTGAAATCAATAGTAGATGAAGCTGTAGAGGATATTCCGAAAGATATAAAAATCATTGTCGCCCAAAGAGAAGGAGACTATTACGAATATCTTGAGAATGAAATTGATTTTCACAAACTAATGGATAGTCAGTCTCCAATTCACGAACCTGAATGGATGGACTCCGAGGACCCCCTTTTTATATTATATACTTCAGGCACAACAGGAAAACCAAAGGGTGTTCTTCATTCGTGTGCAGGATATAACCTGCAAACTCATATCACAAGCAAGTATATATTCAACATAAATGAAGATGACGTTTTCTGGTGCACAGCAGATATCGGCTGGATAACGGGTCATAGTTATGTTATCTATGGTCCTCTTTCTGTAGGAGCAACGATATTAATGGTTGAAGGAGCCCCTGACTATCCCGATCCGGGAAGGTGGTGGAAAATTATTGATAAATACAGAGTTAACATATTTTACACATCTCCAACTGCCATCAGAATGTTTATGAAGCACGGAGTCAGTTGGGTTCAAAAATATGATTTATCATCGCTTAAAATCCTTGGAACAGTCGGTGAACCAATTAATCCCGAAGCATGGCTCTGGTATTACGAAAACATAGGTAAAAACAGATGTGTTATAGTTGATACATGGTGGCAAACAGAAACCGGTGGGCATATGATAGCAACTTTACCCTCTCTCCCGCAGAAACCCGGGAAAGCCGGTTTGCCCTTTTTTGGCGTTAAGGCTGAAGTTGTTAACAAAAAAGGTGAAATTCTGCCACCGAACACAGTTGGTTACCTTGTAATCCAGAAACCATGGATATCTGCATTGAGAAACTGCTGGGGAGATGAAGAAAGATTTAATCAATACTGGTCAGAAATCGGAAATTTTTATTTTGCTGGAGACCTTGCAGCCAAAGATGAAGATGGATATATCATGATTCTTGGCAGAGCCGATGATGTTCTGAGTGTTTCAGGTCACAGGATAGGAACTGCCGAAGTGGAAAGTGCTATTGTATCACACAAAGCTGTTGCGGAGGCTGCTGTTATTGGAAAGCCTCACGAAATAAAAGGAGAAAGCATTAAAGCCTTTGTAATTTTGAAAAAAGAGGCTGAGCCTTCAGAAGATTTAAAGCGGGAAATCAAATTTCAGGTGCGAAAAGAGTTGGGCAGTCTTGCTGTTCCTGACGAAATAGAATTTGTTGAAACTTTATATAAAACCAGAAGTGGAAAAATTATGAGAAGGGTATTGAAAGCCCGTGAGCTCGGTCAACCTATCGGGGATATTTCGACACTTGAAGATTAAATAAATTAATAAAAATTACCAGTCATATCCAAGCGAAAACCAATATTGCGGCTGAGACCAGCTGTAATATTCATTTCGCCATGAAATATCGAATTTAACAGGTAAACCAAGCAGGAAGGTCCTTACTCCAATCCCAGCAGACATCAACAGGTTATTTGGAATAGGGTTTCCCTGAGAATCTGTTGTGGTTGATTTAAAACCAGATAAATCGCCATACCATGCCCCACCTATATCAAAGAAAAAGGCACCCATGATATTTCGGAAGAGAATTGGAATAGGTCCGGCAAGCAATGCCTGAAACAAAGGAAATCGAAGCTCTAGGTTAGTCAGGAAATATTTATCACCATTAATAGTGTTGACATCAAAACCCCTTAAAGGCATCACAAATTCGTTCAAAAAGTCCTCTGGATTATCAAAGGGCAGACTGTTGTTGGAGAAAGATCTGTTAATCCAATTGTCCGTTCCGCCCAGATAGAATTTCTGTGGGTTTGGTCCAAGGCTTGCACCTCCAGCGAATCTTGTTGCAATTGTCATATAATCAAATAGGGGTATGTAGTTTCTGAAATCCCCGGTGATGGTCATAAATCCTATACCATTGTCAGAAAATCTTGGTGTTCCCTGAAATCCAAAATAAAAGCGGGAGCCCTGATAGGGAGACATATATCCAAAAAGCACATCATCATAAACATATCTTGCTTTTGGCATAAATAACATTCTGTTGAGATCAGGAAGAGATTGGTCGGTTACATTCTCCTTTGACAAATTAATCCAATCCAGTCCCCATTCAATTCTATCGAAAAGGCTAAATGGATATTGAGCATCAAGCCTGATGCCATAATTCCTGAATCTATAGATATAATTGAAATTATATCCGAAGGAGAGAATAGAAGAATGATAGCCCGTTATGTAGTAATCTATAACTTCAGGCATATATGCATAAGTTGCCAGTAAGTTACTGTTTTTCAGGTCAACCCATAAATTTGCCTCGAGATATATCTGATGGTTACCCAGAACATCGCTGAATAAAATTTGAGCAACTCCCTGATAACCATATAATGTGCTGAAACCCGGATTACCAACGATAACATCAGGGGTGAATTTTATTTTATAATCAAATACCTGAAATTCCTGATCATCGTTTATTAGACCTGAAATAGCAGTTTTCGAATCAATTATATTTTCATTGACATCTGGATTTGGTTTCACAAATTGCTGGCGATCAAACTCAATATCAAAATTTCCATAACCAATAAGTTCATCATCATTTTTTTTGTTAGACAATGAATCGTTTTGTTTGTCATTCAAACTTGAAATCAATGATTTTCGCTGTAGCTCAGTCAACTTTAATTTTGTTAGAGGCAATGTATCTAAATCAAATTTCCTGTTTAAGGGATTTTTTATCTGAAAAATGTCATATCCGCCATTTGTAAGCGAAGAAAAGAAAAGATCGTTACCAGTTGCGGAGAGCGATAATTGTGTGATACCATTCAGAGAATTGCTTTTTGGTTTACTTATTCCTGTGCTTAAATCAAGTTCATAAATATTTCCAATGCCATTCAGCTCTGAAACATAGATAATCTTTTTACCATCTGGGGAGATAACTAAAGAAGTTTTGTTGTTTTCTGGGTCAAAAGTAATTCTGTCAATTTTCCTTGTCTCTAAGTTATAAGAGTATATATCTCTGGAATCGAAATTGTGCTTCCACATTTTGAAATCGTAAGGATTAGGGGTAGTATTGAGATTATCTTCCCTGTCCGAAATGAAATAGATCAGTTTGGAATTTTTTTCCCAAACAGGCAGAAAATCAGAAAAGATATCATTTGTAAGGTTATCTGTCTTTTTTGTTGTTAAGTTATATATGTAGATATCACTTGCAATTCCGTTTGTGGCAATGAAAGCAAGTAAACGTCCGTCAGGAGACCAGTTCACCGAAGAGATTGAAGTAAAACCAAGCAAAATTCTTTCATAGTTGCCAGTTTCAACATCAACAATAAAAATAGCATCTTCATTTCCAGCTTTGGCTGAAATGGCAAGCTTTGTACCGTCAGGATTCCATGAAATGCCTGGAGTTAAAATATTCAATTCTTCAAAATCTGTTCGTCTTAGACTGCTGACTAATTTTTTCGGTTCTTCTTTTTGAGATAAATCCAGAATGAAAACACCATATAAGCCATCCCGGTCTGAGATAAAAGCAAGTTTTGTGCCCGATGGAGAAACAGCAGGAGAAGAATTATAGAAATTATTCTCTTTTTTGTGATTGGTGATTCTTATTGCAAAATCCTCTGGATGTTCAAATTTATCAATATCGGGAAAATAATATTTTTTTAAGTCTTTTTGCCATTGCTCTGAAAAATCATCAATAGTCATATTAAAAGTACTTTGAAAAGTGCTTCTTATATCACCACTGATATATAGTCTGTTTATAAAGTCCCCTACACGCTGTTCACCGTATTTATCAGCAATATACCAAAGGAAAGACTGACCTCCACGATAGGCATAATAATTATTCAAATACTGAAGAGGCACTAAATTTTCGCTTAATGTTACATCCCGCATGAACATATCTGTCTGGGCATCCAGTCCACCAATGCTTTCCCATTCAGCCAGACCTTCACTAACCCAAATCGGGATTTCAGTCAAACTATTCGATGATAATGCTGATTGTAAAGTCCCCCCATAAAATAAATCATTCATTACTGCATGAACGAGTTCGTGGTGAATTACATGACGGAACTGAGAATAATCTCCCTGAAAGGGAACAACTACCCTGTTTTTGTATAATTCAGTAACACCTCCTATACCTTCAGGGAGATAGCTACTAATTACATTTGTCTGTTGAAATTCGTTCTGGCTGTTATAAATAATTATAGCAAAGCGTTTATTTAGTCTATAATTAAGCGTTCGCTCTATTGATTTAAGTGCTGCTTCGCCATGACGGGCAGCAAATTCTGCCAGATATTTGGAATCATCATAAAAATAAATGTCAAAATTAGTAGATGAAATATATTTCCAGTCAAATTTTCTATATTGAACCTTGTTTTTACCGAACTGACTGAATATTGGATTAATTGAAATAATTAAAAATATAATTAATAGAGATATCTTTTTCATTGTATATCTTTTTCGTGTTATCAATTTAATTTTACATTCTCTTTGACGAACAAAAAGCTATAAGAGTATTAATAATAACACATAATATAAGAGAATGTTAAATTAAATTTTCTACATTTTCACAAACCGCCCCAACCACTCACCAACACGGATAAAATAGACCCCCGCAGGCAAGCCCGAAACATCAACCTTTATATTTCCCTCTTGAGAGAGGATTAAGGGGTGTGTTCCTCCTGCTCCACCATTTGCAAAACACACTCCCCAAGCAGGTTGTAGATTTTGATTTCCTGCAGGGGTTAACCTATGTGTTCACCCAAACCAGTAATTTCTATATATTCCTGAGCTGAATAGGTGGAAGTATCAATGATATGAATATCAATTGTTTTTGTGAATTTATTTCAATTCTGATTTATCTTTATCCTTGATAAAATATAACTTCCAAAGTTGATTGATAGAAAATAAATACCTTTTGTAAGTGAATGATTATGGATTTCTATAGTGTTTTGGCCGGAATATAAATTACCCGTCCATAATCTTTTTAATTTTCTACCCTGAATATCGAACAAGAAAATCTCAATACCAGATAAATCTTTTTTTGAATTGATGATTAATGTCATATCTTCTTCAGTTGGTTGTGGTGAAACCGATTTGACTTTAATTAATTCAACTTCTGCTTGATTCTGGATATATGGTTCATGAATTGTTACACGTGAGGCATATTCAACTGAATCTTTTTCAACAATAATAGAATCTCCTCGCCAAAATACTTTCTTAAAAAAAGTATTTACAAATATAGAATCCTGATATGAACTAAATACATTCCCACCCGGTAAATAACTAGGCAACCATCCTGTAGCTTTTTTGACACTATCGCAATATAGCATTGTCTTGTTGAAATATTCATTTACTATTGTATCTAATATTTCATTGGTGATAGATTTTACAGATCTAATGCTGTCGTATTCAATTAATGATGATAGAGAAACCCATGACTTAATTTTAGCTAAAGTGCATCCATAAGGAGTTAATCCATCTCTTTTCACCTTTACTCTGAAAAAAACATTCATTCCGTAATATGAACTATCAATTTCTTTCAAATGATTTATTTTGTCAGGAATGGTTCCATAAACCGGTGCAATTATTGTATTAGGATTCTTAAGAACACCAACACTATCAATAACCAGGACAACGCTACTATCTAAAGTCTTGACCATTTCTAAAACAAACTCAGTATCATCGAGAATCCTGTTTTTTCCAGCCACCCAAAAATAATCCTGCCATTTTGTTGCTTCACCCCCATATCCGTCACATGCAGAATCCATAGGTTTATCATAAACACAAGATAAAGATACACCAAGTTGCCTGAAATAACTTATTCTTGAATTTTCGGGAATTGTTACTGTGTCTGTAATTGTGTGATTTAATAATTTATAATCAATCCCTGATATGGAGTCTCCCTGTATAATTTCTTTTTCATCAGATGTTCTCTTAAATATAATTTTTCTCTCAATATTATCATTGAATAGTCTTAATTCACCCAATTGGTATGAAATATCAGCAGAATCGAATTTGTTTTGGAGATAAAGATACCTAAGATACATTGCATTTTCAGATCCGATATCATAAATAATATCGCTAAATAAATTTGAGCTAACAAATATTAATAATGAAAGTGTGTGTAATACTATGAAAATAATTTTCTTGTTCATTTTTACCTCCTTCAAAAACAACCAACGGCTGTCCAATGATCATTTATTTCAATTATTTCTTCACAATCACAATTAGGATAGCGTTGAATATACTGACAATTAGCAAAATTCCAACTGCAATCATAATTACAAATTTCCAAACATTCTAAGTCATCAAATGGAAAACCTAAACATCCTGAAGAACCATTACCTCCGCCAATATAAATACATTTTTGAATATTCGAGTGACATCTATACCACCCACAATCCTGAACACTTCTTGTTGTTCCAAGCTCAGGATGTTCACATTCGCAGCATAATGCACACCTAATATAACATTTAACATTTTTAAGAACACAATTATATTCATAATATGGTTCGTCTCCCTTTTGAGCAAATTTAGTACAACAAGGTGGCACGCATGGATCTTCTATTTTTCGATATCCTTTTTCAACATGAGCATAAGAAAAATAGCTGAACATTATAAGCACAATAGCAATCTTTCTCATTTTTACTCCAAACATAATTTTAAACAAATTAATTTGAAAAAAGTTACATTTTTTTTATTAATTTGCCCATTGGAATTGGGCAAAGCCGATGGGAAACTGCCAAAAGCATTTGGCTTCGATTCTTGCCGGATTCATAATCAGCATTTATGAATCCAGCTTTTTTATGACAGGCATATAATTACCCTCCCTTCAAATATTATTTAATTATTTCAAAAAAACTGAAGAAGGTATTGGTATTGGTATTGGTATTGGTATTGGTATTGGTATTGGTATTGG
>CAYYPE010000016.1:0-39908 GCA_964473465.1 uncultured Hyphomicrobiales bacterium
CCGATTCCGTCTTTATTTAAATCATAACCAGTATAACCCGACCAATAATTATTATCAAAATAGCTATAGCTTTGAGAACTATTTGTTGAAACATCAAATGTATTAGAAATAAAATTATTTCGCTTGAAATAGTTATCAACGCAATTACCCATAATTTTCAAAGCCCAGCCATTTTTATTAAAAGAATTATTTCTGAAAATCAACCTGTTTGAACCTTCCATATAAATTCCAACAGTATTGTTGTTAAATTTATTAAAGATTACTTCACCATCCCTGATATCTTTGAGAAGAAGGCCATAAGCAGAGCTTCCCCAATTGTTATAAAACTCGTTATATTTCATATTGACAATTTTTGAATACATAACAGCCACACCGGCACCGTTTTTCTCAAATTTGTTTCTTTCGTAGTTACAACCGTCCGAAAACATAAAATGTAAGCCGTATCTTAAATTTAATAAACTATGGTTTTGCGAAATATTTGCATTTGAAACGAATTCAAGATAAATACCATCACGCTGGTTTTCGATATAATTATCTTTGATTACAGCGGTGGTGCAACGGAATAGATGTATTCCGTTGCCAGAAGAACTTTCAGTTTTCGAATTGCCATATATTTTGTTTCTTTGAATTATCAAATTATTACAACGTGCAAGATAAATACCAAAAAAGCCATTAATGATTTTGTTGTTTACAACGACAGAACCTTCTGAGTTAGCAATTCTGATGGCTGCATTGTCTTTAATAGCCGTTCTCGGAACGTTTTTTAGTATTAAACCGCTAATTCTTACTTTGACTGACTCAACATAAAATATACTTCCATCGGAATCTTTCCCATCAATTATAGGCTCACCTTTTCCAAGTATGGTCAAATTTTTTTTTATAATAATTTTGCCCTGCTTGTAAATGCCATGGTTAATAACTATTGTGTCTCCATCATTTGCATTATTAATAGTTGCCTGAATGTTTGGATTATTTTTCTGATCAACGAAAAAAATTCCAGCAACAGAATCAATTGAGTTAAAAATCCCAAGGAAAACTAAGATATATAAAATTTTAAATTTCATTTAAATGGAAAAATTAATCCATCCAATCTTTTTTAATCATCTCGACAAGGGATGTCCAATCTAATGGGATATCCTTGTCAGTTTTAATACTTTTATCTCTCTCTTCTCTGGTTTTGAAAGAAGGTGCATTAAAAGCCATTGGTGACTGATATTCCGAGCTTTTAAGATAGTAAGCCGTAGTTGCGTCTATCAATTCCTTAGGCTTGAGGTAATTAATAGTCCAGAAAGAATGAATCTCATTGTCTCTGTTTAATTTTTTTTCATCAAGATAAAAAGCAACCATGCATTCCACAGCATCAAATTTATAGACCTTTCCCTTGTGAGTTACTATTTCGGCACCCCACCTATCATCAGCTATGGTCATTCCGCACTTATGACAGTTGTCAAATCCGAATTCGATTGATTTTGGCTCAGGATGACAGGAAAGAAGAATTAGCAAAGGTAGTAGAAATAACATTAAATTCAAATTGTTAGATTTTGGCTCTGTTTTTTTAAACAAAAATATAGCGGCAAAACCCAGAACTAAAGAAACTCCGAGTAAAATACCTCCGGCATCTGGGAATGAATGAGCAGTAAAATTCAAAAGCTGCTTTGTTCCAAAAACAGGAGGCTGATATGATTGACCGGGTATCTTTATTATGGCTTTTGGATCGAGGTTATGCCCATAGTCGTATCCCCAAAGGTAAAAATCATAAATTCCTACGAAACTAACTATTAAGAGCAAAACAACCCATGTTGCAATTAACCATTTTTTGTTAAAAATTACAGTGATTAATCCGAAAGCAATAAAAAAAGCTACAATAAAAGGCATAACCTTCAGCTCTGGTATTGAATCGGGCTCAATCTTTTTCATACCTATATAATGGTTCAAATTGTTAATACTGCTCAGGTCATTTTCTTTATGGCCTTCAATTGAAGATATATTTATATATAAACCAAGTCCTTCCGGAAATTGAGGTGCCTCAAGACTGATATTCCATATTGGCAAAAAATATAAGCCAAGGAGAATCAATGAGGCAATAAGCATAATAAGTCTTGATGTGTTTTTCATAATTTACCAATTAAGATAATTTTGTCTTAAATTAGAATTAAAGAAGGAACCTTCCCTTTGTGGGGAAGGTTCATGAATATTTACTTTTTATTTTGTGTGTTCCAGGCTAATTTAATTTGAGAATTTGCCGGAGAGACCCTAACGTATCCCTGCATTTCCTGATGCAAAGCAGAACAAAAATCAGTGCAATAAAATGGATAAACTCCGGGCTTCTTTGGTAACCACTTCAATGTCAGAGTTTCGCCGGGCATAATAAGTAGTTCAGAATTTTCAGCTCCTTTGATTGCAAAGCCGTGTGGCACATCCCAATCCTGCTCAAGGTTAGTAACGTGGAAATAAACTTCATCTCCAACTTTAATTCCTTCGATATTATCTGGAGCAAAATGTGATCTGATAGAAGTCATATAAATTCTGACAACGTTACCAGACCGTTCAATACGGGCATCTTCCTCTTTAGAGGTTTTATATGGATGCTTGTTGTTCTCCATTTTATAAAATTTAACAGATTTATCCTTAATAACAGAAGCAGCAATTGCCTGACCATAATGAGGCTCACCGATAGTCGGAAAATCAAGCAATAATTTCATTTTATCGCCGGAAATGTCAATTAACTGAGCTGATTGGGTAAGTTCAGGTCCAGTTGGCAGGTATCTGTCTTTGGTGATTTTGTTCAGAGCGATGACATATTTCCCATAAGGTTTTTTTGTATTACCACCGGGGATCAAAAGATGTCCAATGGAATAATAAGTGGGAATTTTATCAATAACCTTGAAATCTTTCAAACTCCATTTAGTAATTTCGGAGGAAACAAACATTGAAGTATAGGCATTACCCTGATCATCAAATTCGGTATGCAGAGGTCCAAGTCCCGGCTCCTGGACTTCACCGGCAATCACAGCATCATAGTTCAAAACGGGAACTCCATTAATAGTTTTGTCAATTTTCTTTTCTTCGATTGCCTTTATCATTTTTGAGTAAGAAAAGACAGGTATTGTAGCTGCTAACTTACCTCCACCAACGATATACTCTCCTGTTGGGTCAACATCGCAACCATGTGGAGATTTTGGAGTAGGCATAAAGTAAACCAGACCGGGGCATTCTTCGGGAATAAGAACCTTTACTTTGTTTTTCATAGTAGAGGTAGCAGTCTGTGTTTCTTCATTAAAAACATTATGGGCATATTGAACATCAAATTCCTTAAATTTTTTCTGAGCAATGTATTCTTCAGCTTTTTTCCAGTTAATTGCAGCAATAAAGTCTTTATCATTCTGGCTGGCATTTACTTCTTTGACTGTATTTGCTTGCTCAGAATTATACATCGAGAAGAAACACCACCCATGTGATTTCCCTTTTCCTGCTCTGGCAAGATCATAATCAAATCCGGGCATCAATACCTGAAATGCTATATCCATTCGCCCTGTCTTGTTATCAACTTTTACAAAAGATATAGCTCCTTTGAATTTATCTTTATATTCGTTTATTGAAACATCTTCGTTGGGTATCGGGATGCTGAATCTTGTTCCAGCAACAACATATTCAGTATTTTCAGTGCCAAATGGTGAAGAGTGATTTCCTGCACTGTTTGGTAATTCGATAATTTCTGCAGTTCTGAAAGTTGTCAGGTCAATACGAGCTATTCTTGGGGTATTATTTCCGTTGATAAATATCCATCTGCCATCAGCCATTCCATCAGTTTGGGATAATTCGGGGTGGTGGGCATCGTCCCAAGGTATAAAACCATGAGAAGTCATAAGCATTGGTTTGGTTTCCTCGCTATATCCCCAACCTTTTTCGGGGTCTTGAGAGAAGACAGGTATCACCCTGAATAGCCTTCCGCTTGGAATTCCATATACAGCAAGTTGACCACTGAATCCACCTGAGAAAAAGCCGTAAAATTCATCATATTCTCCGGGTGGAACATAAACTTTGGAAGCAACATCTCCAGAAACAGCCCCTTGCTTGCTCGAAGGACAGCCCCAAAAAAGGAAAATCATAGAAATTGAAATGATTATCAACACGTAAAAAAATAGACTTTTTTTCATAATATAATCCTTTAAAATGTTAAAAAATAATTATTTTTAAAATATTTACTTTCCTTCAGCTTTAGCTCTTAAATGCTCCAAAACAGACAAAGCATCTTCATGAGATAGATGTTGATTAGGCATTTGAGTCATGAATTGCTTCAAAAGGGCTTTTGTTGTATCATTATTCGCTATCATCTTCTCAGGATCGAGAATCTGACTCATAATGTAGTCAACTGAACGTCTTTTAAAGACATTACCCAACGGTGGACCGACAAATTTTTCCTCGTATTTATGACATGCAGCACACTTTTCTGCAAAAATCTTAGCACCTTTTTCTGCTTTTTCAGGGTTAAACTCTCCAATTTTTGTTCCTTTAATAACAAGGAATTCCTCTTTAACTTCTTCTTTTTGTTCACCACATGCAGAGAATAAAATAAATGATGCAACGACAGAGAAAATTAAAAATGAGATGTCTTTATACCCTCCTACATTTTTAATAAAATTCCTCAGCTTGAAATCTTTGTTTGTTTTCATGTAAAACCCTTTCATTATTTTAAGATATATTTATCCGATTATAATTTAAAAAAAATCAATTGTTTTCCATAGTAATCAAAGAACTAAATTCTTTAATAGTAGAATTTTTATACATATCAATAAATTTTTCATAAAGCTTATTGATGCTGTTTGAAGCATTCTTATCTCTTATATTAGAACCTTTTTCGTTAATTAAAACATCTAATTTTGGATTATCCAAAGAATCAATAATCTGAGAAACGGTTATTTGATTGGAATCTCGAGCTAATTCAATTCCACCATTGGCGCCTCTTTTGGTTTTAACAATTCCATTAAAGCTAAGAATCTGAACGACTTTAGCAAGGTAATGAAACGAAATCCCTAAGTCCTCTGCTATTTTCGAAACAGTAACTTTTTTTTCAGCTCCGGCATTAGCAGACAAATAACTTGTTGCTAAAATTCCATATAAACATGACTTTGATAAAGCCGCCATAAAACCTTTTCAAAATTTAATCAGATTAATTTGTCCGAATATAATATAAAAAAAATTAATAGTCAAGAAAAAAATTTTTGTTATTATTTTTTTTTAATTGTAAATTTGAAAAATCAATAATCATTTGGAGAGGTTGATATGAAAACATTCATTTTAATGACCAAGTTATCCCCTGAAGAATCAAAAAAAATGAAGGAGAGAGCAACAATCGGACGAAGCTGGCTTGACCGTGTAAAAGAAAAATGCCCTGAAGTTAGGTTCATAGCTCATTATGCTGTTTTAGGTCCATTCGACTTCCTTGATATATACGAAGCACCAGACGAGGAAACAGCGGCAAAGGTATCACTCATAAGCAGAGATTACGGAGCTTTTGAAGCACAGAGTTTGATGGCTATTCCTTACAAAGATTTTTTAAAACTTATTGAGGAGATTTAAAGGTTCTTATTATCTTCTAATTCAATAATTTTGATTTTTAGGTCTTCCTGAATTTGTTTATAAGAATCAATTACTTCGAGTAATTGCTCAACGATATGTTGAGTGTCTTTGATAATATGTAGAATGATGTTTATCATTCGAGGGGTAACACCATTTTGTTTTAAACCTTTTATATGGTCAATCAGCATTTTGTCTGATATTTGATGAAATTCCATTTTTATCTCTTTCAGTTTCTCTTTTGAATGAAAGCTACCATTATTAATGGCTTCATCAAGTAAGTCAATTATACCGACTGTCATTTTGTTAATTTTTTTCAGATCATTAATATGAATATCATTGAACTTTTTATGATTATTATCAACATAGCCATAAACAAGTGTAGCAAAGTGGTAGTTACTATACGAAATAGAATTTATGGCGCTAAGGACATTTGCAAAATGATGACCTGATTCCAAAGCAGTATCATCAAAATTCTGAATAATGTTAAGCAGATCTTTAGAAATTGAATCAGAAAGATTTCTAAGTTGTTTTGATTGATTTTTAAACTTTCTAAGAATTTTTAAGTTTCTTTTGATTGTGCCAGTATAGCCTGTATTGATAGTATCCTTAAGAAGAGATGCATAGGATGAAATATTTTGATTAAGAAAATCTCTTGCATGAGAAAATTTTTCTATTTTTAATTTTAATTTTTCTTCGGCTAATCTGAATTCATTATCCCTCTTTTTATGGATGAATGCAGTTCTGAAAAGAATAAAAGTAACAAGAGCTAAGAAGAAGATTACCCCAATTATGCTTGTAAAATAAATTGTAAGTGCAATAACACTAGCTATTAAAGAAGCAATCACAGCTGTCAATAACCATCCACCTATAACTGTCATAACGCCCGATACCCGATAAACAGCACTTTCTGTTCCCCAAGCTTTATCGGCTAATGCAGTTGACATAGCAACAATAAAAGTAACATAGGTAGTAGAAAGAGGTAATTTCAAATGAGTTCCCACAGAAATCAAAGCAGAGGCGACCATTAAATTAACAGTTGCTCTTACAAAGTCGAAAGAAGCTTCATTCCCCTCTGCATCCCTTTCAAGTTCAAGCTTTGAAGTGTCTAACCTTTGACGAACCCATGATTTAATTGAATTAGGGACAAATTTCAAAACGAAGTCATTGATATTGATAACCAATCTGACCAAAGCTCTAACAAATGGATAAGAATCATACAACTCAACACCCTCTTCCTGCCTTCCCAGAGATACTTCAGTGCGAGTTACAGTTCTTGCTTTCTTAGAAAGAAATAAAGTGGTTATCATTATAGCACCAGCCAGAAGAAGAATTAAAGTATCTGCCTTTGCTGGCTTGGAGAGATCAGTCATTAAAATATTAAGGGGGTCAGATGAATTTCCGGCAGTCTGGAATGCAGCTAAACCTGCCAGAGGAGCCCCGATAAAATTGACAAGGTCATTGGCTGCAAAAGCCCATGCTAAAGCAAAAGTACCTATCAATACAATTAGTTTCAAAGAGTTGAATTTTGTAAATGAATTTATTATTTGAAGAAGTATAGTCCAGAAAACAAAAGTAACGCCTAAAACCAATAAAACATTTGAATCAATGAACTCAATCATTTCGGGAGTGGCAAAAGAAGCTCCCTCAATACCTTCAATTATGATAAAATAGTTGATTAAGGTTAAGGCAATACCACCCCATAATGCTCCAAAACGTTTGTATCGCGCTCTGAATTTAAACGTAAAAATTATTCTTG
This sequence comes from uncultured Hyphomicrobiales bacterium, assembly GCA_964473465.1. GTDB lineage: Bacteria > Bacteroidota > Ignavibacteria > Kapaibacteriales > UBA2268 > CALHRB01. Next base: position 7,337 of record CAYYPE010000016.1, read on the forward strand.
AGATGAATTGAACTAAAAAACCAAAGACAAAAGCAAACAAAACAGACACAAGAATAGCAGTATATATGCTAAGGATTTTTGAAGTATTTAAATAAGTAAAAACATGCGAAAGGTCTTGATTAGCATCAATTGTTTTAATTAACGATATTGCGAGAGCCCCACCAAACATACCGGAGACCAAAGAAACAGTTGTCGATGTAGGAAGTCCAAAAGTATTAAAAAAATCGAGAAGAATAATATCGGCAAACATTACGGCAAGGAAAATCATCAAAAGCTCTGGCATAGTAAAATACTGCGGATTAAATATTCCTTTTCGGGCTATCTCCATCATGCCACTTGAAAATGTAACGCCTATTAAAACACCTAAAGCGGCGACAATGAGAGCGTTTCTGAAAGTTGTAACTTTGGAACCTACGGCGGAATTAAGGAAGTTCACAGCATCGTTTGCAATTCCAATATTTAAGTCAACTGCTCCTAAAACTAAAAGTACTATAACAAAGAATAAGTAAATTTCCATTTAATTTTATTTGTTATTTTTTAAAAATGCAATTTAAAAGGAAAATAGTTAATTTTGTGTTAAGATGACTTGTAAATGAATTCTAAATGTATAATTATAAAAAATACAAAAATGAAAGTTAGTGCGGAAGGCGGGACTTGAACCCGCATGCCCGTAGGGCGCCACCCCCTCAAGATGGTGCGTCTGCCAGTTTCGCCACTTCCGCAGTAATATAATTTTCAAAATTAACTCTTTTTTTTTTCGTTTCAAAATTATGACATGTAAATTTTTGATTTTTTGCTTTTTTTTGGCTATTTTTGTATTCTTTTAATGGTGCCTTGGCCGAGTGGTTAGGCAGAGGTCTGCAAAACCTCCTACATTGGTTCGAATCCGATAGGCACCTCGTTTTATTTTGTATAATTTATTATAGTTATTATGGCTGGAACAACATCAGACTTAAGACCCGGCTCCGTTATTATGTTTAACGGAGAACTACATACTGTTCTTGAATCCGAGCACAGGACACCCGGCAACCTAAGAGCTTTTTATCAGGTAAAAATGAGAAATATGAAAACCGGTAAATTGTCGGAAAATCGTTTTCGCTCTGGAGAATCAATTGAATTTGTTAGAGTAGAAAGAAAAAATTACCAATATCTTTATAGAGATGTTCATTCATTTATTTTTATGGATACTGACTCTTATGAACAGATTCCAGTTGATGCTGACATTGTTGGCGATTCAGTAAATTGGATGAAAGAAAATCAGGAAGTGCAGCTTGCTTTCGTCGAAAACTCTGTTATAGCTGTTGAACTTCCACCCCACGTTTATTTAAAAGTAACCGCTACAGAACCCGGACTCAAAGGCGATACTGCAACCAATGTTTTAAAGCCTGCTGTTGTTGAAACGGGAGCTACAATACAAGTTCCAATATTCATTAATGAAGGCGATACAATCAGGGTAGATACACGAACCGGTGAATATATCGAACGAGTTAAAGATCAATAAACTTTTAACATTTTCCAGGAGCTACTATGGACTTAAATTACATTCGAAGGTTGGCTAAAATCTTTGATGATAGCAAAGCTACACAAATGATTATAGAGGAGGAAGGCTTAAAGATAAAATTTTCTAAAGCACCCAGTAATCTGAATCAATATGCTGAAACATCTCAGATTTACACTCAAAATATTCCAATTAATCCTCCAGCCCCTACTTATTCACAAGTCATAACGAATGCTCCTGCAATTAATCCTGAAGCTACTGGCTCTATTCCCAATGAGATAGATAATATTGAGGAAAGTCAGGAAAATATACATATCATATATTCTCCAATTGTTGGGACTTTTTATCGTTCACCAGCACCTGAGGAACCTCCATTTGTTGAAGTAGGCAGCCATGTTGTAAAGGGTCAGACATTATGCATCATTGAAGCTATGAAATTAATGAATGATATAGAATGCGACATAAATGGAACAATCACAAAAATTCTATGTCAGAATGCATCCCCGGTTGAATTCAACCAACCATTATTTCATATAATACCAGATTAGTCTTTATGTTCAGAAAAATACTAATTGCAAATCGAGGGGAAATCGCACTAAGAATAATCCGGGCATGCAAAGAGTTGGGCATTAAGACAGTAGCTGTATATTCTCAGGCAGATGATAAATCACTACATGTCAAATTTGCTGATGAGGTAGTATGTATTGGTCCTCCACCCAGCAGATTAAGTTATCTGAATATACCTTCAATAATTACAGCAGCAGTGATCACAAATTGTGATGCTATCCATCCGGGATACGGTTTTCTTGCTGAAAATGACAGATTCGTCAGAATTTGCGAGCAATCTGGAATAGAATTTATCGGACCGAAGGCGGAATCCATCAGGAAAATGGGTCATAAATCAATTGCTAAAGAGACAATGCGAAATGCAGGGGTTCCTGTGATACCGGGAAGCATTGGAGTGGTAAACTCTACTGAAGAAGCATTGAAAATTGCAGATGAAATTGGTTATCCTCTTATGCTTAAAGCCGTTGCCGGAGGTGGCGGTAAAGGTATGAGACTTGTAAATAATGAAGAAGAACTAATGAAGTTTTTCCCGCTTGCCCAAAACGAAGCCGAATCCTTTTTTAGCAATAAAGATATTTATATTGAAAAACTAATTACATCCTCAAGACATATTGAAATTCAGGTTTTTGGGGATAAATTCGGAAAGGCTATTCATCTTAATGAAAGAGAATGTTCTTTACAAAGAAGGCATCAAAAATTAATTGAGGAGGCTCCGTCGCCCTATGTAGATGATAAGCTAAGACAAGCTATGGGTGAAGCTGCTGTTCTTGGTGCTAAAGCTGTGGAATATATCGGTCCGGGAACTATTGAGTTTCTTGTAGATGAAAATAAAAATTTCTATTTCATGGAAATGAATACCCGAATTCAGGTAGAACACCCGGTTACCGAACAGTCCTTATGCATAGATCTGATTAAGGAGCAAATTCTGGTAGCATCGGGGGAGAAGCTATCATTAAAGAATAAAAAAGCAACTTTTCATTCGATTGAATGCAGAATTAATGCGGAAGACCCATATAAAGATTTTCGCCCGTCCCCGGGTAAAATTGAGAGTTTGCATTTTCCCGGTGGTTATGGCGTCAGAGTGGATTCACATATTTATCAGGGATATTCAATTCCCTCCCATTATGATTCATTAGTAGCAAAATTAATAACATTTGCTCCAACCCGAGCTGAAGCCATCTCGAAAATGAAAAGAGCTTTGGAGGAATTTGTCATAGAAGGAATAAAAACAACTATCCCTTTCCACCAGAAAATGATGGAGAACCCTGACTTCATTGCAGGGAATTTTGATACAAAATACCTTGAAAGAAATGACTGGCAATCATTATAATGTTACTAAAAATATAATTTCTTAGCCCCATTACTTTTTAAATCTGTCTAATTTTCTTAAATTGCTTTTTTTTATGAAATTGTTTTATAAGAATTTTTTGGAGTAGTTATGAATTTTCCCGAAAACCTAAAATATTCTGATGATCACGAATGGGTCAGAGTCGAGGGTAATATTGCTATTATTGGAATTTCTGATCACGCTCAAAGTGAATTGGGTGATGTTGTTTATATTGATATACCAGATGATATTGATACAGTGACAGCTGGAGCAACAGTTGGAACAATCGAAGCTGTTAAAACAGTTGCCGATATCCTTTCACCTGTCTCTGGTAAAGTTATTGAAGTTAACAGATCACTGAACGATGCCCCCGATACAGTAAACAAAGATCCATACGGTGCCGGGTGGATTTTGAAAGTGGAAATGAGCGATCCGTCCGAATTAGATAAATTAATGGATGTCAATGCTTATAAAGCTATGATTGGTCAATAATATTCTTTTGTTTCCTGGGTTGTAACTTTTTACGTTTTAAATGTATTAATATACAACCCTTTATTATTTATTAATTATTACTTTGAAAATTATGAAAAGAATTGGTAAAATTTTAATAATAGTTATTACATTATTATCATTAAATAATGTATATTCTTCCGAGAATCCTGCAAATACAAGTGGACTTGAGGATTACTATTCTACTCTTCCTGATGTTGCTAATTGTAAAGCTGGTGTATTGAAGGATTCTGAAAAACAGGCTATACTACAAGAGGTGAATCAAATCAGAGCTTTGCATAACCTTAAACCAGTTGAATATCGTTCTCAGTATGATGCAAACACATCAGAAGCTGCTCTTATGTTGGCTGCAAACGATGATAAAATAGGCAATCCTGATAATCCACATCTGCCGCCAAACAGCTGGAAATGTTATACAAATAATGGTAAAGATGGATGCCAAAATTCTAATCTTGCTTACCGCTGGTATATGGGCACACCTCCTGCGAGCAATACCTCTCTGAACATGTGGATGACTGATTATAATGTTAATGAATGTGGACACAGACGCTGGTTAATTGACCCATTTTTGAAATTCATTTCTTTTGGTCGAGCTGATGGTCAGAGTAAACGATTTCAAGGTATGTCAGTTACTACTATGACTATCTATGTTATTAGTAACGATAAACAAAATGTCACTGACTGGCAGGGTGATTTTGTTGCTTATCCGTTTCAGGACTACCCATCTAAATACTTCTATGATGGAATGAATAGAAACTGGTTTCTATCTTTCACTGCAATTTTTGACAAAAGCAATTATTGGAATAATTCTCAGGTGAAATTCAATGCTGCAACAATTGAAATCAAGGACAGCAAGGGAAATACTGTTAATGCAACTGATGTTTCTTTTGCTAATGACGGTTATGGTGTGCCAAACATAATAAAATGGAATATTCCGGGTTTGAAGAAAGATGAAAAATATACCGTTACAATCAAAAATGTGGATTACAAAGGAACAAAAAAGGATTTCACTTATTGGTTCAGAGTTACTGATAACCCAATAAATCCAATGCCTCCGGCTACACCCACTTTAGTATCTCCAGTTAACAATCAAACTAATGTTACTGATTTCAAACTTATATGGAATTCTTCTGAAAATGCTGAGAGTTATATTCTGCAAATAGCAAAGAGCAATGATTTCAAAACTGCACTGAAAGAATATAAAGATTTAACTGAAACATCATTCCTTCCAACGGGAATGGAATCATCAACTAAATATTATTGGAGAGTGAAAGCTGTTAACTCTGTTGGAGAGAGTCAATGGTCAGCAGTATGGAATTTTACGACAGCAAATTTAGTTTTGAAAGATGCAAAAATTATTTATCCCGAAAACTCTGCCGTTAATGTGCCACTTACACCTAAGTTTATATGGACTTCGGTTGCTAATGCAACATCCTATACGATAAAACTCACAAATTATGCTGCTGACACAGTCTTTACAAAAGAATTCATTGAGGATACAGTTTATCAATTTGGGGATAATGAAAAACTAAAGGAAAAAAGTCTTTATGAGTTGGTTTTATTTCCTTATGCACCAAATTATAAGTCAACACCAACTTCGGTTTATTTTTACACTGAGGACTTAAGTTCAATTACTGGTAATGTTCTAAGCGATGAATCAATTTTAATCTATCCAAATCCTGCAAAGGACGAAATTATTATCGAAAAGAAAAATAATAACATTGTCTTTCAGAAACTCGAGATTGCTGATTTAACGGGTAAGTCAATAATTTCAAAAGACTTTAACAGTATGGATTCTGATAATAATCTGTTACATTTCAAGTTTAGTAATTTAAGTTCTGGTCTATATATGGTTAGAATTTATACAAATGAGAAAATTTTATCCTATCCTTTGATAGTTACACAATAGGATTGATTATTTGAGGGCAGGTAAAATCAAATAAACCTGCCCTTTTTATTTATCTTCTTCTTCTTCTTCTTCGAATTCATCAAAGTCGCTCAACGCAATTTCCTCTGGAATTTCTTCGATTATATCGATTTTGCCGAATTTTTCGAGCTCATCAAATTCATCGAATTCTTCATCTTCATCAAAATCCTCGAGAAAATATATTCCTTTGTGCCAACTCATAAAACACCTGAAAATATTTAAATTAAATTTCTTTCTTATAGACCATAGCTTTGGGGAAATGGACAAGTTTGAAGTCCTTGTTAATTCCGTGCAATGATTCAGACTGACCTACAAATAAATAGCCGTTGTTATTTATAACATCAAATAAATCAGCAAGGACTTTTTTCCTCGACACAGCATCAAAATAAATAAGCACATTACAACAAAAAATAATATCACAACCAGAAACCATCCTGACTTGCCCTGAATCATAGAGATTAATATTTGAAAATTTAACCATTTTCTTTATATCATTTCTTAAATAATATAAACTATCTTTGAGAAAAAAATACTTATGCAAAAGTTCTTCAGGGGTATTCCTTAATGAATACTCGAAGTATTCTCCACCTCTGGCGGTTTCTAAGACAGTTTTATTTATGTCGCTGGCAAGAATCTGGAAATTAACATCAGGATATTCAGATTTAAGATATTCTGTTATCATTATAGCAATAGAATATGGCTCCTCCCCCGTTGAACAGGCTGCACTCCAGATTCTTACAGTTTTATCTTTTTCTGATTTGTTTTTTATAATTTCTGGAATTATGGCTTTAGTTAATGCTTCGAACTGCTCTATACCACGGAAAAAATAAGTTTCATTAATGGTTATCGAGTCAATCAATTCGTTTAATTCTTTTCTGTTGTTGGTTTTTGAGAGAAAGGAAGTATATTCATCGAAGGATTTCAGATTGTTGATTTGTAATCTATTCGTAATTCTTGATTCAATCAGATATTTCTTTGATTCGTTAATATAGATACCGCAATTATTATAAACATAATCACGAAGTAGAAAAAAAGCCTCATCTGACATTACAGAGGACTTGTTTCCACCTGCAACGCCATTAAAATCCCTGTATCTTTCTTTGAACAGAGATAATTTAAATTTTTGAAAATCGAAACCCATCAAATCATACATAATTTTTCTTTCTTGATACATATATATTCGTAGATTTACAAGAAAACTTTATAAATGAGTTTTAATAATATATATAATTGAGATAACTACAAAGAAGGGTATTAAATTAAAATAATACCCTAAATAAAAATAGACCTTGAGACAATAAGAGAATAAATTTTTTGGTATTATGAACCGAATGAGAAAATAATTATAATACACCCATATATCGTAAAATGCCCCTGTAAAGACTTGCAGATTTAGAAATCTGAGCATATGCCTCTTCTTTAGTCATATTTCGGTTTTCGCGTTGCATTCTATATCCCAGCTGTTTTGCATCGTTAGCAATCTTTACGATTTCTTCGGCAATATCATCAATACTATTGATTTTAATTTCGGTAACAATAATTTTATCAATATTATTAGCAATTTCGTCTTCGATAATTCCATCATTGGTACGATGATTATTTTTGTTGAAATCATTGTAAGCAGTATTATGCAGAGGCATTGACAAATCACCGACATAATGACCGAGATAACCGAGATGATATTCTGCGTATTTGCCTTCAGATTTATCTTTTTGATAAGCGAGGATTGCTCCGATAATTGCTCCATAGATATGTCCTTTTTCTTCACCCGAATCTGTTGAGTTATATTTATCAATTTGATTCATAACCCGCTCTTTGGTTACAATTTCATCTTCATCATTATTACACCAATGATTGAAATTTTCGGTATTGCCAGCTTTTAGTTTTGCTATATCAGGACCGACTAAGAGATATGCTTTCTTATAGCCAGCAGCAGTAGCAACAGCCATGTGGGTCTGATCATGCCATGAGTAGCTTACAGATGTCAGACAAATCAAATGAAATATGATGATAATTATGTATTTTTTCATAATAATTTTCTCCTAAAATGATTATTAAAATATTTCGAATTTAGCTTTCCCAAATTTTTTTCTTATGAATTTTGTGTTAATTTTTTTATCACAATGATAAACTCAAATTATTAACTTAATAATTTCTTAACGTATTATTTAATTATATAATATAATTTTGCTTGTTATTTTGTTTAATTTTTCATAGGAAAATAATGAGATTGATTACATTAATTTTAGTAATATCTTTGTTTACAATATCATTATACGGACAGGGAGTTACTACAAGTTCAATTTCCGGTAGAGTAACCGATAGCGAAGGAAAAGCATTAATCGGGGCGTCAGTTTCAGTAATTCACTTACCATCAGGAACGAAATACGGAACTATAACAAGAGATCAAGGAAGATTCACTATTCTGGGTCTGAGGGTAGGAGGACCGTATCAGGTTAACATATCTTTTCTTGGATATGAAGGAATACAATTTGATAATGTCTATACTACACTCGGAAACACAGTTGAACTAAATGTAAAAATGAAGGAGTCGAGTGTACAAAAAGAAGAAGTAATAGTTTTTGGGAAATCAGATGCTGTTTTTAATTCTGATAGAACCGGGGCTGAATCATCTATTTCAATTGATAAAATTGATGTTCTTCCAACTATTTCGAGAAGGATACAGGATTTTCTCAGACTGACACCTCAATTTGGCAGAGGAGGATTCAAAAACGGTTCAGTGGCTGGACAGGATAATAGAATGAATAATATAACAATTGACGGTTCTTATTTTAACAATTCATTCGGTTTAGCCGGGGCACCTGGTGAAAGAACAAATGTTGCAGCTGTTTCAATAGATGCTCTGGAACAACTTCAGGTTAATATCGCCCCTTATGATGTCCGACAGGGTAATTTTGTTGGGGCTGGAATTAATGCTGTTACCAAAAGTGGAACAAATGATTATTCAGCTTCTATTTATTATCAGACCCGAAATGAATCATTTGTAGGGACAAAAGCTGCAGATGCTACTTTTAACCCCGGAACTTTCAAGTTCAATATGTTTGGTGCAAGATTAGGTGGTCCGATTATAGAAAATAAATTATTTTTCTTCACTAATTTTGAAACTGAAGGACTGACTCAACCCGGAACTACTTATCTTGCAAACGAAGGAAATCAGACAGTTGGTGGAAATATTACCCGTGTTTTGAAAAGTGATTTGGACAACCTTAGCAAATTCCTGAGAGAGAAGTTCAATTACGAAACAGGTCCATATCAGGGTTATGACTTTGAAACACCTGCTTTAAGGTTTATTTTCAGATTGGACTATAATATTGATGAAAATAACAAAATTAATTTAAGGTATAATCATCTGGACTCCAAGTCAGACATATTGCTTTCAAATTCCTCTTCATTAGGATTTGGTAATAGAAGGTCGAGCACTCAGGCATTGAATTTCAAGAATTCTAATTATGCAATTCTTGAGAACATCAGATCAATTATTGGGGAATGGAATAGCGTTTTATCAAATAATATGACAAATAGTCTTATCGTTGGATATAGGTTCCACGACGAAAGCCGTGAGCAGCCCGGAAAACTATTCCCATTTGTTGACATACTTAAAGAAAACACAACTTACACATCATTTGGAACAGAACCATTTACACCAGACAACGCTCTGACATACAGCACTTTCCAATTCCAGAATAATTTCAACTGGTTTTTGAGTGATCATAATTTATTATTTGGATTGAGCCTTGAATGGTATGAATCGAAGAATATTTTCTTCCCCGGTTCACAAAGTGTTTATGTTTATAAATCATTGGAAGACTTTTACACCGATGCAAATGATTATTTAGCTAACCCACAGAGAACAACATCACCAGTCAGATTGAGAAGATTCCAATACCGTTACTCAAATATCCCCGGTCAAGACAAACCAATCCAGCCATTAAAAGTTCTTTATAGTGGTATTTATGCTCAGGACACTTGGACAATAAGCGATGCCTTGAAATTAACAGCAGGCGTTAGAGTTGACATTCCTTTCTTCAGCAATACTGGTTACAGAAATACTGAAGTTGAGAATTTAACTTTTAAAGATGAAAACGGACAGGACGTAAAATATGCAACCGATAAGTTACCAGACCCCAGACCTTTGATTTCACCAAGAATTGGTTTTAACTACGACATATCTGGCGATCGTTCAACTCAATTGAGAGGTGGAACAGGAATTTTCACAGGTATTCCAGCCTTTGTCTGGATTTCTAACCAGATTGGAAATAATGGTATCTTAACAGGATTTGAAAGAAGAGATGATTCTGATAATAATCCTTTGACATACCGACCTTTCAATCCTAATCCGAATGCATATAAGCCATCAAACATAACAGGGGCTCCTGCAGCAAATTATGAACTGGCACTAACAGATCCAAAGTTTAAATTCCCACAAATTTGGCGAACTAATTTTGGAATTGACCAAAAATTACCCTTTGATTTGGTTGGAACATTAGATTTTATGTATAATAAAGATGTTAATGGTATTTATTATATTAACGCAAACCTTACCGCTCCAAACAGCAACTATGTTGGAGCAGATACACGCCCACGCTGGACAGGCTCAAAAAAAATAAACTCAAAGATAGATAATGCAATTGTTTTGAAAAATCAAGATGTAGGGTATTCATGGAACATTGCAGTTTCAATCGAGAAGCCATTAACTGATGGATTATCGGGCAAAATCGGATATTCTTACGGACAATCAAAAAATACTGTTGATCCGGGTTCAATAGCCTTTGGTTCTTGGAATAATAATCAACATAGCAGTAATCCTAATAATCCCGGGTTATCTTATTCATTTTATAATCCAGACCATAGATTTTTTGCTGCATTATCATACAGGCTTGATTATTTTGATTTTGGAGCAACAACTTTATCATTCTTCTGGGATATCTATTCCGGAAACAGAACCAGCTATGTCTTTGCAGGAGATTTCAATGGCGATGGCGGAACCAGCAATGATTTGATTTATGTCCCCAAGGATGCTTCGGAAATGTATTTTCAAGAGTATAAATCAGGAGATGTTACTTTCACAGTTGCCCAGCAGCAGGAAGCATGGAATAAGTATATTGAACAGGATGACTATCTGAAAACAAGACGAGGTCAATATGCAGAAAGAAACGGGGTTGTTCTACCATCAATTTCAAGAATCGATCTTGGTGTCAGCCAAGAATTTTATGCTCCATTTCTTGGAAAGAGAAATGCTATCGTATTTCGACTGGACATATTGAACTTTTCCAATTTATTAAACAAAGACTGGGGTGTGGGACAAGAACTAATCTCAAACCAGCCACTAATTTCTCAGGCTGCCGCAGCCGATGGGAAACCTGTGTATAGACTTAGATCAATAAATAATAAGTTAATTGAGAAATCTTATACAACTTCTGCTACATTAGAAGATGTTTATAGACTTCAGTTTACTATCAGATATTTATTCAATTGATAAAAAATTAATTTAAAAAGCTATTCTAAGTTAAAAAATCCAACTCTTTAATTAGAGTTGGATTTTTTTTAAGTATAATTTTTTCAGAGCTTTACGAATCTCCCAATCCAATCATTCAATCTTACTAAATAGACCCCCTTTGCAAATCCAGAAATGTCAATTCTCAACAAATCACTAACCCCTTTATGAGCATTTAAATCAGAGATTGATATCCTTTCAACAAATACACACTCGCCAATCTGGTTAATGATTTTAATATCTACAAATCCATCAATCCAATTCTTCGGAATAGAGCTTATATCAGCATAAATATCAACATATTCCATTGCAGGATTGGGATAAACAGCTAAACTCGAAGGAAAAGTTGAATTACTTTCGACATCACTTAAAGATGAATTTAAAAATACTAACTCGTCGCACCAATGTTTACTGTTATCACCGTAAATACTAGCAACTCTCCAAAAGTAAATCTGATTTTCAGAGAGATTATTCAATATATAAGTTGTGTCAGTAAGATTAGAGTCGTTAACTAAATAAGATTGATTATTAATTATATCATTATTTTTATTTGTTACACTTGTAAAAGGTTCCTTTGATACCTGCAGATGATATTTGATCGCATTTTTTAATTTATACCAGACTAACTGCAAAGGATTATTAATATTTTTTTGCTTTCTGAGAGGATATTTTGGGATTGGTGATAAAATGTTGATTTGTTCAATTTTGATTAATATTGAATCAACATTGTTAGATAAATTTCTGTCATTTTCAGAAGGATATGCTTTGACACTGCGAATTCTATTCCCTGTAGATTTATAATATCCATAGCATTCATAGAATACAGATTCACCCTTATCTAAGTTAGGTATTGTAGCGATAATTGTACTATCGTATTTATTAATTATCCCTTTTGAAATTGAATATTCCAATACATTTAAATGTGGGATTGTATCCCTTAAAGAAACGGTTGTTGCAGCTTTATTACCAAGATTACTTATAAGAGCTTTAATCCTGACATTGCCGTTCTTATCAGCATAAGATTCGGAAGTATCAATCCTAACATCAACATCAACAAATAAATCCGGATTTGAAATAATTGAAAAGGGTGAAGTTCCAAATATTCCTGAGACAGTTAGAGTTACCCTTGAGTATTGAGAAGAATAAGTTTCGATAAGTTTGCTTTTGAACGAAGTATCAATATTTACAATTCCTTTGTCTGTTGTTTTAACAGTAAACCATCCAAGATAAATAGTGCCTTGTGTTCTGTAATCAATACTGTCGTGTAGTTTTTTTGCAAGATACATTTCAATTCTGAATGATTCGTTTGGTTTTCCGTTAAGAATACCCTTAATAATGGCTTTGTCATCTTTAGCATCAGCAAGTTCAAGATAAAAAGTATTTTGAATATCATTGCTACCAATATCAACATCCTTAAGATCATTATATTTGCCTTTGTCAAAATATTCCTTCAATGAGTCAAGAGCTATACCCCCCATTCGATTATCAGACATTTTATTCATAAGATAATAAACTTTCATAGCGGAATCCATAACCATTAAACCAAATCCTTTGGAGTTCATAATTATATTGGAGTCGGCTTCGTTTATTTGACTGCCTATTAGTACATCTTCAGCACCGCTGACATTAATTCCGTTCATACCGATCAATTGTTCATCAATATTTGCATTCTGTGGTCCAATTCTGTTTTTCCAGATTCTAATATATTTTGTGCTGTCATTAGCTATGTCAATTCCATGTGCATCAGCACCAATAATCACATTTTTTTCAATAAAAATGCTGTCAGCATTCAGAACAGAAACACCGGAACCACCGTGCTTTCCTAATTTTGTATTCTTTCCAGCACAACCGATACAGTTATTCCTGACAAAAATATTTGATGGCTTCTGGTAGAGTTTAGGTTTAGTAGTATCAAGAAAAATAACTACATTTCTTTCGATTCTAACTCCATGAACTTTGTTTGCACTAATCAGATTTTCTTTAATCGTAATATCCCTTAAGCTATGAGTTAAAATGATTCCAGAACCACCGTTTGGAAAAATTAACGAAGTGTCTCTATTAGCTCCAATATAATTTCTTGAAACAATTACATTTTTTACGGCAGCACCTATAACATGAATGCCATGTGATAAATTACCGGCAATGACATTACCGTTGTTTCCCGTAGTATCACCAATAACTAATGTCCCACCATAATTTGATGCTTGTATTCCTAATCCATTTGGAAGAGCTTTTTGTTGTTTTGAGTCCAAACCAATTATATTCGATTGAAGAATGATATCATTACCAGTTAGTGAAATTCCGACACCCCTGTTTCCTGAAACGATATTATTCCTCACTATATGTCCAAAACCATTTAACCTAATTCCTACAGAATTAGGAAGAGTATCAGTTTCTAATCTGTTTGTTCCCAATTTATTATTTTCTATCAAAATATTACTTGAAGTTGAAAACCCTACAAAAATGCCATTTCCATTATTGCCAGAAATAAGATTATTTCTGATTGTATCTGAGTGAGATTGATTTATCACAATACCATAATTTTGATTAGGGATTGCTATGTTTCCTAAATAATCTGTTCCGATTTTATTATTTTCAATTACTGTAAAAGAAGGGATATTGTCGTTGTCAATATTTATTCCACCGTATGCGTTACCACTTACAACATTATACCTAAATATATTTCTCTCGCAAACATCAAAATTAAATCCATAGCGTTCATTAGGGACAGGGTTTCCAAGACTATCAAGTCCAGCCCAGCAGTTTTGTATAATATTATCATTGCAATCTATGGCTGCAAGACCATTGCCACTATTCCCTTTATTTCCATAAAGTAATAAATCATAGTAACCGATTGTATCTCCTCCGATTATATTTCTATGGGCTCTATTCATATTAATACCGGGACCATTGTTAAAGCATGAAACAAGTGTTTCAATTACACCGTCACTTACTTGCCAAACAAGGCCGGTTCCTTTAAATTTTTTAATTTTTATATTTCTGATTTCGGAACCGTTGCCCACAAACCAAAGCCCATAAGTTGCGGTCGAATTTGCTGCCGGCTCCAATACTATACCTTTGCCATCGAATATTACTTTGGGTGTTAAAGCAGGTAAAGAAGATGATAAATAGATAGTTTGATATTCTATTAATGCACAGTTTATTTTTGCTCCTACTCCATTTTTATTAATATTTTGAATGGCTGCCCGCAAAGTTCTTGGCTTCCATTCGTTATCATCAAGGTCGTCATCAGGCAAATCCAGTGTTGAATTGATCTCATAATCAGCTTTAGCTATTTGAAACAAAGAAATATTAAAAAAAACATATAGCAATAATAAGGTCAGAGCTTTTTTCATAATTATCCCTATAAATTATAAAAATTAAATCAACGTTTATAATGATTTAAAAATAATTGTGGTAAGATAAATAGAATATTTAAATAAAACAAATATTTTTTAATGACAGATAGATTATTGAAAATTTAGACAATCATTCCATCCTTCATCATTAATTTTTTTTGGGCTATATTTGCGACTTCAAGGCTGTGTGTGGCAATAATAAAAGTGAGTTTGTGTTGCTCTCTTAGATTTTGTATAATATCAAGAACGATTTTAGCATTATCAGAATCGAGATTGCCAGTTGGTTCATCGGCTAAAATAAGATCAGGTTTGTTGATTAAGGCTCTTGCGATAGCTATTCGCTGCTGCTCCCCGCCAGATATCTGAGAAGGTTTGTTATCTTTTCGGTGGATTACATCTAAATTTTCGAGCAATTCTCTGGCTTTCATTTGTGCATTTTTGAAACTATCTCCTGCAATCAAAGCAGGTAGCATGACATTTTCAATTGCTGTAAATTCCGGAAGCAAATGGGAGAACTGAAATACAAACCCGATAGATTTGTTGCGATGTTTAGATAAAGAAACTGGATCTTCCCTTAGATAATCAATTTTTTTTGAATCAATATAAAAATTGATTGTGCCTTCGTCTGGCAGATCGAGAGAGCCAAGCAGATGAAGCAATGTGCTTTTCCCTACACCGGAGGGTCCAACCAGAGCAATAAAATCCCCCCGAAAAATTTTTAAGTTTATACCTTTCAATACAGGTGTTACCTTATCTAATTTTGTTTTGTAGGATTTAAAAACATTCTGTGCTTCAATCAAAATATTCTCGTCCATTTTAATGCTTCTTTCTCATCAAGATTTCGTTGATTTCGCAGGAGCCATTTCCAATAAATTCAAAAGCCATTCTGTAATAAGCAATTTTGACCAGACTTTGGAATGAAAATTCCAATTCTTTTGTTTCTGGCTCGATATTAAAAATTCTATCAGTTCTGTGATTATTTTCATCGAAAATAATAACCCAGAAACGTGCTTTGATATGAAATTTCCCTTTTATGATTAGTTCAAAAGTTAAATTTGGTTCCAAAACAAAATTAGATTTATTTTCTGGAGGATTATCAAGCCATGATGAACCCCCAGTCCAGATATATTGAAAATTTCCATCACCAAGATTTGAACTAACTAACAGAGAACCATTCTGGATTTTCCAGTGAAATTTTTCGTCAGTCAAGATATTCCAGTTGATTTTCTCAAAGTTAATGATAATATTATTGGATCTTGATTTGAGCTCTTCTAACGCTGCAATATCTATCTTACCATCTTTTACGATATGGTAATTTCTTAGTATTAGTTCCAATTCGGAAACATTCAGAGCTTTACTTGTGTTATTAACTTCATATATAAAATCAGGGAATTTGTTTGCGAATAATTCTTTTTCATCTTCATTTATCTTAATAAGTTTGACACCATCAAGTAATATTTTTCCTTCTCCAAAAAATTCAATCCAGATATTAAAGTGTTTTGCATTCTCTGGTGTCTTGAAAATTAACGCTTTATTTGAATCTTTTGAAAAAATATTATGAGTGAATTCAGCAATCTTTATGCTTGAATCGAAAATCGTAACCCCTAATCTAATTTTAATATTAGTAGCAATATTATAAATCAGGGCATAATTTTCTTCAGGGGAAATCAAAAAATCATTGTAGTTTTCGGGTAATTTGTTTGGTGCAGAAGAACCCAAAAAAAGTTGATGAAAATCCTCGGAGCCATGAGAGTTAATTAAAAGCAATCCATTATCTGTTTTAACTTCAAAATCCTTACTTTTTGCGTAGAACCAGTCTTTTGATATGAATTCATAGGAGTCGGGTATTTTCGGACTGGATAACTCACTACTTTCAAGATTTTCCTGTTCATCTGTTAATTCAAGTTGTTCATCAATATCGGGCTGGTCGGACTCCATTTTAAGCTCATGTTCAAACAGAAATCTGATATACTGCGAAGTAACGGATTGAGTGTCAGAATCCATTTTTATCTGACCCTCGTGAAGCCAGATAGCTCTTTTGCAAAAACTCTTGACAGTCTGAGTGTCGTGAGTAACCAGAAGAATGGTGGTTCCCTTTTTTACAAGCCTGTTCATATGGTTTATACATTTAAAAGCAAACTTTACATCACCGACAGCAAGAGCTTCATCAATAATCAGTATCTCAGATTCAACATTTGCAGCAATAGCAAAGGCAAGACGAACAACCATACCACTTGAATAAATCTTAACCGGCTGCTTAATAAAATCCCCAATATCAGCGAACTTGATAATTTCATCCATCTTCTCTTCAATTTCGGACTTGGAAAAACCAAGAAGTGAGCCAGTAAGGTAAATGTTTTCGACCCCGGTGAGCTCGTGATTAAATCCAGTCCCCAATTCGATAATAGAAGACACCTTACCATCAAGAGTAACCGATCCAGAAGTTGGCTGGAGAACACCCGTAAGAATTTTCAACAAAGTAGATTTTCCAGAGCCGTTGACTCCAATAATTCCGACGACTTCACCTTTCTGAACATAAAAGCTAACATCTTTTAAGGCATAAAATTCTTTTTGATGCTTTTTTCTTAGAAATTTGAAAGTATCCTTGAGTTTACTATTTGCAATATCCTGTAGTTTGTATATCTTAGTTAAATTTTCAACCTTTATGGCATGCATTATAATCCTCTAAAGTTCATCAGCAAATTTGGGGCTTAACTTTTTAAAGAGAAAATACCCAATTAAAAACAGAATTAACGTTGCAAACCAAAAATAAATTGTAGAATTCAGATCAGTCCAGAAGGGAATTTCATATAAAAAACTATCTCTGTAACCATTAATGATATAAAATAATGGATTGAGCTTAAAGAGAAATAGATATTGCTCAGGGATTATATGTGGATTCCAGAAAATTGGCGTTAAGAAAAATCCCATCTGCAATATCAATGATAAAATATGAGTGGTATCCTTAAAAAAAACCTGCAGAATTCCTAAAATCAGGCTCATTCCCCATAACAAAAAAGTTAATGCAATCAAATAATAAATAACCTGTAACCAATAGATAGATATATGTATTGGGGATATTTTGACCTGGAAGAAAATTATTAAGATTACCAAAGAAAAAATGTGAACTATTAATGCAGAAAGTATTTTCACAATTTGCATTAATGAAATATTAAATTTGAATTTTTTAAGAAGGTGTGCACTTTGTGTTATAATATTTGTATTAATTGCTAAGCAAGAACTAAAATAATTCCATGGCAATAAACCGCATAAAAGCCAAGGCACAAATGATATGCCTTCGATTGGATTAGCTTTGTAACCAACAACAAATACAACCCAGAAAATAAATGTTAGAACAAGTGGTTGAATGATAATCCATGAAAGACCAAAAAAAGAGCCAATATAGTTTGTCTTGAAGTCACTTTTAGTTAGTTCAGCGATTAATTGTCTGTTCCTAAAAATGTCTCTTAAAAAACTCTTAAGTGTTATTTGTGATGAGCCCAATCTAAATTCTAAACAAAAATTAAAAAACAAAAATATCTTATTATTTATTTCAAAGCAAATTCCAAAAAGTTCCGTTTGTATGAACTAAACAATTTTACATTAAAAGTTATTTTTTTATAACCCAAATTTCCTGACTTCCGGCAATCTGATAATCAGTGTCTTTTATATGATTAACAATATTAAAATCTTTTAGCAGAACATTTTTCATAAATTTCTCACCTTGAAAAACAGCCATTATCCTTGAACCAAGTTTGACATTAGCCCTGACAACAATTTCACCTGAATCATATTTCTTCATTTCGGAGCTTGTTAATTTTTTCTTAGCATAATAATCTCCATGAACAGTGAAAAGGAAGAGACCTCCCGGTTTGAGTATCCTCAATATTTCTACGAGCCACTCTCTTTGGTATATTTCTGTCAGGTGGGTAAAAACTGAGGGAGCATAAACAAAATCAAAATAATCCTCGGAGAAAATTGTTGGAGGATGATAATCATTTTTTGTAAAAATTATATCCTGATATACTTTCCTACACCAATCTATCATTTTCTCATCAACATCGCTACCATATATTTTTGATTTAGGGAATTCAATCCTTATATTTGAAATAATTCTTCCAACACCACAGCCCCATTCAAGGATCGTTGGATTACTAATTTCGGATAGTGAAGTATAGATTTCTTTTATACTTTTTGCAGCTTTTTTTCCACTATCAAAAAAAAGTTCGTAACTAGTTCTTCCAAAGGTTTCATAAATCAAATTTATTGGAGGATAAATTAAATCAGGATTATTTTTTTTAAATTTTTTATTTTTAAAAAAATACTTAATCCAAAAGTATCGGTATCTAAACTTTTCAGCAAAACTAAGTAAATGCAATACCCTAAGCAATCCTGAAAAAAACTGTTTGATACTAAAGCTCATTTTCCTATCACAACGACAATTTTACTTTCCCAGATTTTATTAGTTTCTATGTCTGATGCTTGAAGTAAAACAATATATTGACCCGGAGATAATAATTGGTCATTTTTATTTTTTCCATTCCATTGAATTGAACCGACAGAAGTAGAAATTCTATTATTCACAGGCTCATAAACCAGAAAACCGGCAGCATCAAAAATTTTAGCATTAATCAAAGCATCTTTAAAAGGTAGTTCGTAGTGGATTTCAATGTGAGAATCAATTCCTTGGCTAAAAGGAGAAAAAGGATTTGGTTCAGCGGTCATGAACCCCTCAGGATTGATATTTTCTGAAATGCTATTTTCTTTTGCAGGCGTTCCTCCGGATTCACTCCTTGAGGAAGTCCAACTCGTTTTTTCGTAAGATTTAAGATTAACGTTAATTTTTTCCAAACTTATATCTTTTGAATGACTTAAAGATGAAATATGCATAGAAGGATCATAGTTAACAGAATCCATAATTAAACCATTTGGATCTGCAATTATTAATTTATCCCCGTCAGCCAATAAATTAAAACCTGTATGCTTAACAAGAACATTTTTTGCACCTATCAATTCAGGAAATTTATTATAAAATGTTGTCTCTAATGCAAATAAAAAATAGCTTTTAGGTTCAATTATAACAGATTCCTTTATTTTAAAAGTATCGCTTTTTGTTCTGTTCTGCTTGTTTGCTATAAACCAATTATGAAAATCTATAGTATCAAATGTTGAATTATAAAATTCTAAGTATTCTGAATTATTGGTTGAAACATCGAACATAATTTCATTAAATGCAATAGAATTAAAGGGATAACTGTTATATAAGTCAAAATAAAGTTTGGCAAGAGTATCGTTTTTATTATTTATTAAAACAGTCAAAAGACATTTATAATACCCTTTTTTAGAAAATTTTGCAGCTATCGGATCATATTGAACATACATTTGAAAACTTTTTTCATTGGTAGAGGCTATATGAGAACCATTGAGGATTATTTCATCGTCAGCAAAGAGATTATTACGATTCAAATCTGCAGAAATTTCAAAATTAAAAAATGATAGATTTTTCCTTCCAGAGTTTAAGAAGTTAAAAATTATATTTTTGTTGATGTCCCTTGATAATGAAATTTGAACTGCTAATTCCCTGATTGCATTACAGTTTTCATATCCCGCAGTGGCACTATCTGGAGAACAAGACGCTGCCCAGTTATCTTTGGAAACCGCAGGAGCCATCCAATCTATTCTCTCTAATGATTTTCCTGATTTTCCCCATTTCATATCATAATAAACAGAATCAATAACCGATAAATCACTCTGTCTTATAACAATTAGATCATTTGTGTTATTAAACGTAGGTAATTTATTCATCTGAATAATCAGACATTCATCCGGAATTTTTCTTCTATTTTTTAATTCAGTTGAATCTTTTGTCAGTATTGCAAATTTTTTGGATTGTAATGTGAAATCAGGAATGGATACATTTGAATTTGTAGCATCATTAATTAAACATTCTTTACAAGTAAAATCTGTTTCTTGAAAATTATATAATTCCACCCATTCAGGTTCAGAATTTATTGGTGCAGGCTGAACTTCATTAATAACTACATTTGCATTTAAGGAACAGGTGATAAAATTCCAAAAAATAAAAATTATTATGGTTAATTCAATTTTCATTACTGTAAAATTTAATTACTTTTTGAATATCCGATGACTCACACAAATTTAGCAAAAAAGAATGAAATTTTTCTTCATCTTTTGTATCGAATCTATTTTTAATGGGGCTATCAATATCAAGCACACCGATAGTTTCACCATCGAAAAAAAATGGAATAACCATTTCGCTTTGTGAAGCAGAATCACAGACAATATGTCCGGGAAACTTATGAACATCAGGAACAATTATTGCTTTTTTTTCAATAATAGCAGCACCACAAACTCCTTTTCCGATTGGAATTCTTATACATGCAATTTTACCCTGAAATGGACCAAGAACAAGTTCATTCCCGGAAAGCATATAAAATCCCACCCAGTTAATATGGGGGAAGTTATGGTAAATATATGCACAAAGATTTGATGCATTTGCTATAAAATTGCTTTCGCCCGCAAATAAATCTTTAACATTCTTTACATCCATATAGTTTTTATTTAACGAAGTAATTATATAATACTTTTAAAACTCTTTGACCGGTTTTTCCATCCCAGAAAACCGGTATTTTGCTATCCTTCCATTGATTATTAAGAGCTTTATTTGTAAAATTTAATAATTTATCCATATCCAAACCGACAATTTCATTTGAACCTTCGATGACGGTAATAGGTCTTTCTGTGTTTTCTCTTACGGTTATACAAGGAATTTTCAAAGCAGTTGTTTCTTCCTGAATTCCACCTGAATCAGTTATAACAAGCTTTGCATTAATCATTAATTTTTGAAAGTCAAGATAACCAATAGGGTCAGTTAAAATCAGATTTTTTAATGATTTAACATTTTCGTTCAACCCGAATTCGTTTAATTTATTTCTTGTTCTCGGATGAATGGGAAAAATAATTTTGATTTCTTTTTGAATCTGTTCAAAAGCATTAATAATCTTAGTAAGATTTTCCTGCTGGTCAACATTCGAGGGTCTGTGAAGAGTAACTAAGATGAAATCGTTCTTTTTAATTTTTAAATCATCAAGTATTTGAGATTTTTCGGCAAGAGGTAGAAATTGAAAAAGGGTGTCAATCATTATATTGCCAACAAAGAAAATTTTTGATTTCGGAATACCTTCTTTTATTAAATTATCATCAGCGTCTTTCGATGGAGTAAGCAAGACATCGGCAAGAGCATCTGTTACAAGTCTGTTTATTTCTTCGGGCATAGTCCTATCGTAGCTTCTCAAACCGGCTTCCAGATGAATTATTTTTATACCCATCTTTGAAGCAACAAGAGAGCAAGCCATAGTTGAATTTACATCTCCAACGACAAGGACTGCATCGGGTTGAACGTCAAGACAGACATCCTCGAACTTTTCCATAATTTTCGCAGTTTGCTTTGAATGAGAATCAGAGCCAACTCCAAGAGAAATGTTCGGTTTTGGAATTTGCAGTTGATTGAAAAACAAGTCTGACATATTAGCATCGTAATGCTGCCCGGTATGAACAATTATTGGTTTGAATGAATCATATTTCGAATATTCTTTCATTAATGGGGCTATTTTCATAAAGTTTGGTCTTGCCCCTACGACATTGATTATTTTTATTTTGTTAACCATTTCACGTATAAATAAGCGGGTTCGGATTTAATATTTTCCCTATTATCATAGAGCCTTATTTCATAACGGTTACTCTTCCTGCGTTTGAGAAAATTTGAAGGAAAAGTTGCTATAAGGTAATCTTTTGTATAATTTGTATTAATTGTTTTTACTGTTGTTTCGTTGATGACAACCAGAGTATTATCGTTATGATTTTCCGTTTTAAGATAAATATAAAAACTGACTGAGTCCTTAGGAACTCTAATTGTATCCGGAAAAATGGAATTAATCTTCAGAAATTCGGTTGCCTTTGTTGTTTCGTCGGTTCTGACTCTTGTTAAATCAAATGGGATTTTGTAAATATTATAATTTTCAGTTGAATATTCTTTGAGTAGATTAGGTTTTTGGGTAGATATGACCGAATCCTCTTTGGCTTCAGTAATAAAAAGTCCCTCACCTAATATGATGAATGGATCATATAAATTTTTTATTTCGATTGGAACCATATTTTCTGTAACAAACCAAAGACCAAGTTGTTTTCTCAGAAAAACATTATTCAAAATTTTTGTAAATCTACTATAAAGATCATCCTTGCTTCGGATATCGATTCTATGGGGATATTCCCCATTATTAGCCCAGAAGCCAATAATAAAATACAGATAAACATCACTGCACCAGCTAATACCATTATAAATTATTATCCTGTTACCATAGGGGATTTTGTCTTTATATGCCTGATAAAGCTTTTTACCGGGTATATAACCTAATCCCCATTCAGGTTTCCCATACTTTGCTGCAAGATCACCAAATGCATATATGTAAGCAAATAAGTATAAAGGTAAAGAAACTGCAAACATATATATAATTGCTTTTTTCTGATTTTTATAGATAAGAAAAGAAATAATAATAACTGTTAATACTGCATAAATGATCAAAAACCAATGTTGCTTATAAATATAAACATCCAGAGCATTAAACCTTAGAATAAAGAAATCACTTAATTTCCAGATTGAACCCTTTATTAAACCGAAATATGATACTAAAATAATTGCCAGACTAAAAATTGAAGCTAAAATAAGTCTTAATATTAGAATATTTTTATTCAGATTTAATTCTGAAAATTTCTTAATAGCAACAAAAGCATATATAAGCCAGAATATTCCAACATAGAAAGTATATCTTGCAAGTAAATAATAATTCTCAAGATAGTAAGGAAAATATGCAAATCTTAAAATTACAAAGAGAAACAAACCCGTCATTATAATTATAAAAAATAAATAGACGTTCTCTTTTTTACTGATAAATGCCCTGAATGAATTAACTGGTTTAAGCAAAATACCGGACAAGAATGGAGCTATAGACAAAAATAGATAGAAAAGATATATTACGATCATTATGGCTCTAAGTTCGTAGGGGTTATAAGCTATAGCGCCAGTTTGAGTTGCAACCGCAACAGGTGCACCTGCAGCTTTACGTGTAACAAATTCAACGACATCTCCACTCGTCTTTAATAAGACCTGTGGGAAAAAAGCTATAATGGCAATACAAGTTGCGAATACAAATAACCAAATCCTGATACCAAATGTTTTTATTGGTTTGGCGCTTTTTTCTTCATTTGGTAGCCACCAAATAAGAAAAAAAGCTGGCAGTATAGCAAAACCCTGATCACGGGTTATTAACGAAAGCCCTAATAAAACTCCAAACAATATAACCCATTTTTCCTTTAGTTCATTTCTCGCTTTAAAAAAAGCATATACTGTCATAACAAACATCGGAAAAAATAAATTCTCTGTCATAACAGTTTGAGGGAATGTGTAATGATAAGGTAAAAAGGTTGAAATAATTGCAGGATAAATTGCATCTTTTCTATCAAGGAACATTCTGGATAATAACCAAACCGGGAAAACCAAAGTGGAAGATAAAAAAGCATTAATAATCAGCATCGCTAAATGAAAATTATCACCAGCGAAGAATGAAGGGGCAAGAATAAATGGATAGACATAGGGGACTTTTGCGATTTTAATCTTAAAAATATCGAGATGATAAAATGCCCAAGCCAAATCTTTATAATATACTTCATCTCCAAGTATTTCTGGTCCGGGAACAAAAAAAGAAAAAATAATTTTTATAATCACATTGAAAAAATACAAAGCCAGAACGAAAAAAGTGAATTTTCTCTTTTCATCTGACATTATCCATTCATAGGTGCTTTTTAAATTCATTCGGTTTTGTTGAAATTACTATTGCACTGTAAAGTAAACATTTTTGGACTTCAGCCCGGTTTCTGTGTCGAGTAGAAATATTTCATAGGAACCCGGCTCAGAATATAATTCTTTAGGAACAACAAAAGAAAGAAGAGTTAGTTCAGGATTTTTATCTGCTCGCAATTGTCTGCCTTCCCAAACAACAATCACGGATTTTTTTAAATTCTTAACTTCCATCCAGATGACAGATTTACCGTCGTGAAGATTAAAATCCTGACCAGCAAAGGTAGTTTTTGGGTCATATTTCAAAATCTGAGGTGCAAGAGAATCGGATGGATTATCGTGTTTTCTTTCTGCCCGATTTCTTTCCAGTTCGCGGATTTGATTTTCTTTATCTGTATTGTTGTTGTTACAGGATAAAAAAATAATTCCCAGAAAAAAAATTAATATCACATAATTAATTCGATGCATATTCTTTCAAATTTTACTATTTACAATAAATAAAATAAAGCTTGTTACCTAATATTCCAAGAGCTTCGTATCTTTGTTTTTTCCAATTATAAATTGGTTCGGACATCTCATCCATCATTTTACTTGCGGAAAGAGTATTTTTTTCAAGATTTCTTATGACAAGGGCTGAACTTGTTGAATACGCAATTGAGGGTTCGCCGGGTTTTTTTACAAAATTTCCTTTTAAATCAATTTCCTGATTCATTGAATAACGCCTTCCATTAATATTTACATAACAATCCAGATCGCAGCCCAAAAAAAATATGTCTTTGCCATCGAAAGTAAAAAGAGGCTTTGTTGAATTATTTCCAGCAATATATTCAGTATTACTATAGACTATATAAAATTGATTATTTTTTTTTGCTTTAAAAGCAACTATTTCAAGAACAGGATTAATTTCAATATTGCCAACCCAATCATATACCCTGCTTACAAGTGGTTCATAATAGTTATCATTTATAGTTAAAACAATTTGCTCATATTTGGTTCTTTCAATAGCTATTGCAGCAATAGTGCCTTCTGGATTCATCTTTGAGTCAATGATTCTATTGAAAGGTTCGGAAATCGATTCACGATCTTTGAATATTTCCCAACTATTACCGAGTTTGGCAGCATAGAGAAAAGAACCATCATTCCAATATCCGATAGCCTTTACTGCGTCAAATCTTGGTCCTTGATTATTCCCAAGCCTAACATAGAACCCACCATCTCTTTTAGTTACAATTGCTTTTCTTTTTGTATCCAAAGAAATATATATTGTTGTAACGTCAGGTATATCTAAATCTTTAGAAGAACCAAACTTGACATTACCATTGCTTTCAATTTTGCCCGAGAGACTTTGCCTGCCTTCAGTTGTGTATGAAAAGAATAAATTCTTTGAGTCAGGGGTAAAGAATAACTGCCCGACTCTGAAAGCCTTAAGATATAAAGTAGTGTCATTTGTCAGCAGATGCCAGTAATTTCCATCATCTTTAGCATAACAAGCCCATCTTTTACCATCCCTTGAAAACCTAATATCTTGAATACCTGAAAAAATCTCTGATTGTTTTCCATTAACATAAAGTCTGAATCTATTTGTATAAGGCTTGGTTATTGCCCACCAGTTTCCTGTTGAATCTATTCCATATTTATCAATCTTTTCAGAACCATCAATAACAATATCATCGAAGCACTGCTGTGAATAAACAGTAACGAAAATCTGAAAAATCAATACTATTACAATTCTAATCATAATTTTAGATATTTTTTTCAGTACAAAAATAAGAAAAATAGATTAGAGTATTATTTAATTCATTATTTCCGGGCGACCATTAATAATTGGTACATCTGAATTATCAATGAACAGCTCAAGATTGTTGCCAATTTCTGTAACAGTTCCTTCGTGAAGGATTTTTGGCTCTTCATTTATTAGAGGGTCAGACCATATTCTGACTTTTTTTCCTAAAAGTAAAGAATGCTTTTTATACTCCTCTATAATTCTTTCACTATTGCCTTCTAGGACTAAATCATAATTAGTTTTTATCTCATTAATCAAATGCTTAAATGTAACGACTTCAGTAATTTTATCATCCTGGATCTGCTCATTAATATTTGTTATTGAAGGTACAAATTTTGTTGGTTCAACTTCTGGTTTTGAGCAAACGTTAACTCCTATACCAATTACAACGCCTTTAATTTCCCTCTTCATTTGAACGGTGTGTGCAAGAACACCAGCAACCTTCGAGTTCCCAAAAAAAATATCATTTACCCATTTTATCATTGGATGAATCTTAAAATTCCCTGATTTCTGAATGGCTTTTAAGGTTGAAACAGCAGCAAGTGCGAGAAAAACCCCTGTGGGATTTTCTACTTCAATATCTGGTCTTAGATAAACCGAAAGATGTATGTTCCCCATTTCCGCTTTCCATGGGCGATTTCTGAAACCGTGTAATTTTTTACTTGTTCCTGTCAGACAGATTGTTTTTTCATCTAATTTTTGATTTTTTCCCATTAATTCGACCAGAATATCATATTGAGATTTTTCTGATTCTTTGACGATAATACATTTGTTCCAAAAATCATGTTCGAGATAAGAACTATAAATATCATTATCCTCAAAAAAATTTTCTTTAAGAAAATTCAAATTGGACTCAGAATGATTTATATAATTTCCAAATTCTGAATCTGGAAAGTATATTTTAGCATAATCAATATCATCGCTTAGTATTATCATAGTTTTTTCTGATTTTTTCAAATTATTTAAAATTCAATTCTTATACCACCCACAAAGAAAAATCCTAACTGAGGTATTTCGGTTACGGAACCTTTTTGCTGATTAAACCATCGGAACCAGATGTTTCTTGTGTTAAACATATTTTCAATAGAAATGTAGCTTACCAAAGCAAGGTTTTTGAAATTATTACGAAAATCAATCCTTATATCAAATCTTGAATATGGATCGTTTCTTAATGAGTAAGCAAGACTATCAATATATTTCGTTTCTTTAGTCAGAATAGAATTTTTTACATCTATAGGCGTATAAGGGGCTCCACCTGCAATAGTATATTTACCCGAAATTTCAATTGAAAAGCTCGGACTTATTACTATTTCATACCCACCAAGAATATTCAAAATATAAAGATTGTCAAAAGATCCAAACCTAAGAACACCGTCTGAGCCTTTATATTGTTGACGGACGTAAGATGCAGTTGTCAAAAGATAATAGCCATTTGAGAAGTTCTTTATGAATGAAAATTCCGCACCATAAGCCCTTCCAGTTCCTTGACTTACGTAAGCCTCGTCCTGTCCCCCAATTAAGCCAAAATTTACTCCGCTATTAAGAAATGACCATGAGTCTTTTTTATCTTTCCTGACTGGAGCTTTTGATATATCTTTGTAATATCCTTCAATTTTAATAATTGCATCAGAAGCTATATTATACGAATACCCAGCAACGTAATGAATAGATTGTATAAAATCCAGATTCTTATTATCATCAGAATAAAAATAGGTAAGTAGCGGCAAAATTTGTCGGTGAATGCCATATCCAAGATTAATGCTACTTAAATCGTCAATTTTATAAGAAAATCCAATTCGAGGTTCTAATGTTGATTTTTTGGATAACTCAAAATATTGACCTGCCAAACCAGTATTGAGTGTAATGTCCTTAGTTATTCTCCAATTCCAGTTTATAAACGACAGGAGGTGAAGAGTATTCCCTGTTTTGTCAAGATTCCAAGGTTTATATCCTGAACCACTTATCGTAAATCTTTCTTCCTTTAAGCGATAAAATGGTGATCTTGCTTCAATACCAGCTGTAAAATAATTTTGTCTGTTAGGTGAATAATTTAAGTTATATTTTAATGTGTAATAACCTTCGGAGGAATTACCGCTAAACCATTTATCCAGACTGAGAACCTTATTGTTGTTATCAGTTGTTATTGAATCCAATTCGTTTCTAAATCTACCATAGACATAACCTAAAATCATCTCTCCAAACAATTTGTCGGAATAATTATGATACCAGTTTATTCCTATTGCAGCTAAATCAGTTCCGTTCTTTATATCAAGATCACCGGTATAAACAGTATCTAATTTACTATTTTGAATATATATGTCACTTGTTCCAAGGAATAAAGTAACAGAAAGATTATTGTCATTATTTATTGGTAAATCAAATTTAGATGTAAAATCAGAGTATCTTGGAATTCCTGCAAATCCGAAATCAACAATCTTATCCAGCAAATCCAAAAATGAATAACGATAGTTGGCAATAAATGAACCTTTAATGACTGGTAGAGGTCCTTGAGCACCTAATTCAAATCCGTTGAAACCGAACTCCCCAAGAAACTCATATTTTTCATTATTTCCTTTTTTTAGTCTGATATCAAAAACGCCAGACATTTTCCCGGTATATTCAGCTGGAAAAGCCCCAGTTAAGAAATCACTATTATCCAGAAGGTTTGAATTCAATGCACTTACAGGTCCACCCGTGGCTCCTTGAGTTGCAAAATGGTTAGGATTAGGTATGTCAAGCCCGTCGAGCCTCCATAATAGCTCTGTGGGCGAACCACCACGAATGATAATATCATTTCTTCTATCATCAGCCCCCAGAACGCCTGCAAAATTCTGAGCCATTCGAGCAACATCCATTCTGCTTCCAGCAAATCGCTGTGCATCATCAATTGTGAACATTGCAGAACTTACAAGAGCTGCTTCGTTATTCGGTGAGAATTTATCTTTGACAGCTGAGACATAAACCGTATCAGTTTGCACAAAGCTTTCAGTCAACTCGATATTAAGATTCAATTCGCTTCCGGAATTCAATATAATATTGAACTGCATTGGTTCGTAACCTACGGCAGTAATTCGTATTGTGTGTCTTCCAACATGCACTTTTTCAATTTTGAAACTTCCATCTTTAGTTGTGTAATTTCCATATTTAGTTCCAATGATTGACACTGTTGCACCGACAATTGGCAATTTATTCACTTTATTGAACACCTTGCCTTTTATAGTTTGCTGTGGTAATCCGTTATTCTCCTGCGAAATTGCAGTTTCCTGTAATATCATAAAAAGAATAACCATGCAAATTGCTATATTTTTCATAATTCACCTTTAATATTTATTTTAAATTTATTAATTTTCTTTTTTTAATCTATCCCAGAAAATATTAAGCAGAATCTTATATAGATAGGATATCTTCTCAACTTTTTCCATAGGAACCAGAAGAGGAACACCAAAAAAAATTGACCACAATCCTAATTCTATAATCTTCAAATCACTGTCTTGGGGCAGCTCACCATTAATAACAGCCTTGGTGAGAAATGGACGATATGTTTCGTAGAATGGCAATGGTTCGACTTCATCTATTCCGTCAAAATTCGGGAAAGCCTGAACTAATTCGGCTTTTGTAAGTTTAATTGTCTCGTAATTTGGTTGGTAAACAGCAAATAAGGCTATGATTTCCTTCATGATTTTAAACCCCTGAAGGAATTTTTCAGCCGTTAAACTGAATATTTCACATATATATTCGAATTGTGTAGAAAAGTTGAACTCATGAGTAACCCGCCAGCTAACCTCGACTGACCAAAGCTGAACATAATAAATCAGCAAATCGTTTTTTTTGGGGAAATAGTTGAAAAATGTTCCTTCTGATATCATCACGTCATCGCAAAGCTCTTTTACGGATATTTCATCCAAAGATTTCTCCAGCATACGCTTAGAAGCAGCCATTAATAATCCGAGTTTGATATGTGCCGCTTTTTTCTCCCTTAAAGTGATATCTAAATTTTGTGTCATATTTATTTTTATATTTTAAATTAATTTTATAGTCAACTGCAAAAATAATAAAAAAAATATTAAAGTCAAGTAAAAAATTAAAGTTAACTATAAATTAATTTTTCTTCAATAACTAAAAGAATTGGAACAACTGCCGATACTAACTTCGCAGGGATGATGAAATATATGACTAAGGATAGTTTATTTCATAAGTAAATCATAGGTTTCGGGATGAAATATTTTTATTTTGCAATTTTGATTATTATAACTTCCTTAACTACAATAAATTCATTATATTCTCAATTTCAAAATTTCCTTCTGGAAGAAAACAAACTAAGCCCTTGTTCCTATCAATTAGATTATGATAATAATATTTTTCCAAAAATTTTATATCAAAAATTCTCGTTATGGCTTTCTGGGGATAACATACAATCAGATGAGAATTCACCCATTAGTCAATGGTCGGATAAGTCTGAGAATGGATTAATTGCTATTCAGAATAAATCTTCAAGAATGCCAAAATTTATAAAAGATGGCATCAATGGGTATCCTTCGGTTAAATTTGAAGGTAATACAAAATTTGGTGAAGGAGATATAATTACTATTAACTATAATCCGAGAATAACAACTGATTTAGAATTTGAAGATAATTCAAAAAAGACACTGTCTATTGTTTTTTACTGCGAGGATTTAAGCCGCAAGCAAGTAATTTTTGAGGCAGGAGGGGCAACCTCAGGCTTTTCAATTTATATAGAACCACCGGACAATATATATTTTGGTATTTATAAAGAATGGAAAAAGGTATTTTTGAAACAAAAAATCGGTCCCGGGCTTCATCTTGCTCAAATTGAATACGACGGTTCAAAATTCAGGGGGATTCTTGACGGGAATGCAAGCGATTACAAAAATTTTCATGGAATTATTTGTGATATAAGTTTGACCGGGATAGGTGGGGCTTCAACTGGTTCAAGATTTCACGATTTTGCAACTGGTGTTACTTGCGGTTATCATTTTACAGGATTAATTTCCGAAATAATTTTGATGAATGATTGCAATAGCTCTTCATCTTCGAAAACGGTTCATGATTTCCTTGATAAAAAATATAACATTAAAGGAAGCTATCCATACAATTGGAGTAAATCTACCGATCAGGATGAAAATGAAATTGGGGAAGCAGAAACCCAGATGTTCAAAATTTGTAGCAATAATAGCGAGACAATATTGAATGTTATACTTCAGCATGATGACCGCTGTAAAATTGAAATTTTTGATATTAATGGAAGACTCATCGAAGAATTATTTGATGGAGAAATCAAAGCAAATTTTGAATATAATTTTAGTTTCAATTCTTCTACTAATAATACAGGTATTTATTTAGCAAGACTCAAAGGGAAAAAGACTACATTGTCAAAGCAATTTACAGTTGTGAAATAGGTATCTTTCGATAATCTTTTACCTTACTTACACATCTTTAATAGAAAATTGTCAATTGCTCTGCAAACTTGATAATAGAACAAAATCAGGAAAGTAATTTTTTTTATTTCTTATTTTTTTTTATATTACACCTGATTCCAATAAAAAAAACTTCTGTTATCTCTGCAGGATAAAACTATTGAAATCGGAAAAAAATAACGATAAGAACTTTATCCCTCCTAATCTGGAACATTTTATTATTGTCATAAATGAAGATACAAAAAACAGAGTATGTATTGATAATTATTGTTACGACCATGAATACTTAAAAGAATTCTTAGATGAAATTATGCTTAAAGTTATTGAAAATAAAGACAAATTCGAAGGCAAAAACATTCGCTATTTTAAACGCTACATTCACAAATCTTTAAAAAACAAGATATCAAACCATATAAAAAAGGATAAAATAAAACAGAGGTTCACTAACCTAATTACCAATATTCTTTATTCTTCAGATGAAGATGCTGAAGATGAATTTATCAGTCAATACATGAGTATAATTTCTGTATTAGATAAATTATCACTTGACGAACACAAATTACTCGATATGCATTATTCAGATGGAATGACACTAAAAGAAATCGCGGTATATTTAAATGAAACTGAAAGTGCTATAAAACAGAGACATAAAAGGTTGAAAGCAAAAATTAGATTATTATTAAATGTCCCCCCCCCTGCAAATATAATGCCAATAAAATACGAAAAAAATAATGTCACTTTTTTTCTTGAAATTGTATTATATATAAGAGCAGGGAC
>CAYYPE010000017.1:0-36387 GCA_964473465.1 uncultured Hyphomicrobiales bacterium
CCAATATGAGAAGCAACGAATTCAGCCTCAAATTCGATGAATTCACCGGGTTGTAATGTAACAGGTAAGTTCAAGGATGCTTTATTGAACCTGAAACCTTCCGTACCATAATTCACACCATCAGTTGAAATTGCACCCGGAGGATTAACAACCAGATCAGTAATTGTAACTGAATCATCCCATTGATATCTTGTATTTGTTATTCTGATGGTTCTTGTCTGTTTCTTTGCAAAATCATTTACGATAGTTGTGTCAAAATCGTAATCCGATGTTGCTATGACTGGAATAATACCAATTCCTTCCAAAACAGATTTAGCTTTGCTGTAAGCTGAATTTTCAAAAGCAAATTCAACTTTGTGCTCGCCTACAACTTTAGGATTAAATACAACGGGTGTATATAATTCCTCTTTTGGTTGAAGTATAAGATTCAAGTATTTTGTTCTGTCAAATTCAAATGCCTCGGGATGCATTGAACCGGGTTGTTGAATGAGGCTTGTAACAGAAACTTGCTCTGTTCCAGTATTGACTACTGTTAAAACCTGTGTGCCAATAGCATCGTAAGGTCCCTTATTAATTCTTTTTCTTTGCCAGTCATAAGAGTTTGAAGCAAGCCCGGGAGCAATACCACAACCGAAAATAACACAGATACTGTCTAATTGTCTGGCATCGTTAAAGAAAACTATCTGGTCAGGATAATCCTTTTCGGCTGTTGGTGCAAAAAATACATTAAATATAAATGATTTCTTCGGCTCTATCACAATTGGATTAACCATTAAACCATTAACATCAACAGGAGGCAAATCTGTAGAGTAAACCGGGTCAGTTGGTCCTTTGTAACCAGTAATAATAAGATCTACAGAACCTGTATTGGTTATTGTAAATGGTTTGTTAACCGGTGGTTTGTTAATGGTTAAACAGCCAAAATTAACATCTGTAACGTCAATAATTGGTTCACCAACCTTAGCTTCAATTCTGGATTTATAAGCAAAGAAGCAGGTATCCCCTATTCCAATGGAATCTGAAAAAGTTCCTTCCTGTGTTGCTGTAAATTCGACAGTGAAATCAATGCTTTGTTTTGGACCTAACCAATAGGGTAGAACAACATTTGGTGGCAAAATCAAATTAAATCCTTGATTTCCACTCTTCAATCTGAGGCTTGTTAATTTGACAGGTGAGGTTTCTGACTCATTAATTGCCTGAAATTGAGCTGACTTTTTCTCACCTATTTTTAGTGTTCCCAGATTAACTTTTTCTGGTTTAATTGCAAGTTTGATAGCTTTGTAAATGACTGTGATGCTAGTATCATTTCCACGTCTGTCAGAAAATACTATCACTGCTTTGGCATCCTGTTCAAGGTCAACAACTTTCAATGACCAGTTAGTTGTTCTTGTTTCACCGGGGACGAACTCATCATAATCAAGGATATAATTATAGCTTTCGGCAGCATCAAGAACAATCATAGCAAGATTAGATCTAATCTTTGCATCATCAGGCATATCAGTAACTGTTGCACCCTTAACTGTTCCATCGCATTCAACTATCCACTTTGGATCTGGTGGAACTGTGTCAGGCTTTTCAAGGTCTGCAAGGGCTGCGCTGGTCGGGAATCCATAAGAATCATAGCTTGAATAACCGAACGAATAGGCTGCAAATGGTCTTTTTGCTCTTATTTTATAAACACCATCGCCGGGAAGAGTGATTGTTTTGAGAGCATATTTTCTTCCTTCAACATCATAATTGAAAAGCTCGTCAATACCCGGGAATCTGGATCTCAAAGCTCTCCAAACAAACTGACCGCCCTGAACCTGTGCAAATTCCATATCAATAGGCATCATTCCCAGAGAGTCGGTTTCATAAACTAAATTGATATAATTTTCAGGGAATGCATCACCGCCCATGATACCCGGTGTACAGAATGTGATTTCTTTCTGATATTGCTGCAATGGAGTCATAACCATAACAAACGGGTCACTATTTGGATGTGGGTATCCATCTTCCTGAACGCCAGTGTTATAAAGCGTTACTCCGATTGGTTTATCACCAGAAATAACAACTGAGCGAGGAGTCTGACCGAGTGGAACCATTCTCATATCGAGGAACGCTCTTCCTTCAATACCGCCTGCATCGGGAAGAAATCCTATCTGATTTCCATCCTTGTATATACGGGTATTTGGTTCTTTTGCAAATATTTTTATCGGGGAAGAATGCTTTCTTTTAGGAACTTTTGGAACATGATAATCAGTTCCCCATGTAAATGTCGGTATGTCCATTTCAACAGTGTAATCACACCACTGATTACCTGTTGGAATATTATTACATTGATTACCAGTAACAAGTGCAACTGGTTTGTTTGCTACAACTTTACTTCCTGATAATTCAGCTTCATCTGCATCTGTTGAAAACATCCAAACATCACCTTTCATAAGGATGGCTTCCTTTGTTTGACCCGGTTTCATTCCACCGGCTGTTTTGGTTACAGAATTGCCACCCAGAGTAAATCTGACTTTTGTGTCATCATAAGCAGCAACAATACCGCAGGTATTTGGAAGCTTGTAGTTCCATACTGCTCGAAACATAGCATCTACTTTATGTCCGGCTACAATGTACTCTTTACCAAGAGATGAAACAGGAATTGCAAGGAATCCATCACTTGTGTATCTATATCTAACCACGCAATAAACAACCATCGGATCATTTGCATAGACATGAATACCAGAACCAGCGTAAACCTGCTCAGGAACGTTCGGGTCACGTCCAGCTTTGGTATAAGCCTGTCCGATGACTGGTGTTATATTGAATTCTATAACATCATTTGCTATTGTCATCCTTGACCTCAGGAAACCTTTACCGGGAACTTCAACAGTAACAAGTGTTTTAACCGGTGAGGTAACAAATATTTTAATAAAGTTCGAAAACCCATAGCTTTCATCCTCAAAGCAAGGCGGTATTGTGAACCAGAACTCCTTGCCCACGTTATTTGCTCCTAACATTTTTGGCAGACTGCTTTTGATATCTTCCTCATTTACTTCGCCAAATGCACCCTTAGGAACTATTAAGCTAATGAGCAAAAACAGAAAGAGGATAATTCGTAAACTGTTTTTCATAAATTCCTCCAATAGTTAAATAAAATTAATTGAGTTTTCATTATTGATTATCGTCAAATATATATAATTTTCTTATTAAAATATAGCATTTAATTACTTTTAACTGATTTTTTTAATCAGGTATAAGTATTAACAAACAAAAGGAACGAATGTTACAAAAAAAATTAAAAAAATTAAAAATTTATATTTATTTAAATAAGCCCTAAGTCTTTACCTGCAATTTTGAAGGCATCAAGAATCTGTTCCAGATGAACATCTTCATGAGTTGCCATATAACTTGTTCTCATCATACTCATATTTGGCGGTACCCCGGGCGGAATGAATGCATTTACGAACACTCCGAGATCAAAAAGTTTTCGCCAGAGAAGAAATGCTTTGTCCACATCTCCAACAATTACAGGCACAATAGCTGTTTCATGCTCTACAATTGTAAATCCGAGTTCTTTGAATCCTTTTCTCATTTTATTTGAGTTGGAAATCAGCTTATCCACTCTCCACGGCTCTTCCATCAAAATCTCAAGAGAGACAAGAGCTGCAGCACAGGAAGCTGGGGTTGGACTTGCACTGAAAATAATTGCGGGGGAATGATGCTTCAGATAGTTTGTTACTCGTTCAGGACCCGCAACAAATCCTCCCAAGGAAGAAAATGTTTTTGAAAAAGTTCCCATCACTAAATCTGTTTCTGACTCCAACCCATAATGCGACGGTGTCCCTCTTCCACCTTTACCTATCACCCCAACAGCATGAGCGTCATCAACAAGGATTCTTGCACCGTATTTTTTTGCAACTCTGATAAGATTCGGAAGATCTACAATTTCGCCAGTAACCGAAAATACTCCATCAGTTACTATAAATTTCCCTGCAGACTCAGGAATTCTTGAAAGGGTCTTTTCGAGATCGTCCATATCATTATGCTTATATCGCACAAATTCAGCAAATGCCCCTTTTGCCATCATTGCTCCGTTTACTATACATGCATGATTTTCCTTATCAAGAATAATATAATCACCTTTTGAGACAAGCGTTGAAATTACTCCGATTGCAGTCTGATAACCAGTGCTAAAAAGCAACACAGACTCGAAGCCCAAGAATTCTGCAATTCTATGTTCTAACTCAATATGAAGGTCAACTGTTCCAGTTAAATATCTCGACCCAGAGCATCCAGTTCCATATTTTTTTATGGCATTCATAGAGGCTTCTTTAACCCTCGGATGTGCAGTAAGTCCCAAATAATTATTCGAACCAGCCATAATAAATTTTCGACCCTCGATCCTGACTTCAGGTCCTTCGTTTTCTTCAATTGCTCTGAAATATGGGTATAAACCCATTGCTTTTACTTCGTCAGCTCTAACAAAACTATAACACTTTTCAAATAAATCCACTTATTCTCCAAATAAATTAATAAAGTTATAAAAAATTTTTTTTAGCAATGACAAATATTATAAAAAATATCAGCATTTCAAAATTTAATATTACTAATTGATTGATTTTAATTGATTTTTTTTTATCTTAGATAATGATAAACATATTTGGGTTCTATTGATAAAACTTTATAATTCTCAGGAACACTTATCTCTGGAACTAAAACACCAGTATCATCATTCATAATCTGATAATAATCAAGACTTATATTTATATCTTTTGGATTAATTTTTGTAATCATAGCAATTCCACTTCTGATCGTAACTTTGAACTTATCTGGAACTAAAACATGGTTTTCGCCTAAGTCTCTTCCTTTTGTTTTGATTGGAACATCATAAAAAATCATTTCTGCAATTTGTTGAACTTCACCGCTTACCTTCACTTCCTTTTGGGATAGAGTGATAATGTTTGATAATGTATCTTTCAATGGAACTTCAAACAAAAACGGTTTATCAACATCAGTAAAAACCTGACTCTCAGTTGACCAATATTGAATCTGCTTAATAATTTTTTCATTACCCCTAATGTTGATAATATCAGGATTAACTTTTACTTTACCAAGCAAAAGGAATCCTTCCTTCGGAATAATTCTGACTCTTGGCTTTACTTCAACAGAGCTTATCCCAATTCGTCCTAACCTCACAGTGATAGGTGGAGAATTGGTTGAAACAGCCCTTGCATTTCCTAAAAATTTGACGTTATCAATTAAATCATTTCTCGAAATTTGATAAATCGAATCAATATCCTTATTGGATAAGTCAATCACTATCTCGTAAGCTGGATTGATGAACAGAAGATTAAAAAGCTGCCAACCGTTTCCTTTTACTTCTATCGGAACTTCATTAATAAATCTATCTTTTCCAGAAAATTCAATTGACCAGCTATCTGATGTAATTATCTTTAAAGGTATTCTGATGGTTGTATAGAATTCCTGATTCAAGCTTGTATAAAACCAAAGGGCTACCGCAAAAAGGAATGCCCCAAGTAAAGCTTTTTTGCTTGTTAATTCTTTAACCCCTTTTCCCAAAAAAGTTGGAAACTTATTTTTATTTTTTCCCAATTGAATTTGAATCAAAAATTTTTAAAATCTGTGCTTTCTTCTTTAACAATTTATCAATAATTATAATATTTTCTTTCTGCTCTTCAAAATCTATTTCCTTAATTTTTGCTTTGAGATTTTTCAACTCCTTTTCGATTCTGATAATTTCAAGATTAAGATATGCATCTGTTAAAGGCTTAATTGATTCAGTATCTTTCATTCCCCTGATAAAATCTTTCCAATTCGAGCTTGCTTGTTCATTTATTAAAGCGTCATCTTTCAATAGTAATTCCAGCAAAAAATTTTTGTCTGCTTGCTCAATCTCCTGATCATCAATGAGTCTTTCTGGAATATTATCCCCGTCAGAAATTATCTGAACTAAGATTCTAAATAGCTTTTCAGCAGTATTAGTTATTAGACCATGTTTCAATATTTTGTACTTTTTGTCTAACTCATTAAGTATTTCTGGCTTCTTTAAAATAAAGTGAAGTATAATTTTTTCTTCTGGAAGAATTTCTTCTTCTAAATTTTTTTTACTAAAATTTTCCCTTTCAAATGCTTTAGTTTGTTCACCTTTTGTTTCTGATTTTTGAGCTGAAGTCTGAGCTTCTTTTGTTTTTTCTTTTGCTTCAATTTTGTTTTTTTCTGTGTAAATTGCTTCTAACTGCTTTTCGGTTAAATTCAGCGAAGAGGCTATTTTGGATATATAGATATCATGCTGTAACCTATCGGGTATTTTCGTAACCAGATCAACAAGATATCTGATTAATTCAGCTTTTTCAGTCGGTGAATTAATATTGGATTGTTTTTGCTTTAATTCTATTATAAACTCGATAAAATCAACAGCTTCATCAAGATATTTTTCAAATAATGTCTTTCCATGCTTTTTGATAAGACTGTCTGGATCTTCTCCTTTTGGCAGAAGGACAATAAAAATCTCAAATCCCTGTTTAATTGCAAGTTCAAGCCCTCTTTCAGTTGCTTTTATCCCTGCTTCATCGGCATCGTAAACAAAATAAATCTTTTTGCAGTATGATTTTAATATTCCCAGCTGATCATTTGTCAGTGCAGTTCCGCTTGAAGAAATCGAATTTTTGAATCCCGCCTGATGAAGGGAAATTACGTCAGCATATCCTTCAACCATAATGGCATATTTTTTTGAACGGATTTCGTTTTTTGCCTGAAACAAACCGTATAGAGTTTTACTTTTGTCATAAACAAGAGTTTGAGGAGTGTTAATATACTTTGGTTGGTCTTTTTCATCGGTTAAAATTCTGGCACCAAAGCCAATCACCTTGCCAAATTTATCCTGAATCGGGAACATTGCCCTGCCTCTGAATCTATCGTAGTAAGTTCCGTTCTCTTCATTTTTAACAAGCAAACCCGATTCAAATATCAAATTTTCATCATATCCTTGATTTTTCAGCAGTTTTAGTATGTTATCCCAACTGTTTATTGAATATC
Source organism: uncultured Hyphomicrobiales bacterium (assembly GCA_964473465.1). Classification (GTDB taxonomy): domain Bacteria; phylum Bacteroidota; class Ignavibacteria; order Kapaibacteriales; family UBA2268; genus CALHRB01. Next base: position 7,030 of record CAYYPE010000017.1, read on the forward strand.
CAAGATAGAATTCATTTATTGTTTCGTCCTTATAGCCTCGGTTGTGAAAATAGCTAAGAACAGCTTTTCCTGAAGTAGTCTTTAAGTTATTATGATAATGTTCATTGGCTTTTTCCAGAATTTCAAGAATTGAATCCCTTTTTGATGTTTGCTCGCTGTTTTTTTGGGATTTTTTTTCTTCTAATCTAATACCGACTTTCGAAGCAAGAATTTTTAGGCTTTCCTGAAAGCTATATCCATAATAATCCATCATAAATGTCAGAGCATTACCCGCTTTTCCGCATCCAAAACATTTATAAATTGACTTTTCGGGGGATACTGTGAAAGAAGGTGTTTTTTCCTGATGAAAGGGACAAAGTCCTATATAATTTGTTCCTCTCTTTCTTAAGTCAACTACTTCACCGATTATATCTACTATATCGGTAAGTTCAAGAACTTTGTTTTTTATTTCTTCTTTCATTATTAAGTTCAATTATCAAAGTTCAATTTATCAAAAAATAAAACTTGTGATTCATCAGGACATTTTTTTAATAAATCTTCAATGGACATATTAAAAATTGGATGAATAAAATCCGGTGCTATTTCATTAATCGGCTCTAAAACAAATCTTCTGAGGTGCATCCTCTGGTGTGGAATAACTAAATCTTTGCTATGAATTATTTCACCATCGTAGAAAATAATATCAATATCAATTTCCCGTTCGTGCCATTTAGCTCTTTTTTTTCTGCCTAAATTAACTTCGATACTATGACATAAATTTAGTAATTCAAACGGCTCCAAGTCAGTCCCGGCAGAAATTGCCATATTCAAAAATTTTGATTGATTGAGATAATCAACAGGATCAGTCTCATATATTGATGAAAACCTGTGATTAAATAATTGCCCTGAATTAATTAGCGATCTGACAGCCAGTATTAAATAATTTTTTCTATCACTAATATTTGAACCGAGTGATAGTATTACAGTTTTCAATTTATTACTTGATATAAATAAATTATTTCCTTGTAATTGATTGTTCTGCTTCGATATAACTGACAACATTCCTTATTGGAACATTAATTTTACGAACTCTTACGGTAGCTTTCTCAATGTTAGGCATCTTTTCCATAACCTGATTTAATATTTCATTAGTTATAGTTTCAATCAGATTATATGATTCTTCGGTTATTACATCTTCGATGCAAACCATAGCCTCTTCATAATTGACAGCATAATTAACGTCATCATTAATAATTGCTTCTGTGGCATTGTAATAGAGGTCTAAATCAACTTCATATTTACCGCCGAGCACCTGTTCCTCAGATTTCACACCGTGATAAGCATAAAAAACGGCATCCTTGATTGTTAGTCTTGTTAGCGATGTTTCTTTCATAATTATTTATTTCTTACAACCCTAAAACCTAAATTATAATTAAAATTATCCCCAGTTGACGGGAATGAATATCTCTTTGCTGGATGCCCTTTTGATGGTTCATTTTCAAAACAGCCTCCACGAATAACTCTGTGATTAGAAACTTTATCGGGACCACGTGGGTCAATTTCTTGTGAAGAATGGTAATAATCATCATCATAAAAATCCCAGCACCATTCATAAACATTTCCAAACATATCGTAAATTCCCCAATCATTTGGCTTCAATTGACCACACTCCTGAGTGTGCTTGTTTGAGTTTACGAAAAACCAACCCATTGACAAAATTTCATCATCAGTAAAATCTGATTTTCCAGCCCTTGCGGCATATTCCCATTCTGCTTCAGTTGGCAGGCGATAGCCATTTGCATTAAAGTCACAGGTTATTTCATCGCCGTTTATAGTGTAGCATGGTGTTAGTTTTTCTGCCTGAGATAGTCTATTGCAGAATTCAACAGCTCTCGGGAAAGTTACCTGATTTACCGGTTTGTAATCTCCAAGCTCATATTCCTGACTTGGATTCGAATTATCCATTATTGTTTTCCATTGCAGCTGATTTACCTCGAATTTGCTGATGAAAAAAGGTTTTGAAATGGTTACTTTGTGCTTTGGATTATTCTCGTCCGTTCCTCCCATCATAAAACTTCCTGCTGGAGCCAAAGCCAATGGCAATAGCTGGAAACTACCCTGAACGGTAAAATCTTTTGAATTACTTATTTTGTTATTAACCACAACAGTTACTTTTATTGTTTTGCCAACGAGCGAGCCTTCAGGCACTTTTACAACAATCTTTGTATTAGTCCATTGAGGGTAATCCCACGCTTTTTGACCGCCGAAATCTACATAACTATTACCCCGCTTGTCCCCGAAATTAGAGCCATATATTCCAATTGCGGTCCCAATCTGAGCACGTGAATTATCCAGATAATTTATTATCGGGTCTCCTTCGAATGGCTTTATTGTTATAAGGATGAAATTACTATGTTTTGTTCCAACAACAACAAACATATTTCCAGTTTCTGCTCCTGCGGGAACTTTAACTGTTATTTTTGTGTCTGACCATAATGAATATTCGGTAGCTTTTGTGTCCTTGAATTGGACATAGCTTGAACCCTGAGTGCTGCCAAATCTTTTTCCCGTTATTGTGATTTGATCTCCTATTCTCGGCTGTGTGTTATCTACAAGATCTATATAAGGAGGTTCTTCTGGTTCCTTAATAACCAAATCAACTCCATTACTCTTTTTTTGACCAACAACAACATATACTTTTCCTGTTGCGGCTCCCGGTGGCACTTTAACCTTAATTTGATTATCAGACCATTGGGAATAATCTGTAGCTTTAATGCCATTAAATTCCACGTAAGATGAATCCTTAGTGGTTCGGAAATTTTTTCCTGTTACTGTTATAATATCACCTATATTTGCATTAGATGTATTTAAATTCTCAATCAAGGGGGGATTAACACCAATTATCAAATCAACTCCATTGCTTGATTTTCCCTCAACCCAAACTACAACTTTACCTGTTGTTGCCCCGTTAGGAACCTTAACAACAATTCTATTATCAGCCCATTCAAAATAATTAATTGCTTTAACTCCGTTAAATTCTACATAGCTGTTACCTCGAGAATTAAGAAAATTTCTTCCAAAAATAACAATGGAACTACCAATTTCGGCTTCTTTAACATCAATTGAATCAATAAACGGAGCATCTGCCGACGGATCAATTATTTCAAAATCAAGAGAATTGCTGATTTTCCCATTTACATTAACATATACTTTACCAGAAGTTGCTCCCATAGGAACATAAAGTTTAATTGCTGTGGCAGACCATGAAATATAATCCATGAAGCCGGGTTTCGAGCCATTGAAATCAACAAAACTGTTACCTCGTGCATCTCCAAAATTCTTCCCCTCCAAAGTTATTGCCTGGCCTATAATTCCTTTGTTTGGAATGATTGAATTCAGCACCGGGTCTTCATTTTGATTTATAGGATTCTCTTTTTCTGAGCAGGAATAAATCAGAAAAATCATCATATACATAAAAAAATATGTTATTTTATTTAGTTTCATGATTCTATTCCTTAATTTATTTAACAAAATATTATTATCGGGGGAAAAGGAAAAAGCTAAATTACTCTTCTTCCTCATTTTTTTTAATTGTCAGAATTTTAAACAGACAATAAAAAGTTAATGAACCAACTATAGTCCATGCTATAATCATAAATATTATTCCCTCTAATTGTAATCCGTTCATAATTACTCCTTAATAATACCATTATACTGTGGTTTGTTTCGCTTCCAACCATAATAAACCAAAAGACATAAGCCAGCAAAAATAATCAACATAAAAATCCTTGCACCCCATAGGAAAGGAATGTTTTCGGGATTGGCTTTCGTCATAAAAAATGTTGGAATAGCTTCCTGAATAGTCCAATTTATTAAAATAAATAAAAGATATATAGGTGTTACATATTTAATTATATGATAAAAGATTTTTGGAACCTTGATATCAGAACCCCTGTTTATTTCTTCCCAACCTTTGTCAATACCCCATATCCATGCAAAAATTATCACTTCTATAAGTGCCACAACAACAAGACCAAATGTGCCTGCCCAATAATCAAGCTCATCAAGAAATCCAAATTTGAAGAAAAACACAACAAAATGTGTTGAAATAAATATGAATATTCCAATTATTGTGGTTGCACGATTATGTGAAATTTTAAACTGTTCTTTGAGGAATGAAATTAAAGGCTGAACCATTGCCACTGAAGAAGTAATACCAGCTATAAATAATAAAAAGAACCAGATGAATCCGAAAAATTCACCGAATGGTATTTTCTGAAAAATAATAGGCATAGAGACAAATCCAAGATTGAAAGCTCCTCCTTGTGCTATTTCCTTTGTTGTAGTTAGCCCAAAAAATGCAACAGCTACAGGAATTGCTATTGAACCGCCTATAATAACTTCGGCAAATTCATTTAGCGATGCAGTCGCAAGACCAGAAAGTGCAATATCACTTTTTGCTTTCAAATAACTTGCATAAGCTTGAAGTGTTCCCATACCAACGCTTAAGGTAAAGAAAACCTGACCGGCAGCAGCAAGCCAGATTTTTGAATCGCTCAAAGCGGCAAAATTAGGATTCCAGATGAATGCAAAGCCATTTTCAACGTTCCAATCGGGTTTATTGACAGGGTCTGGAGTGCCTATGAAAATCACTCTTATTGCCAATATAATTCCGAAAACAAATAATGCAGGTAAAGCAATTTTTGCGAGAAGTTCTATTCCTTCAGAAAGACCTCTCTTCAAAATCCAGAAGTTTATTCCCAGTGTAATTATTAAAAAAATATAAGCTGTCCAGATATTGGAAAAGAATCCTTCTCCTGCTCCCTGATAACTCCTTAGGAAACTACCCATTGATTCGAATGTGGTCTCGCCAAAATACATTTTTGTTAATGAGAAAAAGCTGAATCCGAGTGTCCATGATTCAATATAACAGTAATATATCATAATAATAGTGGAAATAAATAATCCAATAACACCTAAATACTTAGCTATTGGATGCCGCCACATTACATCGAACATGCCCGGAAGACTGCCATGAGAATATTTGCCACCGTGTCTTCCAATAGCCCATTCAACCCACATTAATGGTATGGCAAGAAGAATGAAGGCAATAAAGTAAGGAATCATGAAAGCTCCTCCTCCATTCTGAGCTGCCTGAACAGGAAATCTGATAAAATTTCCAAGCCCCACAGCGTTACCTGCCATTGCCAATACAAGACCTATGCGTGTTCCCCACTGCTCTCTTTGTGTCATTTTTTCCCAAGATTTTAAAACTTATAAGGACATTTATTCAGATTTAAATATAATAAAATTTTTCTTTTTTTTTACCTCAATTTGATTGATTTAACTAAATTGTAATTGATATTTAAGGCAAATTTATGATGAAATTCGGGTTAAAAGCCATATTTATTATTTTCCTTACAGCATTTTTTTGCATTTATCCCCATTTAAGAAATTACAAACAGAATGATATTAAAGCTGCTTTTGATTATTTTGCTTCAGATGCCTTCTATTACTTAAACGTTGCTGATAAATATCAAAAAACAGGTTTTAGTTCTTATGATGGAAATCATCCAACCAACGGCTTTCATCCTTTATGGCAAAATATTCTCAACATTAGTTTTTCCAAAATTCAAGATCCAATATCACAAATAAATTTTGTGTTTTTTTTATCTGTTTTTCTGGTTACTTTAGGATATATTTTTGTAGCTCTTGCTATTTCTAAGATTTACGAATCTTCAGCTATTTCGATTTTTGCAATAATTCCGGGTTTTTTGTTCGTTTTTTTCTCATTTATTTTATTCCCTTATGGCTCTCCATGGTCATTTATGAATGGGATGGAAACGCCTCTCTCTGTTTTTCTATTTGGTATTTTTTTCCTTTTTCTATCATCAAACAATGGAAAAGATTTTCTAAAGCAAAAAAATCTCTTAATTCTCTCATTATTGCTGACAATTCTTGGTTTTGCAAGGCTGGATGACTTTTTTTTACTTTTAGCCTTTTCAATATTCATCCTGATTAATTCAGAGCAAAAAGATAGATTAAAAAACTCGTTATTACTTTTAACTCTCCCGTTTTTATCAATTGTCATCTATGTTATTTATAACAAAACCTATTCCGGTTTTTTCTTGCCAGTTTCCGGTTTAATAAAATCAAATCTATCATTTGATAATTTCATTTATACATTTTCATCTTTTTTTTCAGTTTGGATAAAGGATAATTTTTTTGGTGAGCACGCAGTATGGCGTATAATTCTGCTTTATTTCCCTTTGATAACAGCTCTTTTATTTTTATTAAAGATTAAATCTAAGGGCAACAAGAACTTGAATTTTTTAATTCCTTTATCAATTTATGTTATCTTTAAATCAATTTATAATCTATTCTTTGTCAATTTCTGGGATCAGGGACACTGGTATTTTGCTCTAAGTATCTTAATCACAAACATTTTGATAATGGATTTTGTCAGTAGAATTCAATTGGAAAGGAAAAATGGAATTGTATTTTCCTCAATACTTTTAATTGTTACTTTTGTCTTTGCAAATGCTTTCATGGAGAAATACAGATTCAAAGAAAACAGGTATTATGAATTCTGGAAAAACAGGAAAGTTATCGAAAAACAAATAGCTAATGTTTATGATGGAAAGGGAGTGATAGAGTTTGATGATGGCATTATATCCTTTTCCTTGAATTTACCAGCTCTCAGCGGAACCGCTTTAAATATTGATAATGAAGCATATGAATACTATAAGAAAGGGGAATTACTCGATCTGGCTTATCGAAGAGGATATAGAGCAATAAGCTCACTGGCATATATAAATCCTCCCCAAAGCTATATCATTTCAAATGATTTAATCAACAAATGGATTAAGGAGTCTTTTCCAGCTCTCAAAAAGCAAAAACTTGGTGGCTGGAGCTTTGAATTAAAGCTACACGACAAAGAGACTAACTTTTACCTTATTACTTTCAGGAATAAATACCAGAATAATCAGTAATTTATAAATATCTTATATATTCAGCGATAGCTATATTGTCCTTAACGATTCTCAGTTTTATTTTTGCTCTTCCCTTATATTTTTGAAATAAATCAATAGGGTAGTTAAATTTAATATAATATGAATTTCTAATCGAATAATTAATCCTATTGTATAAATCCATTAAAGATAAAGGGTCAGATGATATTAAATTAATTCCCCCCGTTTGGGATGAAATATTTTCTAAAGCATTGCAATCCCCTTGCGTAGATTCAAAGCAAACTGAAAAGACAGGTATTTTATTTTCATGTGCAAGATTAATCACATCATCATCTGAATAACCGGGTACATTATTTTGTCCGTCTGCAAAAGCAATAACAGCTCTGATGTATTCATCCTGATTTATTGTCTTTAAGTTATTAATAGCATAATAAACTGAGTTATAAAGCGCTGTTGCACCTCTGTCATAATTATTATTTTGTATAAATTGAATCAAAGATGATTTATCATATGTGAAACCTGAACTTTGATCGTAAGCACTTCCAAATTTAATTATTTCAGCTATATCATTAACCTGATAATAACTGAAGAAGTTTTGGACGGCAGACATAAGTTCGTTTATTGGAATAATACTGTTTACAGTTCCACTTGAATAATCTTGAAATTGAAAGGGGGTAAACATAGAGCCACTATAATCAAGGACGACTGATGTTGCTATCTTATCTTTTTTTGCAGAAATGCTTTGTATTTCGATATCTTTATCAGCCGGTTTAAATATGCATGAATCCTCAATAAATATAGCAATAATGAAGCTGTTAGGGCTTATTGTTTGAATGGAATCAAAATCATTTGGAACAATAAAAATTGTTCCCTGAATTAAACCGGGTCTTACATCATCTGGAGATAAATTTACAATGAATTCAGGTTTGAGTTGAATTTTAAATGAATCTTTGATTTCAACAATTGGAGTGCTTCCGATGATTTCTTTTTTGTCGCAATATTTAAGCAAAAGCAGGATAATAACGGCTATCAAAATAAAAATAGAAACAATTATATAAACTCTTTTGTTCATAATACTTTAACCTTTTAATTTTTTTTATCATTATTTTTCTCTAATTTATAAATATTATTTAGTAAAAAAAATGGAAAAAATTTTTTTATATATTTTATTATTTATTCTAACTGGAATTAATTCTTATTCTCAGGAAATAAATATACCTGCAGACACTTCAGGCAAAATTTTTGTTATCACATCAGAATTATCTTCAAAACTCGGTATTTTCAAAGAATACGAATATTTTCAGGAAGCCCGGCTTTTCAAAATAGATGATTCAAATTACTTTCTGGAAATCAATTACAAAAGTAATGATCTAATGGTTAGAAAAAGAATAAATTACAACCAATCTCAACTTGACTCATTTAGGCTCGATTTCTCAAAAAAATTAGCTTCAATGGAAACTATTAAACCATTAGATCAATCCGGGAGGCTGCCTTTGGTAGTTACCTCCACTATTCTTGGTTTGGGTTTCTGGGGGTGGGCATTACCCACAACTTTTGAAGTTGATGATGAAACATTATTTACTGGTTTATATCTCCTTACAGCCGGAGCTTCATTTGCTTTACCTTATTATTTAACAATGAATTCAGAAATTCCAAAAGCAGTAGGGACTTATTCCTCTTATGGAGGTTTAGCTGGCATTGCACATGGGATGTTTTTGTTTGATTTTATTAATGGTGGAATTTCCAACGCCTCATCAAATTCCGTCATTGGCACCATACTTTTTTCGAGCATCTCGGAAATGATTATAAATTATATTATTGCTAAGAATCAGAATTTTACCTCAGGAAAAGCTTCAACAATGATTAGCACTTCCGTTTTCGGAACATTTCTGGGATTAGCTATTACAGATTTTTTAAACCTTTATGATACACCCAGATTATGGTCAGGAGTAACACTTGCAACAACAGGTCTCGGTTATTTAGCGGGAGACATACTAACCCAAAAGCAAAGTTACTCCGAGGGAGATGCCACAGTATTGACAGCCTCGGGTTTACTTGGTGCAGCCCTGCCAATAAGCTTAATTGCACTGACAGAATCATCAGATTCTAAAACATATTCTATTGCTGGGTCTATCGGAGCCTGTGTCGGTTTATGGTTGGGAAATTATATTACTTCAGATGTTGATTTTGAATCCTCTCACGGTGATTATATTTTTCTTGGAACTCTGGGTGGAGCTCTGATAGGTGCTGGAATAGGTGTAATGATTACCTCCGGTGATAAAAGAAATTCTATACCTCTTTTTACTACCGCAGGAGGTATAACAGGATTTTCTGCTCTTTATTTCAGCTTTAAGGGAAAGACTCCAAAGGGGTCAATGAGCAGTATCAAGCTTCAATTTAACCCCATTGCTCTGACATATCCCCTTTTAATAAAAAATGATAACAATCCTTCCATTCCCTTTTTGCAACTCCAGTTTAATTACTAAAAATTATTTTGTAATATAAAAATTTTTTTCTTAATTTCGCTAATCATCGAAATGTTTATTTTAAAATATGGATGAAATAACTAAAATATATTCTGCTTTGTCTGACAAAAATAGAATAAGAATTCTAATCTTACTTTCGAAGAAATCTCTTTGTGTTTGCGAATTGCAAGCGATTCTGAAAATTGCTCTCTCAACTGTTTCTAAACACCTTTCAATTCTCAAGGATGCCGGTTTTATTATTGATGAAAAAGATGGGAAATGGGTTAATTATAAAATTAACAGACTCAGTAAAAATCCATTAATTCATCAACTTTTAGCCTCTACAGAGATTTATTTGAAAGATGAAGCAATTATTTTGGAAGACCTTAATAAAATTATAGATGTAAATAGATTTACAATTTGTAGCAATTAAATATTTCGACGATTATTAAAATGAACAACTGTCAAGTATAATTTGATGGACTGGAAAAAAGAACTAAAAATATTTATATATCTGGCTGGAGCCTTTATACTGTTCTATAATCTGCCAATTGGCAACCAGAGATTTGATGGAGCTATTTTCGAAGCTTTGGAATTAATGAAATGGTATGCACAGGAGCATGTTATTTTGTGTTTGTTACCTGCATTTTTCATAGCCGGAGCAATTGGCATTTTCGTCAGTCAGAACTCTGTTATGAAATACCTTGGACCTAATTCAAATAAAACATTGGCTTATGGAGTAGGGTCAGTTTCTGGAAGCATTCTTGCGGTTTGTTCCTGCACTATTCTTCCTTTATTTTCAGGTATCTACATGATGGGGGCTGGTTTAGGTCCAGCGATAGCTTTTCTTTATAGTGGTCCTGCTATTAATGTTCTTGCAATTATTTTATCCGGCAAAGTTCTTGGAGTTGATATTGCATTGGCAAGAGCGATCGGTGCTATTGTATTCTCAGTTGTTATTGGTTTGGTAATGGCTTTTATATATAGAACAGAGGAGAGGGCTAAAATGGAATCCGCTTTTAACATTCCCAACTCCGATGAGCAAAGACCACTCTGGAAAACAATTATCTTTTTTGCTATATTGATTGGTATTTTAATTTTCTCAAATTGGGCTAAACCAGATGTTAACGAAGGTTTCTGGTTTAGTATTTTTAGTTTAAAATGGTATATTACAATTGTTTTATCTATAATATTTTCTGTTATTTTGATATTATGGTATAAAGCAAACTGGTTGAAAATATTAATTGTAGCTGTGATTGTCTATATATCCACATATTTTTTTCAAAATCCGAGCATACCTTTTGGTTTAGGAATTCTTGGCTTAACATATATCACAATGACCGGCAACGACGAATTAAAGCATTGGTTCGAATCAACATGGACATTTGCCAAGCAGATAACCCCGTTGTTATTTGCAGGAGTTTTATTTGCTGGGTTTATGTTGGGAAGACCCGGTCACGAGGGTATTATACCCTCTTCGTGGATTAATGGTTTAGTTGGAGGCAATTCATTATTAGCTAATTTAATAAGTTCTGTCATCGGTGCATTTATGTATTTCGCAACTCTAACAGAAATCCCAATAGTACAGGGTTTGATGGGTTCTGGAATGGGAAAAGGTCCCGCACTGGCTCTTCTTCTCGCCGGTCCAGCTCTATCTCTACCGTCTATGTTGGTTATAAGAAGTGTTATAGGTACAAAGAAAACAATAGTTTATGTTTTGTTAGTAATAATATTATCTACAATTGTTGGTTTTTTGTTCGGTTTAACATAAAGGAAAAATATGAAAAAAATGTTTATTCTTCTGTTTCTATTTGTCATTCTGATTCATTTTTCATCCGCAAAGGATACAAAAATTGAAATCCTTTATTTTCACGCAACCATACGTTGTCATGCTTGTTTGACAATTGAAGAATACACAGGCAATATTTTAAAGACAAGGTTCCAGAAGGAAATGGATAATGGTCTTTTTAAATTCAAATCAATAGATTTTCTCGAAGAGGATAATGAACACTATCAGCAGGATTACCAAATTGATACCCAGTCATTGATCCTTAGTAAAAAGGAAGATGGGAAAGAAGTAAAATGGAAAAATCTTGATAAAATTTGGGATTATTATTACGATTTCAACAAATTTGAAAAATATATTACAGAGGAAATAAATCAATTTATAAAAGAATAAAAGAAAGGAAATATTATGAATATCAAAATTCTCGGAACTGGATGTGCCAAATGTCAGGCACTTGAAAACAAAGTTAGAAGCATTATTGAAAAAGAGGCAATTAATGCCGAAATCACAAAAGTTACTGACCTCAAACAAATTATGAGTTATGGAGTGATGATGACACCCGGATTAGTAATTAATGAAAAAGTAGTTAGCTTTGGCAATATACCCTCAGAAAGTCAGATTCTTAGTTGGATTAAAGAAAGCAATTAAATGAAAAAAAATCATTTTTATGCACTAATAGTTTTATTAATTTATTGTGTTAGTTTTTTAGTACAAGCCGAAAATAAACCTAAAATTACTTTTGTTGAGCTTGGTTCAGTGAATTGCATACCCTGCAAAAAAATGCAACCTGTGATGAAAGCCATCGAAGAAAAGTATGGATCGCAAATAAAGGTAATATTTTATGATGTATGGAAATCTGAGCATAAAGATAAAGCAAAAAAATTCAAAATCAGATTGATACCAACTCAGGTTTTTCTAAATGAAAAAGGGGAGGAGATTCACCGCCATGAAGGTTTCTACCCCGAGGAAGAAATACATAAATTTTTACAATCCAAGGGATTGAAACCCAAAAACTAATACAATTTATGATAGAATCACTTTTTAATTTTCTTAGTGAGTTATTATATCAAAACATTTGGTTTGCACTTATTTCATCATTTTCATGGGGGGTGCTGAGCATATTGCTCAGCCCCTGTCATTTAACAAGTATCCCTCTAATTATCGGATATTTAAGTTCTCAGGAAGGATTAACAGTAAAAAAATCATTTAAATTGTCCCTTGTTTTTGCAGTTGGCATACTTATTTCAATTGCCCTAATCGGTGGTATTACTCTTGCCATGGGAAGACTTATGGGAGATGTCGGCTCGATTGGTAATTATTTCGTTGCTGCCATATTTTTTCTTGTAGGTTTATACCTGCTTGATGTTATTACTCTACCATGGGTTGGTGCAAAGATAAATAGCACTGGGAAAAAAGGATACCTTTCAGCCTTGATTTTAGGACTTATTTTTGGCATTGGACTTGGTCCTTGCACTTTTGCATTCATGGCACCAGTCTTGGGAATTGTCTTTCAAGTTGCAACAACTGACTATCTTAATGCATCTGGATTGCTTGTTTTATTTTCACTCGGTCATGTTATACCAATTGTTGTTGCCGGTTCAATGATGAACCTTGTTCAAAAATATCTAAACTGGACCGAAAAATCAAAAGCTACCGGAATTGTGAAAAAGATTTGTGGAGTTTTGGTTATTTTTGGGGGAATCTATCTGATCTATACAACTTTTTAATCCTTATCACCTTATTTCTTAGACTAATTCGAATAAATTATCCATCCAAACATTATCCGACACAGAAAATCATTTTTCTAATAAATAATTCCTTTTATTTTTATTTTTTTTATTTTAAATTGTTAATTGTAAGATTTAAAATTGCTTAATGATATTTGAACAAGAAGACATAAGGAAAATTTCTGAGATTTTAAAAGTTGAACCCGAATTTGTCGGAGGTAGCTATATATTAAATCTCTTCAATAAGGATTTACATCAATTATTGTTTTTGTCAATCAATAATGATATAGATTACGAAAACAATGAACAAAGTTCAATAGTATCCGTGCAAACTCAATACGGTTATTTTGAGCTTCATAATTGCACAAATTATACGTTGTTCGAACCGGACGAAGTTATATTCATTAATTCAAGCGAGGACAAGGTTTCTTGCCTTATAGTTAGCAAAGATGCTAATTGCTCAATGTTTTCGGATATTAAACGTGCTATTTTGAAGACTGATATTTCACAGCTTAATTCATCAGTCCTTTTAGCTGCAATGCAATTATCATTAATTGAAAAGGTTTTAACTTAAATTTATTTTTTGTTTGTTTGAAATAAATTATTAAATTTCAATTGTAAATATTATAAAATAAACTTGTAACTTGTTAATTACGTCTTAAGATTTGAGTTTTGTTATAAATATTTTTAAAAATCATAAAAGAAAATTTTTAAGAACAAAATTTATTGAAAGGGCTGTTAATAAAACTTTAAAGAATTTTAAAGTAAAAAAAGCTAATATTAATATAATTTTGACCGATTATAATAGCGTTAAGGAACTAAACAAAAAGTTTTTGAAACATAATTACGAAACAGATGTTTTAGCGTTCCGATTGGATGATGAAGAGTTAGAGGGTGAAATTTACATTAGCATCGAGACAGCAGAAAAACAAGCTAAGGAATACAAAGTATCTTTGACAAATGAATTATCAAGATTAGCAATCCACGGAACTTTGCATTTAATAGGATATAAAGACAAAACAGAACAGGAAAAAGCAGAAATGCACAAAATTGAAGATGAAATTTTATTAAAATTAAAAGCCCGAAACAGGTAAATTCGATGTACGAAAGAATTATAGAAATAATAGTATATGTTATTTCGGAATTAAAAAATAACCGAACTATAGGTGATATTGATATCGAAGAGCTTCATAGCTTGGGTTATACTAATGCCGAAATATCAACAGCTCTAAGCTGGCTCATTGACAGAATGGAGTTCTCCGAAAAATATCTGAATATTGAAGGCACCTCTGACCCGAATTCATTCAGATTACTTCACGAAGCAGAAAGAGATCTGTTCACCAATGAAGCTTGGGGAGAAATTATTCAATTGAATTCTCTCGGTCTATTGACAAATGAACACATTGAAACACTAATCGAAAAAGCCGTATTTATGGGCACCAGACAGCTAAATTCTGAATATATAAAACATTTCGTAGCAAATAGTATATTCAATATACAACCGGGCATAAATCCCTTCGGAAGCAGAATAATGCTTCAAGGCAATGACACAATCAACTAAAAAGAGACGGTTCCGTAGTTCAGCTGGATAGAACACCAGTTTCCTAAACTGGGTGTCGGAGGTTCGAGTCCTCTCGGGACCGCAGCTGCAAATACACTCTGAAACAAAATACATTCCTTTTTATATGAGTATTCTACTAATACGAACAGCCTTATTTATTCTGCTGAACTACCTTAATCACATCATCAAATAACTCATAATTAAATTCAAATCTCATCCACGATTTAAAAATCGTGGCTATTCAGTCGTGGCTATTCAATTCTATCTTATCAACATCATCTTCCCGCTCTCTGCCATTGCTCCAATGCGTATTGTATAATAATATACCCCTTCTGGCAGATTGTCCAAATCAAATACAACTCCTTGGCTGGCATCTTCCTGACAAGGATTGAAAAACGTTGCGACTTCATTACCAAATATATCGAATAATAATATATTTAATGGGGTATGGGTAATATCCTGATTTATTCTGATATTCAGAATAGCTTTTGCTGGATTAGGATATAATAAAAAATTCTGGGAATTATGGCTGTCATCAACTCCTGTATAGTCAGGAGGCGGTGTATCGGTTAATTTATCCAATTGCCGAAGAGAAACATATTCAATAAATCCAAGCCTTTTAGCTGCACGATAACAACTATCAACATTAGCTGGAATTTGTGCATAGTCAACGGTGAAAATTGTTTTACCTGCCAATTTAAAAAAGTTTAGATTAGTTAGATATTCTTGTGTAAGTTCTGCATTTTCAGGAATATCGCCCAACTGGCCTTGTGGATCGGCTTCGCCATCGAACCACACATTTCCCTGTGCAATGGCATCAATTATGTTGAAGTATCTCTGTGTT
This sequence comes from uncultured Hyphomicrobiales bacterium, assembly GCA_964473465.1. Classification (GTDB taxonomy): domain Bacteria; phylum Bacteroidota; class Ignavibacteria; order Kapaibacteriales; family UBA2268; genus CALHRB01. The sequence continues at coordinate 22,363 of CAYYPE010000017.1, forward strand.
AATTTATCTGTTTCCCAATTCTCATTGTAAATAATTGCTGTTGCATTTTGCGGAATTATCAAAAAGCCCGGCTTTTTGGTTCTGCAATATTGAGCGATTTCCTCAATGAATTTAATCATCTCATATCTTGAATTTAATCCTTCTGATGAAGCTTTATTCATAACAGAATCGAACTCGAAGGCTTCGACCCAGTCAAGATATATGCCATCATAACCGTCTGCTAATATCATATCAATTATTGAAGAATCAGTACCGAACATTAGATCTTTCCATTCCTTCCTCCAATACTTGACCGGATAATTGCCTTTCCATCCATCCGGGTCGTTTGCCACAATCCAATCAGGATTACCAACTCTCCAATCCTCCTTCCAATAATAACGGTGCTCTTCAGCCTCGCCTATGTCAACATAGCTAACAACAATTTTATTCTTACCATTCCAACCTTTGCTGTTTTTAAGTTTAGTTATGTCTGTTGCATTATAATAAGCCTCTTTGCCAATTACTGTTCTTGTATTATCTATAATTAATAGTTCGTACTTTGAATCAGCAAGTTTTCGAATGTTGTTGCTTTCATCCTGAGCTTGAATTTGATAAGCCCAAAATTTCACATTATTCAGTGATTGGCTAAAATTATAAGTATTAAAAATGAATATTAAAAAAGAAATAGGCAGTATTAATCTTTTCATTTTTTCTCCAAGAAATATTTTAAAATAAATTTAATCTTCATTTGCCACGAGCTTTAGCTCGTGGGTGGATATTCCAAAGAAGGATAATGGCTTTAGCCACATCTCTTCCACGATTTAAAAATCGTGGCTATTCAATTCTATCTTATCAACATCACCTTCCCGCTCTCAGTCCTTTCCCCAATCTGGATGGTATAATGATATACCCCCGCCGGAAGATTCCCAGCTTCGAATGTGGCGCTATGGTTCCCCGTTTCCTTCCATTCATCAACAAGTGTTGTGATTATTACAATCTCCAACCTTCGTCATTACTTAACAGAAAGATCATTTTACGGAATAATCCATCAATTCCTTATCAATAAATTCCTCAACTGTGATTTTTATTGGACCGATATTTTTTGCAAGGTAGTCTACTTCTGACATGAAAAATTTCCATTCATCATCTATTGGTTTTGAATACAAAAACATTTCAATTTTAATCACATCTTTATATTCCTTTCCCCTAACTGTTTTAGTGATACCTTTTTCAACCATTTTACTTACTACCATAAAAGGTATATTATTCGAAGTAAAATTAGTAACCAATGAATCACCAACTTTACCATTATCATCAAACAGCTTGTATTCCATATCTACTCCCTGACACATCGTTTTCATATAATTTAGAGTGCCTTCATACCTATGCAAAACATATCCGGGGACTGCATCATTGGTAAGTATAAACCACTTCTTACCATAAATAGTTGTATCCTTTGTGACAGTGTAAGTTATTTGGGGTGGGTGCCCGGTACCAGTAACAGCATATTTCCACCAATTTCCGATTTTCAATGGAATATAAACACCAACCGAATTGTCGTTATTTGGTGAATTCGAATTTTCATTACATGAAACTGAAAAAATAATTATTAATGCTAAAAAGTGAAAAAAACGTGTTTTCATGACATTACTCCTTAAAATTTGAAAAAATTATTTATATAGTAAGAGCTTCCCGCTCTCCGTCCTTTCCCCAATCCTGATTGTATAATAATACATGCCCTGTGGCAGATTGTCTGCATCAAACGTGGCACTTTGGTTTCCAGCTTCCTTCCATTCATCAACCAGTGTTGTTATTTTACTGCCGAGTGAGTTGTATATGTCAATCTTTACCCTCCTGGGAATTGATAATTGATAATTTATTTTTGTTGATTCAGAGAAGGGGTTGAGGTAAATCGTTATAATATTTTGAAATTCATGATGATTATTAAATGAAGTAGATGGATTATACTCATAAACTCCAAGGTCAAACGCACCATTTGGACGAAGATACCCAAGCAAATCCCTTTTAACAACAGTTGAAATATCCAATCCGTTATTAATACAAGGACTGCTTTCTTTCAATCGTAAATCATTGCTACTTTCATTAACAAAATTTGGATTTACATTTATTGCAGCCATATCCCAAGCTGGTGCAGAACCGTCACCATACCAACAATTCAGATAATTATCCTGTGGTAAGTCTGCTGACTCACCAGCAATATAAGGCTCTCCTTTTGAAAAAATAATATTATTACTTAAATGGTAAACGGTACTCATTGAGATTGATTCTGGAGTAAATAATAAAGTTCCTGATTCTCCGGGAAAAAATGAACCTGAAAATCCACATTCATAAAGAGTATTGTTATATAAGTAAATATTAGTATTATTTACTTCTTCATGACCGGCTGAAAAGTGCATACCACAATGATATGTTGGATCTGACCAGTTAGGTCCTAGTCCTGCCCTGATTAAAAGGTTATTGAATACCCAATTATTACCTGTTACATAGTATCCAAGCATTATACCATCACCGCGTTGATTTACAATTACATTATCATGAATTTTATGACTTTCTATAAAAGCTGAAAATTCTTGCTCGCTATAGATATTAATTCCCCTATTTGATTTACAATCGTGAATATAGTTCCAGGCGATTTCCCTGTTTTTCTCTGTTGGTGCACGCGGTCCCTCGCTTTGTCTTAATCCTTTAACATAAATCGTATGGTATAATTTATCACAATTCAGTTTTCCAACATCATACAACTCATTGCCAAGGACGAAAATATCATTACCATCACAATCTATAGCTCCATCCATTCCATCACCACTTGGTGCAGTTATATAATTGCCAATAACCCTGAAACCTGTCCTTGCAGGTAAGCCTAATTGAGGAGTGATAATATTGAACTTAGCTAAAACCCAATAAATTGTATGTGAATTTTCATGACTTGGATTGAAAGTATAGAATGAACGTTCAACAAGATTACTTCCCACAGTTGATTTTGCTCCGGGATATACCACTAAAGCTTTTGGATTCCCTTGCCCTCCATCGGAAGATAAGTTTACACATGCTGAAGCATCTGTTTCTAATGATTCATTAACTCCATCATTAATATATACAATGTCACCTGAATTAATTGAATTTACCGATTTGTTGATAGTCTTCCATGGTCTATCCCAGCTACCAGTACCATAATCATCGTTGCCTGAGGTTTTAACATAATAAATTTTCCCGTCCCTTACAGTAAAAGGTAAAGAATTTGACTTTATACCATTTACAACTACATATATTTCACCAATACCATCTTGTGCTAAATGGCTTACTTGAAATGAAATCATTTGCATTTTATGATATGCAAAAAGGTTTGCAGGTCTATCAGCATTACCCCAATAATAGTAAGAAGATGCTTCAGCACCATTGCAATATACTTTAGAGTTGCCTTGCGATTAGTTAAGATTTACTCCCCATATTGTAACAATTGCTCCATCAAGACCTTCTATTCTCCCTGAAGAATTATCGCTATTGCCGGTTTTAGGACCACTTATGATGTCCGAAAAATAAAGAACTGGTTCAGTATGAACATAATTAGAATTCAATAAGTAAATTATCAAACATATCATTATAATGCTAATAAAATGAATGAATTGTATGTATTTTTTCATTTCATTTCTCCATTATATGTTAAAATAAATTTAATTTATATTTGCCACGAGCTTTAGCTCGTGGGGAGATATTCCAAAGAAGGATAATTGCTTTAGCCAAATCTCAACTTTAAATAATGAAAAAAACCTTTTTATATCAATAACTGACTGTGGGATTGTTATCTCCACTTTTTTTATGCAATTGTAATGAATCTATTTATTATATTTAAGCCATTTTAATATTTAGAGAATTGTAATTAAACCATATAACTGATTTAATTTTTTTTATAGAAATGTACACCTTTTATAAATTAAAAATATTTTTTTTCAAAAGTAAGAATAATATTATTAAAAACAAATAATATATTTAGAAATAAAAAATATTTATAAATAATAGAGACCTAATTCAAATTTAAAATGAAAAAGACTTACTAACGATTTTACTTTACTGAAAAATTTGATTTTTTGTCTTCTTTTATTTTTTCAAGATTATGAATATTTACTTCTATGTCATATTGATTACCCTGTTAATAGGGTTTATTCTTGATTTAATCGCAGATTACCTCAATTTAAAAAAATTAGGAGAGCCGCTTCCTGATGAATTCAAGGATGTATATTCCCCCGAAAGATATTTAAAATCTCAGGAATATACTAAAGTCCGGACTAAATTCGGATTTATTACATCAACACTTTCGTTAATGGCAATGCTATTTTTCTGGTTCTCCGGTGGATTTAACTACCTCGATTTATTAATCAGCCATTATTCAGACAATTTAATAATAAGGGGTTTATTATACATAGGTGTATTAGCTTTTGCCGGTTCCATTCTTTCGCTTCCTTTTTCGATATATTCAACTTTTGTAATAGAGGAAAAATTTGGATTCAATAAAACTACACCCAAAACATTTATTTTAGATCTCATAAAATCCTTTTTGCTGAGCCTTGCTCTTGGAGCACCAATATTAGCACTAATCCTTTATATTATTGATACAGCTGGCGAATATGCATGGCTTTATGGCTGGGGTGCTGTTACTCTCTTTTCCCTTATTGTCCAATATATCGCCCCAACTTATATTATGCCTATATTTAATAAGTTTAAGCCTCTGGAAGATGGGGATTTACGTAATGAGATTTTACAATATGCTGAAAAAGTTAAATATCCGCTTAAAAATGTTTTCATTATGGACGGCTCACGACGAAGCACAAAGGCAAATGCTTTTTTCACTGGTTTCGGCAAAAATAAGCGAATTGCTCTTTTCGATACCCTTTTGGAAAAGCACTCAACTGAGGAAATAATCACGATAATTGCTCACGAAGTCGGACATTTCAAGAAAAAGCATATTCTCATCGGAAGTGTTATTGGGTTCATTCATACTGGAATTCTTTTCTTCCTTCTCTCTTTATTTTTGGGTCAGAAGGAACTCTATGATGCTTTTTTTATGCAAAATCAACCAATTTATGCTGGATTGATATTTTTCGGTATGCTTTATTCGCCCATTGAATCTCTGCTATCAATAGCTCTGAATCTATTATCCAGAAAGAATGAATACGAAGCTGATGAATTCGCAGTCAAAACAACCCATGACAAAGAATCCATGATAAAAACTCTGAAAAATCTATCAGAAACCAATCTTTCGAACCTTACCCCGCATCCCTTTTATGTTTTTCTTAACTACTCCCATCCGACAGTTCTTCAAAGGATTGAAAGGATAAGAAAAATTAGCCTGAACTCCTCTTAGCTAAATAATTTCAAATGAATTTCTGTTTATCCAGCCAACATCACCACGGGGTATTCTGATTTTTGTCCAATCTCCTACTGAGTCGAGCAGTTCAACCTTAGTCCCCTCGTGAAGAATGAAGAGCACTGTGCTTTTGTCGTCAGGGGAACTTCTTACGTCAACTCTGGGGCTGAAAATTATGGCAGATTGTTGATATTTCTCATTGTATTGCTTCTGAAAAGCAAAGAAAACCGAAGTCAATGATATTATCAAAGTTGCCAGAGCCACAAAAAAAAGCAATCTTTTAATCAAAGAGTTCCACGAAATCAGAAAACCGATTAAGGAAAGAAAAGTAATCCATAAAAAGATAATAAGAATTTTTGCCCAACCTTCGGAAGAATACAAATCCCGAATGCCTTCCCACCATTCAGTTAAAAAGAATTTCGGGACGGTTTCGAATTTATCCACAATACTTAGATTAGCAATTTTCAGATTAAAATTTATATCCTCATCTTCAGGGGCAATTTTTTTTGCTCTTTCGTAATATAGAATTGATTCGGGTATTTTTTTCATCTTGTAATATGCGTTTGCTATATTAAAGGATATTTCCGATGACTCATACCCATCTTTCAAGATGCTTTCATAAAGCTGAACAGCCTGTGAATATTCGCCTTTGGTATAAAAATCATTTGCTTTGTTAAAAATTTCAATATAATCCTTAGCATTAGCAATGTTGATAAATAGCATAAAAATTAAAAAGCTGAAAATCAAATTTCTCATCTCAGTTTTCCTTCCAGTTCAATAATAGACTCTTCGGCATTTTTATAAACATCAGCAAGAGAAATTTTCTCATTTGAGTGAGCAAAGCGGGCAAATTCACAATATTCTATAGTATTCAAAATTTTATCTATGGATTCCTGTTCGGCGTTTCTCTCTACTAAAATCTTTGAGGCTGACTCCTTGGTTAAATCAGCAATAGGTATCGAGAGTCTGTCGCTCAAATAACCCCATAAAGCACGTGAAATCTCTTCAAAAAATTCTTCTTGAAGATTTTTGTTTAGTAATATTTTCGCTAAAGAAAGTCTCTTTTTGGCAAGTGATACTGCTTTTCTTGTTTTCAGTAAAGCAATATTTCCTTTTAATTTTTCATTTCTTTTTTGAATTATTATGAAGGCTACAAATAAAAGCATTGGAGCGATTGCCAAACCATAAAAAGCAAATGAACCAAAGAAATTATCATTCTTTTGCCTCAATTTGAAATCTTTCAATTTTATGTGTCTTATGTCCTGCCCCAAATACTTGACGTCTTCTTTTGTTACGCCGCTTATCAGTGGAACATTGTCTGTTTCACTCCCTTTTTCCGCTCGGAGGACTAAAGCTTCTGACCTTAAAGTAACATATTCCCTTTTGTTCAAGTCAAAATAAGCAAATTCTATAGGCTCAATTCTGAATTCACCCTGATGCCTTGGAACAAGGTAATATTCAAATATTTTATTCCCTGACATACCAGCAGCAGAAACGCTGATGTTATCAACTGTTTTGGGGTCATAAACGTCAAGGTCGTTCGGTAAATTGAGATTGAAAGGTTCAAGTAATTTCAAATTACCTGAGCCAGAAATTTGAACTTTAAGAGTTGTTGATTCATTTGCTTTTACTGTTGTTTTGTCCAGCCAGGCTTTCATCTGCATTTGCCCAACACCACCACGAAATGCTAATGGCTGGTTTTGTGGTAAAGGCTTAACAGTAACATTTCCCGCACCAGAGCGTGCAGTAAAATTAAAATCCTGATAACTTTGCCTGAAAAATGGGTCGTCAAATATATCAAAAGGGTCTCTGCTTCTTTTTTTTCCTTGCACTGCCAAACGAACAACAAAATCAACGCTCATTGCATCAACATTCAGCGTTCCTGTCTGCTGGGGAATAAGTAAAGTTTTTTTCAGCTCTGCTGTTTGATAAGCAACCCCATCAACAATTTCACGAGAATACTGCAAATTTTTAAGTTCAATTAAATCCTGTGTCCAGAATCCCCCCAAGTTGGGGTAGGAAATATTAGAAATATTAATCTGTCCTGCTAATGTAGGGCTAACATATAATTTGTATGTGGCTAAGAGTGATTCCCCCTGATAAACGCTTTGCTTACTTAAAGATAGTTTTATAAATAAATTTTTTCTAATTAATTCATTAGCTTGTGATTGGAGCGAGCCAACATCTTTGCTTTTCTGTTGGTCTCCCTGCCCACCTTTGACAACTGTTATTGTGATACTATTAGAGCTTATTCTTTTGCCATCTACGACAATTGAAGCAGGTTCTATTGTGAATTTTCCTTCTATATCTGCCCTGAGGATATATGAATAAGTAACAGTTCGGCTTGAACCACCGGTTCCCCATTGAAAACTTTGCGATGTGTTTGGACCGGAAAGAACTGAAAAACCCTTAAAACCCGGAGCCTTGAAATCTTTGCCCTCTGCATTTGATAATGAAAAACTCACCTGGAATGTTTCACCAACAGAAATCTGATTTCTGTCAACTGTTGCAGTAAAATTTTGCGATAATAAATTTGATGAAATAATTAAGAGCAAAAACAAATATTTCACTATAAACTTTCTCATTTTCGATAAAATATCTGTTAAAAATACAAACTTTTTTAACGGTTTATTAGTCCAATTGTTTTGCATTAATGATGTTTGTCTTTGTAGATATAAAATTTTAGCTATAATTTAACGTGTTAAAATCAGATTAATTAAAGATATAAATTTTAATTTATGACAGAAAAAATTAATATTGCTCTTATCGGTTTTGGTTCAATGGGCAAGGAAATTAAGAGATTAGCCGATAGTTCTCCTTCTCAGTTTAATATTACCAATATATTTGAAATTAATAACAAAATCACAATTGATGGCAGCTATGAATTTGATGTTGCAATTGATTTTTCATATCCCGAACAGGTCATAAATAATTTAAGAATACTGGCAACATTAGGTAAGAACTGTGTCATAGGAACTACCGGATGGTATAATGAATTAAATGAAGCTAAAGACATTGCCAAAAAAGCAAATATTGGCGTTGTATATGGTTCTAACTTTTCGGTGGGTGTTCACTTTTTTCTCAAAATAATTGAACAAAGCTCAAAATCATTAAATAAATTGGAAGAATATGATATTTTCGTTCACGAAATCCATCATAAAAATAAAATAGATAGTCCCGGTGGAACCGCTTTATCAATTGGTAGTGTGATTATTAATAATCTCGACAGGAAAAAAGAAATACTTACAGAAACCTCCCATACAAGAATTTTACCAGAGCAACTGCATATTACTTCTTCAAGAGGTGGAGATGTTCCCGGAAAACACACAGTTTTTATTGATTCTCCTGCTGACACGATTGAAATATCCCATTCTGCAAGAAATCGCAGTGGTTTCGCTTCCGGAGCTTTAAAAGCCGCAAAATGGATATATGGAAAAAAGGGTTTTTATGAATTTTCAAATGTTGTTGAGTCATTATTGGAATTTTAATATGTCTAAATTTCTATTCTTAATATTTGCGATATTAATATTTTACAACTTCACAGATAAAACATCTTATGCTAATGACAAAAGTCAGGAGAGCATACCTCCAATAATTGAAATTAAACCAGATTCATTCATTGTCAACATTTCCGATGGAAAATTTATAACACGTAACATTAAAGTTCTCAATCGGGGTGGAGAGCCATTATATATTAAATCTATTACATCTTCTTGTCAATGCGGCTCTTCGAGAATATTATCCGGAAAAGTTGAACCTCTTGGTATTGGTAAAATACAATTATCAGTCAATACTGATGGTCTGTATGATGGCAATAATATAGTGGAATTTATTGTAAATAGCACTGCAAGAAATTCTCCAACCCAAATCAAATTTGTAATTGACACAAATTCAGTTGACACAAACAAAGCCATATTCGAAAAATGAATCCAAGAAAAAGTATTGCCGTCATAGACATTGGAAATTCAAACATCAAAGCTTTTGTTGATAGTGAAAAAATTACCTGCGATTATTCTGCTGGCTGGACAGATAAAATTTCCCTTTTTCTTGAAAATTATCTTCCTTCAAATGGTATTCTCGGAATTTCATCAGTTCAACCTGAAAGATTCGAACAGCTAATTGAAAAAATCAGATATAAAGTTATCACAGCCGATGAACTACTTAAAAATCAAAACATAATTGATTTCAATGAAATAGAAGGTATTGGAAATGACAGACTGCTTGGATTAATCGGTGCTACAATTAATTTTTTTCCTCCTTTGATCACAGTTGATTGCGGCACGGCTATAACCATAAATGTTTTAAATGAAAGATATAAATGCGATGGTGGTGTCATCTTTCCGGGTATAGAAACCCAGCTCGAAGCTCTCACGACTAAAGCAGCACAATTAAATACAGTTGATTTATACCTTGAAGATAATATTATCGGGAAAAACACAGATTCTGCTATTCGTATAGGTATTATCAATGGTGTTACAGGTGCTATTCTTTACTTTATCGAAAATATTATCAATCTCTATGGATTTGAAAATAATATTAATTTGATTCTTACCGGTGGCACGTCAAAACTAATACAACCATTATTGGAAAAATCAAACCTCAAATTTCACTTTGATGAAAATCTGGTTCTAAATGGTTTATTTCACTTAATAAATCATAGCTTTGGAACAGATTTTGCTAAATAATAAGTGAAATCTGACGATTTTTTTTTGATTTTATAATTATAATCAAAAAATGAGAAATAAATTCATCATAATATATTTATTTGTTTTATTCCTTCTTGTTTCCTGCTCTGCAAGATACATAAGAGTAAATTCTTTAAACCATAATCAAGAGGCTTACAGAGGCGACACAGTTACTTTCAGTTGGAACATTAGCAATGCTGATTACGTTAAAATTGAAGGAATAGATAAAAAATTTAGAGCTACAGACTATTTTAAAATATTTGCAGACTCCACAACAAATTTCATTATTACAGCTTATCATGGGAAAAAAGATTCAATCAAAAGAAATATAAATTTGATTGTTAAGCCAAGCGAGGCAATATCAGGAATTGATGATACAAAAAAAGATGAATTTATATTGATGCCAACAGTTGATAGCTCTTACTATTTTCCGGGAATAAAAGATTATACCGATGGTTCTACCTTTTCGGAAATAAAAATTACGAGTATATTTAAAGAATCAGATAAATTTGAGGAATATAAAATTAGATTTATTCTCCTCGATAATTTGGGTAATTTTTTAAATCATGTTGATTTTAACAAAAGTGGGTTGCAATTATCATTAGCACAGACCTATGGTCCCGATAAATACACTCATATATATAATAAAATAAAAAGCTCTATAAATATACCATCGGATATATGTATATTGATTGATAATTCTCTTAGTCCCTCAAACCAACAGGAACTATTAACTGAAATTAATAATTATCTCGGAAGACTGCCAGATGAATCAAATGTGATGATTTCGATCTTCAATAATAAATATGAAAATATTATAAAACCTGTAAATAAAATTTCAGCACAATCCTTGTTAAAGAATCTTCACCTTACTCAAAACGGTTTAGCTGCTGTCTATGATGCCACATATCAGGCACTTATGGATTTATCATCAGGCTCAAAAGAAAAAAAGATGCTAATTGTAATACTAAATAATTCAGATAATGCATCATTAACCCGCAATTATAATGATTGCATTGAATTATCAGGAAAATTGAATATACCGGTCTATTTTATTGTATTGAATGATTATATTTCTTCTTATCCTTTGAAACTAATCTCATTAAAAAGCGGCGGCTATGTTTATTATAAAAGTGATTATGGCAATAATTTTAATTTAAATTCATTACTTTCTGAAATTGAACTATCAAGCAGAATACATTATGAAATAAGTGCCCCATTATTTAATTCTCCAGAAAAAACAAAGATAATTAATATTAATTTGAGTCTGATTCAGAATGATAAGAAAATTAGTGATAAATCACTTTTTTATTCATCTGAAATTACTACACCAAATGAAAGAAAAATCATTGCTACATTTGATGAAAAAGAACATAAATTAAAAGAAGAATATGCTGAACAAATCTTCTCTCTTGCCCAATTACTAATTGACAATCCCGAAAGAAAAATAAGGCTGGTTGGTCACTCCTCAAAAAGCGAAGATTCTTCTTTTGTTGAGTCAGTATCATTAAAACGAGCTTTTGAAATAAAAGAAAAACTATTAATCCTTGGCGTTAAAGACTCACAAATCGAAATAACAGATGCAGGAAGCACAAAACCTTTATATTCGTTCGAACAGGAGGAATGGCAAAAAGAAATGAACCGAAGAGTGGAATTTAAATGGATAGATCCCTCTACACTTCCTTATGAAATCATTGCCCAAAAAGCTAATTCTGAATATTCTGCTATAAAATTCACAGAAGAATGGGAAAAACAGGGATTTCGTTCCTATTTTGAAAGAGTTGAGTCATTAAATGAGCCTATATATATAGTCAAAATATGGGGTTTTGCCACAAAAGAAGAAGCAGAAAAAACCATTAATAAGCTAAAGCAAAAATTAACGCTTGTCCTTGATATTGAATAGTATTAAGTTCCAGCCATAATAAAACATCATTATTTATTTCGCAAAAAGATTTTATTGATATTTTTTGTAAATTTACATTTACTCTAACATTTTTTTTAAGGAGGATTTATGTCTTTGTTGAAAGAGTTTAAAGAATTTGCAATGCGTGGGAATGTTATTGACCTTGCCATTGGCGTAATCATTGGCGGAGCATTTGGAAAGATAGTCAGTTCGCTGGTAAATAATATTATTATGCCACCAATAGGCTATCTGCTTGGCGGCGTTGATTTTTCCAACTTAAAGATTCTTATCAAAGAGGGTAGCGAGGGAGTTGAGCCTGTTTTTATCAGCTATGGCATATTTATAAATACTGTCATAGATTTCCTTATCATTGCTTTTGTAATTTTTTTAGTAGTTAAAGGAATAAATAAATTACAAAGACAAAAAGCCGAAGAGCCAGCTCCAACAGCAACTCCTGAACCATCAAAAGAAGAACAACTATTAACAGAAATCAGGGATATTCTGAAAGAAAAATAAAATGATTACTATAGCAGGCGGCACCGGATTTATTGGAAAAAAATTATCTAAGAGTTTTAAAGATAACAATGAAAAAATTGGTATTATTTCGAGGGACTCTCGCAAGGCATCTTTAGAAGTTCCTTATGCCGATGATTTCTCAACTTGGGAAACCAGTGATTTAAAAAGGATTTTGAATACCACCGATATACTAATTAATCTATCCGGGGCTTCTTTAGCCGCAAAAAGATGGACTGACGAATACAAAAAATTAATAATCAATAGCAGAATCGAACCTGCAAAGAAACTTGCTGAAACAATTCAATCTATTGAAAATCCCCCGAAATTAGTCATAACTGCCTCAGGAATTGGCATATATGGTAACACAGAAAATATAACCGATGAAACCGGTCCTGCCGGCAACGATTTTTTATCTCATGTTTGCGTCCAATGGGAAAAAGCTTCATTTATCAATAATCCTGATATAAGGCAGGTAAATGCAAGGATGGGTGTAATTCTTGACAAAAAGGAAGGGGCTTTTCCAAAACTAATTTTGCCATTTAAATTCTTTACAGGTTCAATACTCGGAACAGGAAAACAATACCTGCCGTGGATACATATAGATGATTTAATCTCGGCATACCATTTTGTTATAAAGAATGAAAACCTCTCTGGACCAATTAATTTTGTCAGCGAAAAACCAGTTACAATGACTGAGTTCGCTAAAGCAATCAGCAAAGTTACAAAAAGGCCGGTTCTGTTTAAAATACCTGAATTCTTTCTGAATATAGCACTTGGAGAACAGGCAATTATTGTTACCAAAGGACAGAATGCAATTCCCGTGAAGCTCATCGAAAGTGGTTTCAAATTCACTTATAGCGAAGCCGAAGAAGCAATCAGAAGTTTAGTGAATTAGTTGGATTATTATGCGAGTAAGTTTGCCAAAAGAATTAATAAAAAACCTATTCAAATAAAAAATTTCAATTCAAGCAAAAAAAAATCCCGCCTTTCGAGCGGGATTTAAATTTAAGATGTTTTCTCTGAAAACAAGGAGCAACAGCAGAATAAGCCCTGAAAAATAGTTTTATGGATTATCTCCAGAAAGGAGGTGATCCAGCCGCACCTTCCGATACGGCTACCTTGTTACGACTTAGCCCCAGTCACTAAGTTCGCCTTAGGCGGCATTTCTGCCGGCTTCGGGCGCCCCCAGCTTCCATGGCTTGACGGGCGGTGTGTACAAGGCCCGGGAACGTATTCACCGTAGCGTGCTGATCTACGATTACTAGCGATTCCAGCTTCATGTAGTCGGGTTGCAGACTACAATCCGAACTGAGATCGGTTTTGGGGATTACCTTGAATTCGCATTCTTGCCCATTGTACCGACCATTGTATCACGTGTGTAGCCCAGGACGTAAGGGCCATGATGACTTGACGTCATCCCCACCTTCCTCTCTACTTGCGTAGGCAGTCTCCTTAGAGTGCCCGGCCTAACCGCTGGCAACTAAGGATAGGGGTTGCGCTCGTTGCGGGACTTAACCCAACACCTCACGGCACGAGCTGACGACAGCCATGCAGCACCT
>CAYYPE010000018.1:0-33744 GCA_964473465.1 uncultured Hyphomicrobiales bacterium
AGAAAATCACAGTTCATTCGCTTCGTCATAGTTTTGCAACACATCTAATTGAGCAAGGAACTGATATTAGAATTATTCAACAGTTATTAGGTCATAGTTCAGTAAAAACAACTCAAATATACACACAAGTTAGCAGTTTGAAAATATCCGAAATTCAAAGTCCATTGGATATTATATAGTATTTAATATTATTGATAATGTTTTTGATAATGTTTTGTCATTTTGTCTTAATTTTATGCTTCTTTTATTTTTTAAAACATAAAATATGCCAGAAGGCAAAGATATTATTATATTTACTGATGGGGCTTGTCTTGGAAATCCGGGACCGGGCGGGTATGCCGCTGTTCTTGCTTATAATGGGAAAAGAAAAGAGCTCTCTGGCGGCTTCCGTTTGACTACTAACAACAGGATGGAAATTAAAGCTGTAATCGAAGCTTTAAAAGCAATAAAATCTCCCGAAAAGTATAAAATTAAAATCTATACTGACTCAAGATTGATTGTTAATGCATTCAATCAGGGCTGGTTAGAAAAATGGGCTTCAAAAGACTGGGTTCGTAAAGGTAATGAAAAAGTTCAGAATAGTGACTTATGGAAAGAGTTCTTGATTCTTGCAAAGGGATTAAATCTCGAAATTCATTGGATTGAAGGTCATTCTGGCGTTCCGGAAAACGAGCGTTGCGATAAACTTTCAAAAGAAGAAGCTATGAAATCGAATCTTCCAGCTGATACTGTCTATGAGCAGGAAAAAGGATTACAATTTTTTTGAATGATGATTAGGGAAGAGTGTAATCGAAAGTGATTAAATTTTAACAGTGCTGTTGTATTATTTTCACAGATTAATAATCTGATTTGCTCGGGGAATTTGAATAACTGACTTCTTTGCTGCTTAATTCTGAAGAATTTTTATAACCACAACAGCGATTTACAAATTCTCTCAACTCTTCTTTCTCGCTATTATTTAATTTATTCAAAGTTTCTGTGGATAGAACTTCTGAATTAATGTCAGGCTCCTGACTTTTTGTCTTAGAAAAATATGACAAATTTACATCTGCCGAAGATTTACCGAACTGAATTCCAAAATAAATAACATAAATTAAAGCCAGAATGCCTATTGCTTCAAGGAAAGTTAGTGGATTAACATCGAAAAGATTAACAATGCCGGAATTCCAAGATATCATTAGGATGATAGCAGATAAAGAAAGCAGCCCGCCAACAAAGACTATATAAAAAATTGAACGGGCTGCTGTATTATTGAATAAATTAAATATTTTCATTATACCCTAATTTTCGTTTAACGAGACATATAAGTCTTTTAAACGTTTTCGAAGGTGCAGGACTGCGTATCTTTTTCTTGCAAGCAAGGTATTTATATTAACACCAGTGTCCTCAGACATTTCTCTGAACGAGATACCTTCAAATTCGTTCTTAACAAAGACTTCTCTTTGTTCGGGAGGTAGTTCAGCTAATCCAGCTTGCACAGACTCCCATATTGTTTTACGAATAAGATCGGATTCTGGTGTAGAAACTGCATCACCAAGAAAATTTTCGAAAGCATCAACACCATCTTCTGCTTGACCGGGTGTTTGCATATCAGAAAAAGTTTCTGCTCTTTTTTTCCTGTAAGAGTCAATAATTCTGTTTCGCACAGCCGTGAAGACCCACGAAGCAATATTTTCAATAGGCTTTTGCACATTAGCTGACGCAGCTAAAACGTTAGTAAAGACATCCTGTAAAATGTCTTCAGCTTCTTCCTGACTTCTTACTCTTTGACGAATGAAGCCAAGGAACTTTTTTCTGTCAGTCTTGAACAAATTCTCGATTTGCAAGGCTAAATCCATAGATTCTCTCCTATTCATTGTTTGTAAATTATGACTATTTGTTTTCATCTGTTTCATAATCGCATCAGCAGACTTAGTCTGCTCCCTTTAACTTATTATTTTATAAAATCATAGTATAAAATCAGTCATACAACTCCAATAAATGGTCATAATTCAAAACAATGAATTAAAAAATTTAATTTTACTAATTATCAAATACTAAAACACAAAATTACAAAAAAAGTTTCAAAAAATTTTAGATTTAACTAAATATTAATGATTAAAATTAAGCATAGGAATTTTTATGCCAAATTTTTTAGCATTATTAATAGCTCTTTCGTAACCAGCATCAGCGTGTCTGATGATTCCCATCATTGGATCAAAAGTCAGAACCCTTCTTAATCTGGTTTCTGCCTCGTCAGTTCCATCAGCTACAACTACCACTCCAGCATGGAGAGACAAGCCCATACCAACACCTCCTCCATGATGGAATGATACCCAAGAAGCTCCTCCAATAGCGTTAAGTGCAAAATTGAAATAAACCCAGTCAGCAATTGCATCCGAACCATCAAGCATACTCTCTGTTTCACGATAGGGTGAAGCAACTGAGCCGCAGTCGAGATGATCTCTACCAATAACTATTGGAGCTTTAACTTCCCCAGTTTTAACCATTTCGTTAAATAACAGTCCAGCTTTCATTCTGTCGCCATAACCTAACCAGCAGATTCTTGCTGGAAGTGCCTGAAATCCAACGTGTTTTTGTGCCTGCTTAATCCAATTATGCAATGAGATATCCTCAGGGAAAAGCTCCATTATCCTTTTGTCAGTTTTGTAAATATCTTCAGGATCTCCGGACAAAGCAACCCATCGGAATGGTCCCTTCCCATCACAGAAAAGGGGTCTTATATAAGCCGGAACAAAGCCCGGAAAATCAAAAGCGTTATTGACATTGCCATATTCTTTTGCAATTCCACGAATGTTGTTGCCGTAATCAAAGACCACAGCTCCCCGTCTCTGAAATTCCAGCATCGCATTAACATGTATCGCAATTGATTTGTAAGCTTCTTCAAGATATTTTTCTGGATTCTCAATTCTTAATAAATCTGCCTGTTCCTTTGAATAATTCGCGGGATAATATCCGTTAAGAGGATCGTGGGCGGCAGTTTGATCTGTCAAAACGTCAGGAACTATACCCTTCTTCAGAATTTCCGGTAAAATTTCCGCAGCATTTCCAACTAATCCAACCGAACAAGCAGTTTTAGCAGCTACATGACTTTTAATAATCTCCAGAGCCTCATCAAGATTGTTCGTTTTCAACTGGCAATAACCATCATGAATTCTTTTGTCAATTCTTTTTTCGTCAATCTCGATGGTCAAGGAAGCTGCACCGGCAAAATAAGCAGCAAGTGGTTGTGCTCCGCCCATTCCACCCATTCCGGCTGTTAATAGAAATCTTCCGTTCAGTGTTTCACCAAAATGCTGCCTTGCCACCTCGGCAAATGTTTCATAAGTTCCCTGAAGAATCCCCTGAGTTCCAATATAAATCCAGCTTCCAGCAGTCATTTGTCCATACATAATCAAGCCAAGCTTATCCAATCTTCGAAATTCATCCCAAGTTGCCCATTTGGGGACAAGATTTGCATTTGCTATTATAACTCTCGGAGCAAGACTATAAGTCTGCACAACTCCAACAGGTTTACCAGATTGAACCAACAAAGTTTCATCTGGATTCATATTTTTTAGTGTTTCGATTATAGCATCATAGCATTCCCAGTTTCTGGCAGCTTTACCATAACCACCATAGACAATAAGCTGCTCGGGTTTTTCAGCATTTTCAGGATCTAAATTATGCTGAATCATTCTATATGCAGCTTCAATCTGCCAGTTCTTGCAAGTTAACTCAGTGCCTTTTGGAACTTTGACCGTTCTCATATTTATTTCTTCTTGCTAATTAATTAAATTCAATTTAAAATATTCAACGAAACAATTTATTTATCCATCAATTCTTCCAATTGTTTCGGTGATAAAGAAAATTTTTCAAAAATTTCCCTTAAATTTTCCCAAGTATAAATTCCTGTATTATGTCCATCACCCCATGTAGCCTGAATGGCATAATTACCAACCGGTTCGAGCGATTTTAATTCATTCTTTCCGGGTGTCATCATCTGGAACATTGGTTTAGCAACCTGCTTACCAGCAATTTCCTCACCTTTGCATAATGCACATGGACACTCATTCCTGAATGTCTCGAGCTTTATAGTTCCGCTGAAACCATCATCCCATTCACAATACAATAAAAATGGTTTTGTCCGTTTTATAATTGTTGGTCTTTTTATTTGCATTTTATTTTTCAAATTTAAAGAACATCAAAATTAAAAAATTTTTCATAAATTTAGACTATTATATTTAAATATTGTTTAAAATATTTCAAATATTAAATAAATTTTTCGTTTTGTTTCTGATTTTACTTATCCCAGTAAGCTCTAACGGTATTCTTGTATTTAAACATATTTGCAATTCTACTAAAACCGTAAATTTTTATTTCTTTGTGAATGAAAAGTGTAGCAATGAAGAGGAAGATTCATGTTGCTCAGAAGATTTAACTGCTGAAAAAGAAGACTCCTGTTGTGAGGTATCTTATAATGAATGTGAAGCTTCGAATCAAGATTCCCCATCAAAAAATTTAATTAAACCTAATGACTGCTGCTTTGATGAATCTTATATTTTTTCTTTAAATGCTGACATACTTAATAAAGATAAGATAACAAACATCCTTCTTCTTTCTTTAATATTTATTAATCATAGCGAAAAAATTAATTCTGAATCCGATAATCTTTATCTTTCAGAATCAAGATTTTTGCCTTTTAGCCCCCCAACTTCAAAAATTATTTCATTTATACATACAAACTCATCAGAGCAAGTTTCAGACTCTCACCTTTCTTGATTATTTAGTTTTTTCTGAATCCCAATAGGATTTTTGAAACTTATTTATTATTTCTCAAGAAAGGAAAAACATGAAAAAAACTATCAAATTATTATTTTTTATACATTTATATATTACAACATTTTTATTTACATCCACTATATTATTTGCAAAAAATAAATTAGAGGGAATTGTTTACGGCGTTGACTCCGAAGGTAATAAAACGGTTCTGGTAAATGCAAATTTGTATTGGTCAGGTTCAAATAAAGGAGCAATAACGGACAAAGACGGCAAATTCTCAATTGATAAAATACAGGGGAATTCAAATCTTATTGTCAGCTATATTGGCTACAGGAAGGATACTATCAAAATTGAACCTGAGATGGATTTCATAGAAATCACTCTTAACGAAGATCTGAAAACAAAAGAAATTGAAGTAACGGCAAAACAGCCTTCCCTGCTAATATCAGAATCAGGTAGTGTCAAAACGGAGATAATCACAGAAAGAGGATTGAAGAAAGCCGCATGTTGCAATCTTTCGGAAAGCTTTGTTACCAATCCTTCTGTGGATGTTTCATATACCGATGCAATTACGGGTGCAAAGCAAATACAACTGCTCGGTTTGCAAGGCTCTTACATTCAATTGCTGACTGAACAGATGCCCGATTTGAGAGGATTGGCTTCAAGCTTCGGGCTTACATATATTCCTGGACCATGGATGGAGTCAATACAATTATCCAAAGGAACATCATCAGTTGTTAATGGATATGAATCAATAACCGGACAGATTAATGTTGAGATTAAAAAGCCAGCTGAGAGCGAAAACTTTTATCTCAACTTTTATGCAGATAATTCTGCAAGATTTGAAGGAAATGCTTATTCTGCCTATAAGTTTACACCTGAATTTAGTTCTATTTTATTAATTAGTTCTAATTTACATCAGGTTCACCACGATTATAATTCTGATGGTTTCTTAGACAAACCCCTTTTGAAATATTTGAATTTATCAAATCGCTGGGATTATTCTACAGGCTTTTGGGAATCAAAATTTGGTGTCGGAGCAATGTTCGAAGAGAGAAATTCCGGACAGGTTAACTATTTCAAGTCCAATAAACCAGAATTTTTTGGTAGTCAGATTAAAACACAACGCTATGAAGCTTATGCCAAAAATGGTTTTATTCTTGACGATGAAGGAGAAACCACAATCGGAACAATCCTGAAATTCAACTTCCATAATCAAAACTCAACTTTTGGAAAAAATCTTTATGACGGACTTCAAAAAACATTTTATACAAATCTTCTTTTCCAATCTGTGGCTTTTGATGATTTATTAAAATATGTTGTTGGGTTTAGTTTTACTATGGATAATTATTCCGAAATACTAAATACCAAAAATCTTGCAAGGAATGAATCGGTTCCGGGAGTGTTTGCTGAATTCAACATTGTTCCTATCGAAAGCCTAAATATACAGACCGGAGTACGTGCTGATTTTCATAATCTTTACGGAACGTTTATCACACCAAGACTTCATATTAAATATGAACTTGATGACAAAACAATTATAAGAGCTTCGCTGGGTAAAGGCTATCATATTGCTAATGTAATTTCAGAAAACATCGGGTTGTTATCATCATCGAGAACAATAAATTTTTTGGAGGAATTAAAACCTGAGGAAGCCTGGAACTATGGATTAAACCTAAGTTACTCCTTCGATTTGTTTAATACTGAATTTAGTTTTAATGCTGAATATTATAGAACTGAATTCCTGAATCAAGTAGTGGTTGACTTAGACAACGACCCCCAAAGCGTTTTTTTCTATAATCTAAAAGGAAAATCCTTTTCTAATTCATTTCAGTTTGATTTGACTTTCGAGCTTTTTTCGAACTTCGAGGTTTTGGCAGCTTTGAGGATTAACGATGTCAAGACAACCATAAATAATGAACTTACAAGAAAACCTCTTGTAAGTGATTATAAATCATTAATCAATATTGCTTATTCTACCCCTGACGACGATTGGAAATTTGATTTTACAGCAGAAATAAACGGTAAAGGCAGGCTTCCTGATACAAGAAAAAATCCAGAGGAATATCAACTTGATGAGTTCTACCCCGGTTTTGCTCTGTTCCATGGTCAGATAACCAAATCCTTTGATTTGCTTGAATTCTATTTAGGTGCTGAAAATTTATTCGATTACAGACAGCAGAATCCTATTATTTCCTACAATGAACCATTTGGAAAATATTTTGACAGCTCTATCATCTGGGGTCCGATTATGGGAAGGATGATATATATTGGCCTAAGATATTCATTATAATTATTTATTCGCTTTTTAATACTAACATTTTGAAATCTAAAGTGTTATTTATTAATTGAGTAAAAAGTCAAAATATAGATTTATTAACTTGATTTTTAGTATTTTAGATATGTCTAAATTTATCATTTTTAAAAAGGATTTGTAATGAAGAGGATTTGTTCATATCTGAATTTTGCCGGCAAAACAGAAGAAGCTTTTTTGTTCTACAAGAGTATCTTTGGAGGCGAATTCAAAGACGGTATTTTTCGTTTCGGCGATGTTCCAGTTGTGGAGGGTATGCCTCCAGTTCCAGAAAATGAGAAAAATCTGGTAATGCATATAGAGTTGCCAATTTCCGAAAGTTTTTCACTTATGGGAAGTGATGTTCCCGAATCTATGGGCTTTCCATTTGTTCTGGGGAATAATGTTCATATTTTTATAGAACCAGATAGCAGGGAAGAAGCAGATAAAATTTTCAAAGCATTATCTGATGGTGGAAAAGTTACTATGGAACTTCAGGATACTTTCTGGAATGCATATTATGGCAGCTGCACTGATAAATACGGTGTTCAATGGATGTTTAACTTACCAAATCCTCAGTAAAATTATATTTTATTATTTTTGTGATAGATCTGTAATAAATTTTTAAGTTAATATCTTTTGAGGTGCATATGAAAATTAAATTATTATTCATATTATTAGTGATTTTTCTTATTAGCAGTAACCTGTTTTCGAACAGTTTAATTAAACTTGGTAGCGTGGGAGAGGACTATGGAAGAGATCTAACTGTTGATCTTGAGGGCAGCACAATTATTACAGGTTACTTTAGTAATTCTGTCAATTTCAGTCCCGAGGGTCAAGCTGTAAATTTTGCTTCAAAAGGCAAAACTGATATTTTTCTTGTTAAGTATAATAATGAAGGAAAGTATGTCTGGGGTTTTCCGATTGGAGGTTTGGGTGAAGACGGTTCCAACAGAGTTTATGCCGATTTCCTTGGCAATTATTATATAGTCGGCTATTTCAGCAATAATGTTGATTTTGATCCATCTACCAAAACAGCCAACAGAACGAGCAAAGGAGGAAAAGATGTTTTCCTTGCTAAATATGATTATGATGGAGCTTTTCAATGGGTTGTTACTTTTGGCGGACCTCTGGACGACGAAGCAACTGATGTTTATGTTGATATTTTAGCTAATGTTTACATAACAGGATTTTTTTCCGGCAAAATTGATATGGACAGCTCTGACGGAGAGGATTCCGATGATACTTTTATAAGCACCAATCAGAATTATGATATTTTTGCTTCTTCTTATAATGAACTCGGGGATTATAATTTAGGCTTTATTCTTGGCGGAACTGGAAATGATAGAGGTGCCGGAATCAGAGCTACTCTAAACGGGGATGTAATTGTATCCGGAAATTTTGAAAACACAGTCGATTTCGACCTGACCGACAATACCTATAATCTTTCATCTGCAGGAGCCTCTGATTTTTTTATCGCCTCTTATGATTACCTTAATGAATTAAATTTTGCCTTTAAGTTTGGGGGTTCCGGTATTGACGCACTTTCTTATGGTGGTATGGAACTGGATAGTAAAGAAAATATTCTTTTAGCTGGTAGTTTTGCAGCAACCGTTAACTTTAACCCAAACGGACAGGCTAATTTGACAGCTCAGAATATGCTTGACGGTTTTCTTGCCAAATACTCACCCTCTGGTTCTTATCTTTGGGCTTTTAATATTGGAAGCTCTGGAAATGATCAGGTTAATCGTATATCATTTGGTTCGAACAATAATTTAGCCATAGCGGGTTATTTCAGCAGTAAGGCTGATTTTGACCCCTCTCAAAGCGTTAGTTTCGAGCTGACACCAAAATCATCAGGCAATTCAAGTGATGGATTTGTTGCTTATTATTCCGAGGATGGTAAATTCATCTGGGCTAATGGTCATGGAACTGCTGGCAGTGTTACTTACTTAAACAATTCTACAGGTGTCTTTATCGGAAATAATGGAGAAATTCATGCAACTGGAAGATTTTTTGGTGCCGCTGATTTTTACACAAAAAATGAAACGAAAAATCTTAATTCCTCTGGCAATTCTGATATATTTTTAGTGAAGTATGATTTAGGTGGTAATTTTTTAGGTAGTGCTCCACAACCCTTTATAAAAGTTCTCAGCCCTAATGGTGGAGAAAGTTTGAAAGCTGGCGATATTTATAAAATAAAATGGTCTTCTGATAATATCGAAAAAATCAAAATCGAATACTCTACCAATGGGGGAACTAACTGGACTTTGGTAAAAGATAACGTTACCGCTGCAGATTACAATTTTGACTGGATTGTTCCAGAAACTCCATCGAAAAACTGCCTAATGAAAATCAGCAATCAGACCTACTCTTCTCTGTTTGATGAAAGTGACAGTCAATTCGAAATTTATAAACCCCAACCTCCAAAAATAACTCTGGTTAGCCCAAATGGTGGCGAGAAATGGAAAGTTGGCGATTCTCATAAAATTCAATGGAACTCATCAGATATCGACAAAGTGAAAATCGAATATTCTACAAATAGCGGAGCGAATTGGATTTTAATTAAAGATAATGTTAATGCCGATGATTCAGCTATTGATTGGACTGTCCCTGAAACTCCTTCAGTTTTCTGTTTGGTGAAAGTCAGTCATCAGACAAATCCTGATATTTTCGATGATAGTGATAATCTCTTTGAAATTTATCAAACTTCTGCTCCTCAGCTTACAATCATACAACCAAACGGCGGCGAGATAATCAGAGCAGGTCAATCTTACCAGATAAAATGGTCTTTCTCTGGTGAAAATCACAAGATAAAAATCTACTTCTCTTCCAATAATGGCAATAGCTGGTCTGAAATCAGCGGTGAGATTGATGCAACGCTCCTGAGTTATATCTGGTCTGTGCCCGATGTTAATCAAGATAATTGCAAAATTAGATTTATAGACACTCAAACAGATGGCAAATTCATTAATGTTCAAAGTCAGGGCACCTTCAGAATTGAAAGACCTATCTCAGTTTCTGATTTCGATGCGGAAGAAAAATTACTGATTTCATTTGATAAAAATCTTGATGCATTATTAATTGAAGCTCTCTTATCTGATGTATATTTAAAATCTCTAAATTTATATGACTTAAAGGGGTATAAGATCTTAAGCAATACAAATTTTGAAAATAGAAGTTCATATATTATACCACTAAATGAAATTTCATCCGGTGTTTATTTGCTACGCCTTAATTTTTCGGACAGGATTATTCAGAAACCAATTATAATAATCAAATAACCAATAATTTATACTACTCCTTCAAAAGAGGACTGAATATTATTGAAAAAAAACTTCATCAAAACACCACTCTTTTTCTGAGAGAGTGGTGTTTTTTCTTTTGATATAATTAGATATTATTTTTTGGGTAACGCATTAGAACTCTATAAATCTTTCTCCTGTCCAGAAAAGGTCAATATTTTCATAAACCCTTTTTTTGAAAACTAAATCAGCAAATCCTGACTTCTCTGAATCAGATGCCACATTAGTTATTTTAAGCTTATACTCATCATTATCATAATAGATACTGTCTATATTAAATCTGTCTGTGAATTGATGCCTCAATATTCCTCCATTAAGAACAAAGCGAAAAGTTGAATCATTAAATTTAATTATATTCATTGAATACTTTCCATTGCATTCCATCCTTAAAGGAGCTTTAACATTGATTATTTCATTTTCAATTGCATAATGAACTGCCTGTTCCACTCCGAGTTTCATAGCACTTATACCTTCGATTTTATCGGGAATACCCCATAAAGTTATGGTATCAGCTTGTTTTATCTGCTTACTGCTAAGGGACTTTAAAACTTTTGTAACCTCCTTAGAAGCTAAGTTCCAGTTTCTCGCCTGTGAATAATTAAAAATGAAACATAAAAATATATATATGTAAATTAATATTCTAATTACTGCTGTATTATCTAACCTCCATCTTTGTATTGATGAATTATTCTGAATCTCAACTAAAACATATTTATTTAAAGATTCATAAATCCCCGACAATAAAAAAATTACACCAATAAAAGGAAAAAAGCTATACCATCTCATATACAAGGGTAATACTGGAATGACAGACAAAATATACAAAAGAAGTCCGAAAAGAATCAGCTTGTATTCATTTTTCTCAGCGATATTATTGTTCAAAGTAAATGATAAATATATTTTATTTTTTATTATTAAAAATATAAAAAGTATTCCAATAGTCAGAAACAATACAATTTGTGATATAAATATTATATCCAATTCTTTATATCGTATATAATTCAGGAAAAGTTCTGGATGAATCATTGATGTAATTATATAAAGGAAAAAATTCGTTAAAAAATCCATAAAGTTTATGTATGAAAAATTTGTTGAACTCAATGGACTTCCACCAATAACAATTGCTCTGAACATGAAGTAAATTGCAATAAAAAATACTATTATTATAGTAAAAGTAAAATGAATTTTCTCCTTTTTAGGTTCAATGATATACATTATTAATCCAAGACCAACAAGAAAAAAGGCGTGTTCCTTCGAAAAAATTGCTAAAAATGAAAACAGAAAAACAAGAAAAAAATTAAATTTATAATTATTTTTTTCTGAAAAAATTTTTTTTAAATAATAATAAACTGTAAGCAGAATAAACAGAGTCATAAATAGATCATAGCGGCAGGCTAACCAAGCTATTGGCAGGTCGTGTGATGGAAGGACAAGGAAAAATAATGCAAAAAGAAAACTTGTTTTCCTATTAACACCGAGTTTTTTTATTATTTCAAAAATTAAAAAGGAAATCAAACTATAAACAATTAAATTCTGGACTAAAAAAGGTATGGGTTTAAAACCAAAAATAAAGATTGTCAAAGAATTCAGAAAATTTACTATTGGTCGCCAGTAGAACAAAATCGGCTCTTTTTCATAAAATGGTTTAAAAATATCAGCAAAAATTTTTGGTCTTAACCATCCTAAAACCTGAAAATCATCATTTATAAAACTATTGGAGAGGATTGGATGCCATATAATGAAAGAAAGTAAAAAAAATACTCCAAAAATGTAAATATCATTTTTATATATAATTGTTACAAGCTTATTAATTTTTTCTTTCATCAAATCTGATTTTTAAAGGATATATAAAAAAACAATATTTAAGCTATTTAAATTAATTAAAATCAAATAAGAATGAAAAAGGAATGAAATAAAAATTATTAAATTATAATTTTCATAAAAAACAACAACAATATTAATTTACAAAACCGATTTTACTTGTAAATCATTTATTTTTTTTGGAATTTTGATGTTTATTTTTTTCGAAAATAGGAAATATATATGAGTTTAAGCTTAATTGGTAAATCAATTAGCGTTTCAGCGACGCTGAAACTTAATGAAACGGCTGCGATTCTTCGGGAAAAAGGGGAACCAGTCATTCATCTTGGAGGAGGTGAACCAAAGTCCAAAGCTCCGGTTGAAGCATTGATTGCTGCTGCAAATCTGCTAAATTCCGGAGAAATAAGATATACTCCCCCAGATGGAATACCTGCTTTAAAAAAAGCTATAATAAGATATACAGAAGAATTTTATAATAGACTTGTCGAGCCTGAAAATATCTTAGCTTCAAGTGGAGCTAAACAAGCAATTATGGTCTGCTTACAGGCTATTTTGAACCCACAGGAAGAAGTTATCTATCCCGCACCATATTGGGTCAGCTATCCCGAAATGGCGAAACTCTGCGGTGCTATTCCTGTTCCCGTTTACAGCGAAGATGGAACTTTTTACCCAAGACTGCAAGATATTGAGCAAAGAGTAACATCCTACACAAAAGCTATTATAATAAACAGCCCGAATAATCCCACAGGGGCTGTCTATTCAGAAAAATTCATCTCAGAAATTGTTGAATTCTGCGAGAAAAAAGGTATCTGGCTGATTATGGATGATATCTACCATAGACTAATTTTTGATGGTAGAAAACCAATTAACTGTTATAAGTTCGCTAAAGACCTGACTGAAAATTCAAAGCTTGTTGTAATCAACGGAGTTTCCAAACAATATGCTATGACAGGATTTAGAATAGGCTGGGCTGTCGGAAATAAAAAACTTATAGCGGCTATGACAAATATTCAGGCACATCAAACCTCGGGACCTTCGGTGATTACTCAGGTTGCTGCTGCTGCCGCAATCAATGGTGTTCAATCTCAGGTGGAAAGTTTGAGACTTACATTAGAAAACAACAGAAACATTATGATGGAGCGTCTCAATGCTTTTAATGGGGTTAAAGCATACAAACCAGATGGTACATTCTATTGCTTTGCAGATTTCAGCTATTATATGAAAGATTCCACAAAACTGGCTCAATTCCTTCTCGACAAAGTCAGAGTGGCTGTCGTTCCCGGAATTGAATTCGGTCTCGAAGGCTTTCTAAGGCTATCCACATGCGGAACAGTAAAAGACATTACTGAGGGAATTGAAAGAATAAAATGGGCACTCGATCCGGATGCCCCGAATGAACTTTATATTGGTGAAAGAAAATTAGTGAGGGATTGGTTATGAAATATTTAGAATTTGAAACCCCGGCTTCAAAGCAGGCAACAGAACTTGCAAGTGATTTTAAATTAAGCAATCACGGGCTGCTCAAACTCGACAGAGTTTTTTGGAATTTACCTACACCTGCTCTTTACGAAGAAGCAATTTTCAGAGGTGAAGCACACATGGTTTATGGCGGTCCTCTGATTGTTAACACAGGGAAATGGTCTGCCCGAGCCGCTAATGATAAATTTATTGTCAAAGAATCCTCCACCGAAGATAAAATCTGGTGGGGAGTCTATAACAGACCTTTCAGTCAGGAAAAGTTTGACGGTCTTCTAGCAAGGCTTCAGGCATTTCTGCAAGGCGAAGAATTATTTGTTCAGGATTGCTACGTTGGTGCAGATCCGAATTACAGGATGCCTATTCGAATAATAACCGACTCTGCCTGGCAAAGCCTTTTTGCCCGTAATATGTTTCTGACAATCAGAAATAGAGATGAACTTAAAAAACATGTTCCTGAGTTCACACTAATTGCAGCTCCGTCCTTTACCTGCGATCCAAGAATTGATGGAACAAGAAGCGAAACCGGTATTATTATTAATTTTGCTCAAAGACTTGCCATAGTAGCTAATTCAAGCTATGGTGGAGAAATCAAAAAATCTATTTTTACAATAATGAATTTCCTCTTGCCGCAACAGGGTGTTATGGCTATGCATTGCTCAGCCAATGTTGGAAAACAGGGTGATGTAGCTTTATTCTTCGGTCTTAGCGGAACTGGTAAAACTACACTCTCAGCCGACCCTAACAGACAGCTGATTGGTGATGACGAACATGGCTGGAGCGATGAAGGAGTTTTCAATTTCGAGGGGGGATGCTATGCAAAAGTTATAAGGCTTTCCGCCGAGCATGAGCCTCAAATCTATGCCTGCACAAGACGATTCGGGACAATTTTGGAAAATGTAATATGGGATCCTGCTTCAAGAAAAATTGACCTTGATGATGATAAATTAACCGAAAACACAAGAGCTTCCTATCCTTTGGAATTTATTCCCAACGTAGTCGAAGAGAAAATGGTCCGGTCTCACCCCAAAAATGTAATTTTCCTCACCTGTGATGCTTCCGGCGTCCTGCCTCCAATTGCAAGGCTCGATATGAATCAGGCTATGTATCACTTTATCAGTGGTTACACTTCGAAAATTGCCGGAACAGAAATTGGACTTGGAATTGAACCGGAAATTACTTTCAGTGCCTGCTTTGGTGCTCCATTTATGGTTCATCATCCTTTCTATTATGCAAATTTGCTCAAACAGAAAATGGAAAAGCACGGTGCTAAATGCTGGTTGGTTAATACTGGCTGGGTTGGCGGAAAATTTGGCGTTGGGAAAAGAATCAGCATAAGACACACAAGAAATCTTCTTAATGCCGCTCTCGATGGTAAATTGGATGATGTCCAATACAGAAAAGATAAACTTTTTGGATTCGAAGTTCCATTAACATGCCCTGAAGTTCCCGAAGATGTTCTTGAACCTTCAAATTCATGGGGAAATAAAGAAGAATACTGGACAAGATATGATTCACTTGCTGCACGTTATATCGAAAATTTCAAACTATTCTCCGAAGGATGCCCGGAAGAGGTAATTCAAGCCGGTCCCAAGAGACTTTCACAGCTTTAAAAAGCTACTAAATCATAATTTTAAATAATAACCCTCAGGACAATTCTTGAGGGTTGTTTTTTTCTTTTCTAATAAAAAATTAAAAAAATTCAGAAAATTAAGTTAATTTTGAATAATACAATTTTAATTTTTTTAAAAATGTAATCAAAAAGTTACAAAACAAACTATTTTTATTATGATAGATAAAATAAAAACATCCGAAGGCATCACTTACGATGATATTTTATTAGTGCCAAACTATTCCGAAGTCTTGCCTCGTGATGCAGAGCTATCAACAAGATTAACAAATTCCATTACTTTGAATATACCCCTGCTTTCCGCTGCTATGGATACCGTTACTGATGCAAATATGGCAATAGCCATTGCAAGAGAAGGTGGGATCGGCGTGATTCACAAAAACATGACTATTGAGCAGCAGGCTGACCATGTTGACCGTGTTAAACGTTCTGAAAGCGGTATGATACTTAATCCAATTACACTTCGGATGGAAAGCAAAGTAAAAGATGCTCTCGAACTAATGTCCAAGTTCCATATTTCAGGCATTCCTATTGTTGATGATGAAAATCATCTCTTGGGCATCATTACCAACAGAGATTTAAGGTTCAATCCAAATCCAATGGACTCCATTCAGGATTATATGACAAAAGACAGACTTGTTACTGCACCCGTTGGAACAACTCTCGAAGATGCCGAAATTATACTTCACAAACATCGGATTGAGAAACTTCCTGTTGTTGACAAAAATGGTGTCATTCTTGGATTAATCACTTTCAAAGACATACAAAAGAAAAAGAAACATCCTGTTGCCTGCAAAGATGACCATGGCAGGTTGAGAGTTGCTGCTGCCGTTGGAATATCCTCCGAAACTGAGGATAGAGTATCAGCATTGTTAGGCACCGGGGTTGATGCTATATTCATTGACACAGCCCATGCTCATTCAAGGGGTGTCATCGAAATGGTAAAGCGTATTAAATCAAAATATCCTGATTTGCAGGTAATCGCAGGTAATATTGCAACTTCCGACGCTGCTGTTGCATTAATCAAAGCAGGAGCAGATGCCCTGAAAGTGGGGATTGGTCCCGGTTCAATTTGCACTACACGTATTATTGCAGGTATAGGCGTTCCTCAGGTAACTGCCATAATGAATGTAGCTTCTGAAGCTATGAAATCTAATATTCCAATAATTGCCGACGGTGGAATCAAACAAACAGGCGACATTGCCAAAGCCATAGCTGCCGGAGCCGATTCCGTAATGATTGGAGGCTTATTTGCCGGGCACGAGGAAAGTCCCGGTGAAAAGATTCTTTACGAAGGAAGAGCCTACAAAATTTATCGTGGGATGGGTTCTCTCGGAGCTATGAATCAGGGTTCAGCTGATAGATATTTTCAGGATGTTGAGGAGGAAATTACCAAACTCGTTCCCGAAGGAATAGAGGGGAGAGTGCCTTACAAGGGCAGTGTTAGTGATACAATCTACCAGATGGTTGGAGGCTTAAGAGCGGCAATGGGTTATTGTGGATGCAAAACCATTGAGGAATTGAAAACAAAAACAACCTTTATTAAAATGACTGATGCAGGTTTGAAGGAATCACACCCTCATAATGTCAGTATTACTAAAGAATCACCCAATTACTTTGTAAAATAACTATGTTAAATTTTAATATTATCAGTTTATGAGCAAAAAAAATACAACTGAAATCACAGAAGTTCCACAAAACTACCCTAAATTGGTAGATAACAGACTAAGACAACTTCGATTTTCTCTGGAGGATGAAAAAGTTGATGCACTTGTTTTAACTTACCTTCCAAATATAAGGTATCTGACCAACTTTTCAGGAACCGAGGCTACAGTTTTCATTGATAAAGAAAACATTTATTTCATTTCAGATGATCGTTACGAAGAACAAATCAAAACAGAACTTTATCCTTTGCCCGATTTAAAGACATTTATTAGTAGAGATCCATGGGCTATAGCTCTGGACAAAGGAATTCTGGATAATGTGGAATCGCTTGCTTTTGAGTCTGATAGAGTCTCCTATCACGAAGCTGTTGAAATCAGAAACAGAATAAGACCTGTGAAATTCAAACCTGTATATTTATTAGCCGAGAAATTTACAATACCAAAAGACCCAATGGAATTGGAGTATATTCAGCAATCCTGTGATATTGCCGAGAAAACCTATGAAAAAATGCTGGAATTCATCAAACCCGGTATTTCGGAAACTGATATTGCCATCGAAATTGCCTACCAATCAAGAAAATTAGGTTCCGAAGGAGATCCATTCAGCATAATTGCAGTTAGCGGAGCACGTGGTTGCCTTATTCACGGCACTCCAAGTGATAAGAAAATTAAAAACGGCGATATTGTTATACTCGATTTCGGATGTAAGGTGAACGGTTTTTGCTCAGATATTACCAGAACTTTTGCAGTTGGCAAGGCAACAAAAGAACAAAAACAGATTTATAAGCTGATTTATGAAGCCCAATCAACTGCAATTAGCGAAGTCAGGCCCTCAATGAACGGAAAAATTCTCGATGCTTTTGCAAGAAATATTATTGAAAAGGAAGGGCTTGGAAACTATTTCCAACACTCTTTAGGTCACGGAATTGGTCTTGTTCCTCACGAATTGCCAATAATTACTTTCAGGAAGGACGACCAGATAATTCCCGAAAATTGTGTCCTTGCAATTGAGCCCGGCGTTTATTTGCCTGATAAATTTGGAATGAGGGTTGAAGATGAGATATTCGTTACAAGAAACGGAGCAACTCGCTTAACTAATGCTCCCGCTGAATTGCTTGTGATTTGATTTGCAAAAGAAAATAATATTGTCCTGATGTTTAGCAGAAATGTCCTTGTAATTGCCTATTACTTCCCTCCAATGGGATTAAGTGGGGTGCAAAGAACTGTTAAGTTTGTCAAATACCTGCCAGATTTTGGCTGGAAGCCATTTGTTCTGACTTCCAGCTCAAATAAATATTTTGCTTTTGATGAATCCCTGCTCGATGACTTTAATGATAAATCCATCCGGATATTCAGAACAAATTCAAAAAAAAATACAAAGCCAAACTTGAAAGTGCAGAAATTTCCTAATTACACTCTTCAAAAAATTGGCAGAATCCTTACCCAATCAATTTATCAACCGGACAGATTTATTAAATGGAAAAAATCCGCTGTTGAACTTGGCGAAAAAATAATTCAGGAAAATAAAATTGACGCTATCTTTGCTACAGCTCCTCCTTTTACTGATTTTTTAGTCGCACAGGAATTATCCGAGAAATATAACATTCCATTTTTAATTGATTACCGGGATGTCTGGGTGGACAATCCTTTCCACTACTATCTGACACCATTTCATAAGTCTTATAGTATAAGGTTGGAAGAAAATCTTTTGAAAAAAACAAATAAAGCTATTGTAACCAACAGATTCTCAAAGGAACTTATCCTTAAACGATACAGGTTTATTTCGCATGATGATGTTGTTATAATACCACATGGAT
Source organism: uncultured Hyphomicrobiales bacterium (assembly GCA_964473465.1). GTDB lineage: Bacteria > Bacteroidota > Ignavibacteria > Kapaibacteriales > UBA2268 > CALHRB01. The sequence goes on from CAYYPE010000018.1 coordinate 18,768, forward strand.
ACGACCCCGATGATTTCGAAAATATAGAATTTAATCATAACCCGGATTTTTTCACAATTACTCATTCAGGATTATTTCAGGACGACAGAAATCCAAAATTTTTCCTTAAAGCTGTCAGTCAATTCATTAAGAATAACCCATCATCTGTTGATAAACTAAGACTTCGTTTTATCGGTTTGATGAGAAATAGCCATCAAAAACTTTTAAAAAAATATAATCTTCAGAAGATTACAACTCTAACCGGGAATCTGAATCATAAAGAAGCTGTTAAGCACTTGCTTGAGTCTGACTTGCTCTGGTTGGTCGTAAATGATGTTTATCGCTCTCCGGGAAAACTATTTGAATACTTCGGTGCTTCCAAACCTATTCTTATTTGTGCACCCGATGGGATAATGCGGAAAATTGCTCTTGAATCGAAAGCTGCCATCGGTGTTGACCCCAAAGATGTCAATGAAATTGAAAAAGCCATATCAACTTTTTATAATCTTTGGACAAAGAAAACACTACCAAAGCCCACCCCTGAATTTGTTGAACAATTCAACAGGAAAAAGTTAACTCAGGATTTAGCAAAAGAACTAACTTTGGTTTCCGATTTGTAACTGTTTTTTTAATTTAATTAGCCTTTTGGGGGTTGCCAGTTGGCTCTCTTCCATTTAATAAGCTCAATTTTTACGTTCCCCACATAGACTTTCATTAATGCTTTTATTGGGACAGCTGCCTCGTCATCACTAAACCAGCCTTCGAAACCCCCTGTAAGCCCATAAACTCCCGTCCAATCAGCAAGTCCTTTGAAATAAACGCATTTTATTGGATATTTTACAGCATCAATCTCAATATTTTCTCTTTTTCCGGTGAAGTTTATTTTTGTATAGACTGTATCATCCATATAAGTTGGAATTTTTAAACTTTTTTTGGAATTAAGCAGTCTCCGAGCTGCAAAAAACAGAGAAAGACCATCATTCCATCTGCCAGAGGTAATAAATGTATTGGTAGAAACTAATTCTTTATCATAGAATTTCTGATGGACAATCTTTTTTTCCTCTCCATTGAAATCAATTTGCTCATAAATCCATGAAGAGCCGTCTTTGGTATTACTTGCAAATTTATGAGAGCTTACAAGTGAGGGATCCATCCAACTCTGATAAATTACCTGCAAATCAACAAATGGAATGCCTTTATATGAATTAATAAAACATTTAGCCTTGTGAACAGTTTTATTGTTTAATGTCTGATTTTCTTCAGTTACAACTTTTATGGTTCCAAGTTTTATACCAAAAAAAGAGACTTCGTAGGTAAGTTCCTCACCCACAGAAATAATAGGGCTAAAATCAGCAAATAATTTTCCGTTTGCAAAAAACAAAAAGGTTAAAAATATAAATATACTTTTACTCAATTTAAAAAACATAAATAATCCAAAATGAAAAAAACCTCACATTCTTAATGCTTTAGATTGGAAAATATTGTAAAGAAACTAATTTAAGGGCACAGCTATCTCCCAAACCTTTCCTTTTGGTGGCGAAGGTAGTCTTCTTTGCAAAATCCATGGATTAAGCAATTTAATGTCTTTGTATGTTGTATTATGATCTTTTGCCCATTCATGCAGGTTTGCAATGAAATTACTTTCCTTAATTATTTTAAATTTCGATGGTTTATATAGTTCACTTGTTTTCAGGTTGAATCCATATTTCTGAGGATTTTTCATTATTTCCTTTATGATTACAATTCTCAAAATATAACGTGAAGTCTCATCATTCAGGAAAAGGTCAAAAAAATTATCAGTCCCCTGAAATGAAAGGTTATCCGAAATATTCTCGTGACCCATATTATATCCCGCTGCTGCCAATATCCATGATTTTGTATTTTTATATCCACTCTTAAGGTATCTTATTGCTGCCAAGGTGCTTTTCTCCGGATGCCTCCTTTCGTCCACATATTCGTCAATCTGTAAGCCCATTGCCTTGCCTGTTGAAGGAATAAACTGCCATAAACCAACAGCATCTTTTGGAGAGCGGGACATATACAAAGCACTCTCCGCCACAGAAAGATATTTTAAATCATCTGGAACACCCTCTTCAGCAAAAATTTTTTCGAACATTGGAAAAAAACGCCCAGCCCGTTTCAAGTATAGTATTATCTGACCCGGTGATTGCAAATTCAAATAAAATTCACGCTCGGCTCGTTCACGTACTTCCTCAATTTCAAGTGGGATTCTTTCGCCGCAGAACTCAAGATTTTCCGGAAGTTTAACCGATGATAAAAATCTATTAAAACCCACATCGCCATCCTGACCAGGTAATTCCCTTGTTTCCTTGCAGGAAATAAAAACCAAAAAAAGAAATAGCAAAATCTTTTTCATACTTTTTGCTCCTTTTTCTTGACAGCTCTCACGTTTTGACCGTATTTTAACTGTTCTTCCAATCTGCATGACCAGACAAGCTCATTTTTCCAGACAGTCATATCAGGACAGCCATCGCACATATTCAAATCCCCGTTCTCAAGAAAATCTATTGGTTGAATAATCAGAACTGACTGATAATGCACCCTGCTGAAGAAAGCTAATGGTTTATTCAAAAAAGCTTGAAAATAATTTTTTATTATCTCTTTCAAACCATTATCAAAAATGGCAAGTGGAAAATACATTCTTCCCATTCTTGATACTTTTGGATTAGCATAAGCAAGGTAAGTTCCGGTAAAAAAATGTTTTATATTTTGAACAAGCTCCATAAATTTGGGTCCGGTGTAACCAAATATCTGATGTTTATTTCCTAACCGACCCGCAAGAAGCCATTTGTAGCTATCGGGTTTAATAGTTCCATTGAGAAATGCCGACGGATTGAAATCAGGGCTTAGCTTCCTGATTTCACTGACAACTTCATTTGATGTAATATCAGTTCTTCGGGCATTATCTTCTATGATATAATGGATACTACTTGTTTCAAGTCTTTTATCTCCAACATAAAAATCAAAATTTCTCCCAAAAATCGCCATACGATAAATAATAAAAACCATGATGTGAACCTTATCAATATGCTCCTGAGCCCACCTCACAAGATTTGGAATATATGCAAGATTCTCCGGATAGACAGTGGCATTGAAGGCACAGGACAAACCGCCGACTTCCTTTAGCATATTTGCATAATGTAGCCTTAACTCATTCAGTTCAATTTCATTTTTCCCTTTCCAGCCGGGACGATTCTGGAAACTGTCAATATGAAAAGTGAAACCAAATGCACCTGCTTTTTTTAATTCAACAAGAAAATCTTTATCAAGCAAAGCTCCATTAGTATTGATTACAGGCTTCCAGCCTCTTTTCTTGATCATTCTGACAATATCGATAATGTTAGGATGGGTAAGAGGTTCTCCTCCGGTTATAGAAATACTATCTGTTTTACGCAATCTTTGAAAAACATTAAGCTCATATTCAATTTCTGAAAGTGTTTTGTGTGAATTAATTCTGTTTTCACGATAACATCCATCACAACTTAAATTACATTTACTTGTAGGTTCAAGCCATGAGATTGAATTATCTGCAAGATTCCATGGCAACCTGAAAAGCTCTGTAGGGGATATTTCAAAATTCATATAAGATATTTCCAAAAAATAAAAAACTAAAATAAAAAAAAATTGAAACTTTTTCCGTTTTTGTGGCACTTATATATTAGTTCCATTGGAACAATTATAAAAAGCTTTTTTTGGAAAAGAATAAAGATATACAGGCTGAATTTCTTGAGCTTCTTGATGGAGTTTTAACTCCTTTGTCGAATTATGCTCGTTCGATGACAAGAAATCTGGACGATGCAAAAGATTTAATAAGCGAATCAGTGCTTATTGCTTTTGAAAACTTTCACAAACTTCGAAAGAAGGAATCATTTAAATATTATCTTTTTACTATTGCAAGCAGGCTAATTTTTAAAAGAAAATTCAAAAAAAAGTTTTTTTCAGACTATGATGAAAAATATGAAAATAATTTATCAGCAACGGATACAGCTCCAGATGTTCTTCTGGACATTAAAATACTTTATGAAACAATGCGGAAACTACCATCAAAACAGTATGAAGCAATTGTTCTTTTTGAAATTTCAGGATTTTCTATCGAAGAAGTCAGCAAAATTCAGGGAATTACACAATCAGGAGTTAAATCCAGATTAAAAAGAGCAAGGGAAAAATTGAAATCCTTACTCGATGTTGATGGAACTAAAAGGGTTAATGGCTCAACCAAAATGTTTCAATCGTTTGAATTCCTTAAAAATGAATTTAGAAGATTTTATGATAAAGAAATATTATGAAAACTAATAAAAATATTGATGAACTTTTTGAACTCGCAAGAAATCAAAAAAGTTTGTTTTCAAAGGATGAGATTAAAGATATATTAAATAATAATCTTAATACCAATCCTCAAATTATAAGAATTAATGTTAAACCAAGAATAGGAATCTTAAAAATGGCAACAGCTTTATCTTCATTTTTAGTTATAGTCCTTTCTGCTTTTTTTATTTTTAATGATTCTGCTGAAATTCAGCAGGAAAAAATTAATAACCCTGCAGCAAACGGGCAATTTTTCTCATCAGACAACAAAAATCAGGAAGGAAAAAAATCTATCAATTCTCACAAAAAAATATTTTTATATTCTGGAACTGTTTCTTATGATAAGCCTGTTTATGAAAATAATACCAAATTCATTGAATTAAATAATAAAGAATCAGAGAAACTTGGGGTTTTTATAGACGAAAAAGAAAAATCTCTTAAATTAATTAGTGATTTCGATGGTGAACCAACTTTAGTAAAACTTACTCCCGATTGGGGAGCTGTATTCGAGCCAATTAATAAAAAAATAAACTCTTTAAAACCCGTTGTTCTTCCAAAGCTTATTACTGACTCTTATGGATTCAGGCGGATTGCTTTCCTGAATGATTATGAATCAATTTCGGAGGAAACAGAAAAGAATTGGATGCTCAATAATAATGAATCAGTTAATATCCAATTAGGTGAGTTTTTCAATTCTATACAAGGGAATTTATTTCCTGAACCTCTGAATATAAATAACAAGAATATTGATATGTCTGTAGTTATAAATCCAAATGGCAGAAAAAAAATTAAAATTGTTGATAAAAATTATTTGAAAGCAAAGGATGATTATATTAAGGCAAAAAAGAAATTTTTTTCATTAAAAATTCCAAAGTTTGAACCAAGTGAATATGATACAATTATAATTCCCCGTTTTAAAAATTTTAAATATTATACTCCTCATTTAGATTTGGACTCATTAATTAATTGGGATTATTATAAAAAATTTGCTGACAGCATAAAGATAGATACGTTGATAGAAAACTATTCTAAACATTTTAAAATTTTTTCAGATTCTTTATTGAATTTCAAGCCATTCAAAATGCAATTTAAGATCCCAAAATTTAAGTGGTACTATTTCGACTCACTTATTGAACAAGATTCAGACTCAGCAGAAATATTCGATTTTGAGTTGATATTACCTGAATGGTATAGGATTGACAGTATCGGAAATGATTTAAATAGAAAGAAACAAAAATTCTTCAATAAACAATCAAAATTCAAAGACATTGACCTGAAAAATATATATCAAAATGCTTCTTCAAAACTGGATATAAATAAATTAATACCGGTCAAAGTTCCAATTAATAATAAAAGTGATGCTGACTTTCACTTTATACTTTGGTATGAACCAACTAACGAATTTCTGAATTTACTTCCCGACAGAATAGTTGAATCTCTTGAACCAGAATTAAAGGAATTGGTTAAAAATAAAAATATTTGTAGAAGTAATTCATTTTCTCAGGATGAAAGCTATCTTGAAGTATGGCGTTCATGCAATGGTGCAATTAATAATATGAGTCTATACCCTAACCCTGCATCCTCAAAAACGACATTATCCTATACCCTGAGCGAGCCAAGAGAGCTTGAACTGTCCTTATTTAATTTACTCGGTCAAAAAATCGCTGAACTCAGACCCACAGATTTGCTTGAACCCGGTAAATATGAAGAAGTCCTTGATACTAAAATTTATCCTCCCGGTTTATATCTTATAGTTTTGAAAAGCAACGTCGGAGAGAAAGCTGTTCAAAGGTTATTAATTCAATAAATATATTTCCTATAACTTTATTATACCTTTGATAAAATAATCTCAAATCAAATGATATGATATTACGTTTATATTATTTGATTTAGTGATTTATAAAAAAAATGCAGCGGGAAATATTTCTTTCTAAATTAGGTATAAGTTTAAAGTTTCTGGTTGTTTTATCTCTCAGCGTGATTTTTTTATCATGCAGCGGGGGATTAGAGAAACAGAAAAATGGAAAATTTGATGAATTAATTAAAAAAAGCGAAAAACAAAAAGAATTATTCGATTCCTCAAAATTCAAGGGTAAAGCTCTTGACCTTGTTATCAAAGGCTCGAATTATCAGCAGGCATATAGATTTGCTGAAGCCATACTGGAATTTCAGGAAGCTTTAAAATACGATAACTCCCCTACTATTCACTATGCTATTTCAAAGTGCTATTACGAATTGGGAAAACTCGATTTAGCAGAGGAATATTGCCTGAACGCTCTTACAATGAAAGATAACTTCCTCGAAGCACTCGAGTTACTTGGCGATATTTACCTTGCTCAATATAATTACGATGGTGCGGTCTCTGCCTTCGAAAAACTGGTTGAAATTAATCCAACCAGAACCAATCTTATCTCTTTAGCTCGCCTTTACGAAATCAAAGACCAACAAAAAGCAATAGAGATTTATGAAAAAATTGCCCCTGAAGGAAACGATATAGTTATATTAAGAAGATTAGCCGATTTATATAAAAACACCCAGCAAAGAGAAAAACATATTGAAATAGTAAAAAAGATTTATAGTTATACCTCTTCAAATCTTTATTCAATTCTCGATCTAATTGATACTTTTGTCGGTTACCGATATTTCAGTGAGCTGATTGAAATCTTTGACGATTTAAACAACAAACTTCCCGAAAGCGATCAGGAATCTGTCTATAATTATTATGGAAATATACTTCTTGATGACACAAGTTCAGACAATGAAAAACCAATCAAAGAGTTCCTTGATAAACTTGGAAATAAATTCTATCTAAGCTGGAAAATTCAATACATAAAGGGATTTTTAGCTGCCAAAGCCAAAGACACAATCCTTGCTGAGGCTATTTTAACAAGAACCTTAAAATTAGTTGATACTATTCCACAGATTCCTATAGCCATAGGATTATATTTTATTCAAATAAATAAAAATGAGGAAGCTTTTAACATTTTCAAAGACGCAATATCATTATTCAAGAATGACGCTCGTTTTCCCTATTATGCAAGTTTAGCTTTGAGAAATCTGAAAAAAAATTACGAAGCAATAGAATTTGCAAGGCAGGCTTACTTTATTGAACCAGATGATATTGAATATTTAATTCAATTAGGAATTCTTTTCGATGAAATCAAACAATACGACAGTTGCAACTACTACTACGAAAAAGCCCTTGAAATTGAAGAAATGAACCCCCTCGTTAATAATAATTATGCCTATTCCCTATCGGTCAGAGGAACAAATCTGGAGAAAGCTCTGGAAATGATTAATATCGCTCTGACTGCCGAACCCAACAACCCTTCCTTCCTTGATACATATGGCTGGATTCAATTTAAATTGGGAAATACCGATAAAGCCATTGAGTATATTAACAAAGCCATAAAAATTGGCGATGTTTCTGCTGAAGTTTTTGAACATTTGGGCGATATTTATAATACGCTCGGTGATAAAATCGAAGCAGAAAAAAATTGGCGTAAAGGTTTAGAAATTGAACCCGATAATAGTAATTTGAAGAAAAGACTTAATATTGATTAATATTAAGATAAATATTCAAATAAAATATATCAAGGACGGACTTAATGTTTGTAATCATTGGATTGATTGTTGTAATTGTAGCTCTCCTCGGTGGCTTTATGATGGCTGGAGGCAACCCACTATCCTTAATTGTTCCCGCTGAGTATATTGTAATCATAGGTTCTGCAGTCGGCTCTCTTCTGATTGCCAATCCTATGTCTGTCATAAAAAACATTATCTCAGGTGTTCTTGGAACTCTGAAAGGTGCCAAAGTCAACAAACAGAGTTACATTGAGCTACTTCAATTACTTTATGAACTCTTTCAGTTTGCCAAAAGAGACGGTTTAATCGCATTGGAACCGCACATAGAAAACCCAGAATCCAGCACGATATTCACCAAATATCCTACTTTTCTGGCTAATCATCATGGCGTTGTTTTTCTTTGCGATACATTGAAAGTGGTGTTAAGCGGCGGTGTTCCGGCTCATGACCTCGAAGAATTGATGGAAATTGACCTCGAGAACATACACGCTGACGAACAGATACCACCCAACTCCCTGCAAGTTATGGCTGATGCATTCCCCGGACTGGGAATTGTAGCTGCGGTTCTCGGAATCATTGTTACAATGGGTTCGATTTCCGAAGGTGCCGAAGCCGTCGGTCATCACGTTGCGGGAGCTCTGGTTGGTACTTTTCTTGGTGTTCTTATGTCCTATGGAATTATTGGACCAATAGCATCAATTATGAATAAAAATCTTGACAAGGAATCAAAATACCTTTATTGTATAAAGAATGCTCTGCTTTCATTTGTTAAAGGTGCTCCTGCTACTGTTGCCGTCGAATACGGAAGACGCTCTATTGACCCCGAAAACAGACCAAGTTTCACTGAAACCGAAGAATCGCTCAAAAGACCCAGTAATTAAGGATTCAGAAAATGGCTGAAGGCGAAAATACACATAAAAGAGAAGAACCGATAATAATCAAAAAGAAAAAGGGGCATGGCGGACATGGTCATCACGGTGGTGCTTGGAAAGTTGCTTATGCTGACTTTGTTACTGCTATGATGGCTTTTTTTATTGTCATGTGGATTTTAGGTCAAAACGAGGAGGTAAAAAAGCAAGTCGAAGCATTTTTCAAAGATCCGGGAGCATTTAACTTCATTACTGGCAAAAGAGCTACTCCGATTGATTTAAACCTTGTACCTGAAGAAGGGGAAGGAAAAGGCAATGAAAAGAAAGATGAATTCTTCTTTGTTGTTCCTCCGGAAAAAGATACAGGAAAAAATATAATAAACAAAGACTTGAAAAAAGCTCTGAATGATAGTATTGCAGCTGCAGAGCGTGTGAAAAAAATGGCCTCGGAGTTTGAAACTTTCATCCAAAATAAATTACAACAATCACCTGAATTAAAGGAAATTCTTTCTTCAATCAAGATTGAAATGACCAAAGACGGACTCCGTATCGAACTTCTTGAGATGCAGGAATCTGTTTTTTTCGAACTTGGAAGTTCAAAGGTTACCGCAAAAGCCAAAGAAATCCTTGCGGCTCTTGCAAGAGAAATTGGGAAGTTGCCTAACTATATCAGCATCGAAGGTCATACTGACAGCAAACAATACGCTGGTGCAAACTACTCCAATTGGGAATTGTCTGCTGATAGAGCCAACGCATCACGAAAGATTCTTGAATCAAACGGACTATGGGATGGTCAGGTTTTGATGGTTACCGGTTATGCAGATAGAAAATTAAGAAATCCCAATAATCCCTTTGATGTTTCTAATAGAAGAATCAGTATTTTAATTAAACCAATTAGTTCATCAAATTTCTTAAATACTTCTGAATAATAATGAGCCTTAACAATTTGAAATATTTGCTTATTGATGATGAGAAAGACTGCCTTTCGGAATTAAGCCTTGCTATTAAAGCTTTCATCGAAAACCCTCAAATTATTACAGAATTAACCGGTGATGTCGGCTGGGATAGAATATTATCAGATCAGCCTGATATAGTATTCTGTGATCTGAAAAGCCCGGGGTTAAGTGCTATCGAACTATTTAAAAAAATCAAAAATTCCAAAAAATTTTCAAATATTTATTTTTTCGTCATTCTTGAAGATAATAGCCGTAAAGAAAAATTCAAAGCCCTTGATGAAGGCATTGATGATTTCATACTAAAACCCATTAACAGAGACGATTTGTATCCTAAATTGAAAATCTCCCATAAGTTTGTTTCCCTCTATAGGGATTTGAAAGAAAGTAATGAACTTGTTTTCGATTTAAGCTCCGAACTTGAAAAATCTTTTACTGATCTGACAACATTAGGCAGAAAAATGATCGAAATAAGATTTCCTGAGTCAAAAAGCCTTATTGAGAATATTGTTGCTACATCTGTTTGGATTGCAAAGCAATTAGGAGAATTTACAGAAGAGGAAATGCTCGATTTGGAAATGGCTGCTAATTTATGCCTTGTCGGTAAAATGTTTCTTCCTGACACTCAAATCAAGAAACCCATAAGCATAAACGGAGAACCAGCAACTTCGCTTATGGGTCAGGTGCCAATTATCGCCCGTGACATTCTTCAGGATGTGAGCAGATTTAAATATGTTACAAATATAGTTTATCATATTTTTGAAAATTTTGATGGGAGTGGTTTTCCGCAAAGATTACAATCATGGCAAATTCCTTTGGCTTCAAGAATCATCAGAGTTGCAATTGATTTTGAGGAATTAATGAAATTATCACGTCAGGGAGTCAATCAGGTCATAGAAATAATGAAACTAACCGGTCGAAGATTTTATGATCACAGAATTATTACTCTTCTTGAGCAGTTTCAGGCTTTCAGACAAATCGAAGAGGACAATTCGAAAGAGAAAGCTATCAGGATTGATGAACTTTCCGATGGCATGGTGGTTACACGTGATATTATGACAAACTTCGGAATTAAGTTAGTTCCTCCGGGAATCCGACTTGATAAAAAAATGATCCGGTCAATCCTTATGCATAATCAGAGTGATCCGGTTTTGGGCTATATTTTTGTCGAAACAGCTTAAAAAAGCTGAGATTGCTTTCGAGCATTTTCTGCTTTCTTCCTCAATTCCTTGATATTTTCAATCAAATTACCATGGAAGAGCCCCGAACCTGCAACTAAAATGTTGGCTCCTGCCATTACAATTTCCTCAACGTTATCGAATTTCACTCCTCCGTCAACCTCAATTTCTATATGGTCAAGATTGTTTTTCAATAGAAAATTCCTGAGTTTTTCTGATCGCCTTAGAAATGTTGGAATAAATTTTTGACCGCCGAATCCCGGATCAACTGACATAAGTAATATATAATCACAATGGTCAGCTGAATCGTAAGCAAAGTTGAGAGGTGTTGCCGGATTAAGTGCTATTCCTGCCTTTATTCCAAAACTTTTTATCAAATTTAATGTTCGGTGGATATGAACAAGCCCTTCGACGTGAACAGAAATACTATCAGCTCCTGCTTTGACAAACTCTTCGATATATTTACCGGGGTCATTAATCATAAGATGGCAGGACAATGGAATTTTTGTCAATGGTTTTATTGCCTGAACAACAATGGGTCCTATTGTCAGATTTGGAACAAAGTTACCATCCATCACGTCAATATGAATAATATCAGCACCGCCTTTTTCACATTTTTTTATGTCGTTTTCGAGGTTTGCAAAATTAGCAGAAAGCAATGATGGAGCAATTTTTATATCATGCAAAACCATTTCTTCTCATCTTGTTTGTTAATATATTTTTAATTAAAAATTAAATCATACACTTTCAAATATAATGACAATATTGAAGAAAATTTCATTTTTTTTCGTAATTTTCGTGCGATAATATTAAAAAAAGAGGTAATATGGATATTTTATGGGCTCCATGGCGTTCTAAATACATTCAGTCTTTCAAAGATGAAGAGCAAAATACTCATGAAAAAGTTTGTTTCCTTTGCGAAGCAGGAAAATCAATTGGGAAAGAAAGAGAGCTACTCGTTGTCGAAAGGTTAGACAAATGTTTTATTATGTTGAACAAGTTTCCTTATAACGGCGGTCATTTGATGATTGTTCCCTACAAGCATGTTCCAAACCTTGAAGATCTGACAAGTGAAGAATTGCTCGAAATGATGGATGCTCTCAAGCTTGCTATCAAAGCAATAAACTATATCAGCAGTCCCCATGGTTTCAATATTGGCATCAATCTCGGCAGAGTTGCAGGAGCAGGTGTTCCCGATCATATTCATATTCACGTTGTGCCGCGCTGGAATGGTGATACAAGCTTTATTTCAATAATTTCTGACACAAAAGTGGTTTCTCAATCTCTTGATGAGACTCAACAAGTTTTTTCAGAGGTTTTTAAAAAAATCAGGTAATCAATTTGAATTATATGAATAAGAATATAAAACTTAAAAAAATTGAAATTGAAAACGTCGTTGTTACTGATGTATTCAAGCCAGTCAGAAATAAAACAGAATACATCCCGATTTTTCTTGAATCTGTCTCTGCAGGTTTTCCTTCTCCCGCTGATGACTATCTTGAAGGTAGATTGGATTTGAATGAATACCTTGTCAGGAATCCTTCGGCAACTTTTTTTCTACGTGTTACCGGTGATTCAATGATAGACGCTGGAATTCACAGTGGAGATGTTCTGATTGTTGACCGCTCACTTACTCCCCGTAGCGGAAGTATAGTTATTGCAGCCATTGATGGCGAGCTTGTCGTCAAAAGACTTAAAATTAGCAAAAATAAAATCTTCCTTATTCCCGAAAATCGCCAGTATGAACCAATTGAAATAAAATCCGAAATGAATTTTGAGGTCTGGGGCGTTGTTACCTCAGTTATCCATTCTTTAACTTAATCCTAATTTTATTTATGAATAATTCAAGAAATCAATTAATTCAAGCAGAGCATAAACATTTATTACAAACTTATAAAAGACTCGATATTGTTCCCGAACGCGCTGAAGGGTGCATAATTTATGATAAAAATGGTGATGAATATCTCGATTTTCTTGGTGGAATTGCAGTTAACCTCCTTGGGCATAGCCATCCCAAAATTTTAAATGCCTTGACAGAACAAGCAAAGCGTTATATGCACCTATCAAATTATTTTTATCAGGACGCACAGATTGAATTAGCTGAAAAAATCAACAAACTTTCGGGTTACTCAAGAGTTTTTTTTTCAAATTCAGGAACCGAAGCTACCGAAGGGGCTATAAAATTTGCTCGCAGGTGGGGTTACCTTAATAATAAATCAGAAATAATTTCTTTTACAGGTGGATTTCACGGCAGAACTTATGGGGCTCTCTCCTTGATGGATAAGCCTCTTTATAAAGATACTATGGGACCCTTCCTCGAAAATATAAAGATTTTACCTTTCAATGACATTGCCTCACTTGAAGATAATATAAACAAAAATACTTCTTCGGTTTTCATTGAATTTCTTCAGGGAGAAGGCGGTATTGTGGAGGCTCATCCCGATTTTGTTAATAAATTATTTGAACTAAAAAATAAATTTAATTTCCTTGTTGTAGCTGATGAAGTTCAATCCGGGGTTGGCAGAACCGGTAAATTCAATTTTTTTGATTATTACAATGTCCAACCTGATGTTGTTACAATTGCAAAAGGTTTGGGAGGCGGATTGCCTCTCGGGGCAATATTAACCACTGAAAATCTTGCTGATGTCTGGACTAAAGGAATGCATGGAACTACTTTTGGCGGTAATGCTCTCTCCTGTGCTTTGGGCTGTGTTGTTCTTGAAGAACTCGAAAATGGTCTTATGGATTATGTCATAACAACAGGAAATTACCTTAAAAATTCCCTCCTCAAATTACAAAAATATTTCCCTGATTTAATTCTCGAAGTTCGTGGACGTGGCCTTATGCAAGGTCTCTTGCTATCTTTTGAGGCAATCAAATTGGTCGAACTTCTCCTCTCTCAGAAAATTATTACAAATGCTACCTCCGGAAATGTTCTGAGGCTTCTTCCTCCTTTGGTTATCAAAAAAAATGATATTGATACTCTTAATGAAAAATTAGAATATTGTTTAAAAAAAATAAGTTGACATCATGAATAAAATTATTTCTATTGTAGCATTCCTTTCAATGTTAGTTCTTATAGCCTGCTGTCCGGGAAAAAGAAAAATTGTATATAATAATTTTTCCGAAGAAGATTTGAAGTGGGCAATTTATAACATTGGTGACTCAATTACTTTTTCTAATAGTAAAAATGAACTGAGGAATTTCATTGTAAGAAAAATCTACAAAGACACACTCCCCGAAATGGATAAGTTTAATTTTAGCTGCACTTCAAATTATTATATGCGATGGACTTACAAAATTTACCCTGACACAGCTATGGATATAATAAGGTATGATTCTCCTATTGAGTTCAATATTGAAAATTTGCATAAAGATATTTATATTACTGCAAATTGGTATGACGCTTATGGTTATAATATTAATAACGAAGCAAACAAAAGTGTTACTATCAGGGGAAAAGTATATGATGATGTTTATGTGGGCATAGCTGACACTCTTGGGCATAAACCAAATGTTTTAAAATTCTTTTATTCCCGAAAATATGGTTTTATCAGATTTGATGAATATAATGGTGATGTTTGGGAATTAATATTTAAATAAAATCCATTATTTTCAACATTTTTGAGACCTTTTTGTTTTTCAGGTTTTAATATAATAACAATAACAAATTTGGAAAAAGGTATGAAAAACTTTGCAACTTTTTTATATTGCTCTTTTCTAAACAAGGGTTTATTCCCTTCGAAGTATCTGATAAATGAACTGCTTTCTTTTAATAATATCAAGATAAAAAAATTCTTCTTATTCCATCTCCCCCAACCCGGCGGGGGAATATATTGAAATCAGCAAACCTTCCGAAGGTTTCGAACCTTCGGAAGGTTATATTGTCAAAATCTACAACTTGCTCGGGGAGTGTGTGATTTTCGCTGGTGGAGCAGGAGGGACACACCCCTTAATCCCCTCTCAAGAGGGGAATATAAGGATTGATGTTTCAGGCTTGCCGTCTGGGGTGTATTTTGTCCGTCTTGGGGATTGGGTGGGAAGGTTTGTGAAAATTTGAATAGCCACTACTTTCAAGTAGTGGGCA
>CAYYPE010000019.1:0-33323 GCA_964473465.1 uncultured Hyphomicrobiales bacterium
GTTCCGGTCGAAGATGAAAGGCTAACAAAAGAGGAAAATCAGATTTTCCCAATCCATTTGACAGCCATACTTCCATAAAATTCAATGTCAGTGATAACTCATCACTTGTTAAAATTCAAATTCTGAATCAATACGGAGAAAAAATAAAGTTGTATGAGAAATATTGTGAAACTGGTGAAAATAATTTGAATTTAGATTTATCTGAATTTTCATCAGGAATATATTATTGCCAGATTTCAGCCGGCAATAAATCGGAAATTATAAAAATGATTCATGTGAAATAAAGCAGGCATTTTTTTATAAA
Organism: uncultured Hyphomicrobiales bacterium; assembly: GCA_964473465.1. Lineage (GTDB taxonomy): Bacteria > Bacteroidota > Ignavibacteria > Kapaibacteriales > UBA2268 > CALHRB01. The sequence continues at coordinate 305 of CAYYPE010000019.1, forward strand.
TTCCAATATTTTCCTTAATTTTACTTCACTAAAGTAGTATTATATGGAGATAAAATGAATTCTGATGAAAGAATAATTGAACTGCTCTCTGATATCCTTGTAGAGCAAAAAGGAATGAGAGCCGATATTTACGAAATGAAAAACGACATAAGTCAATTAAAAGAACAGCAGATGATTACAAACAACAGGCTTGAAAAGCTTGAAGAACAACAAGCAAAAACCAATCTTGCTATTGGTGAACTGCGTTTATCTGTAATTAAACTTGCTGACCGGCTTGAAATTGTTGCCGACCACGAAAAAAGAATTGACAAGCTGGAGCATACTGTTTATAATTCTTAATTAAATTATAAAAATTTTAATGCTCAGAATTTAATATTATAAAGAAATTTTCAGCCACTTCCTCGAATGTAATTTCCCTGTTCAAAATCTCCTCCAATGTTGTGCTGTGGGCAAGAGTAAATTCCTTTAACCTTTCCTTTAATTCCTGCGAAGAGACATTTGCCAGTTCTGATATTATTTCGTAGGCTCTTCCAAGCAAAATCGAACCATGCTGAAGGAGAACCCCATCGGATATTTTTTGTGCACTACCGACCAATTTTTTACCGTTAAATTCTATTTCATATCTTGCAGCACTTGCAAAGCAGGATAGGGATGACACTTCACTCTTATAGAAATTATGGAAATTTGGCTGGGACTTTTCAAAATCAAGCACAATTTTTCCTGATTTTCGTAAAGTTTCAATGATTAACAAATGAATGTCCCTATATAGATTAGCTGCCGAGGAATTTTTTGGTATAGGGGTTACTACAGAATAGGTTATTTCGTTTGCATGGAGAACAGCTCTTCCACCGGTTGGTCGGCGAACAATATCAATATTTCTTCTCCTGCATTCTTCAGCATTTATATCACTTTCCTTTTGGTTTGCTCCGAGCGAGACTGCCCAAGGTTTCCATCCATATACTCTAAACATTGGGAGAGACTTCTTATTGATAACATCTTCGAGCTTCTGGCTATCGAAATCCATATTAAATCTTCCATCCGCAAAGCCTGTATTAATAAATTCAAATTCAGACCCGAAAATATTATTGAATTTATCGGATTTAATTATCTTTGTGAACATTCAGCAATAAAAAAATTAAATACAACGTTTTCATTAATTTAAAGACGATTATGGATAACTTGAATTTAGCATCATACTTAATATTCTTCGTTACAATCATTGTCAGCCTTGTTGGGATATACTCCCGTGGAGGATTTCTTAATTGGGGAGTTCTTCATCCATATAGTGTTGTTCATCACAAAAAATACTATATGATAATAACAAGCGGTTTTCTGCACGCTGATATGATGCACTTGATGTTTAATATGCTTACTTTCTATTTCTTTGCTTTTCAACTCGAAACAATGATTGGTTCTTTGAATTTCTTCTTCTTGTATTTTGCTTCTTTGATAATTAGCAATATATCTACAATCATTAAAAATAAAAACAATTACACATATCGCTCAGTGGGTGCTTCCGGAGCTATTTCCGGGGTTCTTTTCAGCTACATTTTGCTTAATCCGTCAGCGAGAATCGCAATAATTTTCTTCCCAATTGGGATTCCTGCTCCTATTTTTGGCGTTCTTTACCTTGCTTATTGTTGGTGGGCTGCAAAAAAATCCGAAGATTTTATAAATCACGAAGCACATTTCTGGGGAGCTCTTGCGGGGGTAATTACTACAATATTTTTAATTCCTGATGCAATTGAATTTTTCTTAAATTCCCTGAAATATATGTTTTGATATAATGTAATTTTAAGCAAGTTAAAAATTGATTTTTTTAATTAATCTTGTCTTTGACTTCTTTTATTTCATAAAGAGATATTTAATAACCAGATGAGAAATAGAAAGTTATATGTATTAGATATAAGATTATTATTGTATAAATGGAAAAACAAGAAAAGATTTCAGCTTGATTATTTAAAATTTCGACAATTTTAATAAATCTTCATAGCTTTCTCTCGCTCTAATCAAGTGAATATTTTCATTTTTTACAAGGATTTCTGCAGGGCGAGGTCTGTTGTTGTAATTCGAAGCCATCGAAAACCCATAAGCTCCAGCATCCAGAATTATTGCAATATCGCCTTCGTTAACCTCGGGCAGATAAACATGACTTGCCATAATGTCAGAGTTCTCGCAAATTTGTCCGCAAACATAGTAAAAATTTTTTCTTTCTTCCTTTCCATAAATTTTTATCCTGTGTCTTGCACCATATAGTGCCGGTCTTATCAAGACATTCATACCGGCGTCAATTCCGACAAAGCGTTTATAACTATTTTTAATTCCTGTAATCTTGGAAATCAAAAAACCGGCATTTCCAATTAAATATCTACCAGGTTCCATTTTCAATTCAGGTTCTCCGAAATTGTATTTCAAACATTTTTCAATTAGTGTTTCGGCAACCAAGCGGGCTGTTTCATCTATGTTTAATTCTTCTTCGTCGTCACCGTATGGTATTCCGAAACCACCCCCGATATCAATATATTCAGGCACAATACCAAGTTTTGTGAAAACGTTTCCTGTGATAGTCAGAAGTTTGTCCACAACTTCGGCAAAATAATATGGCTCAAGGTTATTTGAGCCTGTCATCATATGTATTCCAAAACGACTAACTCCGGCGTCATTTGCCATCTTGTAGGCTTCGAAAGCCTGTTCGTAAGGAACTCCAAACTTCGCGTCTGAACCAGCGGTAACAATGCCCTCGAATCCTCCTCTGCCTATACCGGGATTTATCCTGAACGAAATTATTTCAGGTAATTTTATTTTTAATAGTCTTTTGAAAGAGCTTATATCATCAACATTGATTTTTACGTTATATTTTAAAGCTTCTGTTAAATCTTCGATACTTTCGTAATTGCCTGTATATAATATTTTATCATTAGTAAAACCAGACAGATCTGCCAAATAAAGTTCAAAAGGCGAAGAACAATCGGCACCGCAACCGAGTTCCTTGAACAATTTGAGTATATTAATATTACTGTTGGCTTTGACAGAATAATGGATTGTATTGTTAGGATAATACTTATCGAAAGCCGATTTTAGTTTAGCATAGTTGTTTTTTATGATATCATTGTCATAAACATATAATGGGGTGCCAAACTGCTCAGCTAAATACTTTATATCAATGTTACTTATTTTTTCCATACTGTCAACTTAATTTTTGAAAGACATTATCAGATTTTATGTTTGCAAAAAATTCTTTGTGCAATAGAGTCAGAGCATTTTCCAGATCTTTTTCCGAAAGGACAATACTAAGATTCACTTCTGAGGCTCCCAGACTGACCATAGTAATGTTTATTCCTCTAAGCACATTGAAGAACCTTGACGCTATTCCGCTTGTATTCTTAATCCCTTCTCCGATAGCAGAGATAATAGCCTGTTTTTTCTGAATTTCGATTGAGGAAAATTTTTTTAAATCCTTTACAATCAAATCAAGATTCCTTGAATCATCAATCGTTAGAGAAATACTTACCTCGGATGTTGTTACAAGATCAACCGAAGTTTCATATTTTCGGAAAATATCGAAGACAGTGCTAAGAAAACCATAAGCACCCAACATTCGGTTCGAACTGATATTTATAACAATTATGCCTTTCCTGAAAGCAATTGCCTTAATCATTTTCTTGTTTACTGCCTTGCTTAAAATTTTGGTTCCTGATTTATAAGGGTTAAACGTATTAAGCACCCATACTGGAATTTCGTCTTTTATGGCAGGATAGATTGTTTTGGGATGCAAAACCTTTGCACCGAAGAATGCCAATTCCGAGGCTTCTGTGTAGGAGAGTTCCCTGATTAATAGTGTATCTTTTACAATTCTGGGGTCAGAAGTCAAAATTCCATCAACATCTGTCCATATCTCGAGTTTCTCAGCTTTGAGGACTGATGCAAGAATTGAAGCTGAATAATCTGAGCCACCTCTTCCTAATGTAGTAGTAAAACCTTGAAGGTTTGATGCAATAAAGCCTTGAGTTATTATTATATCGTTATCTTCAAAAATTGGATTAAGAATATTTTCTGCATTTTTTTTGGTCTCTCTGATATTCACATTTGCTTCATTATAATTCGAATCTGTTTTAAGAATACTTCTTATGTCAATAAAATTGACTTTCTTAACAGTTTTTTGAAATGCTTCAAAAACCAAAACAGAAGATAGTAATTCACCATAAGAGAGAATCATATCTTGTGATTTTGGGCTTATTTCTCCGAGAACATCCAGTGCATTGAGCAAATTTTTCAGTTCACTCATTTTCGATTTTATGTAATCATGGACATTGGATTTTAATTTTAAATCACTGGCAGTGTTAATATGACGCTCGAGCAAATCGTCAGAAATTTTTAAAGCTTCGGAAAGATTCTCGTTGTTCAGACTTTTTATAATATCAACTAATCTGTTAGTAACGCCTGCTAATGCAGAGACTACAACAAGTCTTTTGCCCTGACGGGATTCTACTATAGAAACAACATTTATAATAGCTTCTGCATTTTGTACAGAAGTACCACCAAATTTCAATACTATCATAGAAAAAAATTACTCAGATTTTATAAGTTCAATTTCGAAAATTAAATTAGAATTTGCAGGAATATTTCTTATTTTCCTTCCCCCAAAACCTAATTCAGGAGGAATAAATAATCTTCTTTTACCACCGGGTTTCATTGTGACAACGCCTTCTTCGATGCCCTGAATTACTTCATTATTGCCGAGAATGAATGTCATTGGTTGATTCATTTTATATGAATCTTCAATCAGGTCACCTGATTCGGTTTTGATAATATAATGCAGAGTAACTTTTTGACCGTATCGGGGATTGCTGCCGCTTCCAGTAACTAATTCCTGATATTTAAGTCCGGATGGGGTTGTTATAATATTGCCGGCTTCATCTGTTGTTTTTGTTGTTTGTTTGGAGGTGCTACAAGCATAAAGCAAAAAAACAGAAATCATGGTCAAAATACTTAATGTTATTTTCATTATATATCCTTGATTTTTAATAATCAACCTTTGATTTTCTATAACGTAAAGCTGCTCTAATAAATTCAATAAATAAAGGAGCACCTGTAACAGCTCTGGATTTTAATTCAGGGTGAAATTGAACTCCAACGAACCACGGATGATTTTTAAGTTCTATGATTTCTACAAGTTTGCCATCAGGAGATAATCCGCTAAAAATCATATTATTCCGGGAAAGAATATCTCTGAATTCATTATTCAATTCAAATCTATGTCTGTGTCTTTCGGATATCTGATGCTTCTGATAAGCTTCGAAAGCTTTTGTCCCTTCTATAAGTATGCAGGGATAAGCCCCCAATCTCATTGTTCCACCCTTAGTAGTTATTTTTTTCTGGTCTTCCATCAAATCAATAACATTATATTTTGTGTTCTTGTCAAATTCAGTGGAATGTGCTCCATCGAGTCCGCAAACATTTCTTGCGTATTCGATAACCGAGCATTGCATTCCGAGGCAAATGCCAAAGAATGGAATATTATGCTCCCTGACATATTTAATAGCACTAATTTTACCTTCAATACCTCTTGAACCAAATCCGGGTCCTACGAGAATACCATGTTTTTCAGCGAGGTATTCTTCAATATTATCATCATTTAAGTTTTCAGAATTTATCAGCTCAACATCTACACTGGTATCGTTAATTGAGCCAGCGTGAATGAATGCTTCTATGATGCTTTTATAAGAATCTCTATATCTTGTATATTTCCCGACAAGAGCAATTTTTACCTCATCTTTTGGGTATTTAATTCTTCTGACAAAAGTAGCCCATGTGTCAATTTTCAATTCATTGAGCGGCAAATTCAGTTTTTTAAGGACAATTTCGTCCAGACCGCTCTTATTAAACATTAAAGGAACTTCATAAATGGTAGTATCAACATCCAGAGCCTCAATAACCGAGCTTTCGTCCACACTGCAAAAAAGGGCAATCTTTGCTCTTTCTTCGCTTGGTATTTTATATTCAGTTCGGCATAGTAAAATATCGGGTTTGATTCCGTGTTCCATCAACATTTTTACAGAGTGTTGTGTTGGTTTTGTTTTTAATTCCCCTGATGATTTTATATAAGGAACATAAGTCAAATGAATTGTGAGGGTGTTACCAACTCCAAGCTCAAGAGTTATTTGTCTTGCAGATTCCATAAATGGCAAAGATTCAATATCGCCAACGGTTCCCCCAATTTCTATGATAACGAAATCATATTCTCCATTAAATACCCTTATCCTTCTCTTTATTTCGTCAGTTATATGGGGAATCACTTGAACTGTTTTGCCAAGATATTGACCCTTTCTTTCTTTCTTTATGACTTCGTAATAAACCTGACCTGTTGTTGTATTATTATTTTTATTTAATGATTGCCCGATAAATCTTTCATAATGACCTAAATCAAGATCAGTTTCTGCTCCATCGTCTGTAACATAAACTTCCCCGTGCTGAAATGGATTCATTGTTCCCGGATCAACATTTATGTATGGGTCGAGTTTCATTATAGTAACAGAGTAGCCTCTCTGTTTGAGCAAAAGCCCAAGCGAAGCAGATGCAATTCCTTTACCAAGTGACGAAAGCACACCTCCTGTTATAAAGATATACTTTGTAGAAATTTTGGATTCAGTTTTTTCTTCCATAAAATTAGAAACTTAGATTAAAATCTAAGCAAATTACCTAAATTTTAGAAAATGAACAAAGTCATTTATTTATGATATGATAAATCAATAATAAGAATTTTACTTTGAGGGTAGGATTATTTTGAATTTTGTTCCTTCGTTAATTTTACTCTCAACAATAATTTTCCCTTCCAGCAAATCTGTAAATCTTTTTACGATTGTAAGTCCGAGTCCTGTTCCGGATGTCAATCCAATCTGATTTTTCCCCCTGAAAAAAGCATCAAAAATATGTTCAATTTCCTCCTGTTCGATGCCCGGTCCTTTGTCAGATATGGTAATTTCAATATTCTCCAAGTCATTATATACTTCGATTTCGATGGGTTTGTTGAATTCTGAGTATTTTACAGAGTTTAGAATTATATTTGTTAGTATATGTCTAACAAGTCGCGAATCGGAATATATCTGATTGATATCACTTTTTATTATCAAATGAATCGGGTGCATTTCTTTATCAACTATCATTACTTCGTCAATAACATCCCTGAGAGTTCTTTCAATTTCGAACCAACGTTTTTCAACGATAATTTTTTCGGCATCACCTCTCCCGATTGTGAGAACATTTTCGATTAAGTTAGTCATTATGTCAACTGATTTTTTTACTTTCTCAGTATGTTTTTTAACCTTACTTATATCACCGGATTCAGAATAGCTCTCAATTAAATACATTGAAGACAGAATTACTGTCAGGGGAGTTCTGTATTCGTGGGAAATCATATCAATAAAGCGGCTTTTTAATTCGTTAAGCTCTTTTTCTTTTTCTAATGCTTTTGTGAGTTCAAGTTTAGCATTGATTAATTCCTTTTCTATGACTTTTCTTACGCTTATCTCTCCTGATAAATCGTCCAGAGTGTTCTGAAGCAGTTTAGTTCTTTCTTTGACTCTGTCCTCGAGCTCATAATTAAGCTGAATCAACTTTTCTTCAGCTATTTTCTGGTCAATAGCCAAAGCACACTGATAAATAAAAGATTCAACCTGCTTTGAATAGTCTAAAATTTTGTTTTGTGGAAATATGTAAACTATTCCGAACAATTTATCATCTTTACAAATTCCAATAACATTAACTGAATTAATATTTAGTTTTTCTCTTATTTTTGTGGCAATCTCGGAACCTAAATTTAGTTTGGCAAGTTCTACAAAACCCTCTTCAATTTCGGTTAGCTTGGCTTTTTTATAATACTCAAGGTATTTGTCGCTGATAATCCAGTTCTTCTTTTGATTTGTTAAATTCGGGTCATCGCTCAGTTTTGGTAGCAGATTAATAAGGCTGTCGTTCATTCCTTTTACTTCAGCAGTTTTATTAATTTCATCATAAGAAAGAACAATAGTCAGAGCATCAGGAATTAATATCTTAATTCCTTGAACTATATAATGATAAATTTCTTCAATGCTCTTAATTTTTAAAAGGTTTAGAGCAGCTTTGTTCATAAATTCAAGATAGTCAAGATACTTCCGGACTTTTTCCTCAGCTTCATATTGTTGAGTAATGTCGAAGGACATTGTAATTACCCCGGTTATGTTTCCATTCTCATCAAAGTATGGAATCCTATCGGTTTTAACCCAAATATCTTTCCCGTCTTTACCGGGTAATTTATCGATAACACCAGAAAGAGCTTTACCGCTTTTTATGACTTTTAAATCTTCTCTATGAAATTTCTGAGCAAGTTCTTTTGGGAAAAAATCTTCAGCACTTTTACCTATGATATTTTTCACTCTGCTGTTGAGAAGTTTAGCTGCCGCTTTATTCACCCTTAGGTATGTATTATTTGTATCTTTATAACAAATACCTGCAGGTATTGAGTCAAAAATTGTTTGTTGCTCAGTATAAATTTTCTTTAATTCTGCCTCAGCTTTTTTCCTTTTGCTTATGTCTTTAACGAAGCCCTCTAAAAAAACAGGTTTGCCAGAGTCGTCTTTAACAATTCTTGCTATCATCTCAGCATCAAAAGGCTCACCTGTTTTCTTTTTAAACTGAACAAATTCATTTATATAATCTTCAGAATTCTTAAGCTTTTCTAACACTCTATCCCTATCTTCTGAGTTATAATAAACTTCATCGGAGACGCTTTTAATATTATTGATTACATCTTCGGGGGATTCATAATTAAGAAGCTTTGCACCTTCTTTGTTTATTCTGACAAATTTACCATCGAGGGTTGTCTGAAATATTGCATTGGGAGCATTATCGAAGATATTCCTGTATTCGCTTTCTAATCGCTTTATTTCAATTTCGTTTTTCTTTCTTTCGGATATATCAAGAAAAATGACAGCTATATGTTTTTCAAATGTCTGATAAGCATGAACTTCAAAAGCTCCTTTTATCTTATCATATTCATAATCAATTTGTTCAAAAAAATATTTATCTCCTGATCTGGCGATTTTTTTATAGATAGAGGGTATTTCTGTATCCTTCAAACCCGGGAAAGCATCTTCAATTTTTTTATTGATTAATGATTCATGATTAAAATTCAAAATTTTCTCTGCTGCATTATTATATCCATGAAAAATCAAATCGCCATTCTCATCCAAATAGTAAAGATGAATACCAAGAGGTGAATGAAGGACTGTGTTTTTAAAAGATTTTTCATTTTCAATCAATTTCTGCTCAAGCTCGATTCGTTGAGTTACATCCCTCAATGTGTTTAAGAGATAAAACTTTCTATTCTCAGAAATGAATGGCTTTGTGTTTACATCAACATTGATTATTTCTCCATTTTTTGTTAAGACTTTTAGAGGATTGCTGTAATCTAACTCTTTGGTAATTAAGTAATTTATATGCTTATTTATTGCTCTTTTTCTGTCTTTTGGATGAATAAATTTTATTATTGGATAACCGACAAGCTCATCTTTTGTATAAGACATTTTACTGATAACATTTGATGTTACATATTGGATTATTCCTGCTAAATCAGTGATTACAACGTAATCAGGAAGAGCTTCCATTGTATCATAAAATGTTTTTTCGTCATTTATGATTAACAGGTTTTCTTGTGTAAATCCATATGCCTCACCAAATGAATTTAATTTTAAAAATAGTTTTTGAAATATATCGCTAGTAATCAGGATTATATATTCATTTGAATTGAGATCATATCTTAATAGTGTCCATAAAATAAAAGTTTCAGGATTTATAAAGAAATCTTCCCTGGCATTTCCTGCTTTAAATTTATTAATTCCTTCTCTTTCAAATTCAGAAATATTGTTCAGAGCAGAAATATTCTTATCAATTTTAATTTTTAAATGCTCAGAAAACAATTCATTGGTAATTAAAATTTCGTTCCCCTGAACAATACACAATCCATCATTATCATCAAAGTATGAGTCTTTTTTCAAATTTTCTATAATGTCAAAGCTATCTTCCATTATTTTATTCGGTCAAGTAAAAACATTAAATGAATTTATGATATCAACAACTTTTTTTGCTTCTTGATTGGTCATCACCGGACTTATTGGCAAGCTCAGAACTTCCCGATGAATTGTTTCGGTAATTGGATATTCATCAGTATTCCACTCCGAATAAGCTTCCTGTTTATGTGGTGGAATTGGATAATGAATTAATGAACCAATCTTATTTTTTTGCAGGTATTCTATCAATCTTTCTCTTTCCTGAGTCCTGACAACAAACAAATGCCAGACATTTTCTTCAGGGTTTGTGTTGGAAGGAAGAATAATATTTGGATTAATTATGTTTTTCAGGTAAAATTCAGCAATTTCTCTTCGCCTTTGATTATCTTTGTCAAGATATTTTAATTTAACACGAAGAATTGCAGCCTGAAGTTCATCAAGGCGGCTATTATAGCCTTTGAAGCGGTTGACATATTTTTTTTGTGAGCCATAATTTCTCAGAACGGATATAGTTTCAGCTAAAAGGCTATCGTTAGTTGTAACAGCTCCTGCATCTCCTATTGCACCAAGATTTTTACCCGGATAGAAGCTAAAACCAGAGGCATCCCCGAGATTTCCTGCTCTTTTACCCCTAAATATAGCACCCTGCGATTGAGCAGAATCCTCAATAACTTTCAGATTATATTTTTTAGCTATTTCGTTAATCTCGTCCATTTGAGCAACTCTGCCATAAAGATGGACTGGCATGATTGCTTTTGTTCTGCTACTTATTTTTTCTTCGATTCGTTTTGGGTCAATATTGTATGTGTTAATGTCTGGTTCGATAAGAATCGGCACAAGATTGTTGTGAGAAATTGACAAAATAGTTGCTATATATGTGTTTGCAGGGACTAATATTTCATCTCCATCTTTGATAAACCCAAGCTCTTTATATGCCCTGAGAATCAGAATAAGAGCGTCAAGACCATTGGCAACTCCAATACAGTGACTTACACCGCAATATTTTGCAAACTCTTTTTCAAATTCGTTCACTTCATTTCCAAGGATATACCATCCAGAAGAAAAAGCCCTCATAATAGCTTCCTGTATTTCTGAAGCATCCTTCAGGTTTATCCCTTTTAAATCCAGAAAGGGAACAGTTAGTTCCTCGCTTTTTTGTTGTAATTCTGACGGGGCTAAACACATTAATGGATCAGAATATTTTTCGCTTTGAAAGGTGAGAATAAGTGCTTTCAACAATTTTGCCTGTTTTTCAATCAGTATATTATCAATACTATCATTATTCAGAAATTCGTCGAAATTTATTGCGGGAGATTGAATAATCTGGATTTGTTTAGCAAAGTCTTTGAGCAATTCATCGTTGCTTGTTAGCAAATTTTTTAAATTTTCATTGGCGGACAATGTGGAAGAGAGAATCAGAATTGAAAATTGCTGCTTTAAATTTGAAAGCAAATTTTCATATTCAAGTCGTTCCTTTTCCATTAAGCTAAAAATATATTCAATACTGCTTTTGTCTAAAATCAAATAATTCACTGAAAACCTTCTAAAAAAATAATATATTTAATTATCGAAATTAATTCAAATTTATGAATAGAAAATTAAAACAAGAATTTATTTAGTATTTAGTTTATTTTTTTTAAAATTATATAATTCTTTAATTCATTTTTAAATCCGAATTTTTTTCTTATCAAATCAGCAAAAACATGTTCGTTCATTATCAATTCATAACTTGAAAGATTAGTTCTTGTCATAAAATAATGTCTGTCATTCTTTTGAATCACCAGCCAATCGGCTTTGTATAGTTCATCATAAAATTTTTTCCGCCAGTTATCAATTTTTAAGACTGACAGATAAAAGCAGGAATGCCCAAAACTTGTTACTCGGCAGTCAAGTTTATGATTGATAATATTACCTCCTGAATTAATTACGAGAACAAAATCTGATTTATTAATATTTTTAAGATTATTGATTACTTCAAGCTGTTCAATCCTGTTATTTGACGAACTGTTTTCATCTGAAAACATCAGATTATAACTTTTTTCATTAAAAAAATAATAATTACTCATAGCCAGAATGTTAAAGTATCTTGGAAGAGGTGAAAACATTAGGAAAAAAAGAGCTATCACTAACAATATAAATCTGGGTAATAAGCCATTGTTTTTGAACTTTTCTATAAAGATTTGATAAAAGCTATAAATTCCAAATGAACTGATAATTGATAATGGCAAAAGAAACCTTGAAAAATGGTAAACCATCAACTTCCTTTCAACGGCAACTGATATGAGCAAAAAAATGGTAAAAATGAAGGCAATATTGAGCAATTTTTTTGTTTTTGGTTCAAATTTATCTGTCAGATTTAGTTTTAATGCCCATACGGTTCCGAAAAAAAGAAAAATTGAATAATTATCACCAAAAAAAATTGCCGTTTTTTTGAGCGATTCCCTTATAAATTCTGCATCAATTGGCGGAAAGTCTGAATAAAAAGTTAGAAAAGCCAGAGCATCTTTAAAACCAGAATAAATATGGCTATCGGTTAATGGCAAATGTGTTAAAAATAAAAGCGTAATTAAACCAAATAAAAATAATAATAATTTTAAAAATGTTTTTGACGAAGGCTTATAGTCATTAGTAATTGTAAACAAGGGCAATCCGAATAAAATCATTAAAAAGGTAATTTTTAGCCCTGCAAGAATGCCAAGAATTGCACCGATTATGAAATAATCTTTTATCTTTGTTTCTTCTTTCATTAATAAGAGCATTAACAAAATAAGTATAATACCTGCATAGCTTTCGCACTGAGCAGTATTACTAAAATTCAGTGAAATATATATTATAATATATGTCAGTGATGAAAGAAAGGCTATGGTTGATTTAGTTGTTATGTTCTTAACTACAAAAAAAGTAACAATTGCAGTCGAAAGTTGAATAATATAATCCAGAATTCTTGGTGCAATCTCCGAATCCCCGAACAATAGATTAGATAGAGCAAAAAAATAGTAAATTAAAGGTTGTTTGATATCAATAAAATCAACATAAATTTTGCCTCCGTTAGCGATAGATTTTCCCCCAAGGAACATAACTGATAAATCGCCAGATAACGGAAAAAGGATTATAGGTATTAAAATTACGCTAAGAGAAATTATAATCAAAAAATATTTTGTCTGATTTTGCAATTTCTTAAACTTTTGGGTTAAGTAAAGAATGCAAATTAACAAGAGTAAAATTTTTTTTCTTAATTTTATTTTTTGTGTAATTAATCAGTTTTAAATTGAATAATTTTTTAAAAAAACTGGCTTATCTGTTTCCTTCAAATTTGAGGAGAAACATAAAGACATCGCTTACAAATTCAATTGTTAAGGTATTGAATAACAAAATAATTTCCTACTCACAAGCTGGAGAGGATTATAATATCCGTAATTTCTTCAGGGAAAAAAAGAATGGTTTTTATGTTGATGTTGGTGCTTTCCATCCCTTGAATGTATCAAATACATGTTATTTCTATACATTTGAGAACTGGAAGGGTATTAATATTGACCCAAATCCGCAAAGTATAGAAATTTTCAAGAAATACAGAAAGAGAGATATTAATCTTAATATTGGAATTAGTAGCTACAACAAAGAATTAAACTATTATATTCTCGATTACACAAGCTCTATGAATACTTTCAACAGAGAGGGTTTAGAAGAGGCTGGTCTGCTGGACAAAATCAAAGAAGTAAAAAAAATTTCAGTGATGACACTTAATGAAGTTCTCATAAAATATCTGCCGAAAGGTCAGGAAATTGATTTTCTTAATATTGACACAGAAGGAATGGAAATTGAGGTTCTCGAGTCAAATGACTGGCAAAGATTCAGACCGAAACTTGTAGTTATTGAGTCTGAGCTTCAGGATTTAAAAGATATTTTTGAAACAAGAATAACCAAGCTTATGCAAAGTTATAATTACGAGCCTCAAATTGTAACTTACCTCGATACAAAGCTTAGAAATGTAATTTATTTTGATTCACAAAAAAGTTTACAATTAACTTCAAAAAATTAAAGTATTAGCATGGATATAGTCGTTATTACTCTGATAGCTTTAAGCTTGTCGTTTGATACATTTGCAGTATCAATATCAATAGGTTTATTTGATACGACTATTATTTTTTTTCGGGCTGTTGGATTCGCAATGGTTATGACATTTTTTCAATCGTTAATGCCTTTTCTTGGCTGGCTGGCAGGCATAAAAGTTGAAAAATTTATAAATAATTATGACCATTGGTTAGCTTTCTGTCTTTTGCTGATTTTAGGTATAAAAATGATTTATGAAAGCATTAGGAAAAATAACGGAGATAAAAAATACATTAACCAAAACTATCTAAGTCTCCAAAATATCATCTGGCTCGGCATAGCTACAAGCATTGATGCTTTTATAGTTGGATTGAGTTTTGGTTTTTTGAAGTTTGATATTTTTCTTTCAATTTTAATTATTGGATTTGTTACTTTTATTGCTTCAATGCTCGGAATGCTTCTTGGGAAAAAAATAGGAGATAGATTTGGTAAGAAAATGGAAATAGCTGGAGGATTGATTTTAATCGTAATTGGCATGAAAATCCTATTAAGTCATATCTTTAATTTATAGCGGAAAGACTTTATAATCAGGCTCTTCGCTTGGATTGTGCTCAAGTTTCAATTTTGCAAAGACATCGCTTCCCAGACATTCTTCTATCTTCTTGTATATTACCTTTAAGGAAACAGGCTTTGTTAGAAATCCTTTCGCACCCATTTTGTATGCAGCACCAATTACATCAGCACTAAGGTTTCCTGATATAAAGACTACAGGTATGTTTTTGGTTTGTTCAACGGCTTTGAGAATTTTTAGAACATTATCACCATTCATTTCAGGCATGATATAATCCAAAAAAATCAGCTTTGGGTTTTCTTTTGCAGCAAGCGATATTCCTTCGTATGGATTATAAGCTGAAATAACCTCAAATCCCCATGATTTGAGATGTTTGGTGAAATATTTGTGAAACCAGACATCGTCATCAACAATCAAAATCTTATATATATCAGCGTTAACAATATTTTCTGTTGATTTTTCCATTTTCTCTGATATTAATTTCATTAATTTCTGGCAACAGGAATATTTATTTCGATTTTGGTATATTCAAAGACTTTACTATCAATTTTTATCTTACTGTTAGAAATATCAACTATTCGAAGAACAATAGCAAGACCTAATCCAAGTCCCTGTTGCTCGAATTTATCTCTTTCGAATTGAGTATAAGCATCAATTTTCTTTAAATCCTCTGGATTTATTCCCATTCCATAGTCAATTACTTTTAAATTAAGGTAATCAGTATCTACTTTAGTATTTATATAAATAGGTTTTCCTTTCTCTGAATATTTAACAGCATTGTCAATCAGTTCAGTCATCATAATAATAAAGAAATTCTCTGACATTTGAATCGAAGCATCCTCGAGTTCAATTTTAAAGTCCTCATATCTCGTTTCATAATCACTTTTTGAGGAAAGAATGTTATATATAGATGTTTCAACAGATTCAGTTCTTGCATTCCTAATTTCGTCTAATTGTTCAATGTTTATAGCTATGAGTTCGAGCTGGCTAAGGACGAGGTAATGTTCTATCAATGTTTGTAACCTTCTGCAAGAAGTATAAATATCAGAAATTATTTCCTTAGCTTCAGTAGGATCAGTAATATCATAATGTTTCATTAAAAAATCCGTGTTGCCTAATATCTGATTCAAAGGAGTTCTGAATTCATGAGGCAGAGCCATGCTTAGATTTTTATATAGAGATCTGATTTTGTCAGCAAGCTGTTGATTATTTTTGACTAAATTAATTGTCCTATCGGCAATATGAAGATTCATATTTTGATCAAGTTCAATGATTCGATTACTTAATTCAAGGTTTGTAATTTTATGAGATAGATAATTGGAACATATAAATAGAAAGTCTTTGAACATTGAGTTGTTAGATTCCACAGGATTATATTCAGCAATAATAAAACCAAAAAAGTCTTTGTTACTATATAATGGCGATAAAAGATATGATTTTTCGTAAAAATTAGTTGATAAAATTGAACAAGTTGCTAAAAGATTTCCAATTGAGCCATCATCAAGCATAGCCTGAAATATATCATCCCAGTAGTTTTGATTTTTATTGCCAATATGTTTATATAATTCAAAATCAAGTGTGTAAGGAATTTTCCTGAATATTGCCACTTCATCAATATCATACATTGTTTTAATTTCATTTAACAATTGAGCACAGACCTCGTCAAACTCATTCTCAAAGTTCAGGCAAAGTTTCTTAAAGGTATCAATAAAATTATTTGTCATTCTGTCAGGTGAAGTATTCTTTTCCATAATTTAATTCACAATAAGAATTTGAATTGATTGATTGAAATTTTCAATTATTTTTGGATATAGTTCCAGTAATTGACCCTTCTTTAACTTTAAAACATCCCAAATTTTTGGATTTGGGCGGAAGATAGTCCGGGTGCTACTTAATCCGAGACCAAGAAGTTTAGCAATATAATCTGCTAATGAAACAGCTGCAATAATCATACTATTTCCATTGCTATATTCAAGATCATGATAATGTTTTATCACTAATCGGAAGACATCAGGAAGTTCCCATTTTAGCGCAATTTTTTCACCTATCATTAAATGATTAACACCAAAGTAATTTATCTCAGCATCTTTTAAATCAATATTTTTCTGAAAGGCTTGCTCGATAACATTGTCATATTCTTCTTTGAAAAATTGAACAAAAAATAGTTTTCCAATATCGTGAATAACACCAGCAAGGAAATAATTCTCTGTGTTTTTTTCACCGCTGGCAACACCAAGCAATTTAGAAGTAACACCTACTGCAACAGAATGCTTCCAGAACTCTAATAGACTGAAATTCTTTGTTGGTTTTAAATTTTTGAAGGTTGATACAACCGAAAGTGCAACAACAAGATTTTTTATTTCATGAAACCCAAGATGAAATACTGCATCTTTGATGGTCTCAACTTTTTTACTAATGCCGTATAAAGGAGAATTAACGGATTTTAGAACTTTGAGAGCCGCCGATTGGTCTTTTGAAATAATTTGGGCAACATCATTTACAGTTGAACGTGGATTAGAAATGCACTCTAATAAGTTCGAATAAATTGTAGGCAATGTCGGGAACTCATCAAAATTTTCCAATATTTTCTCAACATTCATCATGCTAAATCCTTACCTTTCAACTTATGAATAGCTGCCATTTTTAGTAATTCCAATTCATAATCATTGTCAGGGTGCCAATCCAAATTCTCGAGTATTTTTTTGAGAAAGGTTTCAATTTCTTCTTCTGTCAGAGTGTTGTCTTCATTATTTTCATCAATATTTTTAATAGTTACATTCTCTATCTTCAAACTTTTCAGTAATTTGAGACTATTTGAGCAGATAACAGCATTAGCCGGCAATAAAATATGCCCAAGAGCATTATACAATGGTTCAGCAAGGATATCACCTTCCTTTAATTGGTCTATATCAATTACTTTAATCATAATTTAAAATTGAACAATTGCTTTCTGCTAATCTGTGATTAACTTATCGGCAATAATCAGGCAAATTTAAACCGTGATTAAATTATTCCTTTAGATTTAAAGTTCAAAATTTCGTCCTCCGAATAACCAAGTTTAATCAATATTTCAGTTGTGTGTTCTGATAATTTTGGAGGAGGATTGATTATTTTTCCAGGGGTTTTATTAAATTTGGCGGTCATATTGAAAAGTGGCACTTCACCAATTCCATCAACCGAAACAGTAGAAAAAGTTTCTCTGTGCTTTATTTGAGGAGAGTTTACAGCCTGATTTAGTTCTAATATAGCTCCAGAGGGAATATCATTATTATTGAATAGCTCCACCCATTCATCTGTATTTCTGAGTATTAGCTTTTCTTCGAGAAGGGGAGTGAGTTCATAACGGTTTGATTTTCTGATGTCACGTTCCTTAAACCTTGGGTCTTCTTTTAAATGAGACAATTCGAGCAAATCGGCGAGCATTTCCCATTGTTCCTGCTTGTTAGCTGCAATATTTATATAACCATCCTTTGTTCGGAAAACTCCTGATGGTGCGGCTGTGAAATTATCATTACCCATTGGCACAGGTTTTTGGTTGCCAATCATCAAATTTGCAACAACCCAGCCCATCATAGGCATTATGGAATCGAGCAAGGCTATATCAATGAATTGACCCTCCCCTGTTCTTTCCCTGTAAAATAGGGCTGCCATTATTGAAAAGGCGGCATTTAAACCTCCTACGGTATCACACACAGGGAATCCAACTCTAAGAGGATGGAGTCTTTCATCTCCGTTGAGGTCCATTAATCCGCTTAGACCTTGAATTATCTGGTCGTAGGCAGGTTTAAAGGCATCTGGTCCTGTTTGTCCAAAGCCTGAAATAGCACAAAATATGATTTTGGGATTTATTTTGCTAAGAATCTGATATCCCAAGCCAAGCCTGTCCATAACTCCGGGGCGGAAATTTTCGACAACGACATCAGAAATTTGGACCAGTTTTTTAAAAATTTCTTTAGCAGTATCATCTTTTAAATTCAAAGTCATTGACTTTTTGTTGCCATTCTGAGCAATGAAACTTGTGCCCATCAGCATTTTGTTATATTCCGGCACGCAGCCGAGTTTTCTTGCAAGATCGCCGTCTTTCGGATTTTCAATTTTTATTACTTCTGCTCCGAGCCATGCAAGATGGAGAGTAGCAAAAGGACCTGAAAGTACGTTTGTTAAATCAAGAACTCTAATACCATCAAGTATATTCATAGTCATCTATTACATATTTAATATTATCAAAATTTAATATTTAAGCCCACCTGTTTTATAAACCAGCCCGGGTAATTCTTTCACAAAAAAGCCAGATGCGTATTTTGAGACAGCTATTATTTTTTCAAGATTTATATCTTTCCTTTGATAATTACGATGAAGAGAATGAACAAAATCCTCAGTGCATACATTACCGGCTGACAGCTTTGTAAATGGACAACCTCCAAGTCCTCCAAAGGCTGTTTCGACAATATTCACACCACATTCAATGGCAGCATAAACATTAGCCATTCCCAGACCGTAAGTATTATGAAAATGACAGGCAAGCGTTACTTTATCACTAATCCTTTGTATTGATTCAAACATTCTTTTAACTTGTTCGGGGAAGCCGTGACCGGCAGTATCAGCAAGACTGATGTTCGAAATGCCTTCATCAATATATCTCTTTATAATATTAATAACCTTTTCTTCTGGTATTTTGCCTTCGAACCCGCAGCCGAAAGCGGACTGAACTGAAACCTGAACCAACTTGCCGGAATTTGTAGCCTCAATTGCCATTTTTATAATTCTTTCGAGGGCTTCGTTTGTTGTCATTCCGGTGTTTTTTTTGGAATGGGTTTCACTTGCGGAAACTCCCATACATATCATATCTGCATCTGCTTCAATTGCTCTTTCCAGTCCTTTTTCATTGAGGACTAAACAAGAAAATAATGACTTAAAGCTTTTCTTTGATTCTTTAAAATATTCAAATAATTCATCTGTATCAGCCATCTGGGGAACTTTTGCAGGATTAACAAAAGAGCCAAGCTGGACGATATCAATACCTGAATCTATAAGCATTTCGGACCATTGCTCTTTGGTTACTGTCGGCACTGGTTCAGATTCCATCTGTAAACCGTCCCGAAGTCCTACTTCGTGAATTTTTATATCTTTCATCTTTAGCAATTCAAAAAATACAAAACTATGAAATTTGGTGTGAATTATCGTAATAAAGGATACATAAGTATTTGCATTAAAAAAATTTAATCAGATTTTTAGTATTTCTTTACATTCCATACTTGAACGTATAAAATTAAATTCATTAATGAAAAATTACACAAAAAGCAATTCAGTAGTTTATTTTACCGTCTTAAGAAAATTTTATTTTAACACAGAAATTTTTCGAGAACTAATAGAAGGAAAAATGAAACAAAGCAAGCCATTGCCGACTATTTTTTTAACGGTATTCTTAGACTTACTGGGCGTAGGACTGATAATACCAATTCTGGCACCTTTGCTATTAGGGAAAGAATCGGAATTATTTAGTGAATCAACTGATTTTTCTACCCGAACTATTATTTTCGGATTATTAATGGCAAGTTATTCTTTCTCACAATTTTTCAGCTCGCCTATACTTGGTTCATTGTCTGACAAATATGGCAGAAGAAATTTGATGATATTTTCTTTGATAGCAACAATTTTTGGCTATATCCTTTTCACTATTGGTATTCATTTTAATAGTCTGTTTTTACTTTTCTTAGGTAGAATAATACCGGGATTATCTTCAGGAAATATAACTATTGCTTATTCTTCACTTGCCGATGTCAGCACCCCGGCAGAAAAGACTAAAAATTTTGGTCTGGTAGGTATGGCTTTTGGTCTGGGTTTTGTAGTAGGACCATTTATAGGGGGTCATCTGGCTAATGACAAAATAGCGAATCTTTTCAGTTTCGAAACTCCATTTGTCTTTGCAACTTTATTATCCATTTTGAATCTGTATTTAGTCTATCGGAATTTTCCTGAAACTTTGAAAGAAAAAAAGAAAGAAGAAATATCCTTGTTTAAGGGTATAAAAAACATCATTATAGCTTTTTCATCAAAAAAGACAAGGAGGTTGAATGTTGTAATATTTATCAATACCCTCGGCTTTGCATTCTTCACACAGTTCTTTCTGGTTATTCTGGTAGATAAATTTAATTTCAGACAGGAGAATATTGGGACATTGTATGGATTTCTGGGTCTATGGGTTGCAATTTCACAAGGATTAATAATTCGTCCTTTATCAAAAAGATTAAGACCAGAAAAAATAGCAATCTTCACTTTACCCCTTTTGTCTTTGGCTTTGTTTCTTCTTTATTTTCCTCAGGAATCTTTTTTTCTATACCTGATAATACCATTGATAGCTTTTTCGCAGTCATCATCAAATTCCTCTTTAACTGCGACAGTATCTAACCTTGCAAGAGACGACGAGCAGGGCGAAAAGCTTGGAATAACTCTTTCGATGAACTTTCTTGCACAATCAATTCCACCTTTGATTGGTGGAGCATTGGTTGCAAAGTATATATATATGCCGGTTTTTGCCTCTTCAGGACTTGTTCTTATTGCATGGCTGATATTTATTACTTTTTACTTAAGAGCAATCAAATAATAATTATATTATTTACCCCCATTTTCTTTTTATTTCAAAGCTGTCTTTAAGTTTTGCTTCAGTGTCAGCATATGAATTTATAAACTGGATAACATCAGCTTCGGTCTGTTTTGTTTTTAGTTCAGCCATATATAATGATTATTTGAATGAATTTCAGTCGAAAGAATCTTTTAATAAGCAAGACGGACAGCTTCTATTTCGGATATCCGCATTTTAAGAATCCTTTCCACTCCTCCACGAAGTGTCATTGTTGCTCCGGGACAGCCGGCACAAGCTCCTGAAAGCTCTACATAAACAATTCCCTCCTCAACCTTCTTCAATTTAATCCTTCCGCCATCAGCTTCAATATATGGTTTTATGTCGTTATCTATAACTTGTTGCACTTTTTCGATAAGTGATTTATTTTGTTCTTCCATTTCTTTTCCAACAATATTAAAAAATATAAAAATAGAAAATAATTTTCTAACTATCAAAGACTTATTGATATTGTTTTTTCACGATAATATTAACTACTTATTATTTCTTAATTTTGAACTTTTAATTTAGAACAATTTATTTTATTTATGGAAACAGAACTTGATTTTAATGAATTTATAAAGCAGCAATACTCCGAGTGGGAGAAAGAAGCAGAGATTGCACTCAAAGGCAAACCCATTTCAAGTCTGAATACTAAAACCTATGAAGGCTTTGAGTTAAAACCATTATACACTAATGAAGATTTGGAATCTCTTAAATATCTTGATTTTGCTTATCCGGGATTTGAATTTTTTCTGAGGGGAACAGATTTTTCCGGCTACAAAAAAAGGAGCTGGCTAAACATTGCTGATATTAGTAATATTGAAGATTCAACATTAAAAAAATTCTTATCAAAAAATAATGAGCTTTGCCCTGAGGGTATATCTATAAACTTCAATTTTCAAAATGAAAATCAAAGAAGCGTCAATCCTATAAGTTTGAATGAGAATTTTAAAAATTATATCAATGAACTTGATTCCGAAAAAACTTATTTTTATTTCAAATCAAATTTTGAACCTCTTCAAATTTTCAATATAATTGACTCAGTTTTAGGCAAAATGTCAGTTGATAAGAGCAAAATAAAAGGAGGAATTGAGTTTGATCCCGTTAGTTTCTGGCTAAACTTTGGAAAAATTCAAAAAAATACTCAGCGGGTATTTGATGATATGCAGGAATTCGTTCGATTAATAAAATTGAATTATCCTAATTTTTCAGCAATAGGGATTGAATCGTCAATATTTTATAACTCTGGTGCAAATGCAATTCAGGAATTAGCTCTTACACTTGCAATTGGTAATCTATATATCCTTGAAATGCTTAAACGAGGTTTTGAGATTAACGAGTTGGCTTCGAAGATTAGAGTTACTATGTCAGCCGGAACAAATTTTTTCGGCGAGATTGCGAAATTCAGGGCTATACGGGTTCTCTGGGCTAATTTAATTAAAGCTTACAGTGGCAACGCTAAATCGCAAAAAATAAACCTAAATGTTATTTCTTCACTCATCAATAAAAGCAAGTTAGATCCTTACGTAAATATTCTTAGAATTACTTCCGAGACTATTTCTGCAATAATAGGTGGATGCAACTCACTTCAAACACATTCATTTGATCAGATATATAAAAAAGCAGATGATTTTTCTTTCCGTTTGGCTTTAAATACCCAAATTGTTCTTCGTGAAGAATGCAATTTATTAGATGTTATTGACCCGGCAGGCGGTTCATATCTGATTGAAAATCTTACACTAAAATATGCAGACGAAGCATGGAAACTTTTTAACCAATTCGTTGAGAATGGCTCGTTCATTGATAAGCTGAAATCCGGTGATATTCAAAACTTGATTAATCAAACATCCGAAGATCGCTTCAAAAATATTCTTATTAGAAAAGATATCCTGATTGGAACAAACAAATATCCAAATCTATCAGAAGAAAATGGTATTAATTATAGATATAAAAATGAAAATAATGATCCACTCCCCCAAAATGATCTGGTTTACTCAAAATTATTGAAAATTTATGAAGTGACAGAGTTTAATGATATTACGAAATTAATTCAAAAAAGGCTTTCAGAGCCATTCGAAGAGTTAAGATCAAGAAGCGAAAATTTCTTCAAAACAACCGGGGAACGTCCAAAAGTGCTTTTAACTTGTTATGGTAATATAAAACAATACAAACCAAGAGCAGATTTTTCATTGGGATATTTTGCTGTTGGTGGTTTTGATTCTCATATACTTACTTTCGATATTATTGACACAGCTGTTTCAGAAATTTCAAAATTAAATATCAAAGTGTGTGTTTTATGCTCGAGCGACGATCTCTACGAGGCTATTGTTGAAGAATTTGCGAGAAAATTAAAAGATCAAACAAATGACAGGTTACTAATTTTAGCAGGCAACCCTGGCGATAAAGAAGCTCAATATAATGCATCGGGAGTAGATGATTATATTTATTTACGCTCAAATATTTTTGAAAAATTAAGTTTAATTATGAATAAAATAGGAATCTGAAAATGAAGCAACCCGATTTTCAAAATATAAAATTAGATTTTACACTCGAAAATATTAATTATTCAGACTGGAAAAATGCCATTGAAAATTCATTGAATATTAAATTCGAAGAGCTAAAAACCGAAACTCTGGAAAATATAACTCTTGAACCCTTGTATGATAAAAAAAGCATTGAGGAATTAAAACATATAGGTTATTATCCCGGACTACCGCCTTTTCTTAGAGGACCTTATCCAACAATGTATGTTCAAAAACCTTGGACAATAAGGCAATATGCAGGATTTTCAACCGCAGAGGAAAGCAATGCTTTTTATCGGAGAAATCTCGCTGCAGGTCAAATGGGGCTTTCAGTTGCATTCGACCTTGCAACACATCGTGGATATGATTCAGACCATCCAAGGGTAATTGGCGATGTTGGTATGGCTGGAGTTGCAATTGACTCAATTCTTGATATGAAAATCCTGTTTGATGGAATTCCTCTTGATAAAATCTCCGTTTCAATGACAATGAATGGAGCAGTATTGCCTGTTATGGCTTTTTATATTGTTGCCGCTGAAGAACAAGGAGTCTCTCAGGAGCAGCTTTCGGGGACCATACAAAATGATATTCTAAAAGAATATATGGTCAGAAACACCTATATCTATCCTCCCGAAGCATCAATGCGAATTATCGCTGATATATTTGCATATACGTCGAAAAATATGCCTAAATTCAACTGCATCTCCGTCTCGGGTTATCATATGCAGGAAGCCGGAGCAACAGCAGACCTCGAAATGGCTTACACTCTTGCCGATGGACTTGAATATGTCCGCACAGGTATAAAAGCAGGGCTGGATATAGATTCATTTGCACCGAGAATATCTTTCTTCTGGGCAATCGGGAAGAACTTCTTTATGGAAATAGCTAAAATGCGTGCTGCAAGAATGCTATGGGCAAAATTAATAAAGCAGTTCAATCCAAAAAATCCAAAATCTATGGCTCTAAGAACTCATAGCCAGACATCAGGATGGAGCCTTACCGAGCAGGATCCATTCAATAATGTTATCAGAACCTGTATCGAAGCAATGGCAGCCGCAATGGGGCATACTCAATCACTGCATACTAATTCGCTTGATGAAGCTATTGCTTTGCCAACAGATTTTTCTGCAAGAATTTCCAGAAATACACAGCTGTTTTTGCAGGAAGAGACTGGTATTTGTAATGTTATTGACCCATGGGCTGGTTCCTACTATGTTGAAAATCTAACCAATAGCCTTATGGAAAAGGCTTGGTCTCATATTCAGGAAATTGAGTCACTCGGAGGAATGGCAAAAGCCATCGAAACAGGTATCCCAAAAATGAGGATTGAAGAAGCTGCTGCCAAAAGACAGGCTCGTATAGATTCAGGGAAAGAGATTATCATTGGGGTTAATAAATACAAGATAGAAAGTGATTCATCAATTGAAATTCTCGAAGTTGACAATCAAGCAGTTCGTCAGCAGCAAATCAAGAGGTTGCAGGCTCTTAAAGAGTCAAGAGATCAATTAGCAGTTGAAAAGGCACTGGATGATTTGACAAATGCCGCTTCTTCGGGAACAGGTAATTTATTGGAACTTTCAATAAATGCTGCAAGAGCAAGAGCTACTCTCGGGGAAATTTCCTTTGCACTCGAAAAAGTTTTTGGAAGGCACAAAGCTGTTATAAAGGCTATTTCCGGTGTTTATTCATCTGAATTTTATCAGAAAGAACAGATTCAGAAAGTTATTGAACTTGGCGATGAATTTGAGAAAATTGATGGTCGCCGCCCAAGAATATATGTCGCTAAAATGGGTCAGGATGGGCATGACAGAGGTGCAAAGGTTATTGCAACTGCTTTTGCTGATTTGGGCTTTGATGTTGATATAGGACCATTATTCCAGACTCCAGAAGAAACTGCAAGAGCGGCTGTTGAAAATGATGTTCACATAATTGGGGTCAGCTCTTTGGCTGCAGGACATAAGACTTTAATACCTCAACTATGGGAAGAACTAAAAAAATATGGTAGGGAAGATATTATGATTGTCGTGGGTGGAGTTATTCCTCCTCAGGATTATGATTTTCTCTACAAAAATGGTGCAAAGGAAATTTTTGGACCGGGAACTGTCATTACCGAAGCTGCCGAAAAAATTATCAAGGATTTAATGGAAAAAATGAGATAATCTATGGTCATTGCCAGAGAGCAGAGAAGATAACCAAGAACAAAAAAAGCTTTTTCATAATCTTTTCCCAATTTTGTCTTTTATATTTATATTAAACAAATAAATAGCAAAAAAGTCTCAAAGGAAAAGAAAAATAATTTGATAAAATTAAATAAATAATAAATTCGTTTTTTTATTTTTTAAAAATATTTTAATTATGCCAACAGTTCTTAGAATTGGGAAGTTAAGATTTCATTTTTATTCAGATGAACAAAATGAACCACCTCATATTCATATAGCTAATCCTGATGGAGAATGTAAATTCTGGCTGGAACCAATTGCCCTTGCCAGAAATATCGGCATAAAACCCTATGATTTAAGAGAAATTGAAAGACATGTATTTAACAATAAAGAATTTTTATTGGAGAAGTATTATGAGTTCCACAGCAGTTAATTATTCAGTTAAATCTGAACCAGTTGCTATAAAAGCATGGGTTAAGGATAGAACCGTATTTATAGAATTGACAGACTTTCGGATTATCTCTTTTCCTGCAGATAGATTCAAAATTTTAAGGAATGCAACTGATGAGCAACTTCAAAAAGTTGAGCTTAGACTTAACGGTTATGCTCTCAGGTGGGAAGAATTAGACGAGGATATAACAGTAAAAGGGATACTCGAAGGCAGATTTCAACTTGCAATTTAGCCTAATTTTTTATCCCGATAATTGCTTTAGAATGACGATTATATCCTTCATCATTGATTTCCCGCCGCCCCATACCCGGCCTAAAATTAAGTTGTTCTGCTTAAAATAAGCACTATCATGCGATAGGTAATAATAATTATCTCCATCAAATTCAAATGGGAATTGAGCAGGCTCGTAATTTTGCAAATATAGGCTAAATGCCAATCATAAAAAGACAAATATTATAGTTTTCATTCATCTATCTATCATTCATAAAAAAAATTAAAAGGTAATTCTTTTGTAGCATATTTAACTGGAGAGAATTATTTTCGTTGAGGATAGAATTATGTGACCCCAACGGGATTCGAACCCGTACTGCCACCGTGAAAGGGTGGTGACCTATCCATTAGTCGATGGGGCCTCTTGAAAAAACAAGATTACAAAATTATGAAAATATTAACAATTTTCAAAAAATTTTATTTCATTATCATCTATACGCTTTAAACTACAATCTAATAATTTTATGTTCGTTAAGTTGGTTTAATTTGTTTTTTTATTCATGAGTATGATTAATGACGTTAACCGAAGATAAAATCAGGCAGGCTCTATCGAATGTGATTGACCCGGATTTGAACAAAAATTTAGTAGAGCTTGATGCTATCAAAAAAATTCTTTTTCTTAAAGATAAAAACAAAAATGATTATGTTGAAATTCATATTGAGCTTGTCCAGCCAATTTTATGGGTTGCCGAAGAAATTAACAACAGATGTGCCGAAGAATTATCAAAGTTAGATGCTGACATTGAAAGCGATATCATTTTCTCCGAAAAGCCAATGCCTCCAAGAAACAGCGAACTACTAAGTGGAGTCAAAAATATTATTGCTGTAGCCTCGGGCAAGGGTGGCGTTGGAAAATCTGCTATTGCTTCGAACATAGCAGGGGCATTGTCATTACGAGGTGCAAAGGTTGGAATACTTGATGGCGATGTCTATGGACCAAGCCAACCGACTATGTTCGGTCTTAATGAAGAGCCTTTTCAGGTTTATGAAACAGAAGACGGGAAGACTCATGCTTTTCCTAACGAAAAATACGGCATCAAAGTAGCGTCAATGGGATTTATGTTGAGCAGAAACGAAGCAGCAATTCTTCGAGGTCCAATGCTTGCGGGTTATTTTTCTATGTTGTTCGAGCAGCTTGAATGGGGGTCTCTTGATTTTCTTGTTTTTGACTTGCCTCCCGGGACTGGGGATATTCAATTAACTCTAACGCAGAAAATTCCTCTCACGGGGGCTGTTATTGTTACTACACCTCAAGAAATAGCTGTTGCTGACGTCCGAAGGTCGATAGCGATGTTTAGAAAGGTTAACGTTGACATCCTTGGCATTATTGAAAATATGAGTTACTTTGTTCCTCCCGATATGCCTGATAAAAAATATTACATTTTCGGTAAGGGCGGAGGAAAAAGCGTTGCTGAAGAGAATAATATTAATTTTCTTGGAGAGGTTCCGCTTGATATTAATATGAGAGAAGCCAATGACGGAGGCAAGCCAATAATTCTAAGAGATGATGCTGGTTATCAGGGCGAGGTTTTAAAGCACATTGTGAGCAACTTAATCACAGAAATCAGAAAGCATAATTATGGTCTTATCTCTTCACCGTCTCTAAAAATAGAGATATAAAAATGAATGAAATTGATGACATTGATATAAGAATTAATGAAATAATTGAACGGATTCGCCCTGTGCTTCAAGAAGATGATGGGGATGTTGAATTCGTTGATTACGACAGAAATAAGCATTATGTTAATGTTCGCTTGCTTGGAAATTGCAAATCCTGTCCATTGTCATCAATGACACTTCAGGCTGGTATTCTCAGAGCTTTGAAAAATGAAATAACTGAAATTGAAAGAGTAACCGAGGTTAAGTAGAAAATGAGTAATATTATTGTTTTAGGTGCCGGAATGGTCGGCAGAACTATTGCCAAAGATTTAAGCAAAGTTCATAATGTAACATCTGTTGATATTAGTGATACAAACCTTAACTTATTAGCAACATATCCTCAGATTAAAACTATTAAATCAAACCTGAGCAATCCTGATACAATTAAATATTTAGTCAAAGATTATGATATTGTTGTTGGAGCCGTTCCGGGTTTTATGGGCTTCAAAACGCTCAGAGCAGTGATT
Source organism: uncultured Hyphomicrobiales bacterium (assembly GCA_964473465.1). Lineage (GTDB taxonomy): Bacteria > Bacteroidota > Ignavibacteria > Kapaibacteriales > UBA2268 > CALHRB01. Next base: position 29,119 of record CAYYPE010000019.1, read on the forward strand.
GAATCTGGAAAAAATGTGGTTGATATCTCATTCTTTCCTGAAGATTGCTTTGAATTAGATGAACTGGCAAAGGAAAACAATGTGGTTGCAATTGTAGATTGTGGGGTTGCTCCCGGAATGAGCAATTTGATATTAGGATATTATAATAAAAGGATGATAGTCAATGAGTTCTTATGCTATGTTGGCGGCTTACCATTCGAAAGGAAATTGTATTTCCAATACAAAGCACCTTTTTCACCGATTGATGTTCTTGAAGAATATACAAGAGAAGCCAGATATGTCGAAAATGGTTATGTAGTCAATAAACCAGCACTTTCGGATGCTGAAATAATCAATTTTGAAGGTATCGGTAGTCTCGAAGCATTCAATACAGACGGACTACGAAGCCTTATCAAGACTATGAACATCCCAAATATGAAAGAAAAAACATTAAGATATCCCGGTCATATCGAGCTCATAAAAGCCTTGAAAACAGCTGGCTTTATGAATAATAAACCTATCCAGATTGAAAATCATAGCATTAAACCAATTGATTTCACAGCTGAAATCCTTTTTAAAGATTGGAAACTTCAACCAGAAGATGATGAATTTACAGTTATGAAAATTGAAATCTCAGGCACTCAGAACAATAATCATCAAAGGATAACATACAATCTTTTTGACAGGAAAGATTTTCAAAATGATGATTCCTCAATGGCAAGAACCACTGGGTTCGCCTGTACTGCTGCCGTAGAGCTTGTTCTGAGTGGTAAATTCAATAGGATAGGCATTTCACCTCCAGAATTTATCGGAGAAAACGAAGATTGTTTTAATTATATGCTTGACTATCAGGCTGAAAGAGGTGTGAAATACACTAAACTAATAATATAATTTATTAGGATGTTTTTTGGCTTTTCAGTTAACATTTAATAATATATCAGAAATTCTTAATTTCTTTTATCTAATTCGATCAATCGCTGTAACAAGTCAGTATCTGTGGCATCGCCTAAATCTTTAAGGGTATTATAAACAAGTTGATAGTTGTAATTTGGTTTTTTTCTAATAATGGATTTAACATCCTCAATATCAATAGCTCTTCCAGCGAAAAGCTTAAGTATAATTAAATCTTCAAGTGAACAAAAGGCAATTTCTAAGCTATCAATATTGATGATGTTGGCTCTTATTATTGCTTCCCTTTCATATTTTGTAGTAGAGAATATAAAATAAATCCTCATTTTGCTCATTAAATCATAAGCTGGCAAAACCATAGTTTGTGAAGTAAACTTCAATGGATTTTCATCTTTTAAAACCCTATTTTTCCATTCAAGCATACTCTCGAAGATCTTTAACCTTTCAATATAAGAATTATTTATTTTTTTATCATTTTTAATTTCAAATTTTAGCAATATATCTGAACTATTTACCATAGAACTTACTCTGTTAAAAAAGCAATTTAAACATTTTTTTACACCTTCACAAACCGCCCCACCCAATCGCCAACACGGACAAAATACACCCCAGCTGGTAAGCTGGATACATCAATTCTTAGTAGGTCGGACATTCCTGTCTGACCACTGTCCACAGATGGGAACGTCTGTGCTACTGATAGGACGCACTCCCCAAGCAGGTTGAAGATTTTGATTTCCTGTAGGGGTGAACCTATGTGTTCAGCCAAACCAGTAATTTCAATATATTCCCTCGCGGGGTTGGGGTAGATGGAAATAATTTGTTCTAGCTTTAATCCCTGATTTTCCTCAACATCAGTAACAATGTAAATATATTCCATCTTGGTTTTTAATTCCCACTCATTATTCTTCCATATATATATAATAGTACTATCAATTATATTATCACTATAATAATGGTTCCTTCTACTAGCATTTACAAATGATGAAATGGAGTCTACATAAATTTCATCAATTTCCTCAACCAGTTCACCCTTGTCATTATACTGATATGATTCTTTATACTCAAATATGGTGTCTTTTTCATTTTCTAATGAGAAATATAATTTCTCCTTTACCCTGTTTTTTTCATCAAATTTATAATTTTTCCAATTGTCTGATGTCTTTTTCCATAACCTATCAGCCTGATACCATCTTGATATTTTTGTGTTAATTAAGTTACCGTATTTGTCATAAAAATACTCATATTTTAAATTAGGAGTCGTATCTTTTGTCTCTGCATTATAATTGTAAATAATTGACTTTGTTATAAAGTTTAATGTATCAAAATTGCTATTATGATATTGATATAATTGCCTATAAGTAGAATCTTTTCCACTAATATAAATATAAATATATTTTTCTTCATTGGTTTTGCGTTTTAAGCTATCGTAAAAATAAAGAGTATTTGATTTTAACTGCCAGTTATCCCATGACCACTCTTTCATCCATATATAACCTTCATCCCTTATTATATATATCTCATTGTCATAATAGTATAAATTTTTGGTTTCATTTTGCCATTTTTGTAAACGATGATCCCAGGATGTAGTTTCTTTTCCTGTTTTTATTCCGTTTAGAGCATATTTAATTACTGTCATATCATTGTTGATCAATGAATCAGAATAAAGTTGTTTATGAATTATAGTATCTACTCCATCATTATATTCATATGATGTAACCTGCTCTAATTTCCAGAATGTATTCTTTCTTGAGTACACTTTATAAGTATTAATCTTTTTCTGAGTAGTTAAAATATCGTCATAACCTTTTAATGATTCAAAACAAAATAATAATAGGAGAAAAATTATTATTGGCAAATAATTTTTAAATGAATTTAGACTCATCATTTTAACCTCACGAATAAGACTTAAACTATTTTTTCATCCAGTGTTCTTAAAATCAAATTTAAATGAAAGGAAATTATTTCAAAATATTCAATATTCTAATTTAATGAATTTTCTCACAGAAATTTTTGTGCCAATTTTAATTCTAATGAAATATATTCCATCATAATAATTGAAATCAACATTGTTTAATGAAAATTCACTTGTATTTTTTCTGTTACTATAGTTTTTAGAAGTTCGCCATTTAAATTGTATATGTCAGTTTTCAAATTACCCAACCATTGCGAACTAATATTTATTTGAATATAATTATTAATATACTTTATTTGTATTGAATCAGAATTTAATTTTTCGAAAATATCTGTTTGAGGAGGCTCGTAAGGGTATTTCCAAGGTCCAATCAATTCATTTTCACTTAATCTGTAATCATCACAATGTTTTGAACATTCTTCCCAAGGAGTAGGCAAGTTCTCACAATTTAAATTAGAATTATTTATTACTGTCACATCTTTAATTTTAATTACAAAACCCCAGCCTCCATTATTTAAATAAGGGTTGTGGTCTTTTAGGGCTTTTAATGAATACTTGTCAATACAGCAATCATCAAAATTGCATGGAACTGACCTGAACCCATAACTATCGTCTTGAATGGTATACCAACAAGCTGGTGTCCAAAATTCAATATAATCACTGGTCTTGTTGGTAAATTCGGGATTATTTGGGTACCTAAAAAAAATCTGATTATCATTATTTCCATTGCCATCCCCAAGATAATTATAAATATCTAATGAAAATGCAAGTAAGATTTTTTCGATCATCTTGAAAATAAATTTATTCCTTTCTTTAGGATCAAGTGGTGGGGAAGGTGATGGACAATTAGAACACAACTCTTTTGAAAAGCCAAAATCGATAATTTGAATTTGATATCTTTGAATTGAATTACAAATACCTGAGCGGTATTTAAATCTAACTTGAAATTGGCATCCAAGGCAGCCAGGAGGAAATGCAACTGGATCATCAATTGTAAATGTCATTATCCCAAAGTCAATCCATGTTAGTTGCTGGTCACAATCGTCACAATGATTAACTGGTGGTTGCCCTTGTAAAAAGGAAAAACACAAACTTATAACAAACAGAATAAGCAAATTCTTTTTCATTTCCTTCTCCTATTATATTTTTAAACAAATTAATTTAAAAAAAGTTACATTTTTATTAATTTGCCCTTTGGAATTGGGCAAAGCCGATGGGAAACTGCGAAAGCAGTTGGCTTCAATTCTTACCGGATTCGTAATCTGCTTTTACGAATTCGGCTTTTTTATGACAGGCATATAAATACCCTCCCTTCAAATATTATTTAATTATTTCAAAAAACAGAAGAAAGTATTGGTATTGGTATTGGTATTGGTATTGGTATTGGTATTGGTATTGGTATTGG
>CAYYPE010000020.1:0-19645 GCA_964473465.1 uncultured Hyphomicrobiales bacterium
CTTTCAAATATTTTTTAATTATTTCAAAAAACATAAAAAGGTATTGGTATTGGTATTGGTATTGGTATTGGTATTGGTAATCAATTCAAATAAACAAACACAATACTTTTTACCCTCAATGAAGACATAATAAATAAATCATTAATTTCCAAATTAATTTTTATTAATTTTTGATTCCCACTTTCGTGGGAATGACAAAAGGCTGATGAATGTCATTCCCTGCTTGTCAGGGAATCAAAAAAAAAAACTTATTTTCCCGTATTAAACCTTAGTAGAAAAAACAAAGCAAAAACAGAAACAACCTTATTACCTTATTTGCAACTTTTTTTTCTATCCGCCACTACTTTCAAGTAGTGGCAATTCAGTAGTGGCTATTCAAATCTTCGAAAACCTCCCAACCCAATCGCCAACACGGACAAAATAAAGCCCCGCCGGCAAGCCCGAAACATCAATCCTAATATTCCCCTCTTGAGAGGGGATTAAGGGGTGTGTCCCTTTCCCTCCAACGCCGGACATCACACACTCCCCGAGCAAGTTGAAGAATTTGATTTCAGATGGAGTCCATCTTGAAGATGGGCTCCAATTCTTAAGGTAAACTTCAATATATTCCCCTGCGGGGTTGGGGGAGATGGAAATTTGATTCTCGGGATAATTGTTATCTACATTCAAATATCCAAGCTTTTCTAAAATTCTGATTCCTTCTATGGGTGCATTCTGATAATTAACATACAGTTGACTGCATTCACCCGATGTGCTATACATTGAGTCTGGCATTCCGCTATAACTTGAGCCGGGAGTCAAAAAGAACAAACTTCGTATTGGAGCTGATCCTTTTATCAAGCTCGCACCGGGTTTCAAATAAAAAAGGCAATTACTACCAGTGGTTGATAAAATTAATTGACCTCCGGTTTCTATCAGGAAATTCATATCTTTTACTAAATCCTTGATTGTCAAAACTGCTCCGGGCATTATCCAAACCTGACTGTATTTGTCTTTTAATTCCTTGCTATATTCTATGGTTTTTGTGATTGAATCTATATATGCTCCCGATTCAATCGTTAGGTTGCAATCATAGACTTTGATTTTATATTCCAATTCAGCTTCGTTTGCACAACTAATTGGTAATTTTAGAGAGCATTTTATTGTTTTTTCACCTGTTGTATAGTACTCAATGATTGGAGCTTTTAATCCCTGATACGTTTCTATGCTGGCTCCTTCGCCGAAATTCCATAGTGCGTCCTTGAAGTAAGGCTCTGTACTGCTACTCAATCTGAATCTTAATTTCTTTTTTACAACCCATAATGGTGACCTTTCTTCAAATGAGAAAGTTTTGGGTGGGGGTGCCAATACCATTAAATCTTCACCGTTATCGCTTCCAATTATGTATGGATTTGAGCTTATAACCCTTAGCCTATGATTACCTGTTATATATGGTCCATCTTTGGGTATTGTAATATTGATTCTACCTGAGACTGTTGATTTTGTACTTCCTACTATTTTAAAAGTTTGGAACTGGTCATAAGATAACTGTGTAACAAACACATTATCTGAATTGAAAGAACCCTGAACTTCATAATCAACGGTGTAACTATAACCAATGCAAAGCTCTTTTTCGGATACATTTGTTATTTTGATTGACTGCGATATTGCCTGTGAATAAATAATCAGGCTGAAGAGGAAAAAGAATAAGTTTGTTTTCATTGAATCACCTTTTAAAAAAAATTGAAAAAAATTAATTTATTATTATGATTTTTTGGCTAAGCATTTCTTTGCTTGTTTTCATCACGACAAAATAAAGACCGGAACTCAAAGCCGAACCGTCAAAATTGATTGAATAACTGCCTCCCTGCACATTGCTTTCGCTGAGCAACAACTGAACCTTGCTACCGATTGAACTGTAAAGCTCTATTTCAACCGAGCCGGCAACAGGCAATTCATAGTTTATCTTGAAATTGCTGGTTTGCTGAACCTCTGAAACAGTAAGACTGTATTCATTAACATTTTTGACTTTTTCTGCGGAAAGCTGTTTATTGAAAGCCCGAAGTTTGGGGTAGTCCACGCCCTCCTCGATATACCAGACATTTTCAAAGTCCCAGCCCGCTTTCTCGAATGGCTCCCGCTTCTTCATCTCCGATGTTGGCAAGCCAATACCTTTACCTAATGGCTCTGTTATTTTTATTATATCATCATCCCAAAAGCAGGAAATAATATTACCGTAATATCCAAAAGGAGAATGTATCTTTTTATTGGTAGTTGTTGTTACTTTTGAATAAACATTTTCAACAACAACATCCCTGTTGACAGTGTCATTCGGGATGTCCACTGTTGGCATCATTACTCCATTTGTGATAATATGTAAGTCAACATAGCAATTTTTAATTTTTGTATTATAAAAAAATTGACCTAATGAATAAATTCCATAGTTTTCATAATCTTGGTTATCATCATCAATAACCATAGGTGCGGTCACAGTTCCTGTGAAATAGCATTCTTCCATCGTAAAATCTATGTTCCGATATTTGTCTTGTAGTAATAGATATAGATTATAAGGGTGATCAATATTTGGATAAACTCTTAAAGTAATGTTCTCAAAACCAATCCTCTTTAATGTAAAACAATTAAGCCCTGCCGCGAAATTATTAGCAAAAGATTTAAACAAATTTTTTATTTTGTATCCCTGACCATCTAATTGCCTTTGCCTGGATCCACTAAGTCCTTCAAAACCTGTGAAAATACTATCCCCTCCACCAGAAAATCTATAACCCCAATTCTTTGTGATACTGCCATCAAGATCATTCATCAGAATCCAATAATGGTCTCCGTCTCTGTCGTTAAAATATTCCAAAAAATCCTCAATTTTGGTAATTTGGTAGGGATCCTCTTTTGTTCCGCTGCCTTTGCCTGAGTAAGTGAATGGGTCAAAATATTTATGGCAAGGTTGTGTATCAATCCTGGTAAAGCTAACCTCGTTTAACTTAATTTTTTCAATACTTTTATCTTTCCCATTATTAATCGCGTTAGAAAGGTCCGATGATATTTCCTCTGCAAATACTGCTTTTGTTTCAGCTTCGAAAAACGTGTCTTTCTGAGCAAATAACAAAGTTGATTCCTCTACCCAAGGTATTTTGCAAGGTTTAACATTATTATCCTGTATATAATAATTCTTAACAAAAGCATGAAAATTTGAGCCATATTTCGCCTGAAAACCGGATTTTAGATGAATTTTATTATTATACATTGGAGCAACATAGAAATTGACACTGTCATCCTCAGGAATATAAGTTGTTATATTGTTTGAACTTTGTTCGGTAACAAGTTGCCTACCAATTCTTCTGTCGTCAGTTATCTCTCCGCTTATTTCTTTCTTACTCTTATAATATTTAGGTGTGCCACCCGACAAAATGCAATCCCTTAACTTATGCTCGACCAAAGGTCCGCTAAAATTCCATTTTGATATTATTATCAAGTCATTTTCATTTTCAGGCATGCTAATCATATTTGGAGACTTAATTCCTGAATGATCTGCCTGATACTTTACTTTCTCCCATTCGGGGTCCTGCCATGAATCAGCTTCAATATAGTCCCAATTAATTCTTTCCCAGTCACTTGCATTGTCTTGAGGAATATATCTTTGACTCTTAGGAGCATCAAGTTCTATACCATTCTCACCTCCCTCAACTAAATGCCATGCAAAACCGTGACAATTGAATGTATTAAAATTATTCGGATTCATTGGATAATTATAATCAGTTACCATCGTAGCTGTGGGAAATTTTGGATTATCGCTTTTTGAACAAACAATCCAAAGATTTTCCCCTTCAGTGTAAATCCTTTTTATTAATTTTTCGTATTCTCTATTCCAATAATGGTCAAAAACAGGTATTCTTTCCCATTCAGAATAGATTTCATTGTATCTATACAACTCATTTTCAGTTCCTGCATAAAGCTGATTATCATATTTTTGAATTGAATTAATTCTATAATAATCAGATGCATTAATCATTGGCAAACCAACCCTAAAATTTGTAAATGAAATACCTCCATTTGTTGACCTTTGAACACCTTTTACCAATGTGCCAAGATAAATGGCTGAACCATCTAAGAAAATTTCGGTTACAATGTCATCAGAGTAAATTTGTAACCAAGTGTCTCCGTTGTCTGATGATCTCCATAGTCCCTTAAAAATATCGGATCCATCTCCAGCATACACTAGGGGCTCAGATAGATAAATGCAATTGATTGATCGGCTAAGCTTAAGTGTCCAATTTGAACCTCCATCGGTTGATTTATATAAACCTGCTTCACCACCAGCATAAATAATGTTACTGCCTTCAAATTTAACACATCTTGTGGAATAAGTTCGCAATTGTGACCAGCTTTCCCCATCATTCGTTGATTTAAATAAACCATAGTTTGTACAAGCAAAAATATTGTTGTCTTGCATGCTTAGATCATATATAATCTTGTTTTCAAGGTTATCAATCTGCTCTTTATCCCAAGACAACCATGTCTCGCCGCTGTTTGCCGAAAGATATATTCCATTTTCAGTACCCAAGTACAAATTATTGCCATTAATTAAAAGGCATTTTCCCCGAAGATCTTTAAGATAATTATTTTTTTCTAAAAATTTAATATCATTTGTAATTTCTTCATCTCTGAGGAATACACCACCCTCAAGCAACCAAGCCTGTCGGCAACTTTCTACTTTGGCATCGTCCCAATATGAATTCTTTATAGGGTATGTTTTATCATTCCGTTGATTTCCTAAAGGCGTTAGAATTTTTATCTGCTCCTGGCTATATGATTTAGGTATTAACAAATACATCAGGATTGAAACTAATAATAATACTGTTTTCATTTTAGTTGCTCCTTATCAGTATTTTCGATTCTTAATATTCTTTGATTCAATATATGATTTTCCTTTTTCAATTCAATGATATATAAAGTCAATTCTTCGATTTTTTGAAGAAGTTTTTCTTGAAACTTTCCAACATTTATTCCAGTCTTTTCCGATTCATCAGCACTTGGCATATCCGGTAGTCTTTTATTTATTGATATGAATTTCTCCAAATCTGAAATAGATAGTAGCTTATAACTCTTATCAAAAACAAAATCAGGCCATCGCTCCGATGCTGTTGTAACTAAAATCTCTTTGGCTACAATGGCTCCATCAACTGATAATTTCAATTCTACATCATCTGTTAGCAATTGATTAGAACCTGTCCCATCAACAAATAATTTCTCTCCAATTTTAATAACACCGTCATTTCTGACTGTAAATAAAGGGATATTATTCCAGTTAACTATTTTCAAAGCATTCATTGTATTATCCGAAGTCCTTCCTTGTATTTTCACCCTTGAAAGATGATCAGGCATTGTTGTTAAACCAATACATGCATAATAGTCAGGATCTTCTAAAAGGAAGCTCTGGATCATTATACCTCTTGGTTGAAAAACAAATTGTGGATCTTCTTCGAAAAAATTCAAATTTGTGTTAGGGTTATTATTATTCTGAGTAATAGCCAACAACAATTTCCCTTGGGTAGATTGAGATATACTTTGTATTATGCTTGAAAACCCACCTTGTATATTTTTATGAACTACTTGAATTGGGTTATCGGTTTCACTTGTATCTTTTTCCGAGCTTTCTTCCGAATCACCAAAAGAATAACCTCCAGCATAACAATTAAACCTTATATCCTGGAAACTTTCATTACTGTTCCAAAAATCCATTCCAAGTGTGTTCCTTGTTGATAATAGATTCTTTGGTTCATTATTTCATATTCCTACTTGTCCGGTAGGGATTATTGTCATCCTTTCAATATCCTGATTTGTTATTTCAGATGTAGCGAATCTGATTTTGCCTGTATTATTTTTTGTTGTTAAAATAATGTCCCTTGCATTTTCGGCTGATAAAACTAAATCCCCCTTGGGCGTTGGTGCTTGAGCTATTGAAGTATAACTCTGGTAATTTCCGGGTGTGGTTAATGCCAATATACCCCAATAAGGTGTTTCAGGGTCATATCGTAGTTGTAAAGCGATATCAGGGCAAGAAATGTTTCCACCAATAGTTAATTTTTTGGGAACGGTTAAGGTTTGGATTCCTGCATTAGAACTTACCCCGTTAGGCAAGTTATTGACTTCACATTGTGCCACTAGGTTACCCCCCCCCCGAGTTTAATAATAGAAACGACAGCGAATAAGTAAATTATCCGCTTTAGGAAGCTTTTGCTTTTCATAGAGAACTCCTCTAAAATAATAAAAATATTTATCTATATCAGCAAATTGCTGATTGCTGTCGGAGTTATTTATATTTATTTTAAAATTTGTCATTTATATTATATTAAACACATAAAAAGCAAAAAGGTTGCAAAAATTAAAAAAATTAATTTTTACAAAAAAATTTATGTGATTTTGATAGTTCTCCATTTATGGTGATAAGAGATTGAGAACCAGTGAAATATTTTACTTGTTAATAAGAAAAACACCGCCAATAATCAGAGTAAGACCGATCCAACGATAGATTGAAATTGTTTCGTGGAAAATGGTGATTCCATAAACAGCGGCAATAATATAGCTGAGAGCCAGCATTGGAAATACCTGACTAAACTCATATTTCTCAAGAAGATAGAGCCAAAGAAAACCGGAAGCAGCGTATAGAATGGCACCGAAAATAAACAAAGGAGTTGCAACGAAATGGAGCAAATTTTTTAACCAATTATCGCCGGATTTCAGAATTCCACCCATTTTCTGAATTTCGATTTTCCATAAAACCTGAGAAGTAACTCCCAGAAATGCACTTAAGAAAGCTAACAAGATAGGAATCATTCTTTTTTCTCCTTTAGTTGTTCAATTTCCTGCTTCAATAAACCTATTTCCTGAACAAGAATTTTGTTTCTTTCTGTGATTTTCGAAATGATAAGTGAGTAGTGAATTAAAATTGCGAAAATTCCCATTATGAGGATAAGAAAAATTGTAGCGGGTGGATATCCAATACCAACAAGTCTTGAAACAACTTCAAGACCATCTCTCCAGATTGAAAAAACAAGAAAAATCATACCGAAAAGAAGCCAGATAATGGTATATTCTTCCATTAACTTCTTTTTTCGGATTAATTCAATTATCATTATTAAAATCAATATACTACCAATAATTGAAATATATTGAATTCTGTTAATATCGACATCGTATAGCATATTAACTCCTAAAAAATAATTTACTTCTTTTTTGTTGGTTTATTTTTTTTCGTGTCTTTTTTTGGGGGAACATATTGTTTATAATCAATGAGAGTGTAATTTGTATTAATGTAGTGATAACCGGGTTGCTTGTCTTCCTCAGTCAAATGAATCGTTAATTTTTGTTCGACTGTTGAAAAAAAGTGAATCGGGATTCCTCGGGTGGCACTAAGGTCAAACACACCAAAACCATTGATAACGTTTGTAACTCTTAGCTGATTATTGTCAATAATTGTTCTAACGCTGCCTTGACCTGTTTTAATAAATTCGAGTCTTATGCAATTTTCATTAAGTGTGTCAATAGTTCCTTTCAATCTGAAAAGAGAGGATTGTCTAACAAGAGGAATGGGCACTCCGTTTTCGGGCAAATCATCAAGCGATTTGACAGACCAAGTTTCATTAAGTTCTTTGCAATGAGCTCCAAGAGTAATAAGAAGATTTGGCTGAAAAGCACCACCGGGAGACATATCGAATTTCAGGCTGTCGTCTGAGCCATAGTTCAGCCGATAACCGAGAGAGTCAATCAAAATCCAGCAGGACCTTCCTACAAAGTTATGATTTTCGACTTTGACATCCTTTGTTTCCTTATAGGATTCAGTGGCTTTATAGGATAAAAGCTTCATAGAAAGGAAAAAATTGTTGTCGAAGGAGAGAGAATCACATACAATCTGCCATATTTCCTCCCTTACCCTCAAAAGTGGTGAATCGTAGTCAATGGAAATACTATCAAAAGAAAATGCTTTATAAATCAGCGTATCTTTCAGCTTAAAATTATATTTGAAGCAAAGAGTATCACTGGATAAAAATTTTTCATCCACATTGGTTTGCTGTCCAAATGTGGATGAAAAAGTAAAAAGAAATATGTTAATAAAAGCAAGGGCAAAAAATTTCATAAATCAAAAAGCAAACCAAATAATAACAAATTACAAAAATATCAATTCTTTTGATTTGCTTTTAATAAAAAATTATAGTGAAACCTCGAATCTGATAGCAATATCAAATCTTGCCCAGATAAAAGGAAAGGATTCTCTATTACCTTGTTGCCATTTCACTTTGCTGTATTCTGAAACAATATAGAATCTGGGATTAATTTTCACGGCTTCTTCGATAATTTTAGCAACATCCTCAGGGACAACCAGAATATGTTCGGGATTGCGATAGTAATTGGCAACATTTACGTTGTTAAAAGTTCCAAGAAGATATCTTTTCCCCGGATCTGAAGACATTTGACCGCCTTCCTGAAAAACGAGATAGAATTTAATGAATTCAAATTCAACGTTATCAGTCTTTGGATTGAAAGGTTTGTTATTAGCAAGGTGCAATGAATCAATCCAATAATTAAACTGAATAAACTGGGCTTTCTTTATTCGGTCTTTGTTATCTCTGTATTGTTTGTAATCATCAAGGTTAACAAAATCAATGGTTGTGTCGGGAGCGAATTTATTTCGATATTGGGAATCGAACAAGATAGCTAATTGAAACTTAAAACTGCTGAGTGCATCAATAGTATTCTGGTAGCAAGAACTCAGAAATAAAACAGACAGCAAAGAAACAGTCAATATAATGTATTTGTTTTTATTTTTCATAGTTTATTCCTTTTAATTTATTAGTCATTCTTTTTAATACGTTCGTAGCGTTCGATTTTTTCATATCGTTCAATAGATTCAGTTGTTTCTTTCTTCTTTCCCCATTCAGCGAACCAGAATGTTAATCCGATATTCAAGATAGGCTGAGATGCGAGAGCAGCATCAGCATGCAATTCGATTATTCCGGTTCTGTATGATAAGCCTCCAAGAAGTCTATAACTATTAAATGATTCCAGATCAAAAGAAAGAGGACCACCAGCCCTGACTTCGGGGTAAGGATTATTAATAGCATCAAAATCAAAGACACTTGCTTGTTCTCTCTCGGCTTTGAATTCGCCAGAGAGGCCCTCAAATTGAATTCCACCATAAGCTGTTAATCCAAAATCCCATGATTTTGAAGCATGAAGACCGACAGCGAATGTTGAGAGAGAAAAGCCGGGATCTCTGTTCATGCTATGGTAAGCAAAATGAAGTGCTAATCCTATCTGGTCGGCAGGGTCAAATAAATTGAAAAAGTGGTCGAATTGTTGTTTAAGTGCCACTGCCCAATAAACCATCATTTCGTTTTGGACGGGGAGTGGTAAGAATCTAAGTCTTAATTCGGTTCTGGTAGGGAAACCAGCAATTAATTGGATAGCAGGAAGACCTGCCATAAAGGATATATCATTACCTTCGGCAAAATATGCTGATTTGTAGGTGCTGTCAAAAACTTGTCTTCCGTTATAAGAGGTTGAACTTGCATACTTATTTTGAGGAGCGGCAAAAATAGTTGTCGAAGGACCACCATAAACTGTTGGCTGCTTATAAGTTCCACCAACGTCCTTTATGATTGTTCCGTCAGCAAGCAGGGCATTTTTGACAATATTGGTATTTCCATAAGCAATTGGGAGTTCAGCGTCAAATTGTCTCTGGTCATCAGGAATAAACATACCCATAATGGATATATCCAAGCCGATTGACCAATAGTCGGGATATAGAGCTCTTGTGAAAAGGTTGGAGTTCATGCTTTCGCCAAGAGAAGTGATAAGAGGTTTAAAATAACCCTGCATATTTTTCTCAGTGAAGAATGTAAAATTCTTCGTGAGTTTGATTGGTTCAGTTGACATTAGATTTGTCGAGGCAGATAGAATGATAGCAAGACATAATAGAGCCGAAGGAAGTTTTCTCATAAGCTTACCTTTTTATAAATTATTAAATATAAAATTAGAGATACTGAAACTATAACTTAATAAAAAATTTGCAATAGGTAATTAATATTTTTTTTATGTATCTTAATTTTTTAATTTAGTCTATTTCTGATAATTCTTATCTTGTTCCTTGCTTCTTCAAGATAAATGGAGCGGGGATATTTTGAGAGCAAGTCAGTATATTTTTCGATAGCATTATCATAATTACCTTCGGCTAAGTAAGAATTTGCAATCGTTATCAAAGCAAGATCACCGTAGATTGTTTCTTTATATTTGTCTAATAATAATTCCATTGTTTTGATGGCGTCGGAGAATTTTGATTGTGAAAAATAAATCTGAGCAATCCTTATCAGACTCAGTTCAGCGAGATTGGACATAGGGGCTGATTCATAGGCAGACATGTAATTTTCAATTGCCAGATTATAATTTTTCTGAAACTCTAATAATTCAGCTTTAGAGAATAATGTGAAAGCTTTGTTGAAATTGCGGTTCTGATCGATGAATAAAATTCTTTCGATCGCATCATTAGCAACATCAGTATTTGTAAGATTGGAAATTTCGATATATCTAGAATAAGCGGAGTCAATATTGCCGCTATAATATTCAATTTCAGCGAGTTTATAGAGGGCATAGTAGTATTCTTCAGGAGATAGTTTTTCGAATTTCTTTCGAACATTAGAAAACAATAATTTTGCATCCTCCAGTTTATTTTGCATCAAATATATAGTTCCCAGCAGATTGGAAGCACTTGCAGATAATCTGCGATTACCTGATACTTTGAGCAATGTATTTAATTCATTTGCTGCTTTTTCAGGTTCATTCAGCTGATATAAGTAAAGATTTGCAATCCTGATATAGGCTTCGTCAGAGTTCTGACTATTAGGAAATTCGCTGATTATGCGTCGATATCTGTCAATAATGTCAAGAACTTTGCTTTTGCTTAATTTCTCATCTTTTGTAATTGAAAGTTCTAAGGTTTTAGCATATCCAAATAGAGCGTTTTGAAAGAAAGTATTTGATTTACCCTGATCAATCAGATAAGCGTAGGCTTCAAGAGCAATAGAATATTCCCCGTCTCTAAGCGAAATATTTGCAAAATTTAGGATTTCGTAGCCTTTGGCATTAACAAGCTTGTCAATTTGTTTGAATTGTTCAAAAGCTTCTTGATGATTGTTGATTAACCTTAAATACCAAGCGTAAAGACGCCTGAATTCGGGGTCATCAGAATTTTTATATCTTTTTCTTAATTCTTCAAGAATGTAAGCTTTAGATTCAGTTGAATTGATTAAGGCATTGATGCGACCTTGAGTAATAGGTTGATTGCGGGATTCCTCAAAATACTTTAAAATTTCCTCAGTTCCTTCTTTGTAATTGTTAAGTATAGTATATAACTGGCTGAGTTCATCTGAAAAAATTGAGGAATTATTTAAATTCGCACGTCCAGTTTTATATGTATTAATGGCTTTTTCAAATAAACGGAGGGAAATCTGGATGGCTGCAACATCAATATATGTCTGGTTATCATTTGGAAAGAGTTCAATTGCCTGATTCCATTTTTTTGAAGCCTCATCGAATGAGCCGGTCAGCCAGAGGATTTCACCATAAAGAGCCAATAGGGAGGATGTTTTTTTGATATTTAAATGATTTTCAATAAATGGAATTAAATCTTTAAATTGATTAAGTGCTTTGTTGGTTCTGATTACACCATAGAAAAAATCATCTCTTTCGGGTCGGATATCATACAGTTCACGCCACAGCCGTGAAGCATTTTGAAAATCCCCATTTTTCTCGTAGCTTTCCGCTAATTTAATCTTTTCAGTGAAATTATATTGACTGTTCAGGAAGCTGAAAGAAATTAATAAAAATAACGTTATGATATTTATAATTCTAAACATAATCAATTTATTTGTCAAATTTTAGTGATAAAATCAAATTTTCAAACTTTGTGTCAAATTCGGAGAATTCTTCGAGAAAAGCCCAAAATCTGAAAATATATTGATAACCATTTTTATAAATAACAACCAATTTATTCCTAATTGGTTTACCATAATTCAAATCATAGACTAGTCTATACATAACCAGTCCATTTCGGTTTTCTTCTTCATTTTCTTCCTGATAAATTACTTTATTCTGCAAAATAATATCAAATAATTTGTAATAATTATTTTTGAAATCCTGATAAGACAAAGGATTTTTTTTGTGAATGGATATGTCAAAATAAGGCAGTTTATTTCCTCTGAATAAAAGAGTATTCCACTTATTTTCATCATCTGTTTGTTTTGCTGAACCTAAGGTTGCAGAACCTGAAACAAAATCAGAAACATCAGGAAGAATATCGTTCATTTCCGCCTTAACAATAGACCAGTCTGATGGATAAGAGAAAGAAAAATTATATTTCTCAGATTTAAAAATCTTAAGTTCTTCAAAACCAAATATCTGATAGGACATTAATATTAACAAAATAAAAACATTTCTCATATTCATTTTGGGCTAATTAACTTAAATGTCAGTTATAATTACGTATAAAAAGAATTTTATTTTTATGCCGATAATTTATCATTTAAATGTAACATTATCATAATTCTGACATTAATATTAAAAAGAATTTGTTATATTTGAAAATCATATATATTTAACAATAGTGGAGAAACTATGAAACGTAGGGACTTCTTTGATGGCTTAGTTATAGCACAGCCAGACAATTCTCATGTTAATAGAATTGAACTTACTCATCCGGAGCGTGATATTCAAGCAGGGTTAGAAAAATATACCGAATTATTTGGTAGAAAAGAAGCTTATCATTTATTACGCAGAACAACATTTAATGCCACACCAGAAGCAGTAAAAACAATAGAAGGAAAAACTGCAGACGAAGCTGTTTCTATGATTTTAGGAACAGGAGCTGAAGCTTTGCCAAAACCTCCTCAGGAAAAATGGACTAATACACCAGAAGAAAATCCTCTCGAACAGATTCCTGAAATTAAATCGCAGATCGAAGGGGTTCTATGGACAAATTATTACAACTTTGTAAACTGGTGGATTTATTTGATGCAAAGAGATGAATTTCCTGCTGTTGAGAAGTTCACTATGTTTTTAACTACTGTCTGGACCATCGAGTTTACTTATGACACACTTGCTTTAATTCCTTCACCGCTACTTTTAAAAAATAATCAAACATTAAGAAGGCTGAGACTTGGGAACTACAAGGAAATTGCGGAAGAAATGACTCTTGACGGTGCTATGCTGCTATATCAAAGCCTTTTCTATTCATCCGGAAAAAATCCGAATGAAAATTATATGAGGGAATTGATGGAATTGTTTACTATGGGAATTGGTAATTATACCGAAGGTGATATCAAGCAAGGTTCAAAAGTCCTTACCGGTTGGAGAACATCACCATATTTTGGTCAGCCCGGATTCAAAGGATATTTTAACACATATTTTTCACCAGCAGACCACGACATCGGTGCAAAGACATTTATGGGGGAAACTATACCAGCGAGAGATGCAGCATCAAATACTGAAGATCAGGTGTTGAACGAAGAGGTTAGGGTATTGCTGAACATTATGTTTACACAAAGATCTATGCCAATAGCCAGATTTGTGTGTGACAAAATTTATAGATATTTTGTTTACAGTAACCCTGCAGGCAACGATAACGGTGTTATAGAGGAGCTTGCTAAGATTTTCATTGCTAATAACTTTAACCTGAAACCTGTTTATGAAGCATTATTTACAAGTAAACATTTCTACGATGAAGGAAATATTGGAGTTCAGCTAAAAACCCCACCAGAATTTATAATTAACTTTCAAAGGCAGTTGGGAATATTCTGGCAAAATACCCTTACTGCTATACACAGTTTGGAGCAGGAATTATACGACCCGCCGAATGTTGGTAGCTGGAAAGGATATAGAAGCTGGATAAGCACAAAAACATTACCATTAAGATATGATTTTGCCAAATCAATGGTAAATACTTTGTCAAATAAACAGCTTATAAATTTTGGGAAAAGAATAAATGACTATCAAACAATTGACAAATTCATCAAAAATCTTGAAGAGTTATTCTTCCCGAAGGAAATTCCTCAAGCAAGACACCTAAAGTATAAGCAAAAACTCTTGCAATATGCCGAAACAACAGAAGAGAACTGGGGTAACCTTATAGAGTCCGAGAATGATAAGGCTGCCAATGGTATAAAGCAATTACTTTTATCATTTATTAAAGCTCCTGATTTTCAATTATCTTAGAGAGGAAAAAATGAAAAGAAGAACATTTGTAAAAAATACTGCAGCAGTTACAGCTGCATCATTAATAGCACCTAATGTATTAACATCGAAATCTTTATTTGAGTTCAAACCAGTTGATAAAATAATGGGGCTTGATGATGATAATATTGTTATTATCATTGAACTTTTCGGAGGAAATGACGGATTAAATTCTGTTATTCCTGCCTATGATGATACATATTATAACATAAGGCCTAATCTGGGTGTTCCTTCAAACATTGCTAAAAGGTTCGAAACAACTGATATATATTTTCATCCTCTTTTGGTGCAGGGCATTCATAATGATGGTTTTATGCGTTTAATGGCTGATGGCAGGCTTGCTATAATTCAGGGAATAGGTTATGAAAACCCAAATCTTTCGCACTTCAGGTCGGAGGATATAATATTAAGCGGTATTAATTCTTCTGACCCAAAAGTGAAACTTCTGGAAGGTTGGTTAGGAAGATATATTGCAATGAAGCTGACGAATTTCCCGTTTGAAATTCCGGAACATCCTATTGCCATTGAAATTGGGGGAACTTTATCTATGTTACTCAAGAGTAACAAAGGGGATATGGGTATAGCTTTCACAGATCCCCAAAAGTTCTATGAGCTTGGTGTTGGATTAACTCCTGAAGAAGATCTTTCGACAGGCACAACAGTATTTGATTCCGAATTCAATTTTGTTAATATTATTGCACGTCAGTCTGAGAAATATTCTTCCGAAGTTTTGAAAGCTTATAATGATGGCAAATCGAAGTTGAAGGTTAAGTATAGCAATGGGCTTGCCAAAAGATTTGAAATGATATCAAGTTTGATTGCCGGTGGACTGAAGACAAAGTTCTTTTTCGTAAAGCTTAGCAACTTTGATTCACACGCTCAGCAGCAAAACGCTGATTATTACACTGGTCAACATCCAACTTTATTATGGAACGTTGCTTCGGCAATATCAGAATTTCTTGACGATGCAGTTCAGCAAGGCTGGGCAGACAGAGTTGTCGGAATGACAATTTCTGAATTCGGTCGCAGACCTTCGGAAAACGGAAGCCGGGGCACAGACCATGGGGCTGCTTCGGTGCAGTTTGTTTTTGGAAATTATGCGAAAGGTGGTTACTTCGGGAATAAACCAAACCTGAATGATTTGGATGAGGCGGGTAATCAGAAGATGCAATATGATTATCGTCGGGTTTATACAGATTTTCTGCAAACATGGCTTGGGGCTACTTCAGATGAGGTTAAAAATGTTTTCGGAACTGAATTTTTACCACTGGGAGTTCTCAAGAAAAGACAATTATCTGTTGAAAATCCAATAATTGTAAATGATGATATTTTTGTATATCCAAATCCTACTTTTGGCGAAGTTACTGTTACATTCGAGCTGAAATCATTTTCTGAAGTTGATATATCAGTGTTCAATTTGTTAGGAAGGATAGAAAAGAAAATTTCAAAAGGCTGGTTTGATGCCGGTTATCATAAAATCAAATTCCAAATTGAAAGAAGCGGAAATTACTTTATTTCAATTTCTACACACGAACAGCGAATTACCAAAGAATTCACTGTCCTAAGGTAGAAATAATTTTTTTATATAGGGGGCTGTCATGCCCCCTGTTTTCATACTTTAAAAAACCGCCCCACCCAATCCCCAAGACGGACAAAATAAAGCCCCGCAGGCAAGCCCGAAACATCAATCCTAATTAAAGAGGGGTCAGGGGTCTGGGTATAGGGAATATTGGAAATAATCACACACTCACCGAGGAGGTTGTAAATTTTGATTGCATCAACACCCGCAACCCACGGCTTAAGCTGTGGGCTACTTAACGTAATTTCAATATATTCCCCAGCGGGGTTGGGGGAGATGGAAAAATTGTCTTTTAATCTATCTGTATTTATTATGTCCAAAAAACCCATTTTGGCAAGAATTACAATGCCCTGATTTGGGGCTTCTCTATAATCGAATTTAAGTTCGGGACAATCTATAACCTGGCAGCTGTTTTCTTGATTCTCAATGGTTACGCTCGAACCAGGTGCTTTCAATATTACAATTTGTTCATTATTAGTGTTCAAAATTCTAAGACTTGCACCCTTTTTAACGTAAATTACCAAATAATTCGATGAACTTATTTCCAGATCCGAACCAGTCTCTAGAAAATATATTGTTCTAAACATTGATCTAGCTATTCTTGACGAATTGGGCATCATCCAAACAACATGCAAAGAATCTTGTTCATAAACGGGCTGTAAATCCCTCGTTGAATCAACCACTGCATTGGAGCCAATTTTTGATAAGCAATCATAAATAAGTACATTCTTGATACTTAGATAATCATATTCACATTGAGTTAATGAACTTGTTTGCATCATGATTTTCTTTATTCCTGTAGTTGAATATGTAATTTGTGGCGGATTTAAACCCTCGAAGCTCTCTATGTTGGCGTCAAGACCAAAATCCCAATAAACAGGGCTGAAAAGTTTTTCACTGGCTGAGCAAATCAAATTTATCGGTTCATTTTTTCTGAAAATAATCTTGTTATCTTCAGTATTGAATTTAATAACTGGCTTGTTATAAATTTTAATATCTTGTCCATTATCAGTACCTACGATGTATGGTTCACTGCTACACACTCTTATTCTGTAGTTCTGAGCCGGTTCAATATTAGCTGGTATCATCACATCAATCTCACCAGACTCCTTTGCATTAATACTACCGATATTTTGGAAAGCCGAGAATCCATTATTAGATATTTGAGCGAAAAACACATTGCTTACGGCAAAGTTACCAACTGCCTTGAAAGATACTTTAAAACTTATATCCTGGCATATTTCATTATAAGGGACTGATTCTGTTGTAATCTGTTGAGAATTCAAACTGAGTGATTGAATTAATACTAATAGTGCTATAAAAATTGTTTTCATTTTTTTACCTTAATGTATTTAATAATAAAAAATATAACTTAATTATTTAATTATCATCATTTTCTTTGTTTTAATAACTTGACCAGAAAGCTCAACACCATAGAGATAAACACCGGTATTCAAATCTTTAGCTGAAATAGTCATCTGACATGGCTTTCCATTGCAAATTTCATAATTCTGTAAAACTTGATTCCCGGTTTCTTCAGTAATTACAAGCCTTGCCTTTCCAGTATAATGTAATGGAATATAATAATTGATTTGGCACGTTTCACTAAAAGGATTAGGATTGTTTTGCTCAAGAATAATATCCTCATAGTGCTGGTTATCAACTGATAAGATATTATCATTATTTCCCTTTATTGTACCGCCCTTTGCTTTTAGAGAATCAATTTCTTCTTTTAGTTGAAATATTATTGATTCAAGTTCTTCTATCCTTTTGCAAGCATCAATATAGCAAGATATACTATCTTTGAAATTGTAAAATTCTTGTTTTGACAGTTTATTTTTATCTAAATCATCAACTATATCGCAAACTTTTGCATAGCAATAAATTGTATCCTTAAACTTTTCAAATTCTTCTTTACTTAATAATGAATCAATTTTTTTGTCAAATTCAAAGGATTTATCCATTTGATTGTATAAAGCAAGTCCTAGAGAATCAGTTATATCAGCTAAAGCTTGGACAGAAGCAATTAGTACTCCGTCAATAACAGAACTGCATATTTTCGAGCTGTCTGGAATGCCATAAGGTATTTCCCTATAAAAATCCTGTGACATTGGACCCAGCCATCTGCACGATGATGAATCTATTCTGTAATAACCGGTTTGTAAACTGTCGCTAGATGGTAAATAAAGACTATCATTTATCCACTGCCATGTTTTAATGGGTACATTTCTTAAATTGTTTAATAGTTCAAAAGTAATTACATCCTGTTTGTTCTTTTTCAAATTACTATCTGAATTATAGACCCATCCATACCCACCGTGATACAAAAACATACCTACTGGTTCCCAGCTACCATTTACATATGCTTTCCTAGTTAACAAACGCATACAAGGATTACTCATATCTAAATCGTCATAACCAGAACCCGTAAATCTTAAAGTTAATTGATTATCTAGATTTGAGCTATAAACAATATCATTTGGGTCATTGAAAAGATTAGGATCTACAATTTTATCTCCTATATAGAAAGCACCTTCATATCCTAAGCTTATACTGCCAGTTCTTGAATAATTTCCCATTGTTGTTGAATAATCCCCGTTGGAAAAACAATTTTTACCAATAGCTAAAGAATTATGTCCATAAGCATTTGCATGATCTCCAATAGCAATTGCTTCATCAAAACTATTACAGGACAGTCCAATTGAAATTGATACCTTATCATTCAAATTAACACCAGCTTTGCAATCTTTTCCTATAGAGAACGAAAAAGGGCTTTTCGCTTGACAATTATAACCAAAAGAGGAAGAGTATAATCCAATATTATCATAATTCCAATAATCAGATCCATCTGGTTCATTTATATAATCATTACCGACTTTGCCTGCCCTTAATGCTGATTTTTGTCTTGCCCAAACAAATCTTGAGCCTTCTCCGGATGGAAACCAAATATTTGTGTAATTTTCCGGATAGGGTCCTGAAAAAATTATTGTTCCATCCCTTTGAAATTCCACTAATTTTGTGATTTTGTCATTTGGTCCATTGACATCTTCATCACTGCCTGGCACTATAGTTCCCAAGTAAGATTTAAATGACAAGTTGGTATAATTGGGATTATCCATTTCTATACGCCATGTATGGGCTTCAGTTTGAATGCCACTATGCGCCCTGTAAAAGCATATTGCAGGGTTGGTGAAGTTGATATTATCGTCATAAGTAAATGATATCTTTGGTAACTCATTTTGTGCAGGGTGCAGGTTGATGTCCAATTTCCCGATCGGATTAATTGTCTGAGTTGAAGGATTTATAATGATTTTGCCACTTGGAGTAATTGTCATTCTTTCTTTGTCAGTATTAGTAATAAGAGATGTAGCAAATCTTATTTTTCCTGAATCAGATCTAGTTACCAGCACAAGATCGTCAATCCTGTCAGATGCATGAATGACCATATCACTATGCTCGCTCACTGGATTATAATTAGCAACCCATGAATACCTTCCGGCAATATTATTTTGTGGTGTTGTTAAAAGAACGTGACCCCAGCAGTTCTCATTTTCATGGTCGGGTCCCCAAGAAATTCTAAAAGCAGGGTCGTTGTTAATCAATGGGGGAGAATGCCATTGAAAACCCGAGTAAGTGTGTAAGTGCAAAGGTTTTTGAATAGACGTTTCCGGAACAGTAAGAAGATTTGAACCTATGCCTGTTCCCCAAGGAACTGCTGTTGGGAAGATATTAACAGTTTGTGCCAAGAGGTTCCGGGGGGGGGGGGGGGGGGGGGGGGGGGGGGGGGGGGGG
>CAYYPE010000020.1:19655-27986 GCA_964473465.1 uncultured Hyphomicrobiales bacterium
CACCCCCCCCCCCCGAGTTTAATAACAGAAACGATAGCGAATAAGTAAATTATCCGCTTTAGGAAGCTTGTGCTTTTCATTGAAAACTCCTTTAAATAATAAAAAAATATTTATCTATATCAGCAAATTGCTGTCGGAGTTATTTATACTTATTTCCTATTTTTACCGTTTCTATTATTTTTATTTAAATAATGATACTATAACACAAAAGTAAATAAAAAGTTACAAAAAAAAATTTTTTTCAAATCTTCACAAAGCGCCCCACCCAATCGCCAAGACGGACAAAATATACCCCCGCAGGCAAACCCGAAACATCAATCCTTAGTAGGTCGGACGTTCCTGTCTGACCACTGTCCACAGATGGGAACGTCTGTGCTACCGATAGGACGCTCTCCCCGAGCAGGTTGTAGATTTTGATTTCTACACTGCCGTCAACCCACGGCTTAAGCTGTGGGCTACTTAACGTAATTTCAATATATTCCCCAGCGGGGTTGGGGGATATATGATAGTCATGATTTAAATAGCGAAAATCTTTATGTTACAGAATTTATCTGGTAAATGTTTCAAATTCAATTATTGAACCGGGATAGTTTAGAAAATGATAAAGTATATTTTCATAATATTAAATTCGTTAAAGAAACGGGCTGCCTTTTTATAGACAGCCCGTCATCTCAGTTTTAAATTTTTTATGTTTAATTAATCTTTACGAATTATTATAAATTTCGAATCATGCTAATTCATTACTTAACAATCAGAAATGGTTTAGTTATTCTATTCTTACCTGAAACCATCTGAAGAATATAACTCCCTGAAGCAAGATTTGATATATCAAGAACAGTGGACATTCCAAACTCATCAAAAAATTCAGAGAACACTTGATTTCCAAGCATATCAGTGATCGAAATATTGATATTAGAAACACTTAAAGCAGGTATATCAATTTTTAAATAATCATTTGCTGGATTTGGGGTTAAGGCAATATTATCATAATCCATAATGTCATTATCGGCATTTAATGCACCTTGTTCAAGCCATTGGACAGCCCTTTTGATTAATTCATCCTGTTGGTTCTTATTGACTATAACAAATGGAGTGAACCCCATAATTATGCGTCTGTTATCGCCATAAGTATATTTGGCAGCGATTATTGCATTTTCCCCTTTAATGTTAACTGTATCAGTTCTGTTTTTCCAGTTAACATATCTGCCATCGCTTCGGAATCTGAGGATAGGATCAGTATTATTATCAACGATTTTCAAAACAGGTAAAAGGTAGCTCTTCAAACTACCCTGAACATTTGTTCCAAGGAATTCAGAAATTTCTTCACCTTCAATTCCAGCAAGCCAGACAGTGTAAGGAGCATAACCATAACCTTCAATATTCCAGCCAAGGTATTCAACTCCGAATAATCCGAGTGCATTGGCGGTATTTAACGAAGAAACAGAAAGATTTCCAACAACCATAGTATTGACTTTTTTATTAACAATTGTGGTTAAGAAACCAGCCTGTGCAGCGGAAAATTGATTACCAGCACCTGTGCTCCAGATTAAATATTTCAAATTTGTTAGATCATTACCGAGCTCAACAAATTCTGATGGTTTTAGATTGATATAGTCGTATGATTTGTGCCCTACCATAATTGCTGGGTTGATATTATAAGTAGATTCATTATCATTAACATGGATAGATTCAATATTTGAAGAAAGCATGGTAATTTGATTCGAAGTTAATTTTGAACCGGGATCGTCCACTCTCGTAGCAACTACAAAAGCATCTCCAATTCCGGGGGTTGCACCGGGGGTAAATGTCAACTTAACATCTGCTTGAGAGCCAGCTGGAACAACAACAGGTCCGGTTTTATCAACAGAGACATTCCAATCGGCAGGGGTTCTTGCAGATTTTTCGGCTTTAAAATTAAATGATACTTCTGTTGCACCACCATTATCAAGGGTAAAAGTTTTTTCGAAAGGACTGCTTTGACTTCCAACTCTAAGCAAAGCACCAGCTGCACTTAAAGTTAAGGTAGGTTTTTTGAAAACAGCACCAGATTGTAAAATTTCTTTGGTTGCATCATCCTGTAGGAAAACGACGGCAATCAACTCGAAATTGACATCTGGTTTCAAGTTATAATCGAATTCGAAATTCTGCTCTACATTTGCTGCAAGATTGACAGTTGTGCCATTATGATCGGGAAGCATAGCACGGGCAATGTCCGGAAATAGCTTTTCACCGTTACTTCCAGCGTTATCGTAATAATGTTCTTTTTCTACGATTACGATTCTTAATTTTAAATTACTAAAATTCTGGGTAGAAACAATTTTTGTTTTTACTTTACCACTTGCTCCGTTGTTTTCAAATTGAATATCCAATGTAATTGGGGATGAAAGAGGAATAGTAGCAAGTTTATTTGTTAAAGCGAGAGTATCACCGACAGCACCTTCGTACCAATTACCGGCTTTAGGGGCAATTTGTCCGTTAATTCTTCCTGAAGGCACACCTGAAATATTGTAATAAGTAATTCTTGCACGGTTCATATCAACATTATATAGATACATTGGATCGTTTGCACCGGGCCACCATGCGTGATATTTTACTGGGATTACTCTGTCTTTATTTCTCTCGAGCCACAGTTTAAGAAGTGGATTTTGGCTGGCACATGGTCCACAACTGGCATTTGTGCCTTCTTCCAGAATAACCATTCTTGGTGAATCTGAATATAATTTATTTGTTGGAACCAAATTCAGAATTAATAAACAAGCCAAAAGAAGAAGACAAACATTCTTCATAAATACTCCTGAAAAATTTATAAAAATTAACAAAAATCAAAAGTAAGTGATTTTTTAAATAATTACAAATTTTTTCTTAGTATAAATTCATATTCTTAATAGCTCATATTATCAATTTTTACTTTACCACGGAATATCCAATAAATACTTAGTGTATAAGCTAATACAAAAGGAACACCAATAATCGCTACAATGAGCATTATCCATAATGTTTTTTGGGAGGAGGCAGCATTATAAATTGTCAGACTATATTCAGGATTTGGCTGGGATATTACAATATTGGGAAATAAACCAATGGCAAAAATCAATAGCAAACTGGCTATGGTTGCACAGGACGAAAGAAAGGCTCTAAAATAATTCTTGTGATTTATTTCTCTGGGAATATTAGCAATTGCTAACATATTCAATATAGCGATCGAGA
This sequence comes from uncultured Hyphomicrobiales bacterium, assembly GCA_964473465.1. Lineage (GTDB taxonomy): Bacteria > Bacteroidota > Ignavibacteria > Kapaibacteriales > UBA2268 > CALHRB01. The sequence continues at coordinate 22,863 of CAYYPE010000020.1, forward strand.
AAAGCACTGGGTATTCTTTGAAATGTGTTACCATGTGAGGGATATAAATTAGGGTAGCCATTGTTGTTGTAACATAACAAATAACAAAGAAAATAATGCAATTGTTTATCCAACCTTTTATTTTTTCCTGCAGTTCACCTTCAGTCTTCATAACAACATAGATAGAGCCATGCATCATGAAAAGAGCAATTGTAGTTATACCAACCAATACTGCATAAGGATTTATCAAATCCATAAAGCTGCCGGCATATTCACCATGTGAGTCAAGAGGAATACCAGTTACTATATTACCAAGAGCAACTCCCATCAAAAAGGCTATAAGGATACTTGAGAGGCTGAATGAAACATCCCAGCTTTGTCTCCAAAGTTTACTCTCCCTTTTACTTCTAAACTCTATCGCTACAGCCCGGAATATTAATACTACAAGTAGCAACATAAAGGCAATATAAAAACCAGAGAAAACTGTAGCATAAACAACTGGAAAAGCGGCAAATAAAGCACCTCCGCCGGTTACAAGCCAAACTTCATTACCATCCCAAACAGGTCCAATGGAATTTATCATAATTCTTCTGTTTATATCGCCTTTGACTAACAAGTGTAAGGCTCCTACTCCAAGATCGAACCCATCTAAAATAGCATAGCCCGATAGCAGGATTCCTATTAAAACAAACCAAATAATATTTAAATCCATTTCATTCACCCTTAAAAAATAAGTTCAAATATCATCTAACCTAAAATTGTTTTTTTGTCAGTATAAATATCTGCGTTTTGACCGATTTCATCGGGTCCATGCTTGATTTTTCTGTCAAGTAAAAATAAGAACAAAATAAACAACAAAATGTAGATCAAGGTAAATAATATCATAGAAAACCATATTTCACCCGATGATACTGTCTTAGAAAATGCATCTTTTGTTCTGAGTAATCCGTAAACAATCCATGGTTGACGTCCAACTTCAGCAGAAATCCAACCAAGCTGCAATGCTAACTGAGGAAGAATGACAGACGGCACAAGAATTTTCAGGATTAATTTATTTTCAAAAAGCTTATTCCTCCACAGTAGAAACAGTCCCAAAACACTAAGGCCAATCATCAGAAAGCCAAGAGCAACCATAAAATGATATGATTGGAAAACAAGATTAACGGGGGGTCTGTCTTCCTTTGCAAAAGCATTAAGACCCTTTACTTTTGCATTGAAATCTCCGTAAATTAGATAAGATAATAATCCCGGAATTTGAATACCAAAATCTACTTTTTGATTATTATCATCTACCCACCCAAAAAGGTAAAGAGGGGCAATAGCTGAAGAATCATAATGTGCCTCAAAAGCAGCTAATTTGGCAGGTTGGTTTTTTGCAACTCCAACAGCACTCGAATGTCCGACAAAGACCTGAAGAATTGAGGCAAAAGCAGCTACAATTAGTGAAATTGTTAAGCCTTTTTGAGCAAAATCGAGATGTTTTCTCTTTATTAAATAATAAGCTGAAACACTGATAACTAGGAATGCACCCGCCATCCAGCTTCCAACAATTGTATGAAAGAGTCTATCCATCGAGGAAGGGTTGAATACCATAGCCCAAAAATCTGTTATTTCGGCTCTGGTAAAAACGTTTCCTCCAATTTCATAAGTGGCTAAATGAAATCCTGCAGGTGTTTGTTGCCAAGAATTTGCAACGATTATCCAAACTGCACTTAAATGAGCTCCAAATGTAACCATAATCGTTGAAAAGAAATGCATCTTTGGACTAACCTTATTCCAACCAAAAACAAGGATAGCAAGAAATCCGGACTCAAGAAAAAATGCGAAAATACCTTCAGCGGCTAAGGCACTACCAAAAACATCTCCGACAAATCTTGAATAAGTTGCCCAGTTTGTGCCAAATTCGAATTCCATTACAATTCCTGTTGCAACACCAACAGCAAAAGTAAGAGCAAATATTTTAACCCAGAATTTTGTCATATTTTCATATAACTTATTTCTGGTCTTTAGATAGAGTCCCTCCATTATTATCAATAAGATGCCGAGTCCAATACTAAGGGGAGGAAAAATGAAATGAAAACCAACAGTAAAAGCGAACTGCAGTCGAGCAATAAATTCAGGGTCATTCATATTAAATTCCCATTTTTTTCTTTTTCAAATTGTAAAATTATTAAATTTTCACTAAACAAAATTTAATTCGTCTTATATTTTTTTATTACTAAACAGGAAATTAAATTGTCCGAGAAGAAAAATTATAAATTCCTTTACGATATTAACTATCCGGAGGACCTTCGCAAACTGGATATAAATGATTTACCAACAGTTTGTGATGAGGTGCGGGATTTTATGATTGATACTATAACCCGAACGGGCGGACATTTTGGAGCAGGGCTGGGGGTTGTTGAGTTAACAGTTGCTCTGCATTACGTTTATGAAACTCCAATTGACAAAATAATTTTTGATACCGGACATCAGGGATATCCGCATAAAATCTTGACTGGAAGAAGGGATCAGCTTCACACAATTCGACAATACAAAGGATTATCAGGTTTTTTAAAGCGATCTGAGAGCGAATATGATGTTTTTGGGGCAGGTCATGCAAGCACAAGTATATCAGCTGCTCTTGGAGTGGCAACAGCCAGAGATTTACAGGGTAAAAATTTCAAAGTTGCTGCAATAATCGGTGATGGTGCTATGACGGGTGGGCTTGCTTTCGAGGCAATGAATAATTGTGGTGTGCAGAAAAGAGATATTACAGTCATCATGAATGATAATAATATTTCAATAGACCCTAATGTATCTGCTTTTTCTAATTACTTTAATGAGCTATTCGCTTCTCCCACTGTTCAAAAATTGAGGGGAGAAATCTGGGACCTGACCGGTAAGCTTGATTCAGTTGGCGATAGAATCAGAAAACTTGCTTCGAGGATTGAAGGAGGAATGAAAACAATTATGACACCCGGGATGCTTTTTGAAGCACTTGGTTTTGATTACTTCGGTCCAATCAACGGTCATAACGTTATTAAACTTGTTAAAATGCTGAGAATGATTAAGGAAATAAAAACTCCCGTTCTTTTGCATATTATTACCGAAAAAGGAAAAGGATATGCACCAGCAGAGAGTGACTATCGCCGTTTGCACGCTATCGGAAAAATTGATAGAGATACAGGTAAATCCTTAATCAAAGCACCTGATAAACCTGAACCACCACTCTATTACAAAGTTTTCGGACAAACAATGGTCGAGCTATGCAGAATGAACCCATATATTGTCGGGGTTACAGCTGCAATGCTTGATGGAACAGGGCTTGATATTCTCGAAAAAGAAATGCCCGGGAGGGTTTTCGATGTTGGAATAGCAGAAGGTCATGCAGTAACTTTTTCTTCCGGGATGGCAACCGAAGGTATAATTCCTGTTGTTGCAATTTACTCAACATTTCTTCAAAGGGCTTTCGATCATCTGACACATGATTGCTCGCTTCAAAAACTCCATGTTGTATTTGCAATTGACAGAGCCGGACTTGTTGGGGAGGATGGAGCTACTCATCATGGTGTAATGGATATTGTTTACCTTAGGGCAGTTCCAAATATGACTCTTATGGCTCCGAAAGACGAGCAGGAAATGAGAGATATGCTATATTCTGCAATTTTTGATTACACATTTGGACCTGTCGCTATCAGATTTCCTCGTGGCAAAAGTGTTGGAACGCCTTTAGAGCCGATGAAGGCAATTCCTTATGGAAAATGGGAAAAGTTAACCAATGGTGATGATATAGCCATTTTAGCTGTTGGTAATATGGTTAAGGAAGCATTAAAGGCTTACGAAATTTTGCATCAACAGAATATTTCTGCTACAATTATTAATGCAAGATTCATTAAACCACTTGATATTGACTGTCTGGAAGAAATATGTCATAATTTCACTTCTGTTATAACAATCGAAGAGGGTCAGAAGACCGGAGGCTTTGGAACAGCAATATTAGAATTCCTTGCAGCAAAAGAATACCATCACGTTAGAGTTTTAAACTTGGGGATTCCAGATAAATTCATTGAGCATGGCACCCAAGCTGAATTATTAAAGGAAGTCGGTCTCGATGCTCAAAGCATAGCAGATCAAGTAACAATATATCTTCAAGGGACAGAAATAAAAGCAGAAGACAAAATTTTTCAGAATTATGATTAAAAAATTTTGGCTATCTAAAAAAATGATGTTAATTTTGTAATCTTGATTTTTACGGATCCCGTAGCTCAGGGGTAGAGCATCTGACTTTTAATCAGAGGGCCGTAGGTTCAATTCCTACCGGGATCACATACAATTCTTATTAAACATCAATAATTCAACTACTTACAAAATCCTTAAATTTGTATGATGACGTAAATGATGACGTAAATTGCAGAATTTTTTGCATGGCTTTTCAATTACCTTTCTTTTTTCCAGTTATTTTTGTTTTTGCTCTCTCGATTTCTTCTCTGCTGATATATTTCTTATGACCAATAATTATATAATATAAAATAACATCAATCAAATAAAGCTTCTTTAAAGGCTTTCATTCTTCAAAGAATACTCTTAATCCTAATATAGTTCGATTAAAACTTCAAAGTGGTCGTGGAGGTCAAAAGATGCTGAAATCTTAATCCTAATATAGTTCGATTAAAACAGAATGCAGAAGGGTAGAGCTATAAGGCTCTATCCTATCTTAATCCTAATATAGTTCGATTAAAACAACACCCGGTTTCTGAATTATATACGGCTCTTCTTGTATCTTAATCCTAATATAGTTCGATTAAAACTGCAAAGCATTTAGTATTGTTTCACAATCAATATCTGCATATCTTAATCCTAATATAGTTCGATTAAAACGGATTTTATCGAGTTTAAACTCTTGCAAGTTAGCTAACATCTTAATCCTAATATAGTTCGATTAAAACTTTTGGTCGGCTTCTGTTAAAACATCCTCGATTATAAATCTTAATCCTAATATAGTTCGATTAAAACCTGTTTATAAGAATGATAGTGCTTTAACAACTAAATCTTAATCCTAATATAGTTCGATTAAAACAGAGAAGCACTCGAATCCATAAAAAATGCATTTTTAATCTTAATCCTAATATAGTTCGATTAAAACAGATGAGACTGGGGGAAAAA
>CAYYPE010000021.1:0-23683 GCA_964473465.1 uncultured Hyphomicrobiales bacterium
CCAGTTCTGGCAAGAGGTAAGAATAAGACCGGCATGCCCATTAGAACATAAAGATCAATATTAGTAATGTTTATCATTTTTATGGGATAAATTACAGAAATTAAACCCAAAACGAAAAGTAAATTAAAAATGCTTGTGCTAAAAACATTTCCAATTGAAATATCTCCTTGATTTTTAATTGCCGATACAATGGAAATTACAAATTCAGGAAGAGAGCATACCAGAGCAACCATTGTTAAGGAAATAATATAATCGGGAACGGAAAAACTCCTACCAATGATTTTGAGTGAAAAAATAAAGAAATTTGACCCCAAAGAAAGCAATATTATTGATCCAATCAAAAAGACAATGCTAAGTACATTTTTCTTTCTTAGCGAAGAGTATTGCTTGATGTATTCGTTGACCACTTCACGTTGTTCATCTTTAGAAAATTTAATAAGGAAATATGTGTAAAGAGCCAGAACAACAAGCAATATGATGCCGTCCAATTGTGATAGTTCTTTATCATTAAGTAAAGCGATTATAAGGATTGAAACTATAATGAGAACAAATACATAGAATTTAATGAGATGTGCATTAAGTTTTAAAGGTTTAATAATAGCGCTAATTCCAAGTATTAAGCCGATATTCATTATGACAGAGCCAATGATTGTACCGAGAGCAAGATCAAAATCAGAATTAGCAGCTGTTTTGAATGCAACAAATAGTTCAGGCGAGGAAGCACCTAATGTAAAAAAAACAACTCCAGCAATAAGTGGCTTGAATCCAACTCTTAGAGCCAGAGATACAGTGCCCCTAACTAATCCTTCCGCTCCGAGGTAAAGAAAAAGACTTCCTAAAAGAAAAAGACCAATTGTACTTAATAATTCCACAATGATTACAATTTAAGTTAAATATTATCAAAAAAAGATTCGACCTGATTTATTTTTCTGTAGCCAATAAAACCTTTATCCCTTCTTTCAATTGCTTTCAAGGCAGAAGCGTAGATTTCTTTCCATGTTAGACCAAATTTTTCCATCAATTCTTCGGGTTCACCACTGCCGCCGAAACTATCTTTAACACCAACAAACTCAATAGGTACCGGGAAATTCTTGGTAACAACTTCGGCAACTGCAGCACCCAAACCTCCATGAACCTGATGTTCCTCAGCTGTTACGATGCAACCACAATGAATAGCAGCATCAGTAATTGTTTGAATATCAATTGGTTTAATTGTAGAGCAATTAATGACTCTTGCTTTAATGCCTTTGCGTTTTTTTAATTCATCAGCAGCTACCAAAGCCTCCCATACCATCAAACCAGTAGCAATTAGAGCGACATCGTTACCTTGAACAAGCACAGGAGCTTTTCCAATTTCAAATGGAGTATCTTCTTTTGTGAACATAGGAACCGCAGATCTACCAAAGCGAATGAAAGCTGGTCCGACCATTTCACCAATAGCAATTGTGGCTTTTCTTGCTTCTTCGTAATCGCAAGGGACAACGAGAGTCATATTAGGTAGTGTACGAAGGAAAGACAATTCTTCAAGAGACTGATGGGTTGCCCCATCGGGACCGACTGTAATCCCTGAATGACCACCTCCAATTTTGACATTGACATTGTTATAGCATACGGATATTCTTAACTGGTCTGCATTTCTAAATGCTGCAAAAGCACTGTAGCTTGAAAAGAAAGCAATTTTGCCTGATAATGCCAAACCAACAGCAATAGTTGTTGCATTTTGTTCTGCAACACCGATTGAAAAAAAACGCTCAGGAAATCTTTCTTTGAAAAAAGAAGTCATTACAGAGCCTGTTATGTCACCACCAAGAACAACTACGTTATCGTATTTTTCACCAAGTTCGACTAAGCCTTTTCCGAATCCATGTCTTGTTGGTTTTTTCCCTAGTAAATCGTATCCAAACATAATCAATTTAGCTTATTAATCTCTTTCAGTAGATTTTTTGTGTTTATGAAATAATAGAAATCTGAAAGGTTCTGGTTTTTCTCATGCAACCTTATACCTTCAATTCTAATGATAATTCTGTTAAATAGTAAAGCCTCAAGCATTCCTGTTTCAGTAACATCATCCCATCTTTGATAACCAATACCATCGGGTAAAATAAGTTTTTGAATGTTTTCCACCTGCTCTTCGCTATATTTTTTTATATATTGCAAATCTTCCTGAGGTATGTTATTATATGTTCCATAATCATTGATAATGATAACAATTCCACCCGGTTTGAAAACATATTCAGCGGAAGCAGATGAAATCTTTTTGTTATTCCAAATCTGGAAACCACTATTTGATGGATATTTTTCGGCTTTCGGAATGGACATTGGAAGAAATTCAGCCAATTTCTCCGGTTCAATTAATTTTACATTAGTATTGTTTAAATTATTTGATTTATTTGTGTTGTAATTGTTCTTTTGAACATCACTTGAATCAACCTGTATCTTATTAATTTCCTGTTTATTATCATTATTACAGGAAATAAATAAAATAACTGTAAGAAGAAGTAATATTAATTTATTTCTTAACATTTTTATTAAAAAAAAATTAAACCAATTCATTTAAAGCTTGTATAGCTTGTTCAACATTAGGAGGAATACCATGCCATTCATATCTATCCTCCATAAATGATACTCCTTTTCCCATAAAAGTCTTAGCAATAATTGCTGTGGGTTTGCCGATATTATTTTTAAAATTATTATTAAACCTCGTGAAAGCGTTAACAATCTCTGAATAGTTATGACCATCAATATTGATGACATCAAAATTAAAGGCTTCGAACTTTTTATCAATTGGATAAACGCTCATCACTTCATGAACTCTCCCGTCAATCTGACAATCGTTGTTATCAACAATAACACATAAATTATCAAGTTTAAAATTTCCAGCAGACATAGCGGCTTCCCAGACCGAGCCTTCCTGAATTTCACCATCACCTGTTAATGTAAAGACTTTTCTGTCATTTTTATCAAGGTATTTGTCACTTAGAGCCATACCAACAGCAATTGAAATACCCTGACCTAAAGAACCTGTGCTGGCTTCGAGTCCCGGCAAATTCATATCAATTCCCGGATGACCTTGCAATCTTGACCCATATTTCCTGAGAGTTTTAAGTTCTTCAACCGGGAAATAACCAGCTCTTGCCAAGACAGAATAGAGAACCGGGCAAAGATGACCTGCACTAAGAACGAATCTATCTCGCCCATTCCATTTCGGCTCTTTAGGCTTATATCGCATAAAGCCACCAAAATAGAGAACGGTCATTACATCCGTTATTCCAAGAGGACCACCTGAATGACCTGATTTGGCGAGAACAAGGCTTTTTATAATGTCAGTTCTGATTTTTAATGCAATTTCAGCAAATTCTTCTGGATTCCTTGGTCTATTATCGTAAATAAGTTCGTCAAATTCTGTAAGCACGTTTCTATCAAATATTTTTTATCAAACAATTCAAATCTACAAAATTTCTTAAAATTTCTACTAACATACTTCATTTAATTTTTAAGAAAAATAAACAAATAAATGGGTTAATATTAGCCATTAATAGTCTTTGACTATTATTAATCCAAATATTCATAGTTCAGGAAAAGAAATGCTTTTAAAAAACATGTTATAATTAATGAATAGTTTTATAAACTAAATTAAAAATCAATGAGATATGAATTATTCAACAATTGAAATTTTGAGAAATTTGAAATTTACTACAATGGCACAATTTTTATGTATAGAAATTTGTGGAAATATATCATTTAAAATGTTGATATGTAATTTATAATTACTTTATGAAAATAAAAAAAGTCCTGGTTTCATCAATTCAGGAAGGAATGCAGATAATCACCAAAGAACTTGGCGAGGATGCAGTAATCCTTTCGACAAGAAATATTGAATCGGATTCCGGTGAAACAGACAATAAAATAGAGATTATTGCAGCCATAGATGAATCTTTTTCTAAGGAAGGTATAGAAAATAACCTTGAGAACAAGAATCATTTCAATAACAATAACAATGGTGTTAAGCTTCCAGAATTTTCATCAAATGAAACACTAATCTATTCAGACGGACTTAAAAATCAGATAATAGAAATTAAACAACTTTTGTATGACCTATCTCATAGAGTAAAATTCAAAATAAATAATAATCAAAATGATGAATTAAAGGCGATTTTCAAAGATTTGTTAAATTCTGAATTTAGCGAAGATTTTGCATACAAGATTATTGATGAGCTTTCGGATTTAGTAATTGATGATTCAATCAAGGAAGACAAAGAAGGTTACCAAAAATATATCAAAGAAAAGGCAAAGAATTTAATATTGAAAGATATCAAGATTTTACCCCCAATAACAAAGTCCGACAATTGCACAATTATATCATTTTTTGGGACTACTGGCGGAGGTAAAACAACAACTCTAATAAAATTAGCTATTTTGTTTAAGATAATTTTTAATGCTGATACTGTCATATTATCAACTGATGTAAATAAAGTTGGAGCAATAGAGCAATTACAAACATATTCATCAATTGCGGCAATTCCTCACTATGCTATTTTTTCACCGGAAGATTTAGCAATAGCAATAGAAGAAAATAAATCAAAAGATTTTATCTTAATAGATACAACAGGTAGCAGTCAGCAAGACAAGGAACTAATCAATGAATTGAAAGGAATTATTGATATTGTTGGTGAGCATCATAAGTTTTTAGTTCAATCCTGCAATGTTGGAAAAGCGACTTTCAGGCAGATTATTAAGGAATATTCTGTTTTAAATCCAAGTGGAATCATACTTACTAAACTTGATGAGGCTGCGGCTTTAGGAAATATAATCGAAGTATTAAATACAGAAAAACTACCACTGACATATTTCACAAATGGAACAAGAGTTCCAGACGATATTGAACCGGCAAATTTGGATTATTTAAAACAATATACTTTACTTTGAACACTAAATGAGTATTCAGAATATAAGTGAGAAAGATATTAACTCTGTAAATAATACCTACGTTATTACGGTATGTAGTGGCAAGGGTGGGGTTGGCAAGAGTATTATCTCCACTAATCTGGCTTATTCTTTGAGCGAAATGGAGAGAAGTGTTTTAATTTTTGACGGTAATTTGAACTATCCAAATCAGCATCTTATTTGTGGAATTGAGCCAAATTTCAGATTATATGATATCATTCATTCACAATTAGATTACACTGAAGCGATTTATAAAATAAATACTAATTTATCTATAATAGCTGAGAGACCAGCAACAGGAGAAATGGACAACTATTCTGTCCATAACTTGAGAAATTTACTCGAAAAGATAAAAAATGATAAAAATTTCGACTATGTTATTATTGATACTCTTTCCGGGGCATACGAGGAGCTTTTTGAGTTTTGCAGAATTTCTGATTTAATATTGATAGTAATAAATGATGAGCCTACTTCATTGCTTGATGCCTATGGGTTAATAAAAATATTCAGAAAGTATGTCAACATAAGGAAAATAGCATTATTAGTTAATAATGTTATAGACAATGACGATGCAAATGATATATCAAATAAATTAAATTTAGCAACAGAAAAGTTTCTTAAACTTAAGGTAGATGTTGTTGGTTATATACCTTACGACAGAGCAGTTAGAAATTCAGTATTGAAACAAGAGCCATTTGTATTGAGTGCACCTGATTCAGAAGCATCAAAAGCTTTAGAAAGATTAGCCAAAAAAATTATGAAAAAAAATAAAAGAATGATTAAAGTTTAAATTCTTTTTGCCGATTAAAAAAGTATTTCGAAGGTTTTATTCGAAAATTTAAGAAAAAATAATTTAGTTAAGGAAAAAATAGAAAAGGAATTTCGTGTCAGCAAAAAGAAATAACGATAATGAGTTAGAAAAAGGTAGTAAAAATAAATCATCTTCTAAGCGTTCCAAAGAGAATGAAAATAACCTGAAAAGACAAGTTAAAGAATCCAAAAAAACGCTTAAAAGAGTTATTAATTATCCATTCAGTACCTTATTTAACATTGGGGCATTGATTGGAATATTATATTTTTCTTATGCATATTTCGGTAACGAATTAGAATTGAAGTTAGCTTTATTAAACTCCTTCCTTTATTTTACTGCAGTCTATTTAGGGCTTGGACTGTTATATACCATCATAATTTATTTCATAGCCCATTATCGGGTTAAAGAAGAAGAAGAAAAGAAGCGATTAAAAGAAGAACAGATGAATTGGGAAAGAGAGAAAATGGAATTGCAAAAAAGTAAATATCAGGAAGAGCTTCGTATGGCTGAATTACGCAGGGAAGAAGAACTGAGAAGATTCAGAGAACTCAACCAGAAAAAATCTAATGAATTGCCACCGGGAGAAGGAATTAGCTATAATGATTTTATGAGAGGAAATGAGGATGTTGTTGATTTTGATAATAGTCAACAACAACTGGTCATGGAAGATAATGTTTAGGCATGAAGCCCTTAAATGTTCTTTAACATAGAAATGAATAAATGAAGGGCTTATGATAAGTTTGAACGAAAGAAAAAGTTTTATTAACGAACTTTTAAATATATCGGAAGAAGATATGACGCATTTAGATAAGGATATCTATTTAGTTTGGAACCGTTACAGGAAGACAAGTGCCATTGAATTAAAAAACAAGCTGATTTTGCACTATATATGGCTTGTAAAATATGTAGTCCAAACTATGAATCTGCCTAATAATTCAATACTTAATGATGAAGATTTTATGAGTATTGGAATTCTTGGGCTACACGAAGCAATTGAAAGATTCGAATTGGAGAGAGGGGTTAAGTTTGAGTCCTATGCAATACCCAGAATCAGAGGTATAATTCAGGATGAATTAAGAAGGCTTGACTGGCTTTCGAGAACTGCCAGAAAAAAAGCACACGAATTTATCCAAGCTTCTGATGAATTGCGAAAACAGACAGGAAGAGAGGTATCAGCCGAAGAAATTCGTCAGAAACTTAATGTAACCCCTGAAGAATATAATACCTACCTTTCCGCTGCAGCTGCGGCTAAGGCATCATATACTCTTAACGAAGCATCTTCTCAAAATATTTCTGATGACGATGAAAGAGATATAATTCAGGAAGTTCCTGATAATCAAAATGTCAGTATTCTTGAAAAAATGGAGAGTGAGGAAAGGATTAATTTCATTACCAATTTTATTAAAACTTTAAATGAGCGAAAAAAACTTGTGATGACGCTATATTACTATGAAAATCTTACTTTCAAGGAAATCGGTAATATGATTAATGTTTCTGAAAGCAGGGTTTGTCAAATTCATAGTCAGGTCGTTCAGGAATTAAAAGAAAAATTGTTGAACTTTGATAGATCTTGATTTTTAATACCTTATATCTTTTTATCTAATATATTTTATCATTGAGTTAATTTCACTTATTGAAAATTAACTCAGTTAAATTTATTTTTCTCCTCAATTATTTAATAAAACATTTCTTTATCTTAATTCTTAGTAGTTCATAATAATATAATTAGATGCAATTAAAAATTTTTTGTATCGTTTTTTCAATGATAGATTAATAATTAAAACCAAGAAGGTAAAATATGCGATATCTTTTGTTCTTTATATTTTTATTTATATTATACCAAAAACTAAATTCTCAATCAACTGAAGGGTCAATTCCGATGACTCCAATAAAAGACCTGAGATTGAGATCTGTTAAAGTCATCGTACCAGAAAAGTACAAAGGTTTAATTTCTGATAATCTAACGGTAAATCTCCCCGAAGGATATAAAGCACAGATTTTTTATACTGGTGGATTGCAAAAGCCAAGGTTTCTCACTTGGAGCCCTGATAGTATTTTGCACATCACCGATATGAGTTCAGGCAAGATTATAGCTTTGCCAGACTTTAACAGGGATAGAGTTGCTGATACAGCAATAGTTGTAGCTGAAAATGTTAATGCTCATAGTATAGAATTTTATAATGGTGATATTTATGCCGCTCTAACAGATAGAGTTTTAAGGCTTTCAGATGAAAATAAAGATGGCTTTTTCGAAAAAAGAAGTGTATTTATTTCTGATGTGGGTGGTCCCGGCAGTGCAGGTGGACATGTTACAAGAACGATAGTGTTTGATAGAGTAAACAATAAAATATATTTGTCAATTGGATCAAGATGCAATGTTTGTAAAGAAGAAAAAGTTGTTCCCGATAAAGAGCCAAGGCGTGCTGTAATCGAAGAATACAATATTGATGGGACTGGGAGACGAATTTTTGCAACTGGAGTCAGAAACGCTGTTGGAATGACGCTTAATCCTTTTACTAACCAGCTTTGGGCTAACAATAATGGAAGTGACTGGCAGGGTAACGACATTCCACCAGAATGGATTGATATTGTTAGAGATGGTGGATTTTATGGTTATCCTATTGCCCATTCATATCAGATGTATTTTCCAAACTATAATTTTAATAACGATTATAAGGGCTTGCTTCCAATCACAGCGTTTGATAGTAGTTTAGTTCGTTCGATGAAAATGCCTGCTGCTCTGGTTCAAGCACATTCAGCACCTATGGGAATTGAGTTTTCTAATAATTCTTTTGACAAGGAATATCAGAATGGAATTTTTGTAGCATACAGGGGATCGTGGAATCGTTCGCCTGCAACTGGCTACAAGGTTGTCTTTCTTGGTTTGGACGATTTCTCTGACACAACAGCAAATTATGTTGCTGATTTTGTTAGTGGTTTTCTGACTGATTCTATCAGTGGTTCTCATTGGGCACGTCCTGTGGGACTCGAAACTGATTATCGAGGGAATTTATATCTTGGTTCTGATGCAGTAACGACTTTTGTTATGTTAATTTACAGGGAAACAACAAGCTCCACCGGTTCAAATTATATTAAAGGTGAACCTCAGATCACGGTTTATCCTATTCCTGGAAAGGATTTTATTTCAATAAATATAACAAATGTGCTTGATAAGACAGATAATTATTTGTCGGTAGCCATATATGACTTGCTTGGTATAAATTTATTCGAAACAGAAGAGTCAAATTTTGTTTCCGATATGAAGATAGAAATTGATAATATTCCAAATGGATTGTATCAGATGATAATCAAAATAGGGAATAAATTTATAAATAAACCAATTATAATTAATAAATAATTTTACTTAATAATATTTATAAATCCAGCACTATTAAGTGCTTTTCTTATATAGGGTTCAAATAAGAATATCAAAACTACTAAAATAAGTCCAGCTATAATATCAACTACATAATGATATCGTAAATAAACTGTTGAAATGATTAAAAGTATTGTCAAAACAAGGAATACCCATTTAAATTTTGATTTGAACTTGAATGCACAAATCATATTTATAGTTGTTACTAATGTGTGTCCGCTTGGCATGCAGTCCCGGTTAACAAAAAAAGCAGGATTTAGGTCTGATATTCCTTTTAATATCTCGATTGGTATATTTTCCCCGGAATTTATTATGTATCTGATATATTCGGTTAAAAATAAACCGGGTAATTCAATATTTATAGATTCAAAATCATGAAGAACAAACCTTGGACCAATGGCAGGTATAATAAGATAGAGTAAATACGAAAAATAATATCCAAAGAGCAAATAACCGGCAAATTTGTTGAATGCCTCGTCTTTTCGAAAATGAAGTTCAAGCCCCAGAATAATTGGCATGATAAAATAAGAGGCATAACTTATTTGCAGCAGCTCGGTCAATACAGGATTTGCAAATTGATATATCCATTCAGTTGGATTTAATCCGAAAATAGCATAATCCCATTTAATTAACATATCGTCATAATCATGGGGGTTAATTACCTTTATGTAATTCTGCACCTGATCAAACAAGAAAAGAACTAAAGGAATGACATAAATCCTTCTGAAAATCATAAACCATTTATTGTTAATTCTCCCAGAAAGGACTACTATTACTAATATACTGGAAATTATAAAAACATTAGTTAATATAAGATTTAAAGATTTGGGGATCTCATAGAAATAAATAACAGCTAATACAGTGTAAATCGAAAGCAAACCAATTGTGTAAAAGTCAATAATTATTATGTTTTCTTTTATCCTTAATTCACCAATTAGATTTTTTATTCCATTTTTTTTATTTATTGATTGATTCATATAATGTTTTAAAATCAATATAACTCAATTCTTCTGGTCTTTTTTGGAGAAAATCATCGAGTCTATTCATAATGATTTCCAGTTCTTTCTCATTACTAACTCTCCGAGAAATATAGTCTTTAAGAGAGTTTTTGATGATTTTCCGTCTTTGATTAAATGCTGTCCTGATAAGTAGCATTATTTCATCAAATTCAAATTTACTGAATTTTCTTTGAATTTTTAGTTCGACAACTGAAGAAACAACCTTTGGTGGAGGATAAAAACATGATGGAGGAATATCGAAAAGGATTCTTGCTTCGCCATTGATTTTCGTGGCTAACGATAATATCCCATATTCCTTGCTTCCTGAAGCTGCCGTAATTCTTTGGGCTACTTCTTTTTGGATTGTTAATATGGAACTATGAATTATTTCAGAATTTTCAAAAATTTTGAACAAAACCTGACTTGTTATGTAATATGGTATATTACCAATTATCTTGATTTTTTTTCCTGATATAGATGTATCAAATGTTTTGTCAGAGTTTAGATGATTATCAAAGGCTGATAAAATTTTTTGCAGGTCAATTTTTGTAAAGTCTTCATTAATTAATTTTATTTTTGAAATATGAGAGAATTTTTTTTTCAGAATTTCGATTGCTCTTGTGTCAATCTCAACTAAAATTAAATTGCAATTTCTATCAGCTAAAAATTCTGTTAAGGATCCAGTGCCGGGACCTATTTCAAGAATTATATCCTCATCAAAAGTTTCGAATGAGTCAACAATTTTTTTAGCTATATTTCTATCAACTAAAAAATTTTGACCAAGTGATTTTTTAGGTTTAATTTTCTCCAATTTGAATTTTAGCTATTTTCCATCAATTATGAATGGAACGCCACCCTTTGAATTACCTAATATAATGATTTTTGAATTTGGAGAATTGACAAGTTCCTTCTGAACTTTAATCATTTCGAATTGGAGGATTTTGTCAGAGAGACCTAAATTAACGATTCTTTGAGCATCAGCGGTTCCCTGAGCTTCAACTCTTTTTCTTTCAGCTTCCTGTTTTTCTTTTTGTAGAACAAATTCCATTCTTTGAGCATCCTGAATAGCAGTTATTTTTCTTTCAATACTTTCTTTAACCGATGCAGGCAGAGCTATATTACGAACAAGAAGCTGTTCGAGATACAAACCTCTTTTTCTGAAATCATCAGCAATTTTTTCTTTGATTCTTGATTCAAAGTCTTCTCGTTTTTCAGCAAATAAAGCAATAGCATCATAGTAAGAAGCACTTTCCCTGATTCCTGTTCTGGTAATAGGTCTTATTATTTTATCCTGATAAGTTATACCAACTTCTCTGTAAAGTTTAGGAGCATCAGGAGCCATCACTCTGTAAAGAACCGTTAAATCAATTATAACCTCAAGACCATCCTTGCTGAGGACTCTGATAGCATCGTCACCAACTCTCTCCCCCTCACTGGATGCTCCCGACATGGTATAGTTCTGTGTTTGGATACTAAGCTGCTTAACATCCACTAAAGGATTAACAATATTTAAACCTTCATATAATATACCTTCCTGAACCTGCCCAAAAAGAACCTGAACACCAACATGGCCAGCATCAATCTGTCTTAATGAAGCTGTTAAAAAACCAACGATAGTTATAATAACACCTGCTAAAATAACTAAGCTTTTAAATCTTCCAAGAGGAGTGTTTCTTCCAGAGAAAAATCCTACAAGAAGCACAATCAATCCTATTATAATAATTGTCATAAGAAACCCTTTTTATAATATGGTTAAAATCTAATATTTATTTTCATCGTCAGAATCGCTTTCACTAAAATCAATAAATTCCTGAGAATCTGAGTCATCATAATCTAATGGAAAATTTTTGCTATCTTCTATCATATCCTGAATTGGAATTTCTGTGTTTAGTGTATTGGTTTGTTTAGCAAAGAAACCATTTTCTCCAATAGTAAGTATTTCGTTACCAAGTTCGTCGGTAATAAAAAAGTTATTGCAATATAAATTATTTTGATACATTAAATCACTCCATAAATAAATATAGAATGAGGATTTATCGAAACCATGATAGCCATAATGAATAGGTTGAGATGATTTTAGGTGTTTCACATGATTCAATTTTGAAATTTTTTGATTTGGTCTGACTAAGACTCTTTTTGTTTTTTTAATTACGTTATCAACAGGTATATACTTCTTTGCAGCAATTTCGACTTTATCCAAAAAATAGTTAAATTTTATTTTGTTTTCATCATAAAAATTTTCGAATTCTTCTTGATTATTAAATTTAGAGATTAACTTTTGGAATAAATCTTCTTCGTTATTAAAATCAGATAAATTAAAATCATCAAAAACACAATTGATATCAATAAATATCGGATATTCACCTACCTTATGTTTTCGATTTACATCTACCTCAATTAAGAAATTCAAATTGTCTTCTTTATGTTCAAGAACAAGGTAAATTTTTTCAAATAGTTCGGATTCGATAGGGTCAACTCTTGATGTAAAAGCAAAAAGAGCCTGTTCAAGGTCATTTTCCTGTCCTGATTCATCTAAATAGAAATCATAATTATCCATTGATAAACGAATAACATTATTGATGCCAATTGAAGCAAAACCATCATAAATCTGCTGAAGAATGGAAGAAGCATTAAAGGTCTCGAGTTCTTGTTTAGGTGAGAGCTGACCAAATGAAACAGCATTAAGAAAATTAGCAAGAAAGCCTTGTTTCTTGATTGGTTTAATCTTTGTGTTTTGAGATGGATCAATTTCAAGAGTGCCGATTAAATACATAATTCCCCTTTATATTTTTTTGCTAAGAGTTAATTAAAACGAATTAATCAGGAAACAATTTAAATTCAAATATAATAATGATATTCTATCAAATAACTACCAATTTGATTATATCTGTTTTCGATTTTTGTTTTATTACAGCAAAATAGTTCCCTATGGAAAAATTAGAAACAGGGAGAAGGAATTCAGCTAAACCGGGTTCTCGTCCTGAATGATATTGACTGGTCATTAGTTGACCGGTTAAGTTGTAAATTTTTATATAAACGTCTGAAAATTCATTCAGGATAACGTTAATTTTTATATTATCGGAATATTGCTTAATCAGAGAGGGATAGGCAAAAGCTGAGATTTCAGGATTGTCAAATTTCGGTAATTTTGTGAAATCAACCCCGCATTGGATTATGTCTGACTCAGGATAAATCATGATGCCTTTTTCTGAATTGTAAGGGTATGTTCGTTTTTTATAAATATCCTCGACAATGACAAAGACTTCTGCAGGTTGATTATTGAATAATGATAAGGGAATATCAGAAGAATAAAGATTTTCAATGGATGATTTGTATAGTTGAAATGTAGTGAAAAAATCCTGACCTTTGAATTTAACCAGAATTTCTGTCTTAATTATATTAAATTTTGATGATATGAAAACAGCGATTTTCTGGAAATTAAGAACTTTGTAAGTTGTAATTGGTGAAATGATAATACCATATTCTTGAGCCGCATTAAAGAGGTCAGGAATACCCCAACCAAGAGAGGCATCTGGATTAGTTGATTGAGAGCCTGATTTTTTAAGCAAATCTCTGACTTCATAAGTTCGAAGTTCAGGAAAGACTGATAATAATAACCCAATCGAGCCTGAGATAAGCGGGGTCGCCATCGAAGTTCCATTAGCATTAATAAATCCATCGCTATCATTTGGATTTATTGTAAATACAGCATTTCCAAGGGCAGCTATATCTGGTTTTATTTTGGAGTCGAATCTTGGTCCACGGGAAGTAAAATTAGCTGGGGTTTTTCCGTCTGACAGAGCCGCACCAACAGCAATAACACTATCAGCATCAGCTGGAGTAATTATTGTTTCTTGAGCTGGTCCTGAATTACCTGCGGCAGTAACACAAACAACACCTAAAGAAACAGCTTTATTAACAGTTATAGCAGATAAAGTGGATTTTCCATCTAAATTTGAATAATTATATTCAACCTCTGTTGAATCAAATTTATAATATCCAAGAGAAGTCGAAATGACATCCACGCCCTGAGATTCCAGCCATTCGATTCCTGCAGCATAATAATCCTCTTCAATTCTTCTTTCGCCTGTCATATCTTCAGTTTTTCCAAGATAGAAAGAAGCACAGGGTGCCACTCCAATTAATTTTCCTTTAGAGAAAGACGAAACGGTTGCAAAGACTATAGAGCCATGACCATCCTGATCGGGTCGGTCTCCATCCTGATTTGAGGTAACAGAATCCTGATTTATAAAATCATATTCAGCAATTACTTTTGAATTTTTAACCGCTTTGTGTTCTTTCCATCGAAAGCCATTATCAAGAAAACCGATTGTTACACCATCACCATTTATTCCCATTTCATGAAACTTAATAACATTCAATAAAAAAAGCTGTTGAAAAGATTTTCCATATTCTATAACACCGCAATTGGAGCATTCTTCCAAAGAAATAAGATTAAGAACATTCTTTTTCACTTCGAATTTCGGTTCTTCTTTGGAAAGGGAAAAAAGTGATGAAGAAGTCTCCTGAATTTTTTTTACGAAATCAAGATTTTTAATTTTATTAATATTATTTTCATTGGTTTCAATAACTATATAGTTATGCCACCTTAGAACAGCCCTGATTTTTGGTGAAATTTTCTTAACTGTATTGATATAATCTTCATAAACGGGTGCATCTTCAAAGAAAACGGGAATATCGGTATTAATTACTTTTTTCCTTCTTTCAATTGCTTTTGGGGAGATGATTTTAAGAGTCTCGTCGAAAATTTTTGTGCCTTTTTCAAATTTTTCTTGTCCTTTATCCTTGAAAAAGACCCTGTAAAATTTTAAATTCTCTTGAGCGAATAATGAGAACTGACAGATTGTCAAGAAGAAAATAATCAGGAATAAACTAAATATTGGAAAATATGAGTTTGAAAAAAAATATTTATTTGATTTTTTTAATTCTAATGATTTTAGTATTTTCAATTTTAAATCTAATTTAATTGATAACGAATTTACAAAAACAAATTATTAAATTTTTTTTAAAAATACAGAAAAATGATTGTATTCGTTACAGGAAGCGGTAAAAGATTAGGCAGATCCCTTGCTTTAAATTTTGCAAAAAAAGGTTGGGATGTAGTAATTCATTATTTTGAATCCGAAGAATCAGCCAAAAAAACAAAAGATGAAATAATCAAGATGGGGCAGAAAGCATATTTAGTCAAAGCTGACCTCCGATCTTACTCTGAGATTGAATTGGCTTTTACTAATACTGTTAATGAATTTGGAATTCCAAAAGTGCTGATTAATAATGCCGGGGTTTTTCCTAAGGCAAAAAAAATATTCGAGATAACCAAGGATGATTGGGAAGATACTATTAAATTGAATTTATCTGCTGAATTTTATACTTCAAAAATATTTGTTGAATTTGCAAGAAAGAATTCTAAAATTGTGAATATATCATCTTTAGGTGCCTTCGAAATCTGGAAGAACAGAATTCCGTATAATGTGTCAAAATCTGCAATTATTCAACTAACAAGAGCTTTGGCAAGAGAATTAGCTCCATTCGTTAGCGTTAATACAGTATGTCCAGGGGCAATTTATTTCGAGACTGAGCCATCGGAAAATGATTCGGCAATGTTAAAAGCAAATAAAATTCCAATGAAAAGATATGCGACTCCAGAAGAGATTTTCGAGGCTGTCTATTTTTTTTCAACTTGTAGCAATTATATTACAGGACAGAATTTATGCGTCGATGGTGGAGCTTCACTAATTAAATAATTAATTGTCCCATTTTTTGAGAATATTATGTCAGTTGAATTGAAAGAAGTAAAAACCAAAAAAGAGCTGAAAGATTTCGTTAAATTCCAGTTTGAAATATTCAAAGGTAACCCATATTTTGTGCCCCCGATTATAGATGATGAAATCAATACATTTTTGTCTGAAAAAAATCCTGCTTATGAGCATTCGGAAAGTAAACTTTTTTTGGCATTGAGGGATGGAAAAATTGTAGGACGTATTGCCGCAATAATAAGTCATATAGCTAACAAAAAATGGAAAATGAATAATTTAAGATTTGGCTGGGTTGATTTTATTGATGATTATGAAGTAGTAAAAAGCTTATTTGATGCTGCTGAATGTTGGGGTCGGGAAAGAGGATTAAATACAATAACAGGTCCTCACGGATTTTGTGATTTTGATATGCAAGGTCTATTGATCGAAGGATTTGACAAACTCCCAACTATAGCAAGTTATTATCATCACCCTTACTATCAGAAGCATATTGAAAATTATGGGTTTCAGAAAGAGGTTGATTTTGTTGAATTTTTGTCAACACCACCATACGAAGAGGGAATCCCGGAAAAAATTCTTAGAATAGCTGATTATGTCAAGGAAAAGTATAAATTTAGATTACCGGTTTATGAAAACAAAAAGGATATTATTAATAGAGGTAATGAAATTTTGAAACTTCTGGATGAGACATTTGAGGAAAATTATGGAACCGTTCCTTTATCAGATAAACAAAGAGAATACTATATTAAAAAATATATTTCTTATATTCATAAAGATCTGGTAAAACTCGTTGAAACTCAGGATGGTGAACTTGTGGGCTTTCTGATTACAATGCCAAGTCTATCGAAAGCCTATCAGAAAGCCAATGGACATTTGTTACCATTTGGGGTTTTTCATATGCTAAAAGCATTAAAGACATATGAGATTCTTGATTTTTATTTTGCTGGTGTTAAGAAGGAATATAGAGGAAAAGGAGTTGACCTTCTTATGGTTGTTGAAATAGTAAAAACAGCTATGAAGCTTGGTTTTAAATGTGCAGAATCCAATCAGGAGCTTGAAACCAATACAAGAGTACAGGCAGAATGGAAATTTTTTAATCCTGTTCAACATAAAAGAAGAAGAATTTACAAAAAAGAGATTCAATATTAATCTTCTATGAATTTCCAATACTTATTTTTGAACTGATTTATAATAATCTCATGTAAATGAAATTTATAAAAAAAATACTCTATATTATATTAATAAGTCAATTTTTTGGATGTGAATTATTTGTTACAAGAACACCTGAGGAACCAGATACTAAGAAATCGAGCTTTCAACCACCTACATCGCCTTCAATAACCATTACAAATTTTATTAACTCAATTGTTGAAAAAAATCCTGACAATTATATTTCCTGTTTTTATATTGAAAACAGTGAACCGACAAAATTTTCTTTCATACCATCAAATGAAGTTAGAACCACTTACTCTGCCTTATTTCAGGATTGGAATATTCAAAATGAAAGGATCTATTTTAATTCATTGCTGAATAAATTGCCTTTTGATGTTAAACCTGAAGTAAAAATCGAAATAGTTCCCTTTGATGTTTTATCGCCAGACTCAGCTATTTTTAACACAAATTATTATTTGTTTTTTAATCATAGTATAGAAAATTATCCAAAGGTTTTCAGTGGGAATCTTCAGTTTACAATAATACCAAACAAATCAGGTTTGTGGAGTATTTTAAGATGGATTGACAATAAAAACGAAAAAGATACGAATTTTACTTGGAGTTTACTAAAAGTTAGATTTAGTAATTAATTTTATATTTTTTAAAGGTAGCCAATTATTTTGTTCAATTTTTATTGATTTATTTTATGAAATACTTTTACATAATAATCATAATGCTTTTTTGTTCTCAGTTGGAAGGCTTATCTCAATGCGTTTCGGGGGACTGTGTTAATGGGAAAGGTGTCAAAAAATTTGATAACGGTGATAAATACGAGGGAACCTTCAAAGAAGGTAGATTCAATGGAAAAGGAACTTTTTTCTATGCTGATGGTGATAAATATGTTGGTGATTTTGTTGATGGTATGAAAGAAGGAAAAGGAAAATACTATTACAAAAACGGAAAGATTTATGATGGTGAATGGAAAGAAAATAACAGAAATGGACAGGGAACAGAAACTTATCCTGATGGTAGTAAATATACTGGAGGCTGGAAAGATGGGCGGCAGCATGGTTACGGTGTAACTATTTTTTCAGATGGATCGAAATACGAAGGGGAATGGAAAGATAATCTCCAGAATGGTCAGGGTACTTATCTCTGGGCTGATGGGGACAAGTATGTTGGAGAATGGTTGAACGGAAAAAGACATGGAAAAGGAAAATATAACTGGACATCTGGTGCGTCTTATGACGGTGATTGGAAATTTAATAATCAGGAAGGCTTCGGAACATATATTTGGCCAGTGGGCGATAAATACACTGGCGAATGGAAAGATAACTTACAGCATGGCAAGGGGAAACTCTGGTGGGCTGACGGTGATTATTATGATGGTGAATGGAAAGAAGGATTTCGAGATGGTTTCGGAACTTATATTTTTGCCAATGGAGAAAAATTTGTTGGTGAGTTCAAAAGAGATCAATTTCATGGTAAAGGTATTTGGTACTATAAAGATGGGACAAGTACTGTTGGAATCTGGGAATTTGATCAGTTCGTTGAAAATACCAGTGTTGACACAGACATTGAAGGTGAAAAACCAAAGATATGGGCTATTGTAGTTGGAATTTCAAAATATAATCATAATAAAAGCTTAAGATATACCAAAGATGATGCATATCGTTTCTATGCATTTCTTAAGAGCCCTGAAGGTGGAGCATTGCCAGACAAACAAATTAAGTTATTGATAGATGAAGATGCAACCAAACAAAAAATTCTTAGTGCAATGAGACAGATTTATAGTCAGGCAAATAAAAATGATGTTGTAATGCTATATTTTGCTGGTCATGGTGTAAACGGAGCATTTCTTGCTTTTGATGGATTAGAACAGGATAATCTTGTTCCACACGGCGAAGTTAACAGAATTTTTTCTGAAAGTAAAGCAAAGTATAAACTGTGTATTGCAGATGCATGTAATTCAGGAAGCCTTGATATGGCACAAAGAGGCGAAAAAGACCAGTTGGCTTTATTTTATAGTGAAATAACAAAAGGAGCAGGTGGAACTGCGTTAATGATGTCATCAAAGTCAGACGAAACATCAGGAGAATTTGAAGGATTGAGGCAGGGTGTTTTTAGTTATTATCTTATAAAGGGTTTGAAAGGGGAAGCTGATGCCGATTCAAATTCTTTGATAACTATAAAAGAGTTATTTTCTTATGTCAAGAATAACGTTAGTAACTTCACTAATTATAATCAAAATCCTGTACTCAACGGTAATTTTGATGAGAATATGCCAATCGGAGTGATAATAAATAAATAATAAGATGATTTATTAAAAAAAAGATGGGTTGATTAAATAATCAACCCTTTTTTTGCGGGGCCGACGAGGCTCGAACTCGCGACCTCCAGTGTGACAGACTGGCGCTCTAACCAAACTGAGCTACGACCCCAGTGGACCTAAGGAGGATCGAACTCCTGACCTCTTGAATGCCATTCAAGCGCTCTCCCAGCTGAGCTATAGGCCCTCTTTAAGGTTATTTTTTAAAAATAACCAAATTGAGATTTCAAATATAAGAATATTATTTATTTTTTTCAATATTAATTAACACAAAAAAAATTATTATTTTAAATTGGTTATGTAACAAAAAACGATTATAATTGTTATATTGCTTATAAAATTAAAATTTTTTTTAATATTGGGGTTATTATAATGAGATATTTTTACTCTTTTTTTCTGACAGCTATTATGTTTGTATTATTTCCAATCATAATGTTGTCAAAAATACCAACACCTGAACAAATGCTGTTTAATTCGGCTCAAGGTAGAGAGTTTTACATAGCAATACCTCCTAATGAAGCCGATGGTCAACCACTGGGAAACACTCAGGAAAGGTCTATTGACATATATGTAACATCAAGTAAAAATTGTAATGTTACGGTTGAAATACCGGGCCTTGGCTATAAACTTACCAAGCCTGTTCAGGCAATGAAAATAACAACATTTAATACATTCAGAAATGAGACGAGCTTCCAATGGGAAGTAAGAGAGAGTGAAAAAGTTCTTGACCTCGGTATTCATGTTTATGCTGATCAGCCAATTTCGGTTTATGTAATGAATACAAGAATGGTTACAAGTGACGGATACTTAGCTATACCAACTTCAGCCTGTGGTACTGATTATATTCACCTTGCATACTATGATTTTTTTGAAAACATAACTGGTGGGGGAGAAAGAAGAGGAGCTGGGTTTATTATTTGTGCAACCGAAGATAACACTCGTGTCAGAATTGTACTTAAAGGAGTTGGCGGAGCTTACGCTAAAACTCTTGGTGGAAGAAAAATTGGTGATACATGGACCATTAATCTGAACAAAGGGCAAGTTTATTGTGTTATGGGTGATGGAAACACCAGAGGACAGTTTGATATCTCGGGTTCAAGAATAACCTCAGACAAACCGATTGGATTAATTTCGTTTCACAAAAGGACTCTACTGCCTTCATACGACTTATGGAATGGCAGAGACCACATGTGCGAAATGATACCACCTGTAACTGCATGGGGGAAAAAATATTCTACAGTAGAATTTAAAAGAAATGACCATGGTGATTTTTTCAGGATAATTGCGGCTCAGGATAATACAACATTTACCGTCAAATGGTATAGCTTAACAGATGGCAGGTTAATTGGTCAGGCTGGTCCACATAAATTAAACAAATCCGGTGATTTTATGGAATTTATTGAAGCTTATGTGGAAAGGAATAAACCAAATGTAATTGAATCAATAAAGGGTACATCGGTATGGGAAGCCGATAAACCTGTGCTTGTGATGCAGTATTCTTACTCAGCTGAATGGGATAATGCAGCTGAATTTGATCCATTTATGGTTTTGGTTGTTCCAACTGAACAATTTATACCATCAACAGTTTTTCAAACACCGGAAGGGGGAGCTGAATTTAATACTAACTGGTTTAATATTGTTGCTGTAGGAGACCCAAATGATCCAAATCAGGAACTTCTAAAGAGCATTATTCTTGATGGGAAGCCTGTTTGGTCTATAGTACCACAATTTTTATATAACAGGATACCCACAACGGACCTTTATTGGGCAAAAATACCAATGACTAAAGGAGCTCATGTCATAAAAGGTAATACCAAATTTGGTGGTTATATTTACGGATTCAGTGAATATAACTCCTATGGCTGGCCCGCTGCTATGGCTATTAATAAGCTGGATGAAACAGACACCCTCCCGCCTGAATACTATATAACAGGTGAATGTGGCGACTACCAGATAAGAACAACTGAATTCAGGACATCAAAAAATCCAAATGACGATCCACGTCAGGTTGATCAGGGTATTGCAGATATCTTCCTTCTCGAAGGTAGCTATAATTATGAATTAGATATTAATAATTTCAAGCCATTTCCAGTTACTTATGACCATACTTTCTTTTTAAAAGTTATAGACAAAACAAAAGACGGTAAAGCTGTTTTTCAAATAACTGATAGAGCTGGGAATTATTCTGTTGATAGCGTTTTTTATAAAGCTGATAAATTAGAATTGAACCCAAATGTTTTAGATTTTAAGACTGTCAGGTTGACAAATTCAAAAACGATTAAAGCCTATTTAACAAACACGGGAGATAGTGCTGTTGTCGTTAAGGAGATTAAATTAAAAATTGGGGGTGATTTTAAAATCACTAATATGAGCAAAACACCAGAATTTACTTTGCAACCAAAAGAAACAATGGAAATTGATGTTACTTATACTCCTTCAAAAGAAGGTCTTACTCCAAATGATAAGGACAGAGACACACTTGATATAGTAACAAAATGTGCTGATTTCTTATGGCCTATGGAAGGAAGGGGAGTTGTCCCAAGGATAATCGTTCAGGATTGGAATTTTGGTGCTGTGGTCGTGGGTAAGAAAGCTTTCAAGAAAGATCAGTCAGGCGAGGGATTGCAGATACAAAATGTTGGAACCGATGTTTTGACTATAACTGATATTATAGATATGACTGCACCATTCGAATTCAAACCGAATTATACACCTGCATTACCAATAGTATTACAACCAAATGAAATGGTTTATCTGGATGATGTTGGTTTTGCTCCAACAGCCACAGGTCCTTTTGAAATAAACGTAAAATTCGTCAGTGATGCAGTTGGAATTGATGATATTGCCATTTTGAAAGGGGTTGGAATAATTCCCGGACCAAGGATAACTTCTAAAGACTGGGAAGAAAGAAGAGTGAAAACCATCCATGATTCAGTTATACATATTTATAACGAAGGAACTTCAAAAGTTACCGTTACAGCAGTTAAACTTGGTGCACCAAGTCCACATTTCAGAATAACAAAGGTAGTTCCGGATCCATCAATTTCTCCGGTTGCTCTTGAACCAATAGGAAATCCAACAGGAGTAACAGATATTGTTGTATTTGTTCAGTTCGAACCACAAATAGAGGGACAATTAAATTCTACAGTTGTTCCTGAATTTGATCCGAATGATAACATTGCTCCCGGTTCAGTTGTGGGCGATCTTGCTGGTTTTGGTATTCTTCCAAAAATTGAAGTTATTGGTGATACTTTAAGGCCTGCTGTTCTTGTTGGAACTCAACATCCAAAAACTGCTTATGTTACAATAAAATCAACCAGCACCACTGCTGACTTGTATATAAGTGAAATTAAATGGAGTCCAACTTCGAAGCATCCCGGAGACTTTGTATGGGTTAGTCAACCTCCTTCTAATTTTATTTTAAAAAGGGGTGATAGTATTAAATTACCTGTATATTTCACACCATCTTATGTTAATGAAAGAATTACTACTGTAGATGTAATTTCTGACGCAGTAACTGGTCCAGAGCCAATAAATTATGTTACAACATCAGACTTTGTAGTCGGCTATGGGTATGAAAGCGGAATAATTAACGATTCAATTAACTATGGGTTAGTCTTGTTATGTGATGAACCCGTTAGACAATTTAAAATTACCAACACAAGTTCAACGACTGACGCTGTTATTGACAGTGTGGTTATGTATTCCGGAGATATTAATAATTTCAGTATCGAGTCGAATTTCCCACAAACGATAGGAGCTCAACAAACAAGAACCTTCAATGTCAGGTTCAAACCCGACAGAACGGGCAATTTCAGTGCTCTCGCAAGAATTTACAGTTCGGATGAAATTGGAGATGATCATTACGTCTTATTGCAGGGTGTGGGATATACTGTTCCAGTTAACCTTAAACTCAAGGAATATACATCAAATGATAATTTAGCACCTGGCATTGTTATTCCAATCGAAGTTACAGCAACAAGTGGAAATTGGATAGATGCAGGAATAACTGAGATTCAGTTTGATATGATTTACGATAATAAATGGCTAAAATTTGGCAATGTTGTCAATATCGGTACTAATCTTGACAATAGCTGGCAGATAGTTAGTGCAGTTGAAACCTCTATTGATGCTAACAGAAATAAAACTACTATCAGGGCAAAAGGAACTAATCCTATTTCCGGAAATGGAGTACTATCCTTATTCCAACCGAGATTTCAAATTATGTTATCTGATATCAAGGAATTTCCAGTAGAAATAGCAAATATTACTACCTTTTCGAGAGATGTCTGCGTA
>CAYYPE010000022.1:0-23630 GCA_964473465.1 uncultured Hyphomicrobiales bacterium
ATTGTCTTTTGACAAATCAAAGTAATCGTTTCCTCCAGAAATTTTATCCAATGATTTAACAAAGCTTAAATCATTAAATTTGTGTATTGAAATTCTCCGGTCATCTCCACAGCTATAAATCAGAGAATTATCATTCGAAAGCCTAATTGCTCTTCTGACGCTTGGAATATAAGTTTTCCTAAGCAGCTTTCCTGTTGAAGTTTCGATAACTGACAGTGAATCTCCTTCTGAGGCTAGAGAATAATTTGCAACAATATACCTGTCATCTGAAGTAAATTGTGCACATCTAGAGCCAGTTGTAATAACCCACTTAATTTCAGGTCCGTCAAGTTGCGCAAAAGCACACTGCCACATAGCAGAAATAACAACCAAGAACAAAAAAAGCTTTTTCATAATCTTTTTCCAATTTTGTCTTTTATAAATATATTAAACACATAAATAGCAAAAAAGTCTCAAAAAAAGAAGAGAAAAAAATGGAGCAGTGGTAAATTCTTCACTTATATTTTGAAATCTTCGATACTAACATATTCTTTTTTTTTTTTGAACAATTTGAATATTGAATTGAAGTCTGCTTCCTCTAATATTAATTCATCGGTAACCAGAGTTCCGCGACCGGATGAAGGGAGGCTTATGAGTAGCTCCAAAGTTTCCTTTTCGTTTTTAAAGTCAATCCGGTATATCTCTACTTTAAGAGAGCTTCTTTCTATTGCATTGCTGAGAGCAGTATTATATATATTGATATTACGTTTTTCACACATACCTGATAAATCTATTCAAGATTTTTCTCGAATGGGGTAAGATTATTAAAAACATATCCGCAATCTTTCTTTACTAGCTGATAAAGGTGGTCATATATCAATGTATGCAGATGTTCTCAGTGTTTGCTAATGGGCATGGTTTATTATTACTTATAGTATTTCTTATAATTATTAAATTCCTTTTCAGTTTAAAGTTTAATTATTATATAAAAGTCGCTATACTTTTCCATTGTACAATCTCACGTTAATTTAAGTATTAAATCATTTTTATCTTCTAACTATTTTATTAATGATTTAATCAAATAATCCATATTTGTTTTATTATCATCATCATTTTTTGTTATATATTTCTTGATGCAGTTCTTGAAAATAGTCAAAAAAATTTGAAATTAATTTATTAATTTTATGGGAATCGAAAAAATTTTAATTCAATGATTCGTTATAGTATTTACATAAATAGGAAACAAATTCTCAAAATATTATTGTAATGGATAAAGTTGAAAATTTAGTGATTGAGGGAACAAATGACAGAGTTAAATTGAATGACACTGAGGTTGAGAAATTTGTTAACGAATGCAAAAAAAAATTTAAAAAAATTGATGAAAAATCACTAAGAAAAGCATTTATTTGGTGCTTTGAATCCCATCATAATAAAATATTAGATTCTGGAAAACCTTTCTGTTCATATCCCTTAGAAGTAGCAAAAATACTTTTATACGAAATACCTCTGGATTTTACATCTATTATTTGCGCTTTACTGCACGAGATCCCAAATTCTGGCGAGAAATATACATTAAAAGATATTAGAACGGAGTTTGGAAGCACAGTTTCAGAAATTGTAAACGGAATTAATAAAATTCAAGTAGCTGAAAATTTAAGCATTGATCAACTAGAAAATTACCGAAAGCTGCTTCTTTCTCTTTTCAAAGACGTGAGAATTATGCTTATAAAACTTGCGGCAAGGCTTTATCTTATGAGAAATTTGCAATTTAGCGAAAGAGATGAACAGAAAAAAATTGCACGAGAAACCCTTGAAATCTATTCTCCTTTTGCCCATAGATTTGGATTGGGTACTATCAAGTGGGAACTTGAAGATTTATCTTTCAGATTTCTGCACCCGGAAAAGTATTTCGAGATTGAAAAGATGCTTCAACTCAAATATCAGGAAAGAGTGAAATTCCTTGAAAAATTTATCGAACCGATTGAGGAAAATCTCAAAAAAAGTGAATTACTCAAATCCTTAAACGTAAAATTTGAAATTAATAAACGAGCAAAACATATATATTCGATTTACAATAAAACATTAATTCGCCAGAAACCAGTTGATGAACTAAATGATATATATGCTATCAGAATCATTCTCGACACAGACGATGAAAATATCTGTTTCTATGTTTATGGGATTATTAGCAAACTATATGAACAAGTTCCTGAGACTTTCAAAAATTACATATCATATCCTAAAAAGAATGGGTATCAATCATTACATATAGCTTTTAAAGGGGATGAAACCAAAAACGTAGAGGTTCAAATCAGAACCAAAAAAATGCATGATATAGCTGAAAAAGGGGTTGCGGCACATTTTGTTTACAAACGAGGTCTTATTCCCGCACATAGTATTCTAGAAGACCATGAATTAGCTAAATGGATGGATGAAGTTAAAGATCTGTTTGAAAATGAAAATGCTGAACCAAGGGAAGTGCTTCTCGAATCTATCAAAAAGAATCTCGCACTCGAAGAAATTTATGTTTTTACTCCAACTAATGAATTTAAAATTTTACCAAAGGACTCAACACCAGTTGATTTTGCATACTACATTCATACTGAGGTTGGTAATCATTGTATAGGAGCTAAAGTAAATGGAAAAGTTGTTCCACTAAATTATAAATTAAGTAGTGGCGATATCGTAGAAATTTTAACTTCCGAGACTCAGGTTCCCGATAGAGAATGGTTGTCTTTTGTTGCTTCATACAGGGCAAGATCCGGCATTAACAAATTTCTTAAAGAAGAATCGAAAAGGATTACTGAAATCGGGAAAAAAATGTTTAACGATTTCCTTTCATTATCGAAAATCAGTTTTACAAAAGAAGAACTTAATAAATTTGCTGAATATTTAGGATTGAAAGATATTGATTCTATATATGAAAATTACGCTTTAAACAAAATTGACAATAAAACCATATTGAATTATTATTCAGGGATGGATAATATCTATAGAAAAATCAAAAAGAAATTCATTTGGAAATCTGATTCTTATGATTTATCTCAGGATGTAATTGAAAAAGAAAGCAGAGAAACAAATATTCCAAACTTACCAATAAGCATTGCAAGATGTTGCAATCCAGTTCGTGGAGACTCAATCATCGGAATTGTTGTTGAGGGAAAAAGTATTACAATTCATCGTTCTTTCTGCCAAAATGCAAGAGAGGAATTATCCGACCATTCAAAAAATTTAATAAACATTGATTGGGATAACATTAACGAAGAGTTTTTCTATACTGAATTGGTCATTCAAGGCAATGATAACCCGGATTACATTCATAACATTACTAATATCATACTCCAATCCCAGAATACTAAATTGATTGGGTTTAAATTCGACAACAGCGAGGATAATTTTAAATCAATCCTAAAAATCAAAGTGAGTCAGACCAGTGAATTAGAAGAGCTTACTGAGAAAATTTTACAGCTCGAAGGTATTAAGAATGTATACAGAATATGATCATATTTAATTTATTTCGAGATTTCATTAAATTTGAACTTGTTTTCTTTTAATTTATTATTTTTGAATTGCAGCATAGTTACAACAAAAGAGATTTTTATGAAGATTAAGATAATATCAATTATATTTTTTTTATTTTTTTCTTTTTCAATACTAAAATCATCATTTTATATTATCGAAAAAGATTTTAACAGTTATCCAAATGTTACTATCAAACTTTTTCCGTTTGATAGAAATGATCAATTAGTTAATAATTTAACAAAAAATGATTTTAAGATTTTAAGTAATTCAAAAGAACAAATTCCAACGGATTATTTCTGTCCAAGTCAAACACCAATAGAGAATATCTCGCTTGTTTTAATGATGGATCTATCAATTTCGAGTTACGACAGCCTTAATAGGAATTTTCTTATATCCAAAAAAATTGCAAATCAAATAATTGAAAAAATCAAAACAACTTCAGAAATTGCTATTTCAAGTTTCGATGCTATCAGCTATCTAAATCGAGAGTTTACTAATAATAAAACGATTTTAACCAATACGATTAATGCCCTTGAAAATACAAGCGGATCAATTTATGATGCAGGATTTCTCTCTGAACCTACAGGTTCAATTGCAATAAGTAAGACAGGTAAAAACAAAAATATAATATTATTAATAACTGATGGAGCAGGTTCTGCAAGTGTAGCCAAGATAATAGATGCTGCTAAATCAAACAATATTTCGATTTACTCTATTTGTATTGGAAATCATTTGTCGAATGATATCAAAGCAATAACAAAACAAACTGGCGGTCATTCTTTTGAGGGTGTTAGTGACTCAGTAACCATAAAAAATGTAATCAATACGTTTATTTATCTATCATATAATTTTAAACCTTGCACTCTTAGCTGGGTAAATGAGCTTAATTGTGATGATATTAATAATATTGAAATAATTAATAAGAAAGACAGCAGTAAAGCAACATTTTCGGAAAAGATTAAAGATCAATTTAAAATAACTCTCGAAATCACACCTCCATTCTTGAGGTTTGGAGCAGTTCCACCGGGTTTAAACAAAAGCCTAAATGTTAGTTTCGCAGCCAGAAACGGAGATGTTCAGATTACATCTTTAATGGTTAATAATCCAAGATTTGTAATAGATTCAGGAAATATCACGTCTCCAAAGTTACTGAGAAACGGATCAACTCATACTATTCGGATAAAATTTACACCTACAGATTCTGCCATCGTGTTTGACAGCTTGAGAATAAACAGCGATGCCTGTAAAGGAAAAATATTATATATGACTGGTGGTTATCCTAATACTCCACCAAAAGAAAGAACACTGACATTACTTTCCCCGAATTGTGGTGAGAAACTTTTAGTTGGTGATACTTTTACGGTTAAATGGACGGGTTTACTTCCTGCCGATGTTATTCAGCTTGAGTATTCAATTAATAATGGACGAACTTGGGACACTCTTGCGAAAGATATGGTTGGGCTTGAATATAAGTGGGTTGTTCCTGACAAACCAAGCGATTCCTGTCTTGTTCGTGTTGTTCAACTTTGGCCAAATAACATTGGACAAACCATTGATTTACACCATTATTCAAGTGTAAATTCAGCGAATTTTAACAAAGAAGGGGACTTGATAATAACAGCGAGCAAAGATAGCCTTGCAAGAATTTGGAATTCTAACAATGGGGTAGAAATATTTAAATTAAGAGGGCACACCGGATTTGTGAACTCTGCCGTAATTGACCAATTTGACGTATTTGCAGTTACATCGAGTGATGATTCAACTGCTATTATCTGGAATGTCAGGACCGGTGACTCATTAAGAACTTTAAGGGGACATACTCATACAGTCCGTTCGGCCAATTTTAGCCCTGATGGGTCTAAAATCATTACTGCCTCGTCCGACAGAAGCTTCATAATCTGGGATACTAATACAGGAAACCCCCTTGACACTGTTTGTTGTGATAATGCTGAACTATGGTTTGCTAATTATAGTCCTGATGGAAATGTAATTTTTTCTACTAACAATATTGGAATAATAAAATTCTACGATAGTAATACACTTGAATTAATTAAATCATTCGATACAAAAAATGGTGTTATTCCTTATGCAAGCTTTTCTGCTGATATGAAGCTTTTTGTTACAGCAAGTTGGTTTGGTAAAGCATTAGTCTGGGACTATGAATTGGGAGATACATTATATTCGATAACACATGATACGGCTATAGTTCCTTTGAATACTGCTAATTTTGATTATAGTGGTGAGTATCTTATTACAGCAGGGAATGACTTCGTTGCAAATATGTGGAATGCAAAGAATGGTAGTTTCATAGCAAAATTGCTTGAACATACAAGTTCTGTCCAATCAGCTACTTTTAACTTTGACAGGAGCAGGGTTTTAACAGCAAGCTGGGATAGCACAGCAAAAGTTTGGAATTTAAAGAAAAGAGATCTTCAAACTGATTCCTCGGATTGTGTTTTTTCAATAATAAGGCCTGATATTGAAGCAAAAGACATAGATTTTGGGCCTTTAGCTTTTGGGTCTGTCAAGGACTCTCTAATAACAGCTTTTATCAAAAATCGTTTACCAATTGAATTAGAAGTTAAAGATATAAATATTTCAGGGCTTAATGATAAAGATTTCACTCTGCTTGATGGATTCGCTCCATTTAAATTAGCTCCGGGGGACTCCCATGCAATAAAATTAAGATTTTATCCGCTTGACTTGGGGGATAGGGAAGCTGGTATTAATATCATTCTTACAGGAAGAACAATTTCAAAAAAATTGGAAGGTAATTCTTATGATCCGGGGCTTTATGTGGTAACCCCTGTAATTGATTTTCAAAAGGTCGAAATCGGCGATTTTAAGGACTCTCTTATTAAGGCAGTTGTCAAAAACAGAACCCCATTTGATATTCAAATCTCAAAAATTTTGAAGATAGGACCGGACACAAATCAATTTGCGATTATTCAAGGTTTTTCACCGGTTAACTTAAAGCAGAATGAGGAACATTCAATGCTAATCAGGTTTTCTCCAAACGAAATTGGCAGAACAATGGCTGCAATTGAGTTTTACCATAATGCTAAAGGCTCTCCATCTAAAGTGCTGTTATTTGGTGAAGGAATTAAACCTGTAATTGACTCGGTAACATTGATTATTGGTGATATCTCTGGTTTTCCTGAACAAATAATTGAAATGCCTGTTTATCTGAGAAATGTTAGCACAACTTATAATTCATCAAATATAAGTTATTTTGAATTTGATTTGACTTTCAATCAGACTTTGCTTGAACCTCTTGAAAACATATTAGATGACAAAATCTTAGCTGACAATAGAACAATCAGGTTAAGAGTACCTCCAGTTATCCAAAATGACTCATCTGTGGCAAAATTGAAATTCAAAGTCGGTCTTGGTAATGACACTTTATCAATGCTTATTCCATCAAATATATCTGTGATAGGAAAATCCAAAATAGTTGTTAATGAAAAAGCAGGCATTTTCAAACTTGATGGATATTGCGAGGAAGGGGGATTAAGACTTTTCGAGCCAGACTCCAGATTATATTTAAGTCAAAATAAGCCCAATCCATTTGAATATCAAACTGAAATAATATTTGAGATTTTTGAGAAAGGTTTTACCTCATTAATTATTTATGACGTCTTTGGAAGAAATATAAAGACAGTCTTCGAAGAATATCTTAACCCGGGAAAATACTCTGTGCAAGTTGTTTCAGATAATATGGCTTCAGGCGTGTATTTTTATGTTCTTTCCACACCTACACAAAAGTTAAATAAATTAATGCAGATTAAAAAATAATTTTGAAATTAATAACAATTTTTATTAAATTATAAGTTGAAATTAATAATTTTTAATGAAAATTGTTCACAAGACCAAAATATTATTTATCTCTTGTTCTACTGCTCTATCCGCTTTTAGCCTATAGTACAGGGAAAAATGATTATGAGATAAGCAAGATTGATAAATTAAAAAAAGACATTATTCTTGATAATCTTGATGAAATTAATTTTGGGCTTGTACTTTCAGGAGACTCGGTTGTCCGTACAATTTGGCTTACGAACAACAGTATAGAGGATGTAGAAATTGATAAACTTTATGTTGCCGGATTAAGTGGTAATGCTTTCTCGGTTAACTCTTCCCCAATAATACCAGTCATTTTGAAAAAAGGAGAAAAACTAAAAATCAATATTAAATTTACTCCTAAGATAATAAAAGAATTCTCTGATAGTTTAATTATAAATTTTATATATCCTTTCCCGTATAAACATACAATATATCTATCTGGAGCAAGTCAGGTTAAACATCTTATCTGGATAAGTGATACATCTGCGGTTCTTGGTGGGAATGAGATGAAACTACCTGTCAAAATCAAATTCTTAGATGTTTTTGAGATTTATCATAAATATAGCTATACACTTAAAGTAAGTTTTGATGCTTCTGTTTTTAATCCCATTGATGTTACTAAAGGCACAATTATCTCGAACGATATCATTGACGGAAGAAGGGTATTAGTTATTCAGGATGCTGGTATAACGCTTTATAATTATCCTAATGTTTTAACAGAAATAATAGGTGAAGCTCTCCTTGGTGAAAATTCCTTTACAACAATTGAAATTCTTAATTTTTATTGGAATGAACCTTGGATTATACCTATTCCGTCTAATTCAAAGCTTTACGTTAGCCAACCATGCCAATCTGGCTTGAATCAGGTTCAGTTATTCCAAAATCAAAGTATTAAAATCTTTCCCAATCCTGCCATTGAATCAACTAATCTTGAAGTTATGTTTCCTGAAAACGGTGTTTACAATTTACAAATATTTAGCTTGAATGGACAATTGAAAATAAATGGTTCATTTAATAATGTAAATATTACAAAAACCACTAAATTTAATATACCTATAGACTTAACCGATTTTACCTCTGGTGCATACTATATAATAATCAACACACCAACTCAACAATTTAAAACATATTTTAGCGTTTTCAAGTAAAGATTTTTTAAGATTAAGTGGAATTTAGATGATTCAATCTGTAAGGGGAACAAAAGACATTCTTCCCGATGAAATTAATTTGTGGTATTTTGTTGAAAACGTTTTTAAAAAATT
This sequence comes from uncultured Hyphomicrobiales bacterium, assembly GCA_964473465.1. Lineage (GTDB taxonomy): Bacteria > Bacteroidota > Ignavibacteria > Kapaibacteriales > UBA2268 > CALHRB01. The sequence goes on from CAYYPE010000022.1 coordinate 8,604, forward strand.
ATCAACAAATTTTGGATATACCGAAATAAGAACACCTATATTCGAAAAGACCGAGGTTTTCGTCAGAAGTATTGGCGAAGAGACAGATATTGTTAACAAGGAAATGTATTCATTTCCTGATAGAAGCGGCGAATCAATCACATTGAGACCCGAAGGAACTGCACCGCTTGTAAGGGCTGTAATTCAGAATTCTTTAGTACAACAAACAAATCTGCTAAGGTTGTGGTACTACGGTCCTTTTTTCAGATACGAACGCCCTCAAAAGGGAAGACAGAGGCAATTCCATCAATATGGAGCCGAATGTATTGGCTCGGAATATCCTGAAAGTGATGCCGAAATAATCAACTTAGCTTGTAATATTTTGAATGGAATAAATATCAATAAGTATAGAGTTCTAATTAATTCGCTTGGGAATAATACTTCAAGAGAAAAATATCGGGAAAAGTTAATTCAATACCTTTCCAAACATATATCTGATTTATCCGAGGACAGTCAAAGAAGATTTGGTAAAAATCCATTGAGGGTTCTTGATTCAAAGGACGAGAGGGATATTGAGGTTACAAATTCTGCACCTTCTATTCTCGATTTTTTAGACAGAGAGAGTATTGACCACTTCGAAGGTGTAAAAAATATTCTAACCAAGCTCAATATAGATTTTGTAATTAATCCAAAACTTGTAAGGGGGCTTGATTACTACAATCACACAGTTTTTGAATTTCAAAGTTCAGAACTCGGGGCTCAGGACTCAATAGGAGGAGGTGGTAGATATAATAAACTTTTCGAAGAATTTGGAGCTAAAACAACCCCTTCTGTAGGCTTTGCTTTTGGTGTCGAAAGACTGATTATAATCCTTGATAAACTAATTGAAAAAGAATCCTTGTTACAAAATCCTGAAATTTTTATTGTTTCTGGCTTGAATCCTGAAGATGAATATTATATTGAATTGGTAAAAAAGCTTAGAAGTATGGAACTAAGAGTAGTAACAGATTTGAACAGACGCTCATTCAAAGCCCAGATGAAGGAATCCAACAGACTCAAAGCTAAATATGCTATACTTGTGGGCGAAGATGAAAAAAACTCAAAAATGGTTACTTTGAAAAGACTTGAGGATGGTAATCAGCAGACTATATCATTTGATATGATTGACTCATTTAATTTTAATAGTAAATAGTGGCTAATTCATCAAATAAATCTGTTAGATTTTTCTGGATGCCATTTACTAAATGGCAAATCAAACTGATATTAATGCTTGTTGCAATGCTAATTGTTTTTGCTGTTGTTATTTATACCAGAATAATTGTTGATGAACTTATCCAGCGGGAGCAACAAAGTATAAAACTTTATACTGATATATTCAAAAGAACAACTGACCCAGACGCCAACCTTGAAGACTTATATGTTTTGATTGAAAAGATATCTCCCACACTTTCTTTTCCAATAATAACAACCGATGAAAACAATGTTCCAATATACCCTTATGAACAGTGGACCTTAAATATTAAAATTGACACAACCCAAACTATTCAGGAGCAAAAAAATTTCCTATTGAATTACATTAACAAAATGCAATCCGATTACGAACCAATTATTGTTTCTGACTCTGATGGAAAAATTCTTTTGAAATTTTTCTATACTCATTCAGAGCTGATTGATAATCTGGAAATGTTCCCAATTATTGAATTCTTTATAATCGCAATCTTTATAGTAATCGGCTATATGGCTTTTAGTAATATCAGGAAAACTGAGGAATCAAAAGTCTGGGTTGGTATGGCAAAAGAAGCCGCACATCAGCTTGGAACGCCGATATCAAGCCTACTTGCTTGGATTGAAATCATAAAATTTAATAAGGGTGAGCCAGAAAAACTAAATGAAACTCTTGATGAGATGCAAAAGGATGTCGAAAGACTTAATATGATTGCTACAAGATTCTCTAAGATTGGTTCATTGCCCGAAAGAAAAAGAGTCAATATATCAGACATACTGGAAAATGTATGTAACTATTTTGAAAAAAGGATGCCCCATCTTGGGAAAAAGATTAGAATCGAAAGAAAATTCCAAAAAAATCTCTATTCGGATTTAAATGCGGAACTGTTCCAGTGGGTTATAGAAAATCTGCTGAAAAATGCTGCAGAAGCTATTGATTCAAAGAACGGACGTGTTTCTATCGAGCTTGCTGAACTTTCCAGAAGTAAGATTGTTATTAATGTTTCTGATAATGGCAAAGGTATGACATTAAAACAAAGAAGACAGATATTCTTTCCGGGCTTCACAACAAAAAAGCGTGGATGGGGGCTTGGTTTAACTTTGAGCAAAAGAATAATTGAAGAGTACCATAACGGAAAGATTTTTGTTAAAGAAAGCTCTGTTGGTAAGGGAACAACATTTCAAATTGAATTGGATAAATCTAATCAGTAATTAGATTCATCACGCCAAATACTAATTTTCCAATCCTCATCAGCAGAATTTCGCTTGATTCTTAGATTTACTCTTCCCTGCAACCTTACAACATCAGCTGGGCTGAAGATAATATTGAGAATAAAACCTCTTGAAATGTCCTTTATTAGCGTATCACCAATGGAAATAACCACTTCATTCCAGATTAAATCGAGATTTTGAGCTGCCTGAAACAATCCAGACGTTGATCGCATATCTTCCTCTCTGCCCCATGTTTGATTTGTTCCCTGATCATAATTCCAGTAAATAAAAGTGAAATCATCTGCTAACAAATTACCATAGACCAATGTATCCTTGAAAACATACGCATATCTAAAATTCTTGAACAGTCCTTCAACTGTTTTCTGATCTCCGATGATATCATTATTTGTGTTCGATTTATCAAGGGAAGGAGCAAAAGGATTTATGCAGGATTGTATAAAAATCAAGAAACTAAATACTAATAATATTTTATAAATCTGGTTCAATTATATTTTCATATTAAACATTAAAATTTGCTAATTTTTTATAATTTTCAACCATAATATTTACGTTTAATTTCCATGAAAAGTTTGCCAGCGAGAATTTTCTTGCATTTTCGCCTAACTCCCTTGTTAAATCTGGATTTTTCATCAGTTCCAAAATTTTTTCGGAAAATTCTTTTGTATCATTGCAAATAATTAATCCATTTTCAGCTTTTGCATTAATTCCCTCTGCTGCAACTGAAGTTGCTAAAACAGGCAATTTCATTGCCATTGCCTCTATAATTTTTATCCTTATTCCTGACCCAACAAATAAAGGAACTATGTAAATTCCGGCTTTATTCAGGTAAGGTCTGACATCATCAACATATCCGATAATATTCACACCTTCATTCTTATAATTTCGGAGATTATCAGGAATATCTTTCCCAATGACTGACAATTTAATTTGTGGATTATATTTTCTGAGAATAGGAAGAACATTTTTTATAAACCAGATGAGACCATCAAGATTATGTTTCCACGAAAAGACTGTGGCAATAATCAATTCATTTTGATTTCTTTCGATATTATCATCGGGCAACCAATAAGAATCATCAATTCCGGGACCTGAGACAATTTGCCGTGAATCAGGTGATAATTCTAATGCTAAATTTTTGTCAACTTCTGTAATGGGAAAGCAAACATCAAACTTACTATAAATCTTGCTTTCAAAATTTCTTAATAAATTAGCCTGATGTTGAATATATATTTTTTTTGGATGATAATTTGGTAATACATCAGCATATCTTTTCCAGATCATATATTCGATATTATGAAGTCTTAATCCGATAGGTTTTACGGAAAGATCTTTAAGGTAAACTGCAATTGGTGCCATTGCAGTATGGTCAGCATGAATTACATCAAACTCAATATTTTGAACTAGCTTACTAAAAAATTCAAAGACTCTCTTTTCGGAATGTTTATCAATATAAATTGACCTGTTGTTTAAAATTGATTTTAATATTCGTGGAATTGTATTCTTCGTAGAGTGCTCAAACAGAATAGGATTAGCATATTTTTTTAATTCTTCGGTCGAAGAATTCGATACTTCCTCATTTTTAAAAGTAAAAAAAGAAACCTCACAACCCTGCCTGAAAAACTCGATTAGTATGTTAGCTATTCCAATCTTGCCGCCATCATCCATCGGAAAAGGAAATCTTGGTGAAAGCTGAAGAATTTTTAATTTTCTAATCATTTGTGTTTTTTTTCAATATCTTATTTATTTTATTAAGTAAAACTTGTTTGAAAAACCTCATTTGATTGTGAGCAACGCTAACACCAAGAGTAATATCCGTTATCTTATCTTCTGGAACAACATTTCGTTCGTTACGGTAAGTGTAGAACATAATCGAAAGCATACCAAAGAAGCTCTCAAATATGGCAGATGGAGGAATTTTTGTAAAAATAGCCAGAAGAACCTGAAAAAAAATTATCTGAACAGAACGCCATAAAGCCTGCCAAAATGGAAAATATCTCCAACTGTATCGAATATATTGTTTCGATGCCATAACCCATCGGTTGGCATTATTTCTATCCAGCGGTGAGGCAAAATGAAGGGTTCTGATATTAGGAAAATATCTAACGTTAAAACCCGCCAGAATAGCTCTTGTGCAAAAATCCAGTTCCTCGAATCCGAATTCCCAGAAACCTCCGATTTTTTCAAAAACCTTCCTTTTAATTGCGGCACCTGTTCCGGGGAAAAAGTTAGCTTTGTAACCATTTTCGGGAACATTTGTTTTATCAATTGGCAAAGGATACCAATCCCAAGGTTGATTACCCTTCCTTACTTCAATATCCTCGGTAGCTATAATATCAATATCAGGGTGTTTCGAAAAAATTTCAGCAACTCTTTCGAAAGTTTCAGGGGACTCTGGATAAGAATCGCTGTCGGTTCGCCAGATAATATCCCCAGAAGACATTTCCACACCGAGGTTTATCGTTCTGATGTCGAAATTATCAGGTAGCCAAAGGTATTTAATTTCTGGATAATCTTTATTCATCATTTCTCTTGTGCCATCTGTCGAGGCATTATCAACAACAATGATTTCCTTGTCTTGATAAGTTTGGGCAAGATATCCTTCTATAGAGCGTTTAACATCTTCTCGTCTATTTCTGGTAACGATAACAACACTAAATTTCATTATTAAATAAATAATAAAAAAAAAAACAAATATATTAATTTTTCAGCTTAACTATTGATTTTGGCTTGATTTTTACACTATTTTTGTTGTTGATTTTTATCAATTATTAAAATGAAAAGAAATAAAAAATTATATCTCGAAATAAAGCCTATTCTGAAAAAGCCAATATTCCCATCAATTGTATTGCTATGCACAATAATAGTTGGAACACTTGGCTACTACATTCTCTGGATGGATAAGTATGATGTAACTCTTTTCGATGCTTTTTATATGACTTTCATAACGATAACAACAATAGGTTATGCTGAGATTTTTCCATTAAATCAGATCGGTAGAGTTCTTACTATTTTAATTGCTCTTGTAGGTATATCAAGCTTGTTTTTTATGTTTACTATCGTTATGGAAAATCTTTTTATCCTTCAAATAAATAATTATGGGAGAAAGAAAAAAATGGTGAAAACAGTTGAAAATTTGAAAAATCACACAATTTTGATTGGATATGGCAGAGTGGGGCAGTTGGCAGCACTCGAATTATTAAAAAATCAGGAGCATTTTGTTGTTATTGATGATGATTTTCAAGAAAACGACATTATAAGTCAAAAAGAGTTCTTGCTCAAAATAAAAGGCGATGCAACCCACGATGAAGTTCTTATAAAAGCAGGAATTAAAAGAGCAAAAGGTTTGATAATAGCAACAGGTAATCCTGCTACAAACGTTTTTATAGTTTTAGGTGCTAAAGTTCTCAACCCAAATCTTACGATTGTTGCTCGTTGCGATGAACACGAAAGCATAGAAAAATTGTTACGGGCTGGAGCAACTCAAATTGTCAATCCATTCTCAATTGGTGGACAAAGGCTTGCACATTACATTATCAATCCAAATGTAATAGATTTTGTTGAAACAAATTTTGGTGCAGGAGAAGAAAAATTCAATATTGAGAACATTAAAATTCCTGATAATTCTATTTGGAACACTCAAACGTTAAAGGAAATGAATATCAGGGAACAAACCGGGGTAACCATTTTGGCTATCAGAAGGGGAGAGAGAACAATTATAAATCCTCCAGCTGATTTTGCAATTAATGACGGGGATGAATTTCTTGCCTTCGGAACATTAAAAGACTTAAAAAAGGTTGAACGAATGCTATTTATGACTAAATGATTGATGAGTTTAACTCATTTACAGTGCTAACAACTTCAGACCAGTCTTTACAAATAGCATCTGCAATTGAATGATTATTCTTGCTTACAAAAGTGCTTGTCTTATCGCCAATAAATTTAATTGCCTTCATTCCGAGCTTTTTTGCACCAACTATATCTGTTTCTTCGATATCGCCAATATGAAGACTGACATGTGGTTCAATTTTATACTTATTTAAAATTGCCAGAAATGATTCTTTCGATGGCTTGGAATAGCCTGTTTCATCGCTGAAGCTGAACTCAGAAAAATAGTTATAAATTCCGGCATCATACAAAACTTTTCTTAATGTCTTTCCCGGCGAAAAACCTGTGTCAGAGACGATTCCAAGTTCATAACCACGTTTTTTTAATTCTTCAAGTGCCTGTTTTGCACCGGGTAAAAGATTTGGGGGGTGATAGATAATACAATCTCCGAATGCTTCAGCAACATTTTCGATAATTTCGGGCTTTTTTGGCAAATTAAGGTAATCAAACAGAAATTCGACTGTGCTTGCAGTTGATGGAGTTCTGTGTTCATTCCTCCATATATTATGAAAGTAACCCCACGAGGCTTCAATTGCCGGATTGAATTCTTTTTCAGTAATTGTATAACCCAGTGCTTCGATTTCTGATTTAAGCGAATTCAATCTGAATTGGTTTCTTGCAAAACCATTTTCAGAGTCAAAAAGCGTATTCCAAAAATCTATGGTTATCAGTTTCAGGCTCATAAAATAAGTTAGTTTTGTTTTCTATAAAATATTGAAGACGGCAAGACAATGCTAAAATTGAAAATTTGAATATGAATTATGGGTAAAGAATGATGGTGTGTTCTAAGAACATTTTTGATTTGACCGATTTTTTAAATATTTTCTATTTTTTTTAGAAAAAAGAATTTGATTGATATTTTAAAAAAACTTTAACATATTTATCTAATTCATTATTGAAAATTTAACATTATATATAGAATTTTTTTAAAAACTGATGTAACAAATAAATTTTCCAAGTGTTAGTTAAATTATTATTTTTTTTTAAAATTATGGGAACAAATATGAAGAAGAAGATCTTTTTATTATTTCTTATTGCTTGTTTTCAAATAATTTCAGTCTTTTCTCAATGGGAGCACAAATACCAAGCAGTATATGAACAATGTTTTCTCGAAAAGGATGGGAAGTTCTACCAAGGCTTTACAAATGGAATTTCAATTTATGATTTACAAAGCAAAAAAAGACAATTCCTAACGATGCATAATTCTGACTTGCCGGGAAATTACATTAACTCTTTTTTATTGCTAAACGACAATACAATATTGGTAAGCACAAACAGAGGGTTGGCAGTCATTGAAAATGGGATAGTTTCAATAAACAAGCCAATTTGTACTAATTACCCTGATAATGATGCAAGGTTTTTATACAAAGACGATAATTCAAACATCTGGACTTTTTCTGCCAAGAAAGTCCACTTATATAAAGATAACCAATGGAGAACCTTTGATTTAAACACCCAAAGCATACCATTTTCTTATGAAATACTTGAATTGTTCATTGATGGGAATGAGGTTCTTGCCATGTTCAATAATAAATCTAAATCCAGCACAACTTTCTATTACTCCAAGATAAGAGATCTTTATGTTTCAATTGCAAAAATCAATGAAAATGGGATTTATGAATTATGGCTTGACAAAAAAAGTTTTCCTTACAGGCAAGCCGGGTATAGCTTTATCAGGGTAGGTGATGAATTATGGCTTCAGAATTACGATTCCGTTTATACTTACAAAAATCAAACTTGGGAACAAAATAAAACATTTAACTTCGGTGATTTTAAACCATACTTCAGTAATAATAGTAAGTCCTTGCAAAAGGATAAATTAGGCAGAATTTGGACTATTATCGAAAATACACAAAAAAAGATCAGGGTACCTGCAGTATTCGATCCAACGAGCAAGCAGGTTACAGTTTACCTTGAGAACGAAAACCAGTCATTTTCTAATCTTTCGTTATTAAGCGATGGGAAAGTAATTGCATGGAATAATAATAATATTTTCATTTTTGATATTGATAAAAATGCGTGGGAGAAAAGAACTGCAATTTCCTCAGGAGTTCCTCAAAATGGTTATTTTGGAAGCCCAAGAATAATTGATAACAAGATATATGTCTATCTTTCAGTTGTTTATTCAAATTACACATATGATTACTCATATTATGGCAACCTGCTGTGTATAGATGATCAGACGACAATTCCAAAAATTTATGAGGGTTTGCCTTATGCATCTATCACACAGTTTGCTATAAATAAAAAAGGCCAAGGGATATATCAGGGAAGATTCTATGGGGAAGAATTACAATATCAAACATCAACAGAATTCATAAAACCGCGTTTTTATTCAAATGTCGTACCTACAATTCCAACTTATGATGGAAATGTATATTTTACAAAGTTGCAGGTTAATAATCAAAATCTTTATTCCACAATAGCAACATGGGACGACACAGGTATGAACTACCTCGACATGGGTTTCATCGAAAAAAAATCAGATATACAAAGCATAGATTCTTATCATGATAATATCATAACTTTTGGGTCATATAGTTATAATTCAGGAAATGACTCATTGACAACTTGTATTTCGATATATAATATAAAAAACAAAACACTTAATAAATATGACAAGTTCAATTCCGATCTACCGGATTTTTACTATTTCAAGGATGGAATTTTCTGGATGGCTATGGATACTGTGCCTCAAAGCTTCAGTGCAGACAAGGATGGAAATATTTGGCTTATGACATCAATGAGTCTGATAAAATTTAAGGATGGAAAATCAGTTATTTACGATCTACCAAAAAGCACTACCGGAAAACCAATGACAAATATTATCGATATCCATTTTGATGGAAATACAAAACAGATTCTGGGTTATTACGAATCATTTGAAGCTTTTAATTATCCAAGTGATATAAAGCTATACTTTTTTGATGTAACCGCGACCAAATGGGATAGCATAGAAACAAAAGATGCAGGTTTCATCGGGAAATTTGTCCGGTTGAAAAAGTTGCTTGACGGTAATGTTTGGGCATGCGACAATCTCGGTTATCTGTATAAATATGCTGGGGATGGTAAATTCAATGTATTTGATTTAAGAATCAATGATAAGCCAAACCTTCGTTTTCAAATTAATGATTTCATGATAGATGTAAACGGTTATTTGCATCTGGGAACCGATATTGGTATCTTGACCAACAAGTCAATATTATTGAAAGTGGATGACAAGATTGAATTGGATGTGAAATTATTAGCCTATCCGAATCCGTTCAACAGTCAAATTTATATTGTTCATACAGCGCAAAATATAATGGAATTGGAGCTTATTGATATTTTTGGGAGGCCAATGGTTAAAGCTTGTGGCACAAATTCTATGAATACTGAGAATATTCCTTCTGGAATATATGTTTTAAAAATCAAGACATCGGAGAATGCTTTTCAATCAGTAAAAGTGATTAAATTATAATATCAAAATCAAAATCTTCAACCTGCTCGGAGAGTGTGTGATAAATGAATCCATTCATCCGATGTCTCCAAGTCATCGGATGAATATTGATAACTTCCCGGCGGGGCTTTATTTTGTCCGTGTTGGGGATTGGGTGGGTAGGTTTGTCAAGATTTGAAAAAAATAATTTTTTCCTGAAACTTTTTTATTTACTTTTGTGTTATAGTATTATTATTTATTTTAAAGTAATAGAAACTGTTAAAATAGGAAATAAATATAAATAACTCCGTCAGCAATCATCAATTTGATGATAAAGATAAATATTTTTATTTTATTTACAGGAGTTCTCAATGAAAAGCACAAGCCTTTTTAAGCGAATAATTTACTTATTCGTTATCGTCTCTATTATTAAACTCGGGGGGGGGGGGTAACCTCTTGGCACAAACCTGCCAACCTGAGGGAGGTACACCTTATAATTTGATCAAAAATCCAAATTTCCAAATAAGGTGGTACTTGTCCGGATGGGAAAATAAAGTCAATTATTTTTCTGCACGTCTCAGGAGCCAAAGCGATAACCCATGGTTCAACACCTGCGGTTGGACGCTCAATGATGGACCCGATAGAGCAGAAATAATGCCTAACAGGGCAACACCTGATTTATTTGGTTCTCAATTAATAGACGAAAGAAACGATGTAAGAATTTGTCCATGCGGGCAGATCGGGATAGGAGGAAATATCTACGGAATCCAACGACCTCATAACAGGTGCACTGGCGGTTGTCAACAACCTCAAACAATAACGGAATCTTATGCAGGAATCGGATATAAATTCTGCTATACTTCTAATGACTTGTTAAAATTACCTAACATACCTGATTCAAAAATAAATCAGTGGTCAGAATATCTTGTTCAGGAACTCGAAAGTCCATTAGAAATTGGAAAGATTTATAAATTTTCCTTTAAAATCAGTTTGGGAAATACGTTTAATGATGAATGGACTAATGAGTGGGGAAATTATGAGGAACACATAGCAATATGGTTAAAATATTTAGGAGCAATGTTTTCTGTAAGTAAAATTAGTTCTGAAATACAACAGATTTATACATATTCTATTGATGAAAATAACTGGGATAATATAAATAATTCAAATTTTGAAAATTCTGAAATTAAAATAATTAATTTCACCAAACTAGATAAAAAAGGAGATGAAACATCTAATAATTGTCATTGGATGGAAGTATCCGGTTATTTCAGGGCTTGTAAACCATTTAGATATCTTTATATAGGGCATTTTAACCCGAGCATAAGATATGAAATCGGTGATCAATATAAATGTGGTGATAAAATCTATAGCACTTTTTATTTTATCGGTGACGTTAAACTCTTTAATGTTACAGATAATCCGAATTACTTTCCAGGTAGCGCTAACTGCAGTTATGGAAGTGGTATAGGGCAATGCAGCTGTGAAAACAGCAATTATAAAATTAATATCAATTCTTCACCAATTCCCGAAGGAGACCCCTGTGATAACGGGAAATGCTGTACAAATATCTCTATACAAAAGGACAGAGCCTTTTCCTGCAAATTTAATTTTTTAAAATTACTATTTACTTACTACGACAATCAAAACAAACAAAAAAAAATAAGCGAACTGGTTTATATTCCACCGGACAAATACAATAATTTTATGAATGAGGAGAGTGTTTCTGTTTTTGATTTATGCCTTGACCGATCATTTGAATATAAAGATATAACTGTCACATCTAAACTTTTTAATTCAACAGACATTTTAAGTCCTGGCGGCATTTGTGATAACATTGCGGGATTATGGTTTGGAGAATCTCAGCATGTTTCATTTCAGGTATATTGTCAATGTAACTGTGATGATCTTCTTCATGATAATCATTTTATATTAACAGAAGATCCTGTGAATCCGTGCTGTTCTAAACTTACCTTAAATAATATTAACAGTGATTGCGATTGGTATATTGACGGATTGTACGCACAAGTATATATTCAACAGCCAAATTATATTTTTGATTATATTTCCGATCCAAATGATTTGACATTTATTAATAATTCTATATGGGGACAACCAACTTACGATCAAGACAACCATACATTTTATTGGAACACACCTGCAGTATTTACAGAAAAATTTATTCGTAAAGGACAAGAAACAGATGTTACAACTATTTGTGTTCCAAATGATGGTAAAATATATAAAATCATTTTTTTTTCAAGTAATGATGGTACTTTTAATAATACCTGTAAATCACCGGATTTCTTCAAACGATGCTACCCGTCTTTGCCCTCAATATTCTGTGATAATTTAACTCTGGAATTAGAGAAGGATGAAACAGACCCGTCAAAGTGTTGTTATTATTTATATTTAAAAAATATACCTTTGAATTGCGAAGATTTTTACTTCAATCTTTATGAAACAAAATTTCAAGGATTATCAACAGAAGACCTAAGGGCTGAAAATATTCCTTATAGTCAAGGAGTGAATGTATCAGGAAAAGGCAGGCGATTTGGTCCGTTTTGCGTTGACAATACTGTTTATATATCCGGAGTAAGGCATATTAAAGTTGATTTCTTCTTTGATAATGAAACATTCTGTTCAAAAAATGTTGATACCGAAGAAGAATGTCCTAATAACTCATGTTGTGATGAAATATCTGTAGTTCCTAATCAACCAACAAAAGGTTTACACGGAGAGTGCTGTTACACTTTTAATGTTCAAGCTGGCACAGGAGATTGCATGCCAACATCACTTACTATTACCGACACAAAAGATAAAATACCACCTATATCAATTAATACATACACAAATGGCACTTTGCCTGCTACTCCTGTTTGCTTTACAAGAAATTCCGGACCTCAGCACCTCAAGTTCGACTTTTCCATTGGCGATCCGGCAAAACATTGCATTAAGGATGTATATTTATCTTGCACTGATGATTGCTGTAATGAAATTCATGTAAATGCTTTACCCAGCCCGCAATTTGATAACGGAAGCGAATGTTGTTTTTATGTTTACGTTACAATAGACGAGGGTTTTGAGTGCAATCTATATAAAATTGCCGTTTATGATTATAATGACAATTTCCTCTATGAAAGCGATAATGCACCAATCGAAAGTGGCGGTCATTTGTTTGAATATTGTGTCATTAAAACAGCTTTCTTTGGGGATCCATTGTTACCTTTACCGATAAAAATCAAATTGTTAGATAGTGACGGCAAGGGGATATGCCTTCCTGTAAGTGCCTTTATTAATCCATGCAATTTTATTGTTGACCCTTGCAAACCTGATTATGATGAGGCTGACTTTATTTTACCGCCAAGAAAAGGGACTGCTAAATATAGATGCCCTAATTCATCTGTTGATTGTTACGTTGATTATGAATACACATACAGGCATGTTACTAATGGACAACAATCAATTCACCGTGATGTTGAAGTTGTAAACTTCAAATATAATAACGACCCCCTATGCGACTGTTTCGACGCTATGAGAGATGCGATGCTGGTGGAAATATTTAAAACTCCCGAAGTCTATAATGAATTTAAAATTCCAGTTGAAATGCAACAACCCAATGTTGAGTACTGTTTCACAAACTTCAGAGTAATTTCTAATGATTGCTGGAGATGGCATACAAGGGAAGATGGAAGGAGAGTGTATACAACTTACTGCCCCACAGATGAATGCTGTTATGCTTCATTTACTGTTTGCTATGTGAAGGATTTGAATAATAATATAACAATGACCAGATATTTCCAAAACTCACCCGCATATTCAATGCCGGAGCAATGTCCACAAGGTTGTTCTTCCAGGAATTGCGAAAAATGGTTTCCTGATTTGGTTCATGGCAGGGAATTTTCGGAAGAGAATTTAATCGAAAACAAGGATGTTATTTGTAATGTAACAGCAATTCAGGATATAAACAGTGATAATATTAACATTAATATTAATATTAATATTAATATGGAATGTAATCTAAATGGATATGTAACTCTTGAGCTATATGATTTACTTGGTAATTTGATAATTAATGAAAAGTTTGAAAAAAACAATTATTATGTTACTTATCCATTAAAACAAGAAATAAACATGGGCATGTATGTTATCCGTGTAAAAATTGATGATGTACAAGTATTTAAAAATAAAATATTAATAATAAATTAAAAATAATAATCTGCCTGATTTAACATCAGGCTGATTTTTGTTATATAAAAAATTGATTTTAAAATGTAGATGAAAAAGATTATAAATTTTAGAAATATAATTATTTGCCTTCTGTTTTTTGCTAATATAAGCATAACATTAGCCCGCCCGCCAGGATGGGAAGTCGTTGATATAAGACCGGATGCAAGTCCTGAATACGAGTATAGCTATTTTTTTGACATAAAATGTGCCGATTCTTTAAATTGCATTGCTTGGGCAAATATTTATACTGGCGGATACTATTTAAGACGCACAACTGATGGTGGAAAAATATGGAAGACTGTTTATATGGATTCAGCATATTATACCGGTCCGAATAAAAGGTATGAGGTTGCCGACCTACAGGAGATATCTTATCCCGATACTAATCTGTTTATTGCAATAGCCGATTCAGGTTATGTTCTCAGAACTACTAATAAGGGTGAGACTTGGCAGAAATATAATTTAGGTAAGGATAAATCATTAGGTAGACTCAGGATGTTTGATGATAAATATGGAATCATGGGAATTTTAAAAAAGCCATGGGATTCAAGTGCATATTTGTATGAAACAAACGATGGAGGTTTGTCTTGGTTTCCGTTAAATTATTTATATAGAGATTTCTTTTTCCAAGAAATAGAATTGATTGATAAAGAAACAATGTATTGTATAGCTTTGGTTTTAGGTTCAAAAGAAGAAAGATTTTATTCCTATATCGCAAAGAATAATTTCAGTTACTGGGATACAGTGGGTGTCATACCTGATTTTCTTCCCTATATGGATTTTGTCGATGAAGAAAACGGTTGGGTATGCGGTGGTAGGCGAACAGACCTGAACGATTATTCTACAACATATCAAAAAATAGCCCACACAAGCGATGGAGGCAGAACCTGGGAATATCAAAGAAACCAAAAATTCAACGGTTGGAGCTTGAACGGTGTTAAATTCTATGATAAGAATTTTGGTATGGTAACCAGCGGTGGCGGCTTAATACTTATGACATTCGACGGTGGAAAAAACTGGAAGGAGGAATATTTATACAAAATCCCTGACAAAGACCC
>CAYYPE010000023.1:0-20633 GCA_964473465.1 uncultured Hyphomicrobiales bacterium
GCCGACCCAAACATTAACTGTCCCGACGAAGAAATCAACTGGAGTCAAATAACAGAGCATGAATCAAACTTTGATTATTTGCCTGGCAGAGCTTCTGTATCATACAGATCTGGTATTCATAATGGTGTTTATATGATAAAAGTTGATTGGAATACTTTTTCAAAAAATAATTCACCTTCAATAAGCTATGACACATGGAAAAAAATTCTTACATTTGATATAATAAAACGAGTAGTGAATTATCAAAGTTTTGAACCGGGGACAATTTTTAACGTTGAATTCTATTATACAAGAGAATGCACAACAAAGGCTCAAATTGTATTGAATCTTGATGTTCAGGAATCAGTTTATTGTTGTCCGGGTAATAGTCCTGTAGTAAATGAAATCAGGGAGATTCACGAAGGTCAGATAACACATAAAGTTTACAGTATATACAAAGATGTTATTTGTGGTTATAAGTGCTGCAAAAAGGTTTATGTATGCAAAGTAATTTATGATCCGGTATATAATATCAAGGATATTCAGATAAACAGCATAACTCCTTATAGTGTTACTTCATGTTCAGGACCTTCAAATAATATAGATTGTATAACAGGGCTACCAACACCCTGCATAGATGGTACTTGCGACTAATTATTTTTGCTTTATAAATTTTTAAAAACATTGACATTTTCCTGAAAGTCAATGTATTTTTATATATTTAATCGTTAAAACATTTTTGACTTCTTTTCGGGTTTAACAATCAGTTTTTTTTACTAAACACCTGAAAAGCAAAAAGGTCTCAAAAAAATAAAAAAAATTTTTTTTCTTGCTTTTTTTCTTGCATTGATAATTTTTTATTATTATTTTTGCTTTGTATTTATTTTTATAGGAAAAAAAATCGGGTATATTTCTACCTTTGTTAGTAAATAAGAGATAAATTTATAAGAAAATTTTATACCGATTAATTTTGATTTGATATGTTTTTTTCAATCAGATTAAATTAATCGGTATATTTTTTGTGTTTATTACAAATTGTTTTTTAATAATAACTTAAATGTTAATTTTGCAACTACTTTTTTTTAATAAATAAAAAAAGAGAAAAGGATCGATTAAGGGAATTTATACCAAGGTTAGTTTGTTGGATAAAGTGTAAGAGCAAATGTATAATCCATCTCTAAAGAGCCTCTCGGAGATGCTGGTAAATCCGGCAGAGGCAATCAAACCACAGGAAAATGTATTCCTGAGAAAATTAGCAGCAGGAAGTATTCTCTTCTTAGCAGACATCATAGTTTTAAGTGCAACCATTTTAGTAACTCTCATCGCACGGGATAACTTTCTTCTCGGAGATGTTGATTTGAACAAATATCTTGATATTTTTCCATTTATATTATTATTATTTCCGGCTATATTTTTCCTTAGGGGATTATATCCCGGATTTGGTATTGATGTTATCGAAGAACTCAGGATATTGACATATAGCATTACATTCGTGTATGCCATTCTTGCAACTCTATCGTTTTTAGTTAAAGATGCCTGGGATTACTCAAGGATAGCTTTTGTTCTGTCGTGGGCTATTGCTGTTCTGACTGTTCCGATGGGAAGGGCTTTGGTCAGGAAATTATTCTCTCATCAAAATTGGTGGGGAGTGCCTGTTATCATAATTGGAGCGGGGAATTCAGGCGAGCAGGTTATTAAATCACTTAAAAAACATCCTCAAATTGGTTTAAGACCTATTGTAGCTATTGATGATAACAGCGACAAGTGGGGATACATTGAAAATGTTCCCGTTGTTGGAGGGATGGAGGTGATTCCCCAGTTAGTAGAAAAACTCGATATTGAACAGGCTATTATAGCTATGCCTAATGCTTCAAGAAGTAAGAAGCAGGAAATCATTCAAAATTATTCAAAATATTTTAAAAATACAACTTTCATCCCGGATCTATATGGAATATCCAGCTTATGGGTTTCATCGAAAGATCTGGGTGGTATTGTCGGGCTCGAAGTCCAGCAAAAATTATTAAAAACTTCTTCCCAGATCCGAAAAAGATTATTCGATTTAGTCCTTGCTCTAACACTAAGCATACTTGCATTACCCTTGATCATCATCATTGCTATATTGATTAAGATTGACTCTCGTGGCAAGGTTTTCTTCAAGCAGGAAAGAATGGGAAAAGGTGACAGCCGGTTTAATATTGTTAAATTCAGAACTATGCATTATGATGCAGAAAAGAGACTTCCTGATCTACTTGCAAAAAACAAAGAACTCAAAGCTGAATATGAAGTATATCACAAAATGAAAAATGACCCCAGATTAACCCGAGTCGGTCGAATCTTAAGAAAATACAGTCTTGACGAACTGCCTCAGTTCTGGAATGTTCTCAAAGGCGAAATGAGTCTGATAGGTCCAAGAGCATATATGCCTTGGGAAAAATATAAAATGAACGGTCACGAAGAAATGATTTTGAAAGTAAAACCCGGGATAAGCGGACTATGGCAGGTTACAGATAGAAATGCTTCAAGTTTTGAAGAAAGAAACAGCACTGATGTTTACTATATCAGAAATTGGTCAATATTTCTTGATATTTATATTGTTGCTCGGACAATAGCGGTTGTCCTTTCCGGAAAGGGAGCATATTAATACTGAATTTTCATTTTAATTTGGACTGTAAAAAAAATTACAGTCCTTTTTTTTATTTTTTTACAATTATTTTTTTTCTTGTTTGTTAATATAATTTTAAGTTTAGTATTGATTTTTTGATGGAGAACCTATGGCTGGAAGAAGTTTAAACAGAGCAACATTAATCGGCAATATCGGAAAAGATCCCGAATTGAGAACCACCCCTAATGGTGCATCGGTTTGCACAATCAGAATGGCAACAACAGAAATTGTAAAAGAAAAAGGTGGCGGATGGAAAGAAGTAACCGATTGGCATAGTGTTGTTTTTTGGGACAGATTGGCAGAAATTGCTGCCCAACACCTAAAAAAAGGCGATAAAATCTATGTTGAGGGGAAGCTCAGAACAAGAATGTTTGAACGTGAAGGGAAGACTAAATTCTTCACCGAAATAATTGCCAATAATATGATTATTCTTGAAAAGCGTAATCAACAATCAAGAGAAGCTGCTGCAAGTCCGGAACTCTACGAAGATTTCGATTCTGATAAATCTGTCTCTGAAGAAAATATTTTCAATGACAGTTATTTTACTGATGATGACAAGGCATCTGAAAATTTTTAAATTTATATATACGGTGATTTATGGCTCGTTCAATGAACAAAGTGATTTTAATTGGAAATTTAGGGCAGGATCCGGACTTTAGGATGCTGGATTCGGGTATAGCACTGTGCAAACTTAATGTTGCTACAAGTGAATCTTACAAAGATGATCAGGGTGAGTGGAAAGAAGAAACTGAATGGCATAGGGTAGTTCTTTGGAGAAATTTAGCTGAAACAGCCAATAAGTTCCTTAAAAAAGGTAGTAAAGTTGCTATCGAAGGCAGATTGAAAACAAGCAGTTACGAAAAAGAAGGGATAACCCGTTATTCAACTGATATTATTGCAAATTCCCTTGTTTTGCTCGACAAAGCTGAGTCTTCAGACTATCAGACAGACAACGATAAGAGATTTTCAAAATCAAACATCGCGGAATCAGTTCCTGACGCAAGTTTTAATGAAGATGATGACCTTCCGTTTTAATGTTTATACTTAATTATTCATTATGTCTGAAAGAAAGATACTAATCCTTTTCGATATTGATGGGACGTTGATAAAATTTAAGAGTGGAACAGCGGGTAAGATTTTTTCAGACATAATGGAAGAGATTTTCAATGTTAGAATAGATAAAAACAATTTGCCTGATTTCGCAGGTCAGACAGATCTGAAAATATTAAGAGAAATTTGTGAAATAAACAATATACCTTTCAGCTCTGTTCAATCTCATATCGAACTGATATGGGAGAAAATGTTGCATCTATTCGGAAAATACTGCACACCAAAATATATTCTTTTGCTGGATGGCGTTCCTGAACTTCTTGATTTTTTATCCAAAGAAGAATTCATAACATTAGGGCTTCTAACTGGCAATTTTCGTGAGAATGCTTACCAGAAGCTCAAAACTTATAATCTCCATAGTTTTTTCCGTTTCGGAGCTTTTGGAAGTGACGAGGAAGATAGAAACAAACTGCCGCCTTTAGCTATAAAGCGGGCTAATTCATTATTTGAAGTGGAACAATTTTCAAACGAAAACACTATCATTATTGGCGATGCTCCCAGAGATATAACCTGTGCAAGAGCTAATAATATAAAAGTTGCTTCTGTTACAACCGGAGGCTACAATATTTCTGAATTAGAAACATATTCCCCGGATTTAATATTCGAAAATTTTTCTGATTATCGTTCAGTTTCTCTGTCATTATGTAATTTAATAAATTAATTTATGAAAAAGATTATAATAGCTATTGATGGACCCTCCGGCTCCGGGAAAAGTACAACTGCAAGGGAGACGGCAAAGAAATTAAATTATCTTTATATTGACACCGGTGCAATGTATAGGGCAGTTACTCTTGAGTGGATCCGCAGTGGGCAAGAATTCAACGAAGATATTATTTGCGAATTAGTAAAAAACATCAAGTTAGAAATAAAAATTACCGATGAAGGTCAGAAAACTTTTTTAAATGATCAGGATGTATCATTTGATATCAGGAAATCAGATGTAACAAGATGGGTAAGTCCTGTTAGTGCAATAGATTGCGTTAGAACAGCTATGGTAGAAATTCAAAGAAATATGGGTAGTAACGGTGGTGTGGTTATGGATGGCAGGGATATCGGGACAGTGGTTTTTCCTGAAGCTCATTTAAAAATCTTCCTTGTGGCTTCAATTGAAGAAAGAGCAATCCGGCGGCAAAAAGAATTAATGCAGGCTGGCATTAAATTATCATTGGAAGAAGTTAAAGCTCAATTAGAAAGCCGTGACATTTATGATAGCAGCCGTTTGAATAGCCCATTGAAAAAAGCCGAAGATGCTATTCTGATTGATACTTCATCATTAACTATCGAAGAGCAAACCCAAAAAGTTGTTGATCTGGCTCTTCAGATAATCAATCAATAAAATTATCTTCTTGCTGGAAAAGTAATTTTTCCATCAAGTTATAAATAGTAAATCAATCATAAATTGAAATAATTATCCATCGAAAAATGAAAACCTTGATAAAAAATATTTCTTCATTAGTTACAATTGCTTCAAAAGGCAAAAAGAAACTTTGCGGAATTGAAATGAACGAGATTTCCGAAATCAAAGACGGTAGTGTGCTTTTTGATGAAAAAATTCTCTGGATAGGGAAAACGAGTGATGTTGATAATATTATTTCAGTTGAGCAACCTGAAAAGGTTATTGATCTAAGGAACAAAACTGTCATTCCGGGATTTGTTGATTCTCATACTCATATAATCTTTGCTGGTAATCGCTCAGATGAATTTGCAAGAAGATTGAGGGGTGCCACTTATGAAGAAATTGCAAATGCAGGCGGCGGAATTCAAACGACAGTCAGGGCAACGAGAATCGCTTCAATTGAAGAATTGGTTCAAAATGCATCAAAAATTGCTGAAAATGCTATAGCCCACGGAACTACAACATTGGAGGTCAAAAGTGGTTATGGTTTGACGATTGAATCAGAATTAAAGCAATTGAAGGCAATCAAAAAATTGGCTTTAACAATGCCAATCAGAATTGTTCCGACTTTTCTGGGGGCACACGACTTTCCTCCAGAATACAAGAATAATAAAGACAAATATGTCGAGATAATTTGCAATGAAATGATCCCACAGGTAGCTGAGGAAAAACTTGCCGTTTATGTGGATGCATTTGTTGACAGGGGTTATTATACTTTGGAACAGGCAGAGAAGATTTTTAATTCTGCTCTTAACTATGGACTGAAAATAAGAGTTCACGCTGATGAATTAGCTAATGTCGAAGCTGCCTCGCTTGCGGCAAAATTCAATGCCGTATCGGCTGACCATCTTTTGTTTGTCTCTGATAATGGGATTGAGGAGTTAAAAAAAGCCGGAACAATTGCCACTCTACTTCCCGGCACAGCATATTTCATACGAATGCCCTATGCACCTGCAAGGAAAATGATTGACAACGGTCTTGCAATAGCATTAGCTACTGATTGTAATCCGGGTTCCTGCTTCACCGAAAATATGCAAACTATACTTTCATTAGCTGTAATAAATATGAAAATGACTGCCGAAGAGGCACTATCGGCTGCTACTTTAAATGGTGCGGCTGCCCTTGAACTGTCAGATATCTGCGGAAGTATTGAAGTTGGCAAACAAGCTGACTTTTCAATACTTAATACTAATTCTTATACAGACCTGTTCTACCATTTCGGTATAAACCATGTTGATGAGGTCTGGATAGCAGGAAGAAAAGTTCACAAAAATTAAACAATTAAATTATTTTTTTATTACTTAATTTTTTTAAATTAAGATGGTTTCTATTATTAAAAATAAAAACACTACACAGAAATATATGAAGTTAATCATTCAGGAATCTGATAAAAAATTAATATTGATGTTTATATTAATTTTCGTTTTACCATTTTTCAGTCCGGTAGGTTTTTTTGTATATTCACAGAACGTAAGAGTAAGCTTTTCATCAAATTCCGGGACAGAGAACTCGAAAGCAGAGAAAGGCAAATTAATTATACAAATCAACAACATAAAAAATAATAACGGAAAAATAATATTTCATTTGTTCAATACAGAAAAGGGAAAATATTTTCCTACTGAAAGTGATAATTCAAGCTTGAGAATTGATTCCAAAATCAGCAATAATCAGGTTAGAATTATTATAGAAGACCTTCCTTTCGGGAACTATGCCTATACTCTCCACCACGACGAGAACGATAACAGGAGAATGGACAAAACATGGTTGGGATTACCAGACGAAGGCTGGGCTCTTTCCAATGATATCAGACCAGTAATCAGTTTGCCCGACTTCGACGAAGGGAAATTTCAATTCAATAAACCAAGGTTAGAAATAACAACAACACTGAATTATTAAAAAACAAAAAAATAATTTAATTTTGTTTTTTTGATTTTCCAATGAAATAAAAATGGTTAAACATGTGGTTATGTTCAAGCTGCATAACTATGCCGAAGGTTCAAGTAAGAAGGAGAATGCAGCAAAAATCAAAAGTATGTTGGATAAACTTCCCTCACAAATTCCAATCATTAAGGGTTACGAAGTAGGGTTGAACATTAATAACAGTTCCAGAGCTTTTGATATTGTTGTTATATCTTTGTTTGATTCTGAAATTGATTTAGAAGTATATTTGAATCATCCGGCACACTTAAAAGCAGTTCAGGTAATCGAAAAATACCGAGAAGAATCAATTGTTGTTGATTTTTTAACTACATAAAAAACTTAATGATTACAAATAAGAGTTTTTTTATTTAACAAAAAAGATGAAACTCAAAAAAATTGTCTATTAGACAATAATTAATTAATTTCGCATTTTCAAAGTAAAACATAATTTAAATAATAAAAGGTAATTCAGTATATGAATGAAGGTCAAATAGTTCAGGTAATCGGTCCCGTTGTTGATGTTGAATTTTCTGAGAACCAAATTCCATCGGTTCTCAATGCTCTCGAAATTCCAAGAAAATCTCCGGAAACAGGCGAGGAAAGTATCCTTGTTTGCGAAGTTCAACAAAACTTAGGTGAATCTCGTGTTAGATCTGTTGCTATGGATTCAACAGATGGTTTAGTTCGAGGGATGAAAGTTTATGATACAGGTCAGCCGATTTCTATTCCTGTTGGTAAAAATGTTCTCGGAAGAATGATGAACCTGATAGGTCAACCCATTGACGGTAAAGGTGAAATAATAACAGATCTTAAATATCCAATTCATCGTCCTTCCCCTGAATTTGCATCTCTCAGCACTAAAAAAGAAATGTTCGAAACAGGTATAAAAGTTATAGATTTAATTGAACCATTTACAAAAGGTGGTAAAACTGGTCTTTTTGGTGGTGCTGGTGTGGGCAAAACTGTTATTATTCAGGAACTTATTCACAATATTGCTAAACATCACGGTGGATTTTCTGTTTTTGGTGGTGTGGGCGAAAGAACAAGAGAAGGTAACGACCTTTATCTTGAAATGAAGGAATCTGGAGTTCTCGACAAAACAACATTAGTCTTCGGGCAAATGAACGAACCACCGGGGGCACGCTCCAGAGTGGGACTGACTGCTTTAACAATTGCCGAATATTTCCGGGATGAAGAAAGAAAAGACGTCCTTTTGTTTATTGATAACATTTTCAGATTCATTCAGGCGGGTTCAGAGGTATCAGCACTTCTTGGAAGAATGCCTTCAGCAGTTGGATATCAGCCAACTTTGGCTACTGAGCTTGGAATCCTGCAGGAAAGAATTGCTTCGACTGACAAAGGTTCTATAACTTCAGTTCAGGCTGTATATGTTCCTGCTGATGACTTGACAGATCCTGCTCCCGCTAACACATTTACCCACCTTGATGCTAAAACTGTTCTATCTCGTCAGATTGCAGAACTCGGTCTTTATCCTGCTGTTGATCCGCTTGACTCAACTTCAAGAATCATGGATCCACTTATTATTGGCGATGAACATTATGACACTGCAATGAGAGTTAGAAAAGTTTTACAAACATACAAAGATTTGCAGGATATTATAAATATTCTTGGTATGGACGAACTTTCCGACGAAGATAAACTTACCGTTTACAGAGCGAGAAAAATACAAAAATTCTTCTCTCAACCATTCTTTGTTGCCGAGCAGTTCACTGGTTACGAAGGCAGATACGTTACAATTAATGACACAATAGCTGGTTTCAAAGCTATTCTTGAAGGTCAGTGTGATGATATTCCCGAGCCTTTCTTCAGCTATGCTGGAACAATTGATGAAGTCATTGACAGAGCCAAGAAACAAAGCTAATAATTTTATTTATGAATTGATATTATGGCTAATGATAAATTATTAAAACTGGAAATCGTAACACCGCAGAAGGTTTTGTATAGCGGAGATGTTGTTTCTGTTACCGTCCCGGGTTCAAAGAGTCCTTTTCAGGTCTTGTTTAACCACGCACCGATAGTATCCTCACTCGATACAGGTCTGGTGAAAATTGTTGACGAGCAAAACAATACAAAATACTACGCTGTTAGTCCCGGATTCACCGAAGTTCATGGTAATAAAATTTCAATTCTTGTTGATAAGGCTGAGGAACCATCCAGAATTGACAGTGAAGCCACACGCTCTGCTATTGAAAATTTTAAAAATATGATTTCATCTGATATTTCTCCTGATGAAAAGCAAAAAGTAAAGCTTGCGATTTTATTCGAAGAAGCCAAATTAAAAGCTGTTGAAAAGTCAAAAGCTGTTTGATTATTAAATATATTTTTTTTACTAAAAAGGGGTTGTCCATTTAGTGAGACACCCCTTAATTTTTAATTAACTGAGTCTTATGACCATTGAAGAATCGGAACACAAAAAAATTTTCACACTTACATTCGGAAATCTCCTTTTTGATTGTATTATAGCTCTTGACGGCGATTTACCAATGAAAAAAGTAATTCAATCAATGGGTGATATTCCAATTCTTGCAGCCGATGGTGCCGCAATATCATTGTTAAAGAAGAATATAAAAGCTGATTATGTCATAGGTGATCTGGATACTTTTCGGGCAAGTCCGTTAAGATCTTTTTTTGAGGAAGAAAAAATAATATATCTTCCAAGTCAGGAGGAAAACGATTTTGAAAAAACTCTCAATTTTGCCAATTCTATGAATTATAAAAATTTATTGATAATTGGTTTTCATGGCGGGGAGCTCGAACACACCCTTAATAACTGTAGCGTCCTCAAGAAATATGCCGGGTCTTTGAATTTATGTGTCTATGATAAAAAACGATATGGAATCCCGATACATTTTTCTATAGCTTTGAATACCAAAATAAATGAAATTATTTCAATTATACCCCAGCCATCGGTTAGATTAACAACAAAAAACTTAAAATGGAATTTGAATAACGAAGTCCTTGAACTCGGAATTCGGGAAGGAGCAAGGAATTTAGCTTTATCTGATACTATTGACATTGCACTTCACAACGGGGAGTATTTGCTTTTCATTGAAGACAGACTGCCTTATGCTCCAGAATTTATTTAATGGATTTTTACAACCCATTCAATTATTTTGTTATTATAAACTTTTCTACCTTTGATTGCCTTGAATTACTTACCTTGTAAAAATTAACACATGGTGTTAGATTATTAATATCAAAATTTAGTTTATATGATTGCTGAGGTAATACAAAAATATTTTCTTGATATATTTTTTGCCCTAAAGGATTATAAAGCTCTAATTCAAGTAATTCGTTGTAAGTATTATAAAATTTGACATTTATTTCATATGCTGAACAGGGTTTGGTATTATATCAAATGAAAGATCAGTAACTTCTGAGTCATCAAAAGCAACATCGTAGATAGTCTTTGCCAAAGTTCAAAAATCCCAACAAAAGAACTACCTGATAGTAAGAATTGATAATTCCGTTTATTTCAGTTTGATTATATAAAATATTAGTAAACGAAAGCAAAAAGAATAACAAAAAAATTTAACCTTGTTTTCATGTCTTTTTATCAATGATTTTAAATATACACTCGTTTAAATTAAAAAATATATAAAACGAAAAAAATATTTATTTTTGAAATTTTAAAAATGAGTATAAAACAAAGTTTAATAAAATTAACTCGAAAGCCAATTAGATTTTTAGGCGATTTAATATCATTAAGCAGAGAGATTAAAATCTTTGATTACATTTATTCTCTTGTTTTTATGATTATATATCAATTGCCAACATCTCCAACACATTTCTATAGCCCTTTGCCAGACATCAGAAAGTTAATGAAAAACAAAAAGAGATGGTTAAAAGAATATGATATCTATGGTATTGATTGGAATATTGAAAATCAAAAAAACATTAATAATAAAATATCGGTTTATAAAGAAGAATTAAAAAATGGTGATTCTTATGATCAGATTTTAAAAAAAGGCTTTGGAGAAGGCTTCCCTGAAATTGAAGCTTATTATCTTTACTGTTTTATCAGACATTTAAAACCAAATAAAATTATCGAAGTAGGTTCTGGAATGTCAACTTACTATACTCTTCAAGCTTGTTTGAAGAATAAAGAAGAAATAGGCTTTTTTTCGGAAATTACCTGCGTTGAGCCATATCCTCGGAAGCAATTCTTCCAGTTTGAGAAAGACAATCTAATCAGATTTTATCACTCGGAAGTTCAGGATGTCCAGCTTGAATTATTCAAACAACTCGAAGATGGTGATGTTCTGTTTATAGATTCCAGTCATGTCCTGAAAATTGACAGCGATGTAAGCTATCTTTATTTAAATGTAATTCCAAACTTGAAATCAGGTGTTATAATACATATTCACGATATTTGCTTTCCCTATATGACGCTTATGCCTGATGATAAAAGGTTCAGGAGTTCTCTTCTCTGGAACGAAACAGCTATACTTACGGCAATTTTAACAGGAAATGACTCTTTTGAAATTTTACAATGTCAGAGCTATCTTCATCATAAATACCCTGATATTATTAAGAATACTTTCGATGTTTATGATAATAAAAGACATCATCCATTGTCTATATGGCTTAAAAAGATTAAATAGATGCAAGGAAGTGACCTTATGAATCTTGATAAATTAACAAATTCGTTTGCAAATGTGTTGGGTTTGAGCATTGAGAAAATTAATGATAATCTTTCTTATGGAACTTTGGGCTGGGATTCGGTAGCCCATATGAAGATTATTGCTGCTATTGAAGATAGTTTTGATATTATGCTCGAAACTGATGACGTTATTGATATGAGTAGTTTCAAAAAAGCTAAGGAGATTTTATCGAAATATGGAATCACTTTTGAATCTTAATGGCAAAACTGCTCTTGTTACAGGTGCGGCACGTGGTATTGGCTGGAAGACTGCTTTTCTTCTTGCTTCTAATGGTGCAAAAGTTATCATTAATGATATTCAGGAAACTGACGAATTGAATCGGAAAATTCAGGAAGCAAAATCTCAAAATCTTGATTTGACAACACTTTTTTATGATGTGTCTGACTATCAGCAGGTTAAAAATGCTTTTTCCAGTATCTTCAAAGAATTCAAAAGACTTGACATTCTTGTCAATAATGCCGGAATAATGGAAGATAGTATGTTAGCCACTGCTTCGGAATCTCACATTGACAAAACCTTCAGGATAAATACATTTGGTGTAATTTATAACACTCAATTCGCATCAAGATTGATGGCACGCAATAATTCAGGCAGTATTATTAATATTTCATCAATAATCGGCACCAAAGGAAATACAGGTGAATCAGTCTATAGTGCAAGCAAATCCGCTCTGATTGGATTTACTCTTTCGGCTGCAAAAGAGCTTGCTCCCTTGGGAATCAGGGTTAATGCAATAGCTCCGGGTTTTATTGATACTGACCTTGTTAGTCATTTCAGCGAAGAAATCAGGCAAAAAACAATTTCTAATATTAAACTTGGAAGAATAGGCACTCCCGAAGATGTTGCCCGTGCTGTGCTTTTCTTTGCATCTGACCTCTCTTCGTATATCACAGGTCAGATTCTTGGTGTTGATGGTGGTATGATAATCTAATATTGATTTTATGTTTTGGTTGAATTCGGATAATTTCAAAAATCTTAGATTAATCGAAGGGAAGACGAAAGAAACTTTTCTATACAGTGATTTTGAACCCGTGATTAATTCAATACAGAGCTTACTAAGTTCAGGTTCAAAATCTCTGATAGCTTTGATTTGTGACAATTCTTATCTTTCCGTTCTTTGCTATCTGGCAGCTTTACGCTCGGGCAATGCTGTAATATTATTGAATTATTCTACCGATGAAATTCTTCTAAAAAAGCTAATAATGACTTATAAACCTGACTTTATTATTCAGACCAATTCAGCTTTTTCATTTGAAAATTATAATGAGAAAAAATCCACTATTAATGGAATTTTTTTTCTTAAGTCCCAGATTGATTGTAATTCTGTAATTTTCAACGATACAGCAGTTTTGCTATCAACATCTGGAACAACTGGAAGTCCGAAACTTGTCAGACTTAGTTATAAGAACATTCAATCAAATGCTGAGTCAATAGCCAAATACCTGAATATAGAGGACAGCGAAATAACTATAACAAGTCTGCCAATGAGTTATTCTTATGGCTTATCCGTAATTAATTCACATATCCTTAAAGGTGCGAAAATAGTTCTAACCAATGAAACAATAGCCCAAAAAAGTTTCTGGGATTTGTTCAAAGAGTTTTCCTGCACTTCTTTTGCCGGGGTTCCATATAATTATTATATGTTGGAGAGATTGCGATTCGAGAGAATGTCCTTACCTTCGCTTAGATATATGACACAGGCAGGAGGAAAACTTGCCCCTGAAAAAATTGAATATTTTTATAATATTTCCAGAGCTAAAAATTTTAGGTTTTATGTTATGTATGGACAAACCGAGGCAACTGCAAGGATATCTTATGTTCCTTACGAGAAATTAGGCGACAAGATTGGTTCGGCAGGAATTCCAATCCCCGGTGGTAGAATTGAAATAATGGATGATGATAAATTGCTTCCGTCCGGAGAAAATGGCGAAGTTGTCTATTCTGGTCAAAATGTTATGCTTGGATATGCAGAGACCAGAGAAGAACTTTCAAAAGGAGATGAACTTAAAGGTATTTTAAGAACAGGCGATATTGGTTATCTTGATAGTGATGGTTATCTGTTCATAACCGGCAGGCTAAAGCGATTTATCAAAGTTCTCGGGCAGAGAATCAATCTGGATGAAGTCGAAAAATTTCTTGAAACAAATCTGGCTGTGCAAGTTGCAATTCCAGTTTCCGATGATGAAATTCATATATTGTTAGAATCAGTTAATGATAAAATTCAAAAAGATGCAAGTGAATTAGTCTCAAAAACTTATGGCTTTCATCATTCACTGATTAAAACAAAATGTATCCAGCAAATACCCGTCAATTCATCCGGGAAGAAGGATTACCCAACAATAAAAAAAATATTTACTGATGAACATAATTGAAAAACTTTTCGAATTGCCGCAATATTCACTAACTTTTAAAGAGAAATCAGAATTTCTTCTTAAAGAGCTGAATAATTTAACTATTTATCATAACGATAAGTGTAAGCCATATAAAAATATAATAGATACGATTTATAAGAATAATATTGGGCAATTTAAGGATATTACTGAGATTCCTTATTTTCCCGTAAGGCTTTTCAAAAGTTTAGAACTTAAAAGCATTGATAATGATGCAATACTCAAAACATTGACATCAAGCGGAACAACATCAATGCAGGTTTCAAGAATTTTTATTGACAGGGAAACTTCTTTACTGCAAACAAAGGCTCTTGCATCAATAATAACGAGTTATATTGGAAGCAAAAGATTGCCAATGATTATAATTGATTCGGAATCTTCGCTCGGGAATGCTTCGGGTATGTCAGCCAGAGGAGCGGGTCTGGTTGGATTATCGAATTTCGGAAGAAATCATTTCTATGCCCTTGATTCTTCTATGAATTTGAAAACATCGGAATTGATTGAGTATCTTGATAAATATTCCAATGAGAAAATCCTTATTTTCGGTTTCACTTTTATGGTCTGGCAATACTTTTATCAAGAGCTTAAGAAAAATAACATTAAATTGAATCTGGATGGTTATTTAATCCATAGCGGCGGCTGGAAAAAGCTGACAGAAATAGCTGTCAGTAACCAAATATTCAAACAAAATATAAAAGAGCAGACGGGTATTTCCAAAATTTTTAATTTCTATGGCATGGTTGAGCAGGTTGGAAGTATATATATGGAATGTGAAGAGGGTTATTTCCATTCACCAAATTTTTCCGAAATAATATTAAGAAATTTCGATTTCAATCCATTGAATTCTATTGGCGAAGAAGGAATCATTCAAACGCTTAGTGTTTTACCAAAAAGTTATCCCGGGCATTCAATTCTGACGGAGGATTTAGGAATAATCCACGGAATTGATAATTGTAAATGTGGCAGGAAAGGTATCTATTTTACAATTTCCGGCAGGATACCAAAAGCTGAATTGCGAGGCTGTAGTGATGTTTATGCATTAGCAGGTTGATTTATGAGTAAAATTGTTCAATTAATACCATCAAGATTTTTAGCTGAGGATATTAAGTCTATTATTAACAATGATTTAGTTGCTAAATCCCGCTTGGAACCTTTTTCAGAATTATCCATAAATTTTCTCTTTCAGCTATCAAAAGAAATTCTTACGGATTCATTAACCTCAAGAATGCCTGAACTCGTTGCTCTTGCCTATTTTTTAAGAAAGGCAAATTTAAAAAAGATGGTAGATAATTTTCAATCAACTCTGCCAGATTCCGAAATAGTTGTTCCTCTGGGTATTTGCTTCCAGATTGCACCATCGAATGTTGATACAATCTTTATGTATTCATGGGCTTTTTCTTTATTAGCCGGAAATACAAATATTATCAGAATAACTCAGAACGTTGGAGAGCAACTATCCAGTTTGTTATCTGTTATAAATCGGGTAATAAATTTTTCGGATATGAAAGAAATTGCCGACAGAAATATTATTCTTTCTTACTCATACGATGAAAATATCAATTCCTATTTATCATCTATTGCCGATTTAAGAATATTATGGGGTGGCAATAACACTGTTCAGAGCATAAGAAAGCACTTAGCTAAACCAACAACACGAGATATTGCCTTTGCGGACAAGATTTCTTATGCGGTGATTGATTCAGTTTATCTTCTATCCTTGAATGAATCAGAGTTGAATGAAAAAGTTCGACTATTTTACAACGACTCATATTATTTTGACCAATTGGCTTGTTCTTCTCCTCAGGTTGTTTTTTTTGTGGGAAATAATGATGAAAACGAGATGGCTTCATCATTTTTCTGGAAAAAACTCGAAGAATTGTTAAACAAAATTCAACATAATGAGCATGTTTCCGTCAGAATGAATAAATTGGCTTATCTTTATGAAGAATCTGCAAATGGTATGGATTTAAAAATTCTGAGCGATATTAACTCCTCTAAGCCTGTGATTGTGGAGATAAAGAAAAATGATATTAACAGAATTGAGAATATTTGTGGAGGAGGTTATTTTCATCAATGCTTTATCAATGACCTGACAGAGCTACAATATACAGTAAAAGAAAATGACCAGACATTGTCCTACATTGGCTTTAATTCTGAGATTCTGAAAAATCTTGCAAAATTATTAAATGGAAAAGGTATTGACAGAATTGTTCCTGTTGGTCAGGCACTTGCTTTTATGCAGACTTGGGACGGCTTTTCTTTGCTTAATCATTTCACTAAAAGAGTTGTAGTTATTTAATTATGTCCTTCATAAGAAAACTATTACCGAAAAAAGTCCTTAGCTATTATTCGGGCTTGAAGCAACAAAACCTTGCCCAAAAGATGAAATCAACACAAAAAATTTCCGCAGGTGATTTTATCAAAATATTATCTGATGAACTTGGTATAAAAAAAGGTTATTCAGTTCTTATCCACAGCTCAATAGACAGACTTAATGTGGATTTATCCCCGAAAGAAATTTTTGAAGCACTAAGGGATGCAGTTGGCGAGACTGGGACAATTTTGTTCCCAACTTATCCAGCCAAATCTTCTTATGATTTTCTGATTTCCGGTGAAGTATGGGACATAAAGAAAACGCCTTCTTATTCAGGAATGCTAAGTGAAATAGCAAGAAGGTCAAAGGAAAGTAAAAGAAGTCTTCACCCAACAAAATCAGTTTGTGCAGTTGGAAAAGATGCATATTATTTCATTAGCGAGCATCATAATTCTCCTTATCCTTATGATAAAACGAGTCCTTACTTCAAAGTTATTGAAAGAAATGGAATTTCGATTGGGTTGGGGGTAACATCAAATTATTTTTCCTCAACTCATGTTGTTGACGATTATTTCAAGGATGATTTCCCGGTTGCTCCCTACTATAAAGAATTGTTCTCAGCCAGATGTATTGACTATGATAGAAATGAACGAATTGTAAAGACTTATGCTCATAACATAAGAAAAATGAAATTTAACATACCTTTATTTTTCAGGAAATATATCCCGAAAGATTTAGCAAGGGACTTCAAAATTTTCGGTATGGATTTTTTTCTTGTTCAATCCAGAGAGTTATTTGATAAAATGTGCGAACTTGCCGGCGACGGAATAACTATTTACAGAAAAATATATTATAAACCTTCAAAATTATTTAAGTTACAATGAAAATCGGATTAGTTCTGACAAATGACTGGGAAATTTTCGGAGATGGAACTGGCGATTATTTTGAAATCCAGCATAATCCATTGGCTGAACTGCTTGGCATAATGAAAGAATTTGATGCCAGAATCACTATAATGGCAGAAGTAGGGCAACAATTTGCCCATCTTTTTTTATCCGACAGATATGATTGGGCAAAAAATATATCATCATCTTGGGAAGAAATCCTTAAGGATGCAATCAAATCAGGTTCAGACGTCCAACTTCATATTCATCCCCAATGGTTAAATGTTGATTTTGATAATGGAAAGTGGTTGCTCAATATGGACAAATGGGCAATCTCCTCTCTTGACGGGGAAACTATTGAAGCACTGATATTAAAAGGAAAAAGCTACCTTGAAACTTTGCTTAAATCGGTCAAGCCAGATTATCAATGTATTGCTTTCAGAGCTGGTGCCTATTGCATTCAACCTTCCCAGCTAATTATCGAAAAATTAATAAAAGCAGGAATTATTTGCGATACTTCAGTAACCAAGGGTTTGAAAAATGAAGGTTTTTATGATTTTTCCCGGGCTCATTCAAATATTCTACCATGGATATGTTCCGAAAAATCTGTAACTGAACAGGGAAATTCCGGGTTGATGGAAATACCTATATATTCCAGAAGTTTGCTACACTCAAAAGTCATTGAAAAATTTCTTCCCTCTTTATTTTATAAATCGACTTTCAATATTAAAGTCCCAAAGCATGAATTAGAATGGCAAAAAGAAAGGGAGAGAATTAAAAGCATTAGATATCCACGAGAGCATAGATTTTACAAAAGTAAACAGACCAAGAATCTTTCTTTTTATTTAAAAGCAATTGCAGAGAAAACAGTAATTCAGTTTGATTATGACTATATTCCGGCAAGTGTCTTTGTCAAAATCCTTTCAGATATATACAAAGAATTTGAGCCTGACATGAAAGAAGACCTGATTATTCCTGTTGTTGCCTCCGGACATATGAAGGACGCACATACAAATGATAATCTTAAATGGATATTTGAGAATATAAAAAAAGATTTACCCGAAAAAGTCGTTTATTGGACTTTGTCAGATGCAATAAATTATTGGTATCCTAAATTAAATAGATGAGGATAGTCATATTATGAACATTTTGCTTATTGGAAGTGGCGGAAGAGAACATGCTCTTGCATTAGCTCTGACAAATTCCTTGAGTTGCACAAAACTTTATTCATACCCCGGAAATCCCGGCATCTGGAAAATTTCTGAAAAAGTCGAACAGGAACTTAAGACACACACAGATTTTGTCAATTTCTGCAAGATAAATAATATTGACCTTGTCGTCATAGGACCCGAACAACCTCTTGCTGACGGATTGGCTGATTCATTGCGTCAAAACGACATCAATGTTTTCGGACCCTCAAAACTTGCAGCAAGGCTCGAATCCTCAAAAGGCTTTGCAAAGGAGTTTATGAGAAAATACAACATTCCTACGGCTGACTTCAGAATTTTTAGCAAAGAAGAACAAGATCAAGTAATTGAATACCTGAGAAAAAGTATCTTTCCTGTTGTCATCAAAGCCGATGGTTTAGCTGCCGGCAAGGGGGTTGTTATAGCAAAAGACTTTTTTGAGGCAGAAAATATTATCAAGGAGATTTTTTCTGGTTTATTTGGGGAGGCTGGTAATTATATTGTTGTAGAAGAATTTATGGAAGGTGAAGAAGCCTCAGTGCTTGCTATAACTGATGGTAAAGAATTTATTCTTCTGCCGTCTTCTCAGGACCATAAAAGAATATTGGATGGTGATGAAGGAAAAAATACTGGTGGTATGGGTGCTTATGCTCCTGCCCCTGTCATAAATAAAGAAGTTCTGGAACAAATAGAGCTTGAAATTATTTCGCCCACAATCAAGGCTATGAATGCTGAAGAAACTCCTTTCCGGGGTTGCCTTTATGCCGGCCTTATGATAAAAAATAATAAGGCAAAGGTTGTTGAATTCAATGTTAGGTTTGGTGATCCTGAGACTCAAGCAGTGCTACCGTTAATCAGCGGTGATTTTGCTGCTTTGCTTTATAGTGCTGCAATTGGCAATCTTGATAAAAGCAAGATCAATATAAACATTGATAAATATTGCTGCTGTGTTGTTCTTGCTTCAAGGGGATATCCAGATAATTTCGGGAAGGGTTTTGAAATTAAAGGTATAGACCTTGCTGAGCAAAACGGGGCGTTGGTGTTTCATGCTGGAACAGCTTTAAAGGATGGGAAGTTAGTTAATTCTGGCGGAAGAGTGCTCGGAATTACTGCTTTGGGGAATTCTCTTGATGAAGCAATTAAAAAAGCATATCAATGTGTAGATTTAATCAGCTATCAAAACAAATATTACAGACAAGATATTGGAATAAAAGGACTTAAATATTTTAATGAATAAAGAAGCAATAATAATTTATGATGGGGAATGTGGAATTTGTTCCGCTATTGCTGAATGGATTCGCTCAAAGGATAAAAATAATCAATTTGGTATAGTTCCCTATCAAGATTTTGATTTTGGGCAGTTCGAAAATAACTTGACCATCAATGAAGTAATGAAATCTGTCATATTAATTGAAAAACAGAATGGGAAATATTATAAAGCCTCGAGGGCTGTCTTCGAAATTGCCAAAAAACTTGGTGGAATTTACAAAATGCTTGGAATTATTGGCTCGAATCCTTTTATTTCATTTATTTTAGACCCAATTTACTACATTATTGCTCGCAACAGGCGTCAATTATCTTTATTGTTAGGTTATAAAGCCTGCAGATTAGATTTCGATAACAAAATATTAGAAAAGAGTTGAAAGAAAATTTAATAATGATATTCACTATGATAGCACTATTCGGTTGCAGGAGTTATCCTGATTTAAAAGTTGTTGACTATGTAGATTTACAGAAGTATTCCGGGAAGTGGTACGAAATTGCATCATTTCCACAAAGATTTCAAGAAGGGTGCTATTGCTCAACCGCTGAATACATAATTGGAAAAGATAGATTTATACGTGTGATTAATAGATGCAGAAAATGGAGTGTGGACGGTGAACTCAAACAGGTCAGCGGAAGGGCTTATGTTGTTCCAAATTCTAACAATGCCAAGCTTGATGTGCAGTTCTTTTGGCCCTTTCGGGGAGATTACTGGATTATTGAACTAGCTGAAGATTACTCATGGGCTGTTGTTGGACATCCCAATCGGAAGTACCTTTGGATTCTATCCAGAACCCCAAAGATGGATGATAGCGTTTACGAAGAAATCATTAGAAGGGTAAA
>CAYYPE010000024.1:0-20333 GCA_964473465.1 uncultured Hyphomicrobiales bacterium
TATGTGATTTGGAATATCTGATTGTACTTGGGTATTATCATTCAAATTTGACTTGTATGGCTGATATAATTCTTCGTGCCTCGACATTTGCAGAAATTGAAGGAACTTATGTTAATATAAACCGAAGAGTTCAACATATCACTCCAGCAGTGGTAACTTCAGAAAATTTAAGATTTATGGGGATGAAGATGAGCCGACTCGACAAATTTGGAGCATTTAACGATAGATGGACTCAACATCAAAAGAGAAATTCTGTTCAAAGTTGGAAAATTATTCAAAAAATAGCGAATAATTTGAACGCAGGTTGGTCTTACAGAAATTCCCTTGAAGTATTTATCGAAATTTCATATAATATTCCTTCATTCAAGGGAATGACATATGAACTTCTTGATGAATATCAGGGCTTGGTGTTAGGTAAAGCAGATAAACCTG
Source organism: uncultured Hyphomicrobiales bacterium (assembly GCA_964473465.1). GTDB lineage: Bacteria > Bacteroidota > Ignavibacteria > Kapaibacteriales > UBA2268 > CALHRB01. The sequence goes on from CAYYPE010000024.1 coordinate 433, forward strand.
ACCAGAAAGTCAGAAACTACGAATCACACTATATGAAACCAAACTAATAATTAGAAATAAATCGGTAAAATTATGGATATAATCTGGGTTTTATTGGAAGCATTAATCAAAGCGGTGGTAATATTAACACTCATATTGCTCTTTGCAGCGGCACTGGGTGTTTGGGCAGAAAGAAAAATATCAGCCTGGATCCAGAATAGAATTGGACCAAACAGAGTTGGACCTTTTGGTTTACTTCAACCATTTGCAGATGTTTTCAAATTATTTATGAAGGAAGATCTGGTGCCAAAAGCTGCTGATAAGAGATTTCACAGAATAGCACCAATTATTACATTAGGTATCGCAATTAGTGTATATGCAGTAATACCATTTGCAGGTGATGTTCAAATCGGTGATAAGGTCTATAATATGGGTATAGCTCCTGATTTGAATATAGGTATTCTTTTCGTTTTGGCACTCACTTCCGTTGGTGTCTATGGAATAACACTTGCAGGCTGGTCATCAAATAATAAATATTCTTTACTTGGTGGACTTCGTTCATCGGCACAGATGATTTCTTATGAATTATCTATGGGTCTGGCTTTGGTAGGAGTATTAATGATAGCAGGTTCCCTGTCGCTGAATGATATTGTCGGAAGGCAGGATGTGATATGGAGGTGGAATGTAATTTTTCAACCGCTTGGTTTTATTTTATTTTTAGTGTCATCATTTGCAGAAACTAACAGAACGCCATTTGATTTGCCTGAGGCAGAGCCTGAGCTTGTTGGTGGATATAATACTGAATATTCGGGAATGAAATTCGGGATGTTTTTCCTTGCTGAATATGCAAATATGTCAACTGCTTCAGCGATAATGGTTCTTTTGTATTTCGGTGGATGGCAATTACCAGTTCCTGCTGAATGGTTAGGTCTGGAACAAGGATCAATAGCTCTGGCAATAGCACAGTTTTTTAATTATATGTTGAAAATAGCATTATTTGTGTTTTTCTTTATATGGGTTAGGTGGACTGTTCCAAGGTTCAGATATGACCAGTTAATGAATTTAGGCTGGAAGGTTTTGCTACCATTAGCCCTTTTGAATGTGCTATTAACAGCCATTGGAATCTGGTTATTGAAATAGCATGATTATATTTTGTTATAATTTAAGGAAATAATATATATGAATATAAGAAAGAATACTGAGGCTGAAAGGTTAAATTTCTGGGAAAAGTTATATTTGCCTGAGATAGCCAAAGGTATGGGAATAACACTTCGGCAAATGTTCAAACAAAAATTTACCCGTCAATATCCAGAGGAAGTATGGATTCCAAATGGATCATACAGAGGCAGACCCATTCTGGTTAATGAAGATGACGGGGAGCGTTGTGTAGCTTGTGGGCTTTGTTCGAGAGTTTGTCCAGCTCTTGCTATTGAAGTGCAGGCGGCAGAGACCGACCGAGACAAAGAGCGATATCCAGAAAAATTCGAAATAAATATGCTTAGATGTATCTATTGTGGATTTTGTGAGGAAGTGTGCCCTGAAGAAGCAATTGTAATGAGTAAAGATTATGATTTGGTCTTTACAAGTCAGGAGGAAGCTATTCTCGGAAAAGACAAATTATTGGTTCATATCTCTAAATTGCAAGATCGCCTTGAATTTTTACGACAATATAAATAGTGATTTATAAATTTAAATAGGTGTTCTAATGAAATCGAAAAATTATTTTTTCAATTTGTTTTATTTATTTATTATTAGTTCTCTTTTGTTTGTAACATCATGCCAAAAAGAGACTAAAGAAACAAAATCTGAGGAGGAAATCAAAATGGAGCAGGAATTTTTGGGATTTGTCAAAGATTATGAAGCTAAGATGAAACCTGCATATAAAAATATGGCTCTTTCTTATTTTGAGGCATCAATAAACAGCAACGAAGAAAATTGGAAAAAATATGCTGAAAATGAAAAATTAATGAACTCAATCCTTGCTGATAAAGTAGCTTTCAATAAATTGAAGAAAATCAAAGAATCGAACCTCATTAAGGATGAAATTCTTAAAAGGCATTTAACGGTTCTTTATAATACCTTCCTATCGAAACAAATTGATGTTGAAAAACTCAACAAACTAACCGAAATGCAAAGCAATCTTGAAAATAAATATTCAAGTTTTAGAACTGTTATTGGTGGAAAAAAACTTTCTGATAATGATGTGGAAGAAATATTGAAAAAATCCACAGATACAAAAGAACTTCAAAATGTTTGGATGTCTCAGAAGAAAATAGGACCTTTGGTTGCAAAAGATATTATCGAAATTGTTAAACTAAGAAATGAAGTTGCAAAAGAGCTTGGATTCAAAAACTTTCACGAAATGAGTCTGAAATTAAGTGAGCAGGATCCCCAGGAAATCGAAAAACTGTTTGATGAACTCGATAACCTCACCCGTGATGCTTTCAAGCAGGAAAAAGAACAGATGGACAAGGTATTGGCTGAGCGATTGAAAATAAAACCCGAAGAGCTGATGCCATGGCATTATCAGAATCGTTTCTTTCAGGAAGCACCAAAAATTTATGAAGTTGACCTTGATAAATATTATGAGAAAGTTGATATTGTTGCTGCAGCTGTAAAATATTACAAAGGTTTAAATTTACCTATTGATGATTTAGTGCAAAAAAGCGACTTATTTGAAAAAGAAAATAAAAATCAGCATGCTTATTGTATCAATATTGACAGGGATGCAAAGGATATCAGAGTTCTGAGCAATATAAAACAAACTGCCAGATGGATGGAAACAACTCTCCATGAATATGGACATGCTATTTATGAAAAATATTTAGGCGATGACCTACCATGGGATTTGAAGCAACCTGCACATATCTTTACAACAGAAGCAATCGCAATGCTGTTCGGAAGACAAGCCACAAACCCTGAATGGATGGTAAAAATGATTGACTTGCCGGAATCAGATAAGAATGCTATTGCAGATGCCTGTTTTAAAACCCTTAAACTTCAACAATTAGTGTTCAGCCGTTGGTCTCAGGTTATGTACAGGTTTGAAAAGAGTATGTACGAAAACCCTGATCAGGATTTGAACAAACTTTGGTGGGATCTGGTTGAAAAGTATCAAATGATAAAAAGACCAGCAGGAAGGAATGAACCTGATTGGGCAACAAAAATACATATAGCTACCAGTCCCTGTTATTATCACAATTATCACATGGGTGAGCTTTTTGCTTCTCAGCTTTATTTTACTCTGGCAGACAAAGCTTTGAAAACCAAAGAGACAAAAAATCTTAGCTTTGCTAATAGTCCTGAAGTAGGGAAATTTCTGATAGAAAACGTATTCAAACCCGGTGCAAAATACTTTTGGAACGATATGATTGAAAAAGCTACCGGAGAGAAACTTACTGCCAAGTATTACGCTAAGCAATTTGTTTCAAATTAATTTTAAATCCGAACAGGGGAAAACCTATGGAAAGAAAGCTCGTATGGTTTGTATTAATGACTTTGTTATTAACAACAACTTTCAGTGAGGTTAATTCTCAATCAGATTATGACGATGAAGAAGAATACGAAGAATTAACCCTTACTAACCGTGAGAAAACAATTATGATGATTTTTGGTGAGCTTAGCTATGGTACTCTTGGATTAGGATTAACAGCGGGTTTCAGGTATTCATTTGTTAGTCTTTCCTTAGGTTTTTCCGGTTTTGCCCAAAGCATACCCAATTCAATACATCCAAGCATTTACCAGCCATTTCCCAAAAAAGGAAATTATCAGGAAGAGAGTTATCCTTATGTATGCGTATATGGAGATGCGGGCTTTTATTATGACATCGGGAAGTTCAGCATTTTTGCTACAATAGGATATTATTCTCAATCTGACACAATACTGGCAAGGGAATTCGATACAAATTATCTATATAAATATAAAGTAAAAACCGAATCTGGAATTTGCTTCGGAGGAGGAGCAGAATACCTGTTCAATCCAAATTTTCTCTTTGGAGTTGGTTACCACACCAAAAAAGGAGTCTTCCTGCAGCTGGGGTATTTGTTGTAGTATTATTTTGCACGGTTTAGTATGATAGATAACCGGTCAGGGCTAAGCGAAGTAACCCCGTTATTTTGTTTAGCCCTTGTTCGACGATGGTTCGCGTAGCGAACCTCAAATGACATCATCAAAATTTCTTCACTTATCTGCAAACTATCTATAAATAACATTTAAAATTACAAAAAGAGTGTGATTTTTCAAAATGATTTACCTCATCACAATACATTTTTCTTTATAATTTCCAATTTTAATGATATATAAGCCAACAGGCAAATGGGAAATATCATTCCTTTGTAGGGGTGCATTGCAATGAACCCCTACAGTCATCACACATTCGCCGAGGGTGGTGTAGATTTTGATTTCAGGTGGAGTCCATCACAAAAATGGTCTCCATCTATCAAGCATATCATCTCACTACCAAAAATTTTTCTGTATAATTTACAATTTACTTAAAACACAAGTAGGGACAGTGCTCATTATTCATATATTGACTTTTCGTCATAATTTCCAGGGCGCTTTGAAATCCTTTGGTCGAGCTTTTATGACTGGTTCTTTTGGAATATATTCAATATCAATAAATTCATATTTATCAGGTGAAATTTTTAATAGTAGTGATTGATATGGTTTGAAAACCAGTTTAATTGGAGTGCTTTTGTTCCAATAATTAATCCGGATATCCACAGTGTCAGTTTTAACATTATAAGACTGTCCGTAATCCAGAGGAAATTTCAAACCTTTCGACTTTGGGTTGGAAAAAAATATATATAAATCATTGCCTTCTATCTTTGCCCAATATTCAGGAATTTTTTCTGCATCAATCAAAGGATTAGATTTGATTTTCTCCGAAACATTTTCTAAACTTTGAAGCTCATTCAATATGTTATTAAACATTTTGTCTTTCTTTGAACCAGCCTGTTTTGGGCTCTTTTTAAGGATAACATTCAGTCCACTTTTAGCAAGATTGTATATAGTTTTTAATGCTTTAATATCCAAGTAGTTTACGTCAATATAAAGCTGGTCAAATTCCATATTAGCAACTTTAAATTTACCTTTTTCAACAGTTCCTCTGCTCAAGAAATCGCTATTTATCAATATAGGTGAAAATCCTTTGGTCTCTTCTGGAAAATAGATATAACGCATTTCGTAATATCCCCAAGACCACCTCATTCGGAGTTCATCGGGAAGATAGCCTTTTGTCCAGGCATCTTCTGTTGGAATGTAAACAGCAACTTGTGAATATTTATTACCCTTCTTCATAAATCTGGATACTTTTTCGAGATATTGATTCAGTTTAGGTAATTCATCTGCAAAATGTGAACTCGGTCCAACATGAGTTGTAGCATAGAACTTCACGGAATCGGAGTTTTTAGGATTATGCGGTTTTCCGTGCCAAATTATATGATTAACTCCATTCGCAAAAAGAGCGTCAGCGATCAGTTTAATATCAGCCGATTGTTCTTCGAGCATATAGTCACGGGGCCAACCATAAAGACAGGTGAAAGATTCTGCAGTAACAGTTTTCCTTCCTGATAATGCACAAGCCGATGCAGGAATTGAGTTATACTCGGGCTCGTAAAGCAAAGCCTCACCTTCAGGAATATCTACTAAAGAATATCCGGATATAATATCACAGGGGGCTCCTGCAACTTGACCCCTTGATAAGATTCCATTATGGTTCAATGATGAGTCAAAATCTGAATAAAATTTTAAAACTTTTTCGGAAATGAGCGACATGTAATCATAAAGATTTTCTGAGAATTTGGGTGAATAAATTGAGTCCATATATTCAGTTATATCATAACCGAATTTATGAATAAAATCACCTTTGAAACTATCAGACCAAAGCTTATCGGTTCTAACTTCCCAGCTATCAATGAAATAAGACTGGGGTAGGGAGACTTTAGGGCGAGGATAGCTATCAATTATTCTCTTAAAATAAGGAAGATAATGTCTGGGTGTGATATGATCAACAACATACCCAACTTTCGGATACTGCCATGAAGCTTTAATTTCTTGACGCCAATCTGGTTCTCCAAATCTTTGGCTTGCCTCTTGAAATCTTACATAAGTATCACCGAAGGGCCAAAGGGTTCCAAAAGTTAAATCACAAGCAAGTCCAATTGAATCAGCGTATTTGATAGTAAAATCAACAATATCACGCCATTCAGGGCTTAGCCATTCCTGTCTCGGAGTATAACTTGTATCACCTTGGATTAATCTGTTCAAGGGGTAAACCCAAGCAATCTCGACCCCACCAAAACCATTATCCTTGAGCCAATCAAGGTTATATCTAACATCATCTTTTTGAATCTGGGAGGCAAACCACCAGTATCGTGTATAAGGCTTTGAGGTGTTGTCAATAATCTGTATTGATTTTGACAAGTCATTTGCATTTACCTGAGTGAGAATTATTATTAAATAGATACAAATTATTTTAACCATAATCAAGAAAATTTATTTTCGAATACAAAAAGAGCTTATATAAATTGATATGTTTCAATTTCTTATGATAATTAACTCTCTTATCTTAGAACTACAAATTTACTAAAATAATTTCCAATTTTCATGATATATACGCCAATGGGCAGATGCGAAATATCAATTCTTTGAAGAGAAATAGCTTTTATCCTAAACTACTTCACCCTTTCTCCGTTTAGATATTAATGTGATTTATTTCCTCGAATTCTCCGATTTTTTTATTTTTTCTGCAATTATCCCATGTGAAATATCTGCCATTCATGGCGATATAAACCCCTTTGGGGAGAGTCTGAACGAAGGCAATGGCTGCTCCGAGATTGAACAGACCATCCGAACTGCCGAATTTATAAGGAATCATTGCACCGGTGAGAACTATTGTTTTGTCTTTCACCCTTGAGGCTATAACTTTGGCAGTTTCGACCATAGTGTCTGTTCCGTGTGTAATAATGATTTTATCCGAATCGCTTTTCTGACAGTTAAAGGCGATCAATTCCCTGTCCTGATCAGTCATATCAATGCTATCGGTCATCATTAGAGTTCTAATTTCGATTGGAACTTTACATCTCCCAAGTTTGAGCATTTCATTCAGGTGAGTGTCTTTGAAATACAGGGTTCCATCAATCTCATTATATTCTTTATCGAATGTTCCACCTGTAACAAATATTCTTATGAACATATTAATTGATAATAAATGAAAAATCAAAGCAAAATTATTGAATTTTACATAGTTTTTAAATTAATTTATACTCATTGTCAGAAAATAATTTTAATTTTGGTAATACTTAAATTAAATAAATTTTTTGGTGAGCGATATGAAAACTTGGTTTGTTTTTTTATTATCTTCGATAATGTTAATATTATCATCAAACTTGACAGCACAATTAAAGAAGCCAATAATTATTGACCATAAGTCAGTTGATTTGAATAAAATTCTTGACAATAGCTATATCGAGAAAGCTAAAGAAGAACTTTTTATTGGATATGGTCATACTTCTCATGGCAGTCAATTAATTACCGGAATGAATGCATTGATGACCTACTTTAAGGATGGCAGATTTAATTGGCGTAAAAGTGGTGGCTCGGGCTTTTTAAGAATAGAAGAAGGAGGCACATTAAGTCAGGACTGTGGTTATCCGGGATGGGATGATAAAACCCGAACATATTTGAATAATAATCCGAATTGTAATGTTATCATCTGGTCATGGTGCGGACAGGTCAACGAAGTTGATTTGAATTCCCATTATCTTTCAAGGATGAACAATTTGGAATTGAATTATCCAAATGTAAAATTTGTTTATATGACAGGACATCTCGAAGGTCAGGGTCCTGATGGTTCACTTGAAAAGGCTAATAATACAATACGTAAATTTTGTATTGAAAATAATAAGATTCTTTATGATTTTGCTGATATTGAAAAATATAGTCCTAACGGAAATATAAACTATGATGAATATTATGCTGATGATGGTTGCAATTACAGGAAGCCTGATGGTGGAAAAGGTAATTGGGCTAATGAATGGCTGGCAGCTAATCCAGACCATATTTTATCAAAAATAAGTGCCATAACCTCCGGTTGTGCTCATTCAGTAAGCCTGAATTGTGTGATGAAAGGAATAGCAAGTTGGCATTTATGGGCAAAGTTAGCAGGTTGGGATGGAAGTGAAACAGATGTCATTTCGGATGAAAATGAAAGAAAGTCAATAACTTACCCCAATGTTGTGTCTGACTTTTTACAAATTTCTTTCCCAAAAGAATTTAAAATTACAGATGAGTCTGAGATAAGAATTTATAACAGTCTAGGAAAATGCGTATATTCAAATGAAGATCTGAGAAATTTCGGGGAAGTCAGTAATATTTACCGAATTGATATTTCGAATTTACCGAGGGGAGTTTATTTTTTTCAAATGAGAAATATTACAGAGAAATTTATAATCTTACGATAATTAAATAAAACTCCTGATTTTCTTAATTATTCGAGAAAAAATAAGATAAAAAATCATAACTCTAAACATTAAATTATATTTTAGAACGTTTTTTGCTTTCGTCTTTTTAAAAAAAGATAGGTAAAAAACAATTATTTATTAAACTACTCAATTTTAAATTAATTCCGGAAAATTAAATGGATAATAAAACAGAAACACAGGGAAAAATTGGACAAGAACGCAAATTCAAGGATTATCTCAGAATCATGGGAGTAGGAATTGCTATGGGTTCTGCTGATATCGTTCCGGGAGTCTCTGGTGGAACAATGGCATTTATTCTTGGCATTTACGAGGAGTTGCTAACAACGATTAAATCATTCAATTTCAAATTTTTGAAATTATTATTTTCATTGAAGATAAAGGATGCATTAGAGCATGTAAACTATAAATTTTTAATTTCCCTATTACTTGGTCTTGGCGGTGCTTTGTTATCGTTAGCGCATTCAATAAGCTGGTTACTTGAAAATGAACCTGTGCTGATTTTTTCTTTCTTTTTCGGATTGGTGCTTGCTTCGATTGTTTCCGTAAGCTCTCATGTGCGATGGAATATACCTATGATAATAACCTTCATTATTGGGACAGCAATTGCATATTTTACCGTAAGACTTGTACCAATGAATATGCCCAACGATCCTTTGACACTATTCTGGAGTGCTGCAGTAGCGATAATGGCAATGATTCTTCCGGGAATATCAGGCTCTTTCATCCTTTTCATATTAGGTCAGTATAAATACATACTCGATGCAGTAAAATCATTTGATGTAATCACACTTCTTCCGGTAGCCGCAGGAATTATAGTCGGAATTTTAGTATTTGTAAGATTTTTAACATGGCTATTGAAAAATCATAAAAATATTACAATTACTCTCCTTGTAGGTTTCATGATGGGTTCTTTATGGAAAATATGGCCCTTCAGAATTGTTCTTGAAACAGCCACAAAACCGAACGGAGATGTAATACCTATCAGGGAAACGGTTGTTTTGCCAGATATAAGTTCGGGAACTTTCTGGGCCTCACTGGGATTGTGTATTATTGGATTTATAATTATAAGCCTTATTGACCATTTTGAATCGAAAAATAATCCTCTAATTACTCTTTTTGTCAAAAGGCAGAGCACTTAGAATTGATAACAAAATTGCTTTTCAGGATAAAAATTCACAAAATAAAGCTCGGGATTAAAGAAAAACACAAAACAATACGAATTTCGATTATTATTTCAAAGCGGATAAGTTTATAATAATTTGTTGCTACCTTCTGTCGGCGTTTTTGAAGTATATCACCATTATAAACTTTAGATGTTCTTGTCTTATGTATCTTAGCCCCTTACGAATCATAAACCATTCAGAAAATATTAAAATATGTTAGATTCAGAAATATTTAAACAAGCACTGACATGGCAAAAAAATATTTAAAGATTTGTGTTAACGTTTCGCAAGTTGCCGAAGTCCGCCAAGATGAGTGCAACGAATCTTGTCGAACAAAATTCTTTTCGCAATCCCGATAGTTATCGGGATACGTCAACCCGCCTGACCTGCCTGCAACAGGCAGGTGCAAAACCCGTGTTAGCGGTTCGTTGTTATTTGATTTGTTCATCAACTTTGTAGTGTCCTAGTTGAATAAGTACATTTAAATTATCATACTCAACCCAAGTTTCTTTAATCTTTCCTTCCGTTACACGAAAGAAGCAGTTAAAGTCCGCAATCAGCTTTTTACCTGTCGGTGGGAAATTTATTAGTTGTCCTAATTGTGTCCCTGAAAAGTTTATTCTCGCAGCAACTAATTCACCTTCTTCAATTGCAAAAATTACGGTCTCTTTCAGGTCAGGAAATATTTCTAGTTCTGCTTGATGGAATTTAACTAATCCGATATTAGTTTTTATTTCTTTTGGTTCAGATGAGCTATGTCTTACAAAATCGTTATGGACTAAAGTCAAAACCTTATCCCAATCTTTTTGATTTGTTGCACTTATAAATTCCAATACTATTTTCTTGTTACATTGCATTGTGCGGTCATTTTTTATAATTCCTATTTGTCATTCAATGAATTTACACCTTGTTCATTCAGTTTTTCAAGATGTTCTTTCATAGTCTTTACTTGTTCGGCTGAATGTCCTTGCCAAATAGTTACTTCTCCAACTACTCTGAATGGTTTAGTTGAACGATAAGATTGTGTTGGGTTTCCAGGAAATTTCTTGTCGGTCAGGTCGGGGTCATTTTCTATCTCTCCTCTTGGCTCTACTAAATAAATTCTCTCTCGTCCGTCACCAAAAGCAAGTTCAGCCCCCCAAATTGCAGCGTCTAAAGTTGCTGTCAGAAAGATGTACTTAGCATTTTTTTGTTGTCCGTAGTTTGAGTTATAGCCAACTTCAATTAGGTCGCCAACTTTCAGGTCTGCTTTTGTCCCGTGAAAATAGGTCTGTGCGAACGGGGTTGCACCTTGTATTTTGAGTGTTTGCCTCACTTTTTTATTAGATTCTTTTGTAGTCATAGTTACTGATTTAATTGTGTGGCTAAGGACCACATATTTCCTGCAAAATCTTTAAATGTGCCCCTTTTGTCAGGGTCATTCTCTTTTATCTTTGGTTCTTCAACACTTTCACAACCTAACTCGATTGCTTTTCTAAATGTCTCGTCAACATTTGAAACATATGCGTGCATCCAATATTTATTTGCAGGATATTGAGGTGTTGAATCTGCCAACATAATGACTGAATCGTCAATTTGAATTTCAATGTGCATAATTTTTCCATCAGGTTTATCATATTTTCTTAGGACTTTGGCATTAAATAAATCAGTCAATAGTCTGACCATTCTTTTAGCATCATCAACCATAAAATAGGGCGATACTGAATTATAGTTCTTTGGTTTAAAACCAATTAATTCATTTTTCATTTTCATTCTCCTTCATTACTTACTTTTTTGGGGAATTTATCGCCAACTAAGTTCAGCTTGATGTTGTGTTCTAAATAAGCTTTCAAACCGTCTAAAACTGTTGTAAACCCGCCTGTGTTGTCTTTGATAACTTGAATTAATTCTTCGCCTGTCTCGCTAAAACCGTAGTTTCTAATAACTACATATGTTGTATTGTCTGAAAGGGGAGTAAATTCATAATCAACCATTGTTAATGGCTCGCCCCACTCAGTTGAAATTTTTTTATTAGGGATTATTTCTTTCACAAAAACTTTTGTTGATACACCATACATTTCCCATTCCCAAATTATTGTCTTCCCAACTTCTAACAGTCCACTTGATCTTGTAAACCAAAAATTAGTTGTGATGTTTGGGTCAATGAATGCCTGAAAAACTTGCGAAACAGGCTTCCTTATTAACATTTGTGTTTCCACAATTGGACTTTTATTTGACATTTAATTGTTCCTTAAAGATTAAAATACTGTTTTTCTTTTCTAATCAACTGAAATCAGTAATTCTTATAATTTTATTGTTTTTAAATACAAATATTGATTTACCATTTAGTCTAATTTCATTCCCTTTTTTCATTCCATTGGAAAAGTCCATTGCTAAAACAGCATAATATTCTATCTCAATTTCAGACATTTAACTTTCGTGTCTGAAAGACTTGATTTTTTGTTGTCTTTCGGAAAAATAGCTTTTTGTTATTTCTGCCTGATTTTTGAACTCATCAAGACCGTTCAATGTCATTGTAACTTCGGCATTTTGGACATTCTCAAATATAATCTCATCAGATAAGTCCATTATCATTTTTGAAACATCAAAACTATTGTAACCATCTACGTAGTTTTTTAAAATATCTTCTCTGTCTTTCATCATTATCCTTTTTAATGTTAATTTTTCTTGTTGCAGACTGACTTCTAAAATGCCGACGGCTTGCAGCAACCCGAAGATGGCGAATTTAGTAGCAATACACTGTTAACCTGCACTGAATCCCGCAATGCGGGATACAAAGCTCCAAGTTTGCACAGCTTGTCCCGCACGACCTTCAGGAGCTGCGGGATCAACCCGCCTGACCTGTCTTAAGCAAGCTGGTGCAAAACCCGTGTTGGCTGCTGGTGTTTTATATTTTGCTTTCATCAAGGTCTTTTTTTAGGCTTGCTACTTTCAATCTTTTGTTACGTAGTAAATATTTTATGTCTGATAAATTGTCAATCATTAGTTGTCTCCAGTAGTAGTTTATATATTCAAGAACTCCTATTACATTTGTTAAAATTCCCCATAGAAATAAATTGTTTTCTTTAATAGGTTTGTTTGTCGCCATCAATTGCAAAGTGAATACAAAAGGAATTATTGCTATTAACGCCACATTAATTTGTTTTGCTCTTCTGAATAGTTTGAGATTTTTGGCTTCGTCACATTTTTTATTTGTAAGGCGATATAGTTTTGATTTCCAATAGTGCTGTCCTTGAAACAAAATTAATGTCATTATTGTCAGGCCATAAACTAAAAAGAAAGCATCTGCAATTTTGTAAGTATAGATTACAAAAAGCGTAATACCGGTAAAAAGCCAAGCATTAAAAAGTTCGGTTGGGTAATACCATTCAAGTCGTTTAATAATTTTAGCTTTTTGCATTGATGTATCTTCTGTATTCTCGTTTTAGAAATGGATTGGAGAGCAACAAGCCTAATATACCTGGTAATAAATAGCCGATAATCCAAATTTTATATTCTATTCTTAGGTATTTATAAGTAGGTTCGTCAGTCAGAACTAAATAATTGTGAATGATTACCCATATTCCCCATAGTATAAACACTCTTGGCACAATATAACCCAATGTATGAATAATAATTTTGCCTGATGATGATTTTAGTGTAGGGTTTGCTGTATTGAAGTAAAATTTCTTAAATTCTAAATAGGAAGCCCTCTTGTCAGGGAAATTGTCAAATGGTTTATAAATGTTGTAGTATGAGAGAATTACTGTTGGGATAATAATTGCAAGAGCCACTATTATCAATCCTGCCCAGCCAAAACCAAAAATAGAAACCAAAGGATTAAGTTCTCTGGAAAGGTCGGGGGTTATTTTATAGGTCAAAATACCGTCTGCCATTCTTGTTGAAATCAAAAGTGTTAAAAGACTTAAAAACTCTATATGTCTTCTATCTTTGATTAGCATTAGAGGTTTATCTATTTTTTTACACTTACCACCAAAAAAATTTTTAAACGAAGTTTTAAAATATTATTATAATAATTTCTCTAAATTACAAAAATTTAATCCCACTACAATAAATTTTTCTATATAATTTCCAATATGAATAAATTATAAGCCGATGGGGAGGTGAGAAATATCAATGCGTTGTAGGGATTCAAGATTTTGAACCCCTACAATCTTCTTGTCTTATTGTCGTTTTAATTCCCATTTCCAAATTAGACCATCGTCTGGGTCGTTAATTTCTTCAACTTTCTTGAACCCACATTTAAGCAAAACTTTTGTTGAGGCATTGTCCTGTCCGAGTGTATGAGCAATTATTGATTTTACTCTTTCATCTTTAAGCGCATTCTCAATTAGTCCTTTTGTCATTTCAGTGGCAAATCCACGATTACGATAGTCTGGTGCAATTTCATAACCAAGTTCTACTGTCCCTGCATTTGTCGGCTTACCCTTATACCCACCACATCCTATTAGTTTGTTGTCTTGCTTATAAATTGGGAAATACGTCCACCAATCTTTTTCGTCTACGCTTTCGGACAGTCTGTCAAGTGAATATTGCAATGCCCCAACACCAAATTCTGTCCAATTGTCTTGAACATTAACTTTAAGTTTCTTTGCAAGAATTTCATTCCCTTGAATTGCGGCATTTAATATTTCAATGTCGCAAGGAATAAGTTTTAAATTTTCAGTTTCAATAATCATTTTATTCTTTACTATTAGTTGTTTTGTTGTCTTTTTAGCCAGACCGCTAACGTTTTGCGGCTATGCACCGTTTTAATGGCGTATAGCCGCTGTTGTGTGCAGCTTTATTTGTTGTTCTTATATTTTGAAAAATAATCATCAATTTCAGGTCTTAACTTTATTCCAGCTTCTTCAAAACAGTCAAGTAAATCTTCATAAGCACCTTCACCACCCAAAAAATCCCAGAATTCTTTACCAACCAAAAGTTCTTCTTTATCGTCAAGCATTCCTTTGATTGTCCATCTTTCGTAAGGTTGCGGTTCATAAGGATTGTATGGAATGGCGATTAATGAATGTACTTTAGCATTTGTATTGATAGTCAATGCAATACCTGCCCATTCCAGAAGTGTTCTTTTAAAATCCTTAAAGTTGCTTATATTGGGTTTAGCGGTTTTTAAATCAAAAAAAAACATCTCTCCATTAAATGTTTCAAGGTATAAATCTACCTTAACAGTTTTCATCTTATTAATTTTTCCTTTTGAGGCTGCTGCCCGAATAAGTTCAATTTCCTTTTGTTTATTTGGTGCATTTCCCAATGTTAAATTGTTCATTATATTCTGAATCAGATTTTGGCACTCACTGCTTATTTGATTACCTATTACATATTGTTTTTCTACTTTTTTGAAGTTGTTTTTAGCGAGTGCAACTGCAACAGGCTCAAATATTGATGTGCCAAAGGTGGTATTTAACGATTGAATAAAAGAATATAAAGCCATTCTGTCTTTGCCAAGTAAGCGGTAATGGAATGGCATATTATTACTTTCTGGCTTGTAGTGCTGAAATTTGGCACGAAGACAGTTAATAATAACTTCTTTTATATGTTCTTTTTGTTCGTTATTTAATCTCATTACTTTACCTTTAAATGAAAAATTATTTCTGCATATGCTCCTTTATCTTTTTCAGTTCTATTTAAGACAGGGCGTTTAAATTGATTTACTATTTTCATCCCTGCTTTTTCGGCAATTGTAGGATATAAATTGTATTTGTCATTCGCTACAAGGAAAATATTATAGTCTTTAACCAAATATTTTTTACAATTTATCAAAACCTGAGCTATACCTTCCACATACGAATCTCTGGCTTCTTTTCCCTGTCCTTTATATAATGGGCCAATTTCTAATTCATCTTTTCGATCAAAACCAAATAAATCATAGGCATAAGCATGTTGTTCATGATAGTCTATAAGACCAACGTAAGGAGGTGATGAAAAAATTCCATTTATTTTATGCTCTTTTATAAGCTTTGCAAAATCTGGGTTTCGTTTTTCAATCTCACTTATGATGTCTATTGAACGACTATCTCCAGTAATACAAATCTGAATAGTGTCAGTTCTTAATTTGTTAAATTGTACTAAACGTTTAATGGTATCCTTACTATAAGTTTCCCACCACTTTAAAATGGAGAAGAGTGGTTTACATATTTTCCCATGTTTGGAACAATAATAAGGACCTACTACAGGTTCTTTTAAGGTAGCTAAATCAGAATGGGTAGTGGCCCTGCAACTTCTCATAGTCCTGCTCAGTATGAGAGAAACAATTTTTTTTGTTTCAGTATTAGTGATCTCCTTTATTTCATTAAAAATAAACTCGATTTCGTCACGTATAGGCTGTAAATACCATTTATCTAAAAATGTTTCAGATTTAGATTGTTTGAGTTTTACATTATATTGTTGAACTAATTTTTGATAGATATCCGAAATTTCTCGCTCTTTTGCCCTCCCATATTCTTCCTCATCAATTTCACCTCTTCTTAATCTATATTTATATTCTGGTGTTGGGAAAAATTCATTATTAAATTCGTATAGGATTTGAGTTAATTTATTATCAAATTCTAATGTTTTTGAGTCAGATAACAACGATTTTAATTTAAATGTAATTCTATCAATTTCGTTTTTTACATCAATCAAATCATATTTTAAAATTTTACAATTACTAATCAGTGAATTAAAAGAAGAAATATCTATCCCTATTGCATGAATACCAAGCTCATTGGCCTGAACTAGTGTTGTACCACTACCACAAAATGGGTCCAATACAATATCTCCCTTCTCAAAGTAGATATTTTTCTTGAAACTATCTATATGATTATCTAAAAAATATTCAACTAGTTGTGGAATAAATTTTCCTTTATATGGATGAAGTCTATGGACATGTTTTGTTGTTTCTGCTTCTTTGTATTGTTCAAAAGATAATGCCCAGTTTAAATCATCTCCTAACAGCTCTTTCCACGACAATTCTCGTTTACCATTAAATAAGTTATAATAACTTTTAAGATCATTTATAGAAACATATACATTACCATTTTCTCCATATTTTCTAATTCGGCCATATTGTATTAGGTATGAAATATTTGAAGTAGTAACTTTTTTCCCCGTAAAATTAGATGCCCAAATACTTGCTTCTCTAATATTAAGAAATTTGTCTTGAGCCATTGTTTCGTCTTTTTCCTCAAACAAAGATAGTTTAATTTTATTCATTGCAATTAAATCGTCCTTTTCAATTTTTAAAAAGTTGTACACAACGGTGGCGTGTATGAAACGTTGGGGATTGCGGGCTACGTTCCTGTCCATCGACACAAATGCCGATGCGGGGCAGAAAGCTCGATTTAACAACTTAAACCCCAATGTTTTATACACGATGTTGTGTGCCGTTATTCTTTTCAATCAATTTCATTCCCCAAGTACATAATTCTTTTAGTATGGGTTCAAGAGATTTCCCGTTTTCTGTTAAACTATACTCAACTTTCGGAGGAATTTCTTTGTATATCTCTCTGTGCAAAAGTCCGTCTATTTCAAGTTCTCTTAACTGTTGAGTAAGCATTTTTTGAGTCACTCCGGGCATTAACTGTTTAAGTTCCCCAAAACGTTTTACCCCAGTAAATAAATGTCCTAAAATTACGATTTTCCATTTACCACCAATAATCTCCATTGCACTTGTAAGAGGACAAGAAAAATAATTTTCACTTGTAATCATTTTTTTAATTTCTTATATTGTTGATATTCTGTATTAGTTTCATATTAGTTACTACATTACTAAATAGGAACTACTTGCAAAATTAATACTAATGATTTATTTTTGCAATCAAATTTAAAATAATTTTTATGCGCAAATTAAAATTCAATCTAGTATTAATTGCTATCGTTGCAATTTCAATGCTTAGTTTTCAAACACAAAAAACAAAAAATAGTATGGAACAAAAATTTAATAGTATAGTCGTTTTTGGCGATGGCTTAAATGACATGGGCAAATGGGGGAAAATTACCAACTATAAATATCCACCTGCTGAAGTTGGTTTTTATGAGAGCCGATGGACAAATGGTAAAGTTTGGGTAGAGCATTTTGCAGAGGCATTGCATTTACCAATTTCATTAGATAATAATTTTGCAATGGGAGGAGCAACTACAGGTCTTTACAACATAAACGAACCGTTAAAGACAGCTTTAGCACTTGATAATAAAACTGAATTATTAGGAATGTTGGCACAGGTTCATAAATATTTATCAACTAATCCCAAAATTGACAATAAAACACTATTTGTATTATGGGCTGGAGGTCATGATATTGGAAACTACCTAGAGTATGGTCAACCTGACTTAAAACAGTATCCGCCAGCAAATAACTATAAACAAGCAATAGAACTCTTGATAAAAGTAGGGGCTTCAAATATTTTCGTGGGTACAATGCCTGATATGGGTTATTCACCAGGTTATTTTGGTACTGAAAAACAAAACATGGCTTCACAACTCTGTCAAGATTTGAATAAAGGAATACAAGATATTGAAAGCAGTTATCGAAATACTAACATAAAATTTTACTTATTTGATGGAGCAAGCGTATTTGCAAAAATTGGAATGAATCCTACCGAATACGGAATCAAATATACAGATGCATATTTACCAATGGATATTATTAATTTCATGAACCCTTTGGAGAAAACAAATATCCCTATTCCTAATAAAGACAAGGGTCTAAATCCTGATGAATTTATGAATTGGTGGGCAGTTTCTGCGAGTGCAAAAGTGCATAAAATAATTGCTGATGAAGCATTAAAATTTATTAATTCGAAAAACTAAAAAACTAACAGTAATGAAAATAGCATTTATTGGAATTGGAAATGTAGGTTTTGCAATAGCAAATAATCTCCAAAAAATAGGCTATCAAATAATTGTGGCAAACAATAATACAAATTCGGAAAGTGTAAAAAATGCTCTCAATCAAAATCCGAATTTTATAGTTAAAACCATTCAAGATGCTGTAAACGAAAGTGATGTTGTCTTTTTAGCAACACCTTATCAGGCAAACGAAAACGCTTTGAAAGGAATAAAATTCAATGGTAAACCATTGGTTGATTGCACAAATCCTGTCGGTGCAGGAATTTCGCACGGATTGAACAGTGCAAAATCAGGTTCGGAAGTTGTTCAGGAACTTGCAAGCGATGCAAAAGTTGTAAAAGCATTTACAATTTATGGATTTGAAAATTTTATTGATAGTTCGTTTCCAAAATACAATGTGAAACCTGCAATGCTTATTTGCGGAAATTTTGCAGACGCAAAAAAACAGGTTTCCAAATTGGTTGAAGAATTAGGCTTTTTTGCCAAAGATACCGGAAATTTATCGCAGGCATTGCATCTGGAACATATGACTTTGATGTGGGTTAAAATGGTTCGCATGAATGGTCATCATCCAAATTTTGTCTGGGGTTATTTAGAAAAATAGACTTATGAATACAATAAAAAATTACTTCGCTAAAAACCGCGTCGAAGCATTTTCTGACGGGGTTTTTGCTATTATCGTTACCTTGCTGGTTCTTGAAATAAAAGTTCCGCATATTGATTTACATGATAATAGCGGAGAGCTGTTTAAATCATTAATTGGATTGTTTCCAAAATTTATCAGTTGGATAATCAGTTTCTTTACTGTTTGCGTAATCTGGGTAAATCATCACCGTTTGTTTAAAATATTTCACATTTTTAATCATGGTTTGTTTTGGTGGAATGCCATTTTGTTGATGTGGTGTTCTTTTATTCCTTTTCCAACAGCTGTTTTAGGCGATTATCCAAATAATCAAACTGCCGTTTTACTATACGGAATTGTTATGATGCTTATGGCATTAACTTTTTCATTAATGCGTATTTATGTAGCAAAAAATAAGTCATTGTTAGATTCTGAAATTGATTTACAAAAGTTCAAAAAAGGAACATTGTTCTCAATAATCTTCGGTCCAGTTTTATATTTTATTGGTGCAATAGTTTCATTTATTCACCCGTATCTGTCATTTGCAATCTATTTGGGAATTGCAATTTATTTTATCTTTCCACATTCAACCGAAGATATTGAGTTAAAATCGGAGTAGTCGGATTTCTATAATGGCACACAACGGGTCAGGGCTAAGCGAAGTAACCCCGTTATTTTGTTTAGCCCTTGTTCGACGATGGTTCGCGGAGCGAACCCCCTTTGCCCTGACCCGTTCGACAAGATGAGCCCAGCGAATCTTGTCGAACGTTTTGGCGGTATGTTTTTGTTGCCGATTTCGAAGCACTGTCCTGTCAAGTTACACGA
>CAYYPE010000025.1:0-18691 GCA_964473465.1 uncultured Hyphomicrobiales bacterium
CTGCTGGAGTGATATGTTGAACTCTTAGGTTTATATTAACATAAGTTCCTAAAATATCAGCAAATGTCGAGGCAGGAAGAATTATATCAGCCATAGAAGTCAAATTTGAATGATTATACCCAAGTACAATCAGATATTCCAATTCACCTAAATTTTTGAAAATTTCAGGATATTCTTCAAAATTTTCTTCCATCACCAATAGAACTTTAATATCCCCAGAGGCAATTTTTTCGCTCAAATTCTCAATCTTTACGGAATGAGAATCTGGCTTAATGCCGACTTCGACTGCTCCTGTTGAATTAGGGGTCTTATCGGAACATCTGAGAAAATCATCTTGAAAATTATCATCTATATGTTGGGGGAAATCAATATTTTTTATGTTAAGAAGTTTCGCTAATTTCACCAAAATATAATTATCTTCATTTGTGGCTTTTGAAGAGCCAACAAACATAATTTGATGGGGATTATACTGTTTCAACCTAATTGCAACTTCTCCACAAGCTTCATCTAAAGTCACTTTTTTAAGATTGCCGTCAATTTTTATATATGGATCGGTTATCCTGTTATTATTAACAAACTCATATTGGGTTAGTCTTCCATAATCACACATCCAGAATTTATTTACGTAGGGATTTGGTCTTGGCTCTATTCTTAGAATTTCATTATTTCGAATCCCAAGCTTGGTATTACACCCTCTTGCACAACCCGGACAGATTGAATCATTAAAGCTCATATCCCAAACACGGGATTTAAACCTGAAATCCTTACTCGTTAAAGCCCCAACAGGACAAATATCAATAACATTCATTGAATAGGGACTATCAAATTCCTTGTTCTCGAACAATTCAATTGTAACATGGTCACCTCGCTGGACAAATGTCAATACATCCTGATGAGCTACCTCCTTAGCAAAACGAATACATCTTGAGCAGGAAATACAACGTTCGGCATCAAAAAGGACGTTTGGTCCCCAGCTTTGTCTTTTAGGTTTATGGTTTTTGGTTTCTATAAACCTGCTCATCCCTTTAGAATGATTGAAAGCATATTCCTGAAGCTTACACTGCCCCGCCTCATCACATATAGGACAATCAAGGGGATGGTTAATTAAAAGAAACTCCATAACAGCTTCCTGAGCATTTATTGCAGCTTCGGATTTAGTTCGGACATGCATGCCTTCGCTAACAGGAGTGGCACATGCTATTTGTAATTTAGGAAAGTAGCTTATTTCTGGTTTTCCTGAACTATCAACTGCAATGGTTCCATTCGGTAATCTTTTGGGCATACCAACTTCCACAAGACACATTCTGCAATTTCCGGCTACTGTCAATTCAGGATGCCAGCAAAAATGAGGAATGTCTATTCCGTTTTCGAAAGCCACTTCGATTATTGTCTTGTTTGGCTTAGCTTCAATTAATTTATCGTCTATATAAATATGTGGCATTTATTATTTCACCTCTTTTACTTATTTTCCGTTATTCAAAACATATAAATTACAAAAAAAGCTTGATTTTTTAAACTCATTCTGACTGAAAAATATTATTTCTGACTATATATTCAACTTCTTTCAATGTCTTATCTAATTTATCATTCACTACTACATAATCAAATTTATCTTTCATCTCAAGTTCCATTCTGAACCGATTGATCCTTTTATCTAATTGTTCTTTTGTCTCAGTTTTTCTCTCACTTAATCTTTTCTTTAAAGTTTCTATATCAGGTGGCATCAAAAAAATCAGTAGTGCTTCTTTAGGGTAAGCATTCTTAATTGAAATGGCACCTTTGACATCAACATCGAAAAGCAATATTTTATCGTTCTTTAATGCTTCGTCTATCTCGGAATATAATGTTCCATAATAATTTCCATAAATCTCTTCATATTCAACAAGCTCATCATTTCTAATTTTTTCAGTGAATTCTTCTTTGCTTAGAAAATAATAATCTCTTCCGTTTACCTCGTTATCTCTTTTTTGTCTTGTAGTTGCAGAAATTGAAAATTTTAATTCAGAGAAAGTAGATAACAAATGCTTTGCTACTGTTGTTTTTCCACCTCCACTTGGTGCCGAAAGAACAATCAATCTCTTTTTCATAAAAAAATTAAATCCCAACATTTCAAATGACAAATATATGAATTCGCATATTAAGATTTAATTCAAAAACATTTTTTTAATTAATTTTGTTTTTTTTCTTCTTCGATTATGGATAAAATAAAAATTGGAGTTATAGGAACGGGGCATCTCGGTAAAATCCACACAAAACTGTGGAAAAATAATACAAATATTGAACTTATTGGTGTTTATGATATTGAAGTTGAAAAAGCTGAACAGGTTGCCAATGAATTTGGATGTTACTCATTTAAAGACATTGATTCTTTGCTGGAAAATGTTAATGCTGTTACAATTGCAACAACGACAACTTCACATTTTGAAATATCCAGAAAAGCAATACTGAAAGGTATTCATTGCCTGATTGAGAAACCATTGACTCAAACCTATTCCGAAGCAGTAGAGTTAATTAAAATAGCAAAGGAAACTGATGTAAAAATTCAAGTTGGTCACGTCGAAAGGTTCAATCCAGCTTTGATTTCTTTAAGGCAATATCAACTTCAACCTTTATTTATTGAAGCACACAGACTTAGCCAATTTAAACCAAGAGCTACTGATGTATCAGTTGTTCTTGATTTAATGATTCATGATATAGATATAATGCTCTGGTTGATTAAATCAAAAGTGAAAAATATATATGCAAACGGAGTGTCGGTTCTTACTGAAACCACCGACATTGCAAACGCAAGAATTACATTTGAAAATGGTGCTGTTGCTAACTTAACTTCTTCACGTATCACCGCAAAACCTATGAGAAAAATGAGGTTATTTCAAAAAAATGCTTATATTTCAATTGACTTTGCAAAACAAGATGTTGAGGTTTTCAGATTACTTAAAGACGGAGAAACCAGCACTGGCTTTGCTATACCCGCCTCGATGCTTGGGGCTATTGACGAAGCTATAAAAAATCAAAAAATTGTATTTGAGAAGCCTAAAGTAATTCCAATAAATGCCATCGAAGAAGAACAAAAATGTTTTATTGAATCCATTATAGATAATTCACCGATTACAGTAAGTGCCGAAGATGCGGCAGAAGCTATAAGAATTGCTGAACTTATTTCAAATCAAATCAATGAAAATCTTAGTTAACTTTAGATAAAGTCAAATTCTGGGCAGGATATTCCATAGTGTTGATTGTTCCTATAATCATCTTGTTATTTGTTGCAGATAGATTGCCATTATAAGTTAACCCTGTAATTCCAGAAAAAACAAGATTCAATGTAGGATTTTTGAAGGTTCCTGAGACAGTAACATTTGTTTCTTGAGGTATTCCGGCAACTGAAACATAAAAAGTTCCATTCCCGGAAACATTTCCATTACTTTCTGACAAATTGAGTTTTAAGCCAAGTTTTATTGATACCTGATATGTAGCTTCACCTTCCCATCTTCCAGTTATCAATGACTGATTTGTATTTGATGAATTATCCGAACAAGCAATTAGCAAAAATATTATTAAAATTGATTGGATCAATATTTTCATTTTTCTCCTCTTATATATGAAATTAAAATTTAATTAACTATTAACTCTACATTTCATTGTTTATTCAAAATATTTTCAATAAATTCCTCCTCATTTATCACTTTTACTCCAAGTTTTAAAGCATTATTATATTTACTTCCGGGATTCTCACCAACTACAACGTAGTCAGTATTTTTACTAACGGAACTTGTTACCTTCCCACCTAATGCTTCAATTTTTTGCTTTGCCTCATTTCTTGTCATTGAGCTCAATTCACCAGTTAAAACAAATGTTTGACCTGCTAATTTATTAGACGTCATTGTTAATTCTTCGTCTGACATACTAAAGTTAACACCATAAGCCAATAACCTGTCAATGATTTCTTGCTCTTTGGGGTCATTAAAAAAACTGACGACAGAATGAGCCATCTTGTTTCCAATTTCATGAATTGAAATCAAGTCCTCAAAAGTTGCTTTTCTTAAATTTTCAATATTTTTAAAATTAAAAGCAAGTATATTTGAAGCACCTTCGCCAATGAACCTTATGCCAAGAGCAAATAAAACACGGTTGAAAGTTTGCCTTTTACTTGTCTCAATAGAATTAATCAGATTTTCTACACTTTTTTCTCCAAATTTTTCCAGCTTGGTCAATTCATCCTTATATTTATACAATTCATATATGTCAGCAATATTTTTCAACATTCCTAATGATACTAACCTGTCAATTATTTTTTCACCCAAACCTTCTATGCTCATCGCATTTCTTGAGGCAAAATGTTCAATTCTTTTTCTAATCTGCCATGGACATTCGGGATTGTTGCAATAGTAATTTGCCTCTCCTTCGGGTCTGACCAAAGGTGATTTTAGCTCACACGGACATATTTCCGGAAAAACGAATTGTTTTGTCTCCTGCGTTCTTTTCTCGGTTACAACACCGGAAACTTTGGGAATAACATCACCTCCCTTTTCAATGATGACAATATCCCCAATTCTTATATCTTTTTCCTTAATATAATCATAATTATGCAACGTTGCCCTACTAATAGTTGAACCGGCAAGAAACACAGGTTCAAGCTCTGCAACGGGGGTAACAACACCAGTTCTTCCAATTTGTAATGTAATATCCAGTAATTTTGTTTCTGATTTTTCTGGCTCATACTTGAATGCAATTGCCCATCGGGGTGATCTTGCAATTGTCCCTAATATTTCCTGCTGCTTCAGGGAATCCACCTTGATTACAATGCCGTCTATCTGAAAAGGCAAGGTAGATCTCTGCTTATCCCATATTTCTATATATTCAAATACTTCTTGTATGTTTTCACAAAGTTTATATGAATATCCAACAGGAAAACCAAGTTTTTTAAGCAATTCGATATTTTCGAACTGGCTTTCGAGCTGAACTTCTCTAGAAAATAAATAATACGTAACCAATTTTAAGGGTCTTGTTGCTACATAATTAGGATCTAAGCTTTTCAATGTTCCGGAAGCTAAATTTCTGGGATTTGCATAGGGTTTTTCATCATTTTCTATCCTTTCCTCATTTATTTTTAAAAAGTCACTTTCAAGCATATATATTTCACCACGAACCTCGAAATTCTGAAGTTTTTCACCCTTATAATAAACCTCATTAACTTTCAGAGGAAGATTTTTTATCGTCTTGATATTTGCTGTAACATCATCACCTTTTATACCATCTCCTCGGGTAGCAGCTAATTCAAAAGTTCCATTCCTGAATATAATACTTACTGCCAAACCATCATATTTAAGTTCAGCAACATACTTCACGGTCTGGCTTCCAAGAATATCTATAACCCTCCGCTCAAAATCCAGTATCTCTTCTTTTGTATAAGTATTAGCAAGGGAAAGCATCGGTCTTGAGTGAACAACTGATTTAAATTCTTTTAAGGGTTGCTCGCCGATTCTCTGTGTTGCAGAATTTTTATCATAGAATTCAGGATATTGTTTTTCTAATTCTTCTAATTCTTTGTATAATTTATCATACTCATAATCACTAATTAATGGCTGCGATTCTACGTAATAAGCATAATCATATTTCCTGATTAACTCTCGTAACTCATTTATTCGATTAAAAGCATCATTATTTGAAATATTAGCAGAAAATAAATCCATATTGTGTTACTATATCAAATTTAATACTTGATTAGCTAAATTTATTGCTTTATTTTCATCAATCGCTTCTGAAATTACTCTCACAATCGGTTCAGTGTTTGAAGCTCTTAACTGAACCCAGCCATTAATCAAATTAATTTTTATACCATCTTCCATTATTATTTCAGCATCGGGAAATTCGTTGATGATTTTTTCAATAATCTGCTCCAAACTTCCTTGAAACTCTTTTTTGAATTTAAGCATTTTATATTTTGGTAATTGCTCTGATAAATTGCTTAATGATTGATTTTTTAAGGCTAATAAAGACAATATAAGGGCTGTTCCTACAAGAGAATCCCGTCCATAATGAGATTCAGGCAAGATTACTCCACCGCTTCCCTCACCACCGATAATAGCACCAACCTCTTTCATCTTTTTGACGACGTTGATCTCCCCCACCGCAGACCTTATTACTGCTCCTCCTAACTTTTCAGTAACATCGTCAACCATCCTCGTCGTTGATAAATTAACGACAACCTTTGGTTTGCTATTTTTTAAATCAAAATCGTCTAAATTTTCAAGGACACATTGAGTGGCTAAAGTGATTGTTTTCTCTTCTCCAATAGGTTTGCCTGATTCATCAATCAATACCAACCTGTCTGCATCTGGATCAACAGCAATACCTAAATCAGCTTTATTTTCTATGACAGAATTAGCAAGGTCTGATAAATTTTCGGAAAGAGGTTCAGGAATGTGAGGAAAAATACCGGTTCCATCGCAGTATAAGGGTATGACTTCACACCCAAGTGTTGCAAGTAGAGAGGTTATAGCGACAGAACCGGACGAATTAACTGCATCAACAACAATCTTTAATTTTCTCTCTTTTAATTTATTCAGAACATCAGAATTTCTGAATACACTCAAATTTAAAATCGAATTAATATGGGAATTTATTGCAGTATTATTTATTTCTATGTCAGAAAATTGAAAATCTTCTTTAAAAGAAAAATCTTTTGTGTCATAAATTTTCCATAGATTCTTATTCTCAGACCCATCAAGAAATACTCCATCTCTATTCAAAAATTTTAATCCATTCCATTGACTGGGATTATGAGATGCTGTGATTATTATCCCGCCCACAGCTTCACTTTTCTCCACAAATAATTGAACCGTAGGAGTTGGCACAACTCCAAGGGCTATGACTTCTCTGCCACAAGCCATTAATGTACCAAGAACTATATTTTCAATCCATTTCCCTGAAGGTCTTCCATCTCGACCAATAATTATCTTCCCCGCAGGCAAGTATTTTGCAAATGACGATGAATAATTCGATATCAATTCGGGAGTTAAACCATCACCCAATGTAGCTCTTAAACCTGATATTGACCTTATAACTGGCATCTTAATAATTTTTTTTTAAACAAAAATCCAATTTAATAAAAAATTTTTAGGCATTATATAATTTATAGTTAGAATAAATAATAAATCTCCTTATTTCATTTTTTTTCAATAAGATTTTTTTTTTTTAGTCTTTTAATATTTTAAGAAAAATTCTATATGAAAAAAATTCTGGAAAATGATTATTTAAATGTTATCGTAAGACTCTTCTTAGGCGTTTTTTTCCTTTTAGCAGCACTTGGTAAAGCTGCAGAACCTGCACTTTTTGCTAAAGAAATTGCCAATTACGCTATAGTTCCAGAACCACTTATCAATCTTGTTGCTTTATTTATTCCTTGGACAGAGCTTGTTGTATCTATTTTTCTGATTTTTGGAATTAGATTAAAATCCAGTTCTGCTATCACCTCTATACTATTATTGATATTTATAGGTGCAGTTGGTTCTGCTATGGCACGAGGTTTAGACATCAACTGTGGTTGTTTCTCTCAAAAAATACAATATGTAGGATGGCCTAAAATACTTGAAAATGTCGGACTTTTATTGCTTTCTTTGTATCTTTTCTTTTCACCTGCAAAAAAATTTACTGTAGAAAACTTAGTCGAAAAATAATCAAATATACAAAGGGGCTATCACAAGTATCGGGACAACCCCTTGAATTCTAACAAAATATTTTACTTGCTTATTATTAGTTGTTTTGATTCAACAAATGGACCTGATTTCATAATTACAAAATAAACACCCGAAGATAAATCCGTTAAATCAACACTTAGTTTATACTTTCCTGATTTTAAATTCTCATCCATAATAGTTTTGACAATCTGTCCAACGCTATTGTAAATGTCAATATTGGTTTGTCCGTCCAGTCCAACACCAAATTCTATATAAGATGTTGAATGGGATGGATTTGGTTCAGGTTGATTTAGTGAATATTGATTATTACTGAAAACTACCAACCTTCCATCCAGAAAACATATTTTTTCGAGTTCGATTGTGGATCCAATCAAATCATCAGTAGAGCATGAATCCATTAGAGCTTTAAACATCAAGGGAGTATCCTTGAATTGACTTAAATAGACTCTAAGATTCACTTTACAAAGTTCAATATCAACTGGTGTTGACAAGCTTCCATTCCATTCCAATTTAATCAAACCTTTTTGGTGTAATGGTGTTGCTGGTGTTAAACCGGGGATGTTGGCAAACTCAACAGCCTTTTCATCCATAATCATTTCTGTATTGAATTTTAATTCCACTTTAAGATTATTTATGATTGGATTATCCAACTGTGCTATTTTTACTTTAAGTGGAATCTTCAACAAAGATCCGGGAATAGCTTTAATTGTACTTTGATCAGTATAAAATATTATGACATCACCCGAGCCTTTCAGTTCAATTTTCAAATCAAGGTCTATGGATGTTTTTAAAGTCAGAGTTGTTGAATAATTTCTCTTCTGAGTAGGCGAAAAGGTTATATCAAGCTCCCTAAAATTACCGGGATTAATAGTAAAATCTGCAGGTAAATCAAAAATAAATGCTGATGAGTCAGCTCCTGTAAAATAATATCCAACTATTGTAATTGGAGTTTGCCAGCTGTCATTAGAAATTCTTAACTTCTTATGATTCTCTGTGCAAATCAGATTATTTTTGAAATCTAAAACGCTTTGGGTTCTTAAACCAAGTCCGTCACATTGCGCATCAACATTAGTATCCCTTAATGGGAATTTGTTCGGTCCTGTTGCTGCATCACATCTTATTTTAATAAGTTCAACCCTTGTTCCGGGAGATTGAGGCGAGAATATTACATTAAACGACAATGTTTGTTCTTTTGGAACATAAAAGTTAGCAGGAGCATTACCTTGCCAATTGAAATCACCTGTGTTATATCTGAAAGAAACACTTTCAACATATAAATCTGCCGTACGACTGGGATTTGTTATCTCAAGTTTAGCAATTGATGTCTCTCCGGGCTTAACAGGATTATCACAAATCCAGTTGGTAGAAATTTTTGGTATTATACCTGAACCACGGATTGGTGCTCTTAATTTATTAGGCAAAGACTGAACAGAAACAAGTATTGTATTTGTATAAATAGTTTCATCAATTGGAGTAAATGTAACAGGAATATGCATCGTATCCTTGGAAGCTATACTGATTGGGAAAGGCTTTAACGTTCCAAGTTTAAATACACTTCCGTCTGCTGTTTCAAACTCTATGTTAGTAATATTCTGTGCAAGAAAACTATTATTAGTTAATACTAAAAAAGAATCATTGACAGTCAAAATTCTTCTACCCTCCCAATCACAGGACGAGAGAGATATATCAGCATCAACCCCGAAACCATTCAATTCAGTTATTGGATTTTCACACCCCGGAGGAAGATCATAACCCAAAAATGCTACCCTATCGCCTGGTGCAGATGGTGTAAATCTTATTTTCAAATCTTTGCATTCATTTGGTGCTAAAAATACAGATGAGCCATCAACATAAAAATCAGAAGCATTAGGACCAGTAATTTTTGGCTTAATTTCTACATAATTCGTATTTGTATTTTTAAAAATACAGGTTACAGTTGAATCTTTGCTTGTATTAACATTGATTTTGCCCATATCAACTTTCTCAACTACTTCTCCACTGCAAACGCCAGTCCCTTTTAAAGTTAAGCTGATTATAGTATTGCATGTTCCTACTATTTCAAGCTGAGCAGTTCTGGCTCCGATATCCTTTGGTTCGAATATCATTTCAATGGGGATGCATTGTCCTGGCTGTAGCCATAATGAATTGATAGTTGAGCCCAGAATAAAATCGGAAGTATTTGACCCTGTTACTATTGATGATATTATTTCTACCGGAATGGTTCCTGAGTTGCAAAGGAAATCCTGAAAAACTCTGTATTCTCTTGAACCTATTGTGCAAAGTCCAAAATCAACTGGGTTTTCCTTGAACGATAATTTTGGTGCCTCAACAGCAAACACTGTATCACAGACATCCTGACTTCCGGGAGTGCCTCCGAATTTCCTTATAAAACCATCGGCCTTGCCTTTGCTGCTAATTGTAAAAGCACCATTTGTTAAATTGCCCGAAAATCTTCCTGACTCATACCTATTTCCGTCAGAATCGAAATCTGTTGCAGATGAATAATCTGCATAGTCTGTGCCCCCTAATTGAACAGATCGTATCGTTAAATCTGATTTCAACAAAGCAGTAAATTTTGTTGGAGTTGTTCTTCTTGGTAATGACCACCCCGAAGTTGATTGAAAACTACCGGTATAAAGTCCCTGTACGTATATCTCATCGGGATTTAATGGGTCCTGATTCCTTGGGTCTGGATTTTTGGAGACATATTTGATTTTTAAACCCCACGCCTTGAATCCTGTATGAATATTATCTGGTCCGATTAAAACAATTGAGGGTGAGGTTAAATTCTCAGGATATCTTGCTATAAAACAATAAGGTGCATCAACTATCGGCATGTTTGGCGTTATATTTCCAAACTGAGCACCCTGAAAACAAGTCCCGGTAACATAAGCATTATTAAGTGGGTCAACGCAAACGCCACTTGCAGTATCTGCTCCATAACCCCCTGCACTCACAACACCAAATAAGTTACCATCCAGATCATACTTTGCGACAAATATGTCTTTCCCACCACTACTTGTTGTTATTTTTGTATCAAACGTAGCTGTGTTTTCGAAAAAACCTGTGGCATAAAGAAACCTGTTGTCATCTTGAACTGCTATTGACGTAACAGCATCATCAAGAGTTCCTCCAGCTCCTTTTAACCACATATATGATGAAATTGGTGATACTACACCTTTAATAAGGTATTGTTTGCCTTCTTTTGGTGGAATCCAATTATGCTTTAATCCTGTAACATTGTTCTTAATCAACTGCCATGTTGTTCCATTATCAGTCGAATAAGATAAATTTACTGGTTTATCAGGTTCAATACCAGCCCATTTGATCTCAATAGTGTCGCAGGTTGAGAAAATCTCTCCTTTATTTGGATGAACTATCTGGATCTGAGATATACCACCGACTAATGTAATAATCGGTGGGCATGGAGAACCCTCTGCAATCAATGTTGCCTGACGAAATGCTCTTGTTGAACCTTGAGTGAATCTCAAAGTCAGTGTTACTGAGGAATCTTTGGGAATTGTAAAAGGAACATTAGCATTTATCACTTGAAAGAAAGTAGGTGGTTGAGTATATAGGGCTGTTACTTTGAAATCAGACATACGGGCAGTAAGCGTTACCGTTTTATCAACACTGTTATTTGGAGGTGGATCGTTGAATGAAATAATACTCTCTGATGTGCTGACATAAGCTATACTTTCATCTGGGGCTGTATAATTTCTTTCAACAGTGTTATTCAATCTATAGAATGTTATTTTTATATTTCTCAATTTACTTATATCAGTACATCCAAAGGGAGCCAACCATGATATACTACAAAGTTGCGTTCTTTGAATATCAAGTGCTATGAAAGTATATATATCATTGAGTTCCTTTCTAGTGTAAACAGCATAAGCAGCACCTCCAGTCTCCTTGGATAATCTGTTTAAGGCAGGATGCATAGGCATAGCTAAAGTTATAGCATACATCTGGATGTTATTCTGTAACAATCCTGTGCCCAATTTGTTTGAAAGCATAGAATCTACCTTGGGTGGATCATTAGGATCTCCATCTGTCAAAAATACTATAATTCTACGCTTTTCTAAATCTGGAGATTCTCGTTGAAATAGTTTTGAAGCACCATATAAAGTATCAAGAATCGGAGGTTCATAAAGAGTTCCACCAGCTACCTGTATATTTTCGAGTGAGTCTATGAGCTCTTTCTTGTTATTTGTAAAATTGCACCTGATATATGATACTCTTCCAAATGAAATTAATGCAACTTTTGTTCCACTGGAATAATTAATAGCGTTAATAAATGATTTAGCTCCTTCCAAAACCCAGCTCCAACGGGTTTGTCCGCTATCATTAGTTGTTGTCATAGAATAACTTTGATCTACTACTAATATAATACTCACAGCTGGATCAACAACGGTATCAATACATTTCACATCGACAGTGGAATTCATTGATTGACCATTTTCGAGAACGTTAAAATCAGCAGGCACAAGATTTTTGAAAGATTTTCCGCTGGCATCATTTGCAATAAAAGCTGCCTTTACTCTCGGAAATTCTGATGCATCCACACCCGATATGTTGAATACTGCTTCATCTGAATATAGCTTGATTATACTAAAAAAAAGAATAATTAATAGCGATAAAAAAATTGGTTTAAGTTTTTTCAACATAAATACCCCATAATTTATTTTTTCATTTTTATTTTTTTCATTTAAAATTAATTTTAAAAATAATAAATTTTCTTAACATACTGATGGCTCTAATAATGATAAAGTTTTATTCTTTGTGTCGAGTTCAGCCATAGTTCCAATTGGTAAAGTCATCAGCATTTTGCTGTTATGACCTATTGGAAGACCTAAAACTGCTGGTATCCCGAGTGGTTTTATCCTTGATTCAATTACCTGTCTTATAGTAAATGAGTAACCAGGATAAAAATTCCTTCTCGAATCAATCGAATGAAAATAGCCAAATATAATCCCCGTTGCTTTCTGCAGTTTTTCTGCAAGCCACAACTGCGTTAGCATCCGGTCTATTTTATAAGGATGCTCTGATATTTCCTCCAAAAATAAAATTGAGCCTTCAGTTTCAATTTCATATTCCGTCCCTAGAGTTGAACTGATAACAGTCAAATTTCCCCCTACCAGTCTTCCCTGAACTGTTCCTTCATTAATTATGCTCATCGAAGGAAATCTATTTACAACTTTCTTAAAGTCTTTATTATAAATAATTGAATTTTTTAAGTTTTCATTTGTAAAATTATCAAAGTTTGAAGAAGCAACCGGTCCATGGAAGCTGATAGTTCGGGTTTTTCTGAAAACTGCATTCAATAAAGCACTAATATCGCTAAAGCCGATCAGAATTTTTGGATTTTTTCGTATTATTTCAAAATCAAGCATTGGTAAAATTCGAAGACTCCCATAACCACCACGAGCAGCAATAATACAATTAATGCTTTCATCTTCGTAAAATTGCATCAGTTCCTTGGCACGAACCTCATCAGGAGCAGAAAAATATCTATTTGAGCTATTGTATTTTTTTATGGTATCGCCAACTATAATTTCGCATCCAATATTTTTAAAAAATCTAATACCTCCAGCTATTTCACCCATGCTTGTTGAGCTTGCAGGGGCAGTTATACCAACCTTGCTACCTTTTTTCAATCCCTGCGGTATAGTTATATAACTTGTATCTTCAATATTTTTAATTCCGGCTTCATCTAAGTCATCATTTCCAAATGATTTATAAATAACACCCGAAAGAATTGACAACTTCAAAAATTCTCTTCTAATTAAACCCATCTTACAATAAAACTGAGTCAAATAAAAAAAATTTAAATAATATAAATAAATTGTATTTAATACATACTTTTCCATCAAAAACAATAACAAAAATAATGCGAGAAAGTTTCATAATTGAAGCTTTTTTTTAGTGTTAAGCAAAAAATGATTATTTTTGTAATTTAAAATTCGGAAAGGTGCAGGAGTGGCTTAACTGGCACGCCTGGAAAGCGTGTGTACCGCAAGGTACCGAGAGTTCGAATCTCTCCCTTTCCGCTATAAATTAGCATAAACAATTGATATTTAAGAAGATAAGCCTGATATTAAAATCAACCTTTTTTATTTTGAGGGACGTTTAAGGGACGTTTTTTTGATGAAATTTTGCAAAAAAATTTTCTATTATCTAACAAATAATTTATTTTCAACACTTTTTAGATAAAAAAATCCCATAAAGATGAGATATAGGGAAAAGAATAGATTGATTGTGCTATTCCTCTCAATCAAATTAGAGATGGTTAACAATAGACAAGGATTACTATACAGAAAATGAAATTAATCATTTATAATTTTGTTTATTTCTTCAGCTTCCTTAATAATATCATTCGCTTGATCAATGCTTAATTCAATACCTCCAGCATATTCCCGCTTTCCATCATGCATTAATTTAAATAAAAATTTTCAATGCCAGTTTTTCAGGGCAGACTCGACGGTCTGACCTTATGATGATTATTATTCCTTGGAGATGGTATGGCATTATAATCCATTCTTCTAATTTTATGTTTTTTTGTATTTTACTTGTTTTTATCCATTAATCTGTAACTATTTCACCTATCTTTGATGAATGCATTTTTCCATCTTTGATTTCTCCAGAAAAATATTAACCTGGGGTGTGCATATTGTTACCAAATAGGCAACGGGTTGGGAATAATCATAATTGGGTAATCTTATGGCTTCAATTCGATATTTTTTTTGATATTTTGACATATTATTGATTATTTTTTGTTTGTTGAGACGAATAATTATTCCTCTCTACATTATTAAATTTCTTCTATGTTTAGTTCTATTATTTTTATCCCGCAAAGCGTGATTTCGATTGCTCTGCTATTGTAACCGGAATTTATCATAATCTGCTTTGCTAATAATTTTTTTAATTTGTACATCAATAATCTTAACTTCCTCGTAGGTTAGCTCATAGAGTTAGTAAACCATTATGTCTATCTGGTCTTTTAATTGTTTTGTGTTTGCTTGTTTTCAAGACAAATCAAATTACCGTCAAATATCCTTGACGATTTTACAACCGTGATGGGTATTCATTCCATTCTTTTCCTTTAAATTCCCGTCCATTTTCTTTTTTATTTCTTTTTATTTCATCAGCTCCCCAAGTGCCCCACTGCTTAAAGAAAAAAGCAACATTTTGTTCTTTACATTGATGAAAGATTTCTTCCACCCATTCTTTTTTTATTGGTCTTGCTCTTCTACCGGATTCACCGCCAACTATTGCCCAATGTATTCCGGATAAATTTAACTTACCAACAGAGCCAATAAGCGGCTCAAATGAAATGAATCTGATTGCGGCTTTTATTCTTCTAAGGGAATCTATTCGCTTTTTAAATGTTGCATTCTCTACACTAACACCAAGCCAAACATTTTCCGGAACTGAATGAGTTGAAAAATACTCAAGCATTATTTTTTCTCTTTTGGTAAGGATTTGATAAATGTGCTGTGGTGTTTTTTTTATTACATCAAAAATCATATCAAGATATTCAAAAGGCATTTCTTCGTGAAATAAATCACTCATAGAATTGACGAAGAACTTTGTTGGCTTTTTAATTCGCAAAGGTTCATCTAAGCGATGAGGTAAAATCTTAAACTTAAATCCATCGCTGTAATCTTCTAATCCCATTGCTTGTAATCTTTTTGCAAATGATTCTGCATAACAAAATTTACAGCCGGCTGATACTTTATCACAGCCAATACTTGGATTCCAGACTTTTTCTGTCCATTCTATTTTAGTGAGGTTCATAGTCTTTTTTTCTTAGCCAATAAAAATTGAATTTTATTACCTGTTCCTTTAGTAAATAAATCTTATTGAAAAATAAGGACTTATCATTTTTTTATTTTCTTTTGTCAATAAAAATATAGTTTTTTTACCCTTTTTTTTGGTAAATAAAACTTATTGAAAAATAAGGATTTATCAATTTTTTATTTTCTTTTGTCAATAAAACTTAGGGTTTTTACCCCTTATTTTTGTCAATAAAACTTATTGAAAAATAAGGACTTATCAATTTTTTATTTTCTTTTGTCAATAAAACTTAGAATTAT
Source organism: uncultured Hyphomicrobiales bacterium (assembly GCA_964473465.1). Lineage (GTDB taxonomy): Bacteria > Bacteroidota > Ignavibacteria > Kapaibacteriales > UBA2268 > CALHRB01. The sequence continues at coordinate 15,794 of CAYYPE010000025.1, forward strand.
TACCCCTTATTTTTGTCAATAAAATACTTACGAAATTTTTTACTGCCAATAGTTTTAATCTCTCCTGTATTAGCAAGTTTATAAATGCAATTGCGTAATTTTCTCAAAGGAATCTCTTTTCCTATTCTGTTGTGAATGCTATCGATATTTGAGTTAGAGTAATTTTCTAAATCTTCTAAAATCAGATTTTTAAGACGATATTCTTCTATATTTGATAAATCAGTTTGCTCCAGAGTTGTCCCCTTTAAAACTGCGGGATTAACATAATACTGTAAACCTTTAGTTTTTCCCCTGGTTAAAATAATGTTGTATTTGAGAAGATTACCTAACCAGTTTTTAATTTGTCTATCATCTTTACTTTGTATTTGCTTGCTAAATTCGGTGGCAATAATTGATTTATACTGTGCAATTATGCCTAAACAAATAATTTCTTTTTGATTAAGATGATACTGTTGTTTCACCTTTTCTATAAATGTAATTATATCTATATTTTTAATTGTATTGTATATAGTAACTATAACCCTGTCATTTTTTTCTTCAACAATTGGCGGTTTTTTTGCCTCACTGAGAAGTATTTCATACATCCTATCATAACCACTTCCTTCTCTTTCCATTAAATTTAAGTCATAAAATATTTTTGATAGGTGTTCATTTCTTCTAATAGATTGATGTAAGATATTTTTAGTTGTAACACCTAATGGTAATAAACCGGGATTATGAATTTCTAATCTATCTGGGAAAAAATTTATAAAAATATCACCCTTTGTAGTATATGGTCTGTGTACTAAAGCATTGGCAAGTAATTCTCTGATAACATCCTCATTGTAATGGTAAATTATTTTTCTTCCTAATATGCCTTCCGAAATTTCTATTCCTTCTCTCCACTCTGGAATTTTCTTCCAGATATCTTCAATAAGTTCTTTAGGATTCATAGAAAAATCATCCCATACAATTTTTTTTATTTTATTTCCATTGGAATCGTATTTAATGAATTGAACTACGGGAGCATAAAGTAAATTAGCTCGCTGTTCTCGTTTACCAATCCATAAAACACCAAGATTGGTTAAAGATGTGCCATCATACATCTGATAATATTGCAATAATTCTTCATTAGATTTCTGTTTTACAAAATCACTTACCCTATCTGATTGATGAATTGCCTCAATGAACTGCTGAAGTTTTACATTATCACATTCATTAATTTTAATTTTTTTCACAACCTTTGTTTCCCATATAAAAGCAGGTTTGTCTGTGAAAAGCCGTGATAATTCATCTGGCAAAACCGGTTTGCAATGGTCTGAAATACGTATGTAATATTGCCCATCGGTTGTAGATGCTACTGCAGTCTGAGAAGGAAAAATCCTGATTTGAATAAACTCACCATTGTTTTCAGCTATTCGTTTTGTAACATCAGCACCTACATTTATAGTAAGTTCGCTAATTCTTTTTCTAATCAGTTCAACTAATTCATCTGGTATTTTTTGTTCTGATGGTGGCATATCATCTCTATCTTCAATCCCTATATTAATTATTCCGCCTTTTGAGTTTGCAAAACAAACACAATCCTTAGCTAATTCTTTCCAATTCGTATTCTGTGAAGAAAATAATTTCAAAGATTTCTTTTCATAAGAAATATCTTCCATTCTCAATTTCCTCCTTCTATTATTTTTATCTCTTCCGGTGTTAGTTGATATAATTTATACACCAGCTCATCTATTTCTTTTTCCCATTGGCTGGTGTCGGCTTTAGCATTTTGTGCTGAGCTTGTCGAAGCATTTGCTGCTAATATTTTATCCACAAGTAATTCTATTTGCTTTACTATTGACTCATTGGTTGGGGTGATAGCAGGAATAGGTAGATTTTCTAAAAATGCTTTTTTGTATCTATATCCTTCTTCGCCTAAACCACCGCCAGCATACCATTTCTTAAAGAAATATGTTACTGGTTTTGAATTAAGTAAGCCGCAAATGTATTTAACATTTCTTCCTGTCATCAGAAAACTTGTTGCTTCTACAAAATAACCTTCAGAATCTAAATAAAATTGTGGTTGTCTAACTATTTCGGAATACACCACCTTCTCCTTCTCAAACTCGGGATAGTAGGCACAGGCGCGAAGTTCCCACCAGTAATCACCTTGATCATCTCGTTTTTTTGCTTTGGCTTCAAAGAGTTTTAGATGTTGCATTAAGGCAGGAAATTGTTGATTTATAAACAGTTCTGCTTTTTTGTTGTCCATCAAGGATGATGGACTTACTTTATTTGTCCAACCGGCAGGAATAACTATCACCCACAAACCAGCCCATTCGTAATGGTAGCGTTTAATGTCTCTTCCACGCAAAATTGGTTTTATTATTTCTTCTGTTCGTTTTCTTTCAATTTCATCTTTGCAGTTTGCCAGTATCTCGTTTCGTTTTTCGGTATCTATTATAAATGCTTCGTTTAAGCCGGTTTTAATTCCATAATAAATATTCACATCCCAGTCTTTAAGCGGCTTACCAATCTTTTCAATTTTCTCTTTTAATTTTTGTTCTGCATCAGAACCAATAAACCAGGCATCTTTTGTGAGTTTTGTAAGCAAAACACCTTTTTCATTCAATGCTTTGGAGATATCCTCTTTATCTTCTTTTTGCAGAGTAACAGCTTTCAATTGTTTTTCATTTATTGCTTTCTGAATAATTAAAATATTTGTATCAACGGTTGCGTTTTCAAAAACTCCAGGACCTAAATCAACAAGTTGCAAAGAATTATATTTAATAAAAAATTCCCGCAGCTTTTCTCCATAACCGGCACGCATCCATTTGTTTGATGTGATGTAAGTAAGCAAACCATTTTCTTTTAATAATTGAATTCCTTTTTCGTAGAAGAGACAATAAATATCACCGGTTCTGTCGAATGTTT
>CAYYPE010000026.1:0-14210 GCA_964473465.1 uncultured Hyphomicrobiales bacterium
TTATTATTAATTTTTATTATTAATTTTTATTATTAATTTATATTTTTTGACCAATTTATTTGCTGAAGACCCAACGTGTGCAGATACATGTGATATTCCACAATGGGAAAATCATGAAATTGTCTTCCCTATCAACCAACATTATAATGTTGGAGTATCATATTCAACAAGGTGTCGTTATTGTTACTATGCACAGAAAGAGATAAGAATAAATGAATTCAATGTAATAAAAAATAGCACTGGAGTATTTCCTGATAGTTCAGCACTCTTTCCTGAGATTTATGATAAAATACTCAGTATGATTTTAGTAGATTTTCAGTATTGTAATCAAAATTTTTCAATAGATAGTTGTGGTAAATTTGCTATAACATATAGAATTCGATTCAGTATAGCTAAATGCTGGAGAATGTATTTTGATGAAGTAGATACGAATGTAAAATCGTATCGTGTATGCTGGCAGGATAAGTGCTGTATCCATGAATATTTTATCACAATTTGTGTTGATTATTCAGTTACACCACCAATTTATTGGCTAAATAGATCAAGAACTGTTAATATAATATCAGATTCAGACACATGTACTTCAGAATATGGCAATAACTGCTTCGATGTATGTAATCTGTATTTCACTCAAAAGAGACATGGTATTAGACTGGTTGTTCCTAATTCTCCCAGAGTTTCGTTACCAGAATCTAATAATCAGCTTGAAACATATGATTTTATTGTTGTAAATAACAAAAATAATTCGCAAATTAAAATTTCGCATAAGGAACTGTTTGAATTTGAGAATATTAGAATATTTGATATCTTAGGAAGAGAAATCAAAGACTATATTTTGCTTATAAAATCAACAATAAATGAGAGTATTTTAGATATCAGCAGAATGAAAAATGGAATTTACTATTTAACAATAGATCATAACGGAAAAGTATTATTCATTAAAAAGTTTTTTGTCATTAATTAATTATCAATTCCAGGGCTTCAGAAACCCTGGAAGGAATTAATGTTAAAGGAACAAGATAATGAAAATAAAAGTATTAATAATAATTTTATTAGCACTCCTATTTAATTCCATAAAAGCAGATTGTGAAGACATATTTAAAATGGGTGGGAGAGTTGGTTCTGATTTTAGCAAAGAAGTAATGGCATTTAGCAATGATGGGAGATACTTTTATTTTGTTCACACCGAAAAAAAAGATCCTTTATCATATTCTGTGATCAAAAGGCATGATTTCGAAAAAGATACTACTATTATATTAGATTCATTGAAAGAAATTAATTATTATGCACTATATAGTGTATTCAATGCATTTAAGCTAATCAATGATGAAAAAGACATTTTCGCATATATTAAGATTAATATAAACAAGATAATCTTTTATAAATACAACTTTCAGGAAAGAAAAAGCATATTTATCGAAACTCATACCGATAGTGCTCTTAATGTGTCAGTATCAAATCAAGCTAATTTTATAGCAGTAGTTAGACACACCAATGAAATTAGAGTTCTCAACCAAGAAGGTGAAGTAAGATATTCTTCCTTAGTTGATAGAGAAAAAAAAATAATAGATGTTTGTTATTCTCAAGATGAAAAGTATATGGCTCTAATACTATCAGATTCTGTCTATGTTTATGATACAGGAAACTTTTCATTATTTTCTTCATTTTTTCTTTCCAGTTTTCAAAACGATAGATTCAAAATTGATATGGAAGGAGATAAATTAATCAAATTTCTAAATGATGGATATGTTTTGATATATGATTTGAAAACAGGTCAAAGTCTCGGATATTTTAATATTAATTTAGAGGGAGATGGAATAAGAGGGGTGCAATTAACCAAAGAGAACTATTTAATGGTTTTCAAAAGTAAAACTGAGGTTTGGGATATTAATACAAAAAAGAAAATTTTTGAATTTGACAGGATAGATGAAAATTCAGTTGTAAGCATGGGAAAATCTTTGGTTGTATCAGGCAGGAATAAGCTAGAGATATGGGATTATAACAAAGGAATTCTTGTCAAAACATTTTTATCTTTTTATTCACGAGGAAGTTTTATATGCAATGATAAATATGTATCAGTTTCTGACGATTCAGGTTTTCAATGGAATCTTTTAAATACTTCAAATTTAGACGAAATTGGCAAGGTAAATAACAAATATGCATTTCATTCATCTTGCAACTATATTGAATTTTTCACCGAGTATGATTCTTTGTCCAATATAGAATTTAAGAAAATCAGAATTCGTGATTTTATAACAGAAGTTGTCAATGATTCCTTTAGATTTGAAGGATCATTTAGAAAATATTTATTTTCAAGTGATTTAAAACTATTATTCCTCATCAGTTATTCAAATCAACTAAATGTTTGGAATTGGCAGCAAAAGGAGTTGATATATACAAAGTCATTCGACAGCATTCGTTCAGTTAGTATTTCACCAACATCAAATTTCTATTTAACAAAAGAGTTTTTTGGTGGTAAGTATCATTATAATGTATATGAAACAGTTAGTGGAAGGTTAGCCTATACATTTTCAGAAGTCCCGGAGCATATGTATTATGTAAATTATTTTGATTGGGTGACAAACGACAAAGATTATATAATAGACACACAAGGGCTGAATGATGGCATATACACAATTTATAATATGCCTACAGGAGAAATTGAAAAAAAGTACAAATTGCCGGATTTTTTGATATTTGAAAATAGGAATTGGATATTTTATGATTTAGATAAAATTGCATATTTTGATACCAGTAATACTGATAGAATTTACAATATAAACATTTATAGCCTGGAATCAAGTAAAGTAATTTATACAATTGAAATTGAATATTTTTTCCCTATAAACAAATTTTATTTTTCGAGTGATAAACAATTGCTTTTGATTTACTTCCTTGATGGCTCAATATTATTGAAGAAAATCGGTTCAACAGATGTCAAGGAAATTTATAGCTATAAACCTAATTTTTCCATCTCCCCCAACCCAGCAGGGGAATATATTGAAATAAAAGATGTTAGGGCAGAGCACGCTCTGCCCCTTCAAGATATTAAAATCTACAACCTGTTCGGGGAGTGTGTGATGGTAGAACAATCGTCCCCGATTGTAAAAAATGGTCAGACAGGAATGTCCGACCTACTAAGGATTAATATTTCGGGCTTGCCGGCGGGGGTCTATTTTGTTCGTGTTGGTGATTGGGTGGGAAGGTTTTTGAAGATTTGAGCAAACAGAATGAATAAAGGGGCTGTCCTTTAATTTCAGACAACCCCTTTAATATTTAATGGCTCTTAATGCTTTTATTTGTCATCAACAACGGTATAGTCAGCTTCTTCAACATTGCTCTTGCCTTGCTGGTTTGATGTAGATGCCTGAGAGCCGCCATCTTGATTCGCCTGACTTGTTGAATCAGCTCCGGCTTGCTGATACATAGTTGTAGAAACCTGACTCCAAACCTGATTTAAATTATCAATAGCAGGTCTGAGATCAGAAGTATTTTCCTTCATAGCTTTTTCAAGTCTGGCTTTGGCATCCTCGATTTTTTGTTTGGAATCAGCTGGCATTTTGTCTGCAAGGTCTTTCAACTGTTTTTCGGTTGAATAAATAAGATTATCAGCCTGATTCCTCAGGTCAATTTCTTCCTTCCTTTTTCTATCTTCGGCAGAATGAGCCTGAGCGTCAGCTTTCATTTTTTCGACTTCTTCCTTCGAAAGCCCGCTTGAAGCTTCAATCCTTATATTTTGTTCTTTGCCAGTAGCTTTGTCCTTAGCTGTAACACCAAGAATACCGTTAGCATCAATATCGAAAGTAACTTCAATTTGTGGAACTCCCCTTGGCGCTGGTGGTATGCCGTCAAGATGAAATCTTCCAAGAGATCGGTTATCAGCAGCCATTGGACGTTCACCCTGCAAAACATGTATTTCAACAGATGTTTGACTATCTGTTGCTGTTGAGAATATCTCGGATTTCTTTGTCGGAATAGTTGTATTTGCTGGTATCATTGGAGTCATAACTCCTCCAAGAGTCTCGATACCTAATGTTAATGGAGTAACATCGAGCAATAGCACATCTGTTACATCACCGGCAAGAACACCACCCTGAATAGCAGCACCGACAGCAACAACTTCATCAGGATTAACTCCTTTCGAAGGTTCTTTACCAAAGTAATTCTTAACCAATTCCTGAATCTTTGGAATTCTGGTTGATCCACCAACAAGAATTACTTCATCTATCTGTGATGGATTCAATTTGGCATCGCTAAGGGCTTTTTCGACTGGACCGAGTGTTTTTTCGAATAAGTCAGCACAGAGGCTTTCGAATTTAGCTCTTGTTATGTTAATATTCAGGTGCTTTGGACCGTCAGCAGTTGCTGTTATAAATGGAAGATTAACATCTGTTTGAAGCATCTGAGAAAGCTCAATTTTTGCCTTTTCGGCGGCTTCGCGTAATCTTTGAAGTGCCATCGGATCTTTTCTTAAATCAATTCCTTCTGTTCTTTTGAATTCATCAGCTAAATAGTCAATTAGCCTTTGGTCAAAATTATCACCTCCAAGGTGAGTATCACCATTAGTTGACTTTACTTCGAAAACTCCTTCGCCAATCTCCAAAATTGATATATCAAATGTTCCGCCACCGAGATCATAAACTGCAACAGTAAGGTTTTTGCCCTTTTTATCGAGTCCATAAGCAAGAGCAGCAGCAGTTGGTTCATTAATAATTCTACGAACAGTCAAACCTGCAATTTCGCCGGCATCTTTGGTTGCCTGTCTTTGTGCATCATTGAAATAGGCAGGAACAGTTATCACAGCTTCAGTTACTTTTTGTCCAAGATAGTCCTCGGCTGTTTGTTTCATTTTTTGCAGAATCATAGCTGAGATTTCAGGTGGAGAATATAATCTCCCGTCAATATCAATCCTGACGGAATTGCCGTCCTGCGAAGGCTGAACAGTAAAAGGAACCATTGAGATTTCTTCAGAAACCTCATTAATTCGCCTTCCCATAAATCTTTTTATAGAATAAATTGTGTTTTTCGGATTAGTTACAGATTGTCTTTTGGCAGCCTGTCCAACAAGTCGCTCTCCGGATTTAGTAAAAGCAACAATAGAAGGAGTAGTTCTACCTCCTTCGCTGTTTGCAATTACAACTGGAGTGGTGCCTTCCATAACAGCCACCACAGAGTTAGTTGTTCCTAAATCAATACCAATTATTTTTCCCATTGGAAACTCCTTTCTTTATTTTCGTATAAAATGTTGATTTTCATTCTTATAAGTTCTTATTTAACGCTATACTTATTTAATTATTTATATATCTTATAATTACATTATTCTAAAATTTCATAAAAATTCCACAATAATATAATTGTTTGATTATTTTTTCAATAAAATCGGAGAATTCAGTTATAGTAACCAAATTCTCCTGATTGTTTTCATTATTTTTTAAATTCATTTTTATTTAATTTCAATTATTCTTTCTTCAGGTAATTTTTTGGGTACTATAACTTTTAGAATACCAAAATCATACGAAGCTGAAATTTTGTCACCATTTATGTTTTCATTTAACTGAAAATTTCTCTCAAAATGACCAAAAAATCTTTCTTTTACATAAGTTTTTTTAGCATTTTGCTCTGGATTTAATTTTTCAGCAGAAACACTTAAAACATTGTACTTATTGATAACAACTTTTATTGAATCGGGTTCTACTCCGGGTAACTCAAACTCGAAATAAATATTTTTTGAATCCTCGCTAATGTCAGTTTTTGGTCTGAAACCTTTAAAATATGCATCAGGAGAATAATCATAACCGGAGAATCTATCTATATTTCTTGTTTTCATATTCATCAAGTCTTTGTTACAACATATTTTCATTGTATTTGTCATTTTTGTCCTTTAATTTATTTATAAAATCTGTTAATTAAATAAGCGGTACAGCCTGAGTTATTCAGATGTACCGCTCTGGAAAATTACGATATTTTAATCTCAACCTCTTTGGGTTTAGCTGGTTCGACTTTCTCCAATGTAATGCTAAGAACACCGTTCTCGAATTTAGCATTTATTGAGTCAGTTTTTAGATTATCAGGAAGCAGGAATGAACGAGTGAACATTCCATAATTCCTTTCGACTCTGATATAGTTTCTATCTTCTTCCTTACCTTTGGTTTTCACTTCTCTTTTCTTTTCGCCTTTGATAATCAGATAGTTATCATCGTTTATAGAAACTTTTACATCTTCTTTTGCTATGCCGGGTAGTTCAGCGTTGATGTAATAATTTTTATCATCTTCTGAAATATCTACCCTTGGCGAAAAATCTCCGAATTCGATATTGAAACCTTTTTCGAATTCTGACAGGAAATCACTCATTCCTTTGGTTATGCTTTCAAATCCTCTGAATGGATCAAATCTTACGATTGACATATTAATCCCTCCTTTCTTTTAATTAATTAGTTAACTTTTATTTCAATTTCTTTTGGTGCAGGTGGCTCAATTTTTGGTATTGATAAATTGAGAACACCATTATCAAAATTTGCAGTAATTGCATTTTTTTCGAGATTGTCTGGAAGTATGAATGACCTTGTAAATTTTCCGTAAGCTCTTTCAGTCCTTAAAGTGGTTTCATTTTCAGACTTTTTCTCGTATTTTTTCTCTCCGCTAATAGAAAGAATGTTATCGTCATTTACTGTTACTTTAACATCTTCTTTCTTGATTCCGGATAGCTCAGCCTGGACATACACGTTCTTTTCATCTTCGAAAATGTCCACTCTTGGTCTGAAAGTGCTTCCCTCAAAATTGATTTCAGGGGTTAATGTTTTGAACATTTCATTCATTCTTCTGGCTATTCTCTCAAAGCCTCTGAATGGATCATATCTCATAATATTCATAATAACACCTCCTTTTTTGTTGAACATTTATTTTCGTTTTCAATAACCTTATATATTAAAACTGTGCCAAAATATTTTTTATGCTATATTGACAGTAAATTATGAAAAGTTTTCATATTTCATTAAGTTATTAACTGCCATATTGACACATTTAATATAAAAATGTCACATTAATGTGTCATTTCGTCGTTAAGCAATGCCGTTTTGTCATTTTTCTAAAATTATTTTCCTCTTCTTTTTTTCGATAAAAGTGATTAATTTTCATTTTTAAAAAAAGTTGAATAAAAAATGCCAGAAACAGAATTGTTCAAGGAAATATCTTCGCTCCAAACTGAAATGAGGAACACGATTAGCGAAAATATTGATAAATCATCAACCACTGAGATTTTAAAAATTATCAATAATGAAGACAAATTGGTTCCCGAAGCTGTATCAAAAGTAATCCCGGAAATTGCCAGAGCAGTTGATACTGTGGTAGATGCATTTAAAAACGGTGGACGATTATTTTATTTTGGTGCTGGCACAAGCGGAAGACTCGGTATTTTGGATGCAGCTGAGTGTCCCCCTACCTTCGGAACGAACCCGGAAATGGTTCAGGGCTTGATTGCCGGAGGAAAAGAGGCAGTCTTTGTAGCTCAGGAAGGTGCCGAAGATAAACCAGAGAATGCTGATATATATTTTTCCGAAAGAAATATTAACTCTAAGGATGTCATTTGTGGTATTGCTGCTTCCGGCAGAACACCTTTTGTCAAAGCTGCTATTGATAAAGGAAAACAAATTGGATGCAAAACAATTTTTATTTGCACTGTTTCCGAGCAAAAGGCTATTCAATTAGGAGTTATTCCTGATATTCTTATTAGCTGTGAGGTTGGACCGGAGGTCATTACTGGTTCAACAAGAATGAAATCAGGCACAGCCCAAAAATTAATTCTCAATATGATTTCCACTGCAGCAATGGTCAAATTAGGAAAAACTTATGGCAATATTATGGTTGATTTAAAAATCACTAATAATAAGCTGAGAGAGCGAGCTAAAAGGATACTAATGGAAATTACTGGTATTACTCACGATGAAGCAGTTGAGTATCTGAATAAAAGTCAGAACAATGTTAAAGTGGCTCTGGTAATGATATTAGGAAAAACAGAGTATGAAAATGCCCTGAAAATCTTGAATGAGTCAGATGGCTTCGTTAGAAAAGCTATTGAAAAAATTAATACTCTCAAGCCATAATTTTAATTTAGATTGTTAAAATTGTCAAAATTTACTAATTTGCTAAATAATTTAAATTTAAATATAATATGAGGATAAATATGAGACTGATTAAGCTGATTAAAATAAAAATCATTATGCTTATCTTTCTATCAACTTTTACTTTTGCTCAGGAAAAGAGCTTTATTCAATCTGCTTATGAAGCAATTCAAAAAAAGGACTATAAGACAGCCTTAGAATTCTATTCCAAAGCTATAGAAAAGCAGGCGAATTATGCTCCCTCTCATTATGGAAAAGGTTTGGCTAATTCTTATCTGGAAAACTATGCCGAATCTATTCAAGATTTTACTGAAGCTTTGAATCTAGACAGAAACTATCACGAAGCATATTATGCAAGGGGCCTGAGTAATGCAAAAATTGGCAATAATCAGGCTGCTGTGAATGACTTTTCCAAAGCAATAGAGCTGAATAATAACAATGCTTCTTATTTCTATGCCCGAGCTAATATGTATAGCTTTTTGGGGCAATATAGCAATGCATTGGCAGATTATAATAAAACAATTCAGCTCGATCCTAATTTCGGACTTGCTTACTACGGCAGAGCAGTAGTTTATAAGCTTGAAAAAAACAAAGAGCTTGCACTGGCAGATTTTAATAAATATCTACAGATGAATGGCGATAGCGATGGTTTAAAATCTGAAGTTGAAAGATTAATTAAAGAAATTAATGAACCCGATGAAGATTGATATGAAACGATTTTTAGCTCTCCTGCTGTTAGTATTTTCTGCTTATTTTAGCTCTTTCAGTCAAGATCTTAATTTTGGAAGGATAAATGGAAATTTCCAACTTGAAGCCCAAACTTATGCAAAAGATAGTCTTATCGGTGCTCAAGAGGTATCTGAAAGACTACTTTCACGTGGTTTTCTTTATCTTAATTATTCATTAGGAAATTTTTCAGCTAATATCAGATATGAATATTATCTCAATCCTATCTTAGGAATTGACCCAAGATACGAAGGAACTGGCTTCGGTCATAGGTCTTTGAATTATAACACTGATTTTATTGACGTCTCTGTTGGAAATTTTTATGAACAGTTTGGTAGTGGCATCATAATGAGATCATACGAGGAAAGGGCTTTGGGGTTTGATAATGCAATTGATGGTGCAAGATTCAAAATCCGCCCTGTTGATGGTATCGAATTTACCGGGTTGATTGGAAAGCAAAGATTTTTCTGGGGGCTGTCCGATGGTATTCTAAGGGCAGCAGATTTAAATCTGCAAATGGACAGGTTGTTTGGAAATTTTCTTGGTGAAGGACTTTCTTTTTCTCTGGGAGCTTCCGTTGTTAGCCGATTTCAAAGGGATCAGGAGTCTTTCTATTTTTTACCCGAAAATGTTCTTGCTTATGCTACCAGAGCAAACCTAAGTGCTGAAAATTTCAATGTCGAAAGTGAATTTGCCTACAAGATAAACGATCCCAATGCAACAAACAAATTTACTTATAATCCCGGAACTGCATTGATTCTATCAACAAGCTATTTCAGCGAGGGAATCGGTATTAATCTTGATTTTCATAGGATTGACAATATGGATTTCAGAACTGACCGGGAAGCTAAAGGAAACAATCTCAATGTAAATTATCTTCCATCCTATTCAAAACAACATATACAGAGATTGGCTACTCTTTACCCTTTTGCAACAAAGCCAAACGGCGAAATTGGATTTCAGGCTGATTTTACTTTTACAATCCCAGAAAACACTTTTCTTGGAGGTGAATATGGAACCACTTTTAGTCTGAATTATTCAAGAATTAATTCACTCGATACAACTCATATAGATGAATTTACCTATAAATCACCTTTTTTTGCTATTGGAAAGCGATTATTCTTTCAGGATATTAACATCGAAATGATAAAGAGATGGTCAAAATCTCTTGAATCAAATATTGCACTTATCTACATCAATTATGACAAAGATGTTATGGAAAACGAAGGTGCACCAAAGTATGGCACTGTTGATGCTTTTATGACTTTTCTGGATTTTATTTATAAATTCTCGGCTAAACAATCACTAAGAATCGAACTTCAACACTTGTTCGCCAAACAGGATTCTGCTATTAAAGACCCTGATAACGTTAATGGTAACTGGGCTTTCTTTCTTGCTGAATACACTATTGCACCAAATTGGTTTTTTAGCTTTATTGACGAAATTAATTATGGTAATCATTATGATTATCTGAGGTTGCATTATTTAACTGCTTCCATTGCATATATTACTGGAGCAACAAGGCTCAGTCTTAGCTATGGCAGGCAGCGAGGCGGGATTATATGTGTCGGTGGGGTTTGCAGACCAGTTCCCGCAGCCAATGGTTTTTCATTGTCTGTAACATCATCGTTCTGATTGTGTTAATATTTATTATTTTTAATAAATGGAAAAAAAAATGAAAAATATATATTATTTATTTCTGATTACAATCATTTTATCTCTTGTATCATGTGATATCATTGAACCTCCGTATAGGGAAAGTATTAAACAGGATGATGATACATCTACTTTTGTCAGAAAAATTTTAATTGAAGAATATACCGGATTCCGTTGCGGTAACTGTCCCGAAGCAGCAGAGCATGCCCATGAATTAGCCGGGTTATATAAAGGCAAAGTTTTTTTACTAAAAGTTCATGCAGGATATTATGCCATTCCTACAAATCAGTTTACCTATGATTTCAGAACGCCCGAAGCAACAGAGCTTGATAAGTTTTTTGGATGCAGCAAAGCCGGAAACCCAAACGGATTAATTAGTCGGTATGGATATCCAACAAAATCACATATTTTAAGAGACCAAAAATGGGAAGAAGCGATAAAAACATTATTAAAAGAAAAGCCTAAAATGATGATAAACATTAATAATAGTTATGAACCCTCTACCAGGGAAATTACTGTTAATGCTGAAATTAAATTTATCAAAGAAAGCAAACCAAATTATGCCTTAGCCTTGTATATTGTTGAAGATAGTATAGTTCAATATCAACAGGACGACCGGAAGCGACCCCCAGATGTCTGGGATTTTGTTCATAATGATGTTCTAAGGGGGTCTATGAATGGCACTTGGGGGACAATTCTTAGTGATGGTCCAATTCCTGCCGGAACAACCATTCAAAGACAATTTAAATATGTCATTCCTCAGGAAAAAGACTGGAGACCCCAGCATCTCAAGATTATGGCTTTTGTCCACGATCATCAAAGTTCATACGAAATTTATCAAATTGAGGTAAAGAAAATCATCCAATAGAATATTATGCTACTTTTTTTCGAAGACTATAATTTAGCTGAATCTGAACGCATTCCTTGGGTATTGGTTTATACAACTAATACCTTGATTGATGCTGAAATGTTCAGAGCTAATCTCGAAGGTGCCGATATTCCTGTTCAGGTATTATGTCAGGTGGATTCAACCCGAATGTTCTCAGTTGGTGAACTCGCGATAGTAAAAATTTTCGTTCAAAGCCCTTATTTTGAACAGGCAAAGGAAATTATCAATCATATTGAGTCAAACGATTATAATAGTGAGCCTTTAGATGAATAAGTCAATTTAGATGGAGTCCATATTGATGGGTTCCAAATTATATGCTACCATTTTTTATTATCCCCCACTACTTGAGCAGTATTTCATTCCCGTGCAGATGGGAATCCATTTAAAATACTCTTGATTAATAAAACTTTTTTTAGCTATTTGATTAAATGTTGAATTAATTCTATCTTCCGACTAAAACTGGTATAAACCTGCTTGTTCCATTATAATTAATAAAAATAAAATATACACCACTTGGAACTTTAGAGCAATCCCATATTAATTCTGCATTATTTTGCTGAATGTTTTCAATCAATAAATTATTTTCTTGTTTCATTTTGGAACCAATATTATTATATACTTCTTTATAGGCATTAACAACATCATAGTCACTATCCCAGTATATTTTAATTTTTGTAAATTCACTAGCTGGAATCGGTACTGGTTTTGCAGCATGAAAATGACCTTCATTTTTAACTTCTATTTGCTCAGCGACAGAAGTTGCAGATAATAAATCTGGTATTTTAGCTCTAAAAACCTTCCCTACTGCTTTCTCCCATGAGTCATCCATTAATATAAAGATAAAATCTTTGATATTTGTTATACCTATTCCTTTATTTAGAAATGTATTTAAACCATTTCTGATTGTCATCCAGCTATCACCCGAATTTGTTGAAAAATAGAATCCGCCTACTATCATGATTGTAGTTGTAGCAGCAATAAATAAATTATTTTCAATAGAAATCATCGAATTGACAGATAATCCTTTTGGCAAGCCTGTGTTCGTTTCATGCCAAGTATTACCTCCATCGGAACTACAAAAAACTCCTCCACCATTTGTTCCTACAAAAATACTATTTCCAATTGTTGTAATAGTATAAATTTCTTTCTTTTTCAGACCTTCACTTTTTTCTATCCAATTATCACCTTTATTTGTTGATACATAAAAACCATTTCCAGAACCTGCAAAAATAGTATCACCTTTTATATATATCGTTTCAACTATCTTATAATTAAGACCAACATTAATTTTTAACCAGGTGGTTCCCAAATCAGTTGAACGAAAAACCCCACAATTATAAGTACCTAAAAATATATTGTTACCGGACAAAGCTATTTTAAAAATTAATACTGTGTCAAGTAATTCGTTGCTCTTTTTAATAAAAGTATCCAATTCCATGTTATATTCATATATTCCATTCCGCCAATATGCAACAATAACTCTTTTCCCATCTGTTCCAATAGCTGTTACGGAATCATTTGAAACAGGATTCCTCCTTTGTATCCAATTATCACCATAATCTGTTGTGAAAAATATTCCGTGATCTGTCCCAGCAATTAATAAATTATCTTCTGAAAAAAAAGCATAACTAGCATTTGGCTATATTGTGGAAAGACTCCATTGAGATATTGCATTGTGACAGCAATAAAACAAAAAAATAATAATAAATTTTTTCATTTTTCCTTTTGTATAAAATTACAATATTTTATTAAAAATGGGGCAGGTTTATCCTACCCCATGAATGTCATCTACACGGTGTTGACAAATGAAAACATGTCAACGGCGGATCCGGAGGCCATGTTCGTGCTAAACATCCGGGATAAGGATTTCCTTCTATTGCTGTGTAAACAGGCTCTCCCCAATCTACTGTGACATCAGCTCTGGTACATACTAAAAAATCTTGCCTGCACCATGATTCATCACAATAATGAAAATCAGATTGATCATCCGGGTCTTGGACAAAACATAGTGGTCTTCTGATTATTATTCTTACTTTTTCAGGACAAGGTGTTCAGGCACCTACACAATATAATGAATAATTAGATAAAATATATCCATCCAGATAATTAATATAGCTTCTTAAATTTCCCCCATCACATCCGTTTATCGTTGTATATCTGACCTCCATTTGATTTCCTAATGGTGAACATTTATTACATACTTCAGCTTTCAGTGTGGGACAATTTGGATAGTTAACATTTTCGATAATTCTCGAAAACCAGCCATCAGGACAAGATGTTGTTTCTGAATAAATTGAAATAAATAACAAAGAGACTAAAATAAAAAAATGATCTTTCTCTTTTTTTCATCTCCAATTATAAATTTAAACAAATTAATTTTAAAAAAGTTACATTTTTTATTAATTTGCCCAATGAGTAACGGGCAAAAGGGAATTTTACCTGTTATAATAAACAGTTGAATTCGTTTTTCTTGCCGAACTTGTAACTGCAATTTACAAGTTCGGTTTTTTTTCCCGCATAGGCTAAGAGCTCCTTTCAAATTTGTTAAAAATATTTCAAAAAACAGAAGAAGGTATTGGTATTGGTATTGGTAATCAAGTCAATTAAACAATCACAATACAATAACAATACTTCTTACCTTCGAGATGAAGAGAAATAAATAAATCATTAATTTCCAAATTAATTTTTTTATATAGATTCCCACTTTCGTGGAAATGACAAATGGAAGAACAAACAGGGGCGTTTGTTCTTCCATATGAGATTATTAGCAACTTTTTTTATAATCCCCCACTACTTGAAAGTAGTGGCTATTCAAATCTTCA
>CAYYPE010000027.1:0-13243 GCA_964473465.1 uncultured Hyphomicrobiales bacterium
ATAATAATTATTGGTCGGGTTATACTGGTTATGATTTAAATAAAGACGGAATCGGTGATGTTCCCTATGCCCCTGTTAGTTTGTTTTCGGTTGTTTCTTCGAATAACCCTGAAGCATTGATTCTACTGCATAGTTTCTTTATCGAAATACTTGAAATTGCTGAAAAAGTATTTCCTTCTTTGACACCCGAGACATTGAAAGATAAAAAACCACTAATGAAAAAAGTTGATGATTAAGATAAATCAAATAGTTAAGAAATATGGAAAAGTAACTTCCCTCGATGGGATAAGTTTTGAACTTCAGTCTGGAAAAATTATCGCTATAGCTGGTCCTAATGGCTCTGGGAAATCAACTCTTGTAAAGATTATTCTTGGGCTTGTTAAAAATGATTCTGGCGAAATATATATCAACGAAGAAAAGCTTAACTCACATTATCAATATCGGAAAAATATTGGTTACCTGCCCCAAATTGGTCGCTATCCCGAAAATCTGACCGTAAAAGAAGTTATTTCAATGATCAAAGATATTGGTGATGATGATGAATCCTACGAATTGGATTTGATTGATGAATTTGATTTAATAGAGCACCTTGATAAAGAAGTTAGAACTTTGTCCGGTGGAACAAAACAGAAACTTGGCATAATCCTCGCTTTTATGTTTAAAAAGCAATTACTTATTCTCGACGAACCAACTTCAGGGCTTGACCCTATCTCAGCCGGTAAACTAAAAAAATTGATTAAAGACAGAAATTCTCAGGGAAGCACTGTTCTTCTTATTTCCCACATTATGAGTGAGGTTGAGGAACTTGCCGATGAGATAATTTATTTTCTAAACGGAAAAATAAGCTTCAGGGAGTCTGTCAATAACTTAATTCTTAAGACAGGTGGAAAAAATCTTGAAAATAGCATAGCATTATTTATCAATAATGGAGTAAACAAATTCTAATGTTTTTTAAGCTATTTAAATATTCAATTCGGGATGTTGCAAGAAGTAAATGGTTAATATTCTATGGATTATTTTTCTTTCTGCTAACGGAATTTTTGATATGGTTTTCTACTGATATTTCAAGAGCCATTGTTAGCCTTCTTAATGTTATTATAATTATTATTCCACTTGTTAGCATAATTTTCGGAACCATTTACACTTATAATTCGAGGGAGTTTGTCGAATTACTGCTATCTCAACCCATCAGCAGAACAAGTCTTTATAATTCTATATATTTAGGCTTATCACTACCACTTGTTGCCTCTTTCCTGATTGGAACAGGAACCCCACTATTGATCCAAACTTCCATCGATCTTCAAATTCTTCTGATTATCCTGATTTCCGGTTGTGCATTATCATTCATTTTTGTTGGAATTGCATTTTCAATGGCTTTATCTTTTGATGATAAGGTGAAAGGAATGGGCTTTGCATTTATTATCTGGCTGGGACTAAGCGTAATTTACGATGCTCTAATTTTGCTTTTTGTTTGGCTGTTTGGTGATTACCCCCTCGAAACTGCTTTAATTATTATCAGTTCTGCTAACCCGATAGACCTTTCGAGGATTATGGTTATGCTAAAGTTTGATGTTGCTGCTTTAATGGGTTACACCGGTGCAATATTCCAGCGTTTCTTCGGAGGCGTGACAGGTATCATTTATTCGATTGGTTTGCTGCTTTTATGGATACTGATTTTATATTATTTTGGAAAAAGGAAGTTCATAAAGAAAAATTTTTAACTTAATTCTGCAATTCTATTGGTTTCTCCAAAATCTTATTTTCAATCCATAGAATCAACTCCATAAAACTTATCCAATTACTTTTTTTAGTATTTTAGCTTTTTTGTATTAGTGCTTTTTCAAAAACACTATGATTATAGAATTATTTCTATTTATTTGTTTTTTTTAATAATTTAATTTAAATTAAAAATTATTTATTTATTGTGTAAAAAAAATGAAATTATTATTGTATTCAATCATTTTATTATTAATTTTTTTATGTTTTTCGTGCGAAAATAAAAAGGGTGAGGTAGAACAAATGAATAAGATTGACCCCCCTGTTTCAACCCGACTTAAAGAATTTGCTCAGGTGAAAATCAAGGCAGACTTGAGTCATTTAACTCCAAGAGAAATGCAAATGATAAAATTGCTTGTAAGGGCTGGTAAATTTGCTGATGCTATATTCTGGAAGCAAAACACACCTGATGGTATTGCTGTGAGAGACTCTCTTGCCGCACTGCTTAAAGGAGATGCAAGGGCTTTGCACGCTTATGTTCTTTTCCATTACGGGCCTTATGATGCTATTTATGACAATGAGAGATTCGTCGGTATTGGTCCTGAGAAAAAACCTCTCGGGGCAAACCTGTATCCACTTGACTTGACCAAAGAAGAATTTAATTCCTACATTCAAAAGTATCCTGACGGGAAACAGGCTTTGGAAAGTCAATATACCGTTGTTGTGAAGGATAACGGAAAATTGAAAGCAATTCCATACTACCAAGCCTATCCAGATACAGAAGAAATTGCAAAATTGCTTGAAGAAGCTGCTAATTACTGCGATAATGAGTCTCTCAAAAAATATCTTTTACTCAGAGCCGCTGACTTCCGAAAGGGAGATTTCTACGAAAGCGATATGGCATGGATGGATTTGAAGGACAATAACATAGATATCGTCATCGGTCCCATCGAAAATTATATTGATGCTTTGTTCAATTATAAAACAGCTTATGAATGCATTTTGATGGTTAAAGACATCGAAGCTACTAAAGAATTGGAAATGTTTGAATCACTGCTCGATGAATTTGAACACAGATTACCAGTTGACAAAAAATATATCCGAAAAACAGCTGGCAAGGGTAATATTCTGCAAATTGTTAATGTCGTTTATTTTGGTGGGGACTGTCAGGCTGGAATCAAAACAATAGCCGCTTCTTTACCGAATGATCCAAGGGTAATAGAAAGTAAAGGTGCAAAAAAATCTATGTTTAAAAATATGATGGAAGCGAAATTTGACAAGATTCTTAAACCCATTGGAAATATAATTCTTGATAAAAAGCAAGCCGAATATGTTGATAAAAAAGCTTTTACAAGTTTTGTAACTCTTCACGAGGTTTCTCATACTCTTGGACTCTCTTATGTCTTTGGAAAGCAAGATTTTCCCGTTAGAAAAGCCTTGCAGGAAAAATATTCAGCTATCGAGGAATGCAAGGCTGATGTGCTCGGTATGTTTAATCATAAACACCTTTTTAACTTGAAGAAAATTGACTCCGATTATCTGGAAAAAGCTATGATTACCTATCTTGTTGGGCTTTTCCGTTCAATCAGGTTTGGTGCTGAAGAAGCCCACGGTATTTCAAATCTGATTCAGCTGAATTTTCTTGCCGAAAAGGGTGCTATTCAATACAATGGGTCAAAAGTTAGTTTAAATGATAATATCTTTATGGATAAAATTGAGGAACTTGCAAGAACTGTATTGACCATTCAGGCGGAGGGAAATTATCAGGCTGCCGTCGAACTGGTTGAAAAATATGGCAAAATGAATGATAATATTAAGAAAGTTCTAAAGCAGTTGACTTCGGTTCCAAGAGATTTAAATACTACTTATGAATTTTAAATTTGAACATCTAATAAAAATAAAAATAAATAATATCTGAGATCTATAATTAAATAAAGTGGAGTAGAAATGCCTAATTTTCAAATTCAAAAAGCTCAAACAACTAAACTAAATCAAATTGATTGGGACAACCTCGGATTTGGGAAATATTTTTCAGATCACATGTTTATTAGCAATTACGATGGCAACAGCTGGGACGAAGGATTGATTATGCCTTATGGTCCTCTTCCGATTGAACCCGGTATGTGCACTCTGCATTACGGTCAAACAGTATTCGAAGGCTTGAAAGCATTCCATTCTGTTGATGGGAATATAAATATTTTCCGCCCCGATATGAATGCAAAAAGACTTAATCATTCTGCCAGCAGAGTTTGTATCCCACCATATAACGAACATAAATTCATTGAAGCCATTGTGGATCTCGTGAAAATTGACAAAGACTGGGTCCCCAAAAAAAGAGGACAATCCTTATATATCAGACCTGTTATGTTTGGATCGGGTAACTTTCTCGGTGTTCACCCCTCAACAACATATTCGCTCATTATAATGACTTCACCGGTAGCATCTTACTATCCTGAGGGATTGAACCCACTGAAAATCCTTATTGCTGATGAATATGTAAGAGCCGTTAGGGGTGGTCTGGGTTCAGCCAAAACTGCTGCAAATTATGCAGCTTCCCTTCTTGCAGGTCAAAAGGCTAAGGACGGAGGTTATTCCCAAGTGCTGTGGCTCGATGGTATAACTCACGAATTTGTTGATGAAGTTGGTGCAATGAATATCATGTTTGTAATTGACGATGAACTCATTACACCGCCACTCGATCAGGGAACGATTCTTGCAGGGGTAACACGTGATTCTGTTTTGAAACTTGGAAGAGAATGGGGTTTAAAAGTATCCGAACGCCCGCTTACCGTTCACGAAATTTTCGAAGCTAACTCAAAGGGAAGGCTCAAGGAAGTGTTCGGCACTGGCACAGCAGCTGTCATTTCTCCCGTTGGTCTTCTTTCCTTCAAAGGTCAATCCATCATTATTAATGATATGAAAATCGGTGAAATTGCTCACAAAATGTATGACACTATAACAGGCATTCAGCACGGCGAAATTGAGGATAAATACGGCTGGATAGTAAAAGTAGAGGTATAAATTTTTCAACAAAGAGCAAGTATTATCAAAAAAATAAAAAGGGCGGGTATAAAAAAATACCCGCCCAAATTGTTTGTAATTAAGCTTATATCCAATTTCTACTTGATAAGCACTAATTTAAATGTTTCTTGGAATTTATTCCCGCTTATTTTGCAAGAATAAATACCATTTGGTAAATCATTTCCATCAATCACAATTTCTGAAAAAGTTCCGGCTTCTAAATATCTGTTTTCAAAGCTTAAAACTTTTCTGCCCATATAGTCAAATAAATCTATGCTAATATTTTGGCTTTCTGCAACTGTGATTTGTAGTCTTGTAGTCTCAGAAAAAGGATTTGGATAAGCTGGAATAACATTAAAGTCCGAATTTTCATTGCTGATATCTTCGTTAATTGCAATTTTTTCACTTTGACCGCCCTGACAATCTGGATAAGGCTCTGTCAATCCGTATTTATCCCTTAAACAATTGTAAATATCACAGGTCAGTCCAAAGTTATTCCATTCATTAGCAAGAACAAGTTCGGAAATCATTCCGTTAAAGCCATTGCTGAAACTGGCACCAATTGATCCGGTATTAAATCTGGTTCCTGTAAACTGAGCTCCAATTCCTGACCTGTTGTTTTCATAATAAATTCCACTGAAGGGTATTGAGCCAATTAAAGCACCATCAAGCACAGCACGGAAACTTGTCCCGGTGAATTCAAGTTGTGCTATGTGTGTGTTCATTGCATTTGGAATGGGTAAACTCATAAAATATCTGTAAGGTGAACGCCACATACCGAAATAAACTCGATTCAGATAGCGATAAATATTGAAACCGTGAGAAGCACCACCAGCTTCAAAGATTACCTGCGGACTTGTGAGATTAATACCATCACAGCGGAATACCACAGTCAAGGTTTTTGGTGTATTATCCGGTAGATTCGGTGATGTTATTAATGTTGTAACATCTGGAGTATATGGTATAAACAAGCCATCTGACAAGAGTGGATTAGGATTCATTATGAATTCAACTGCACCAAATCCATTGATAACATTTGTTCTGAATCTTGGTTCTCTGTTGGCTTGGTTCTGAGTTGCATTATCAGCTGGTAATGCTTCGTCTGTCCATAAATAAACAGGACTCATGTCAATTTGAGGAATACTACCCGGTTGAAAATGGAGAACTGCTCCGGATATATCGCAAGGCAGGGTTGTAAATGTTTCTTCCTGACCATAAGAAACTCCAGCGTCATTAATGACATAAGCTCGGACAAAGTATTGTGTAGATGGAATCAGGTTTATTAATTCGCTTTCATAACTTGCTTCGCCAATTCCGTCAGATGAAAAGAAATCATCTATTGTTGGAGACCCTGAAGTATTCCAGCATACACCTTTTTGGGTAATAGAACTTCCTCCTCCATCTGTAACTTCTCCACCTGATTTAGCTGAATTTGAAGTTACATCTGTTGGTACTTTTGTTGTAACTGAAGCTTTGTCCAGATCAGGGTCATAGCTTTCTGAAACAATACTTTCAACTCTTAATTGCCATCCGCTCTGACCGAATCTTTTCAGAATTGGAATGCCCGATTCAGTAGTACCCCATGGAATCATTTCTTTTCCGCCTTTATCCCTGTTATCATTTGTCTTACCAAGTCCGGCATTATCCTGATCAATATCGTCCTTAATCCATATTCTTTTTTCGTTTGATGAATTAAAAACACCAGTAACAGTTACCCAATGTCCATCTTGTCTTACTCCATCGGAGTCATAATAACCATAAAGAATTTCAACATCCTCACCATGCTTCATCTCTTGAACGAGCCATTCCCATGTTGGCCAAGCATTGGCTGATCCATTTTTATTTTCACCTTTCGTTGTTGACTCTGTATTTGGAGATGGAATGTCTGCAGTTCCAAGCCATTTACTCTGGAATTTTACCTTAATTGGCAGCTTGTATTTTTCAATAAATGCTAATTTACCTTGTACTAATTGTCTCGTGTTAACTCCTTTCTCTTTACCTCTATTCATCATTTTGCTTAACTCAACAAGCTTTTCTCTCAAAGTATTGTCAGTATTAATCCTGTCATGAGTATCAGAAAGCCATTGCAAACTATTACCAGCCGCTGCAGGACCGCAAGCATTTAAATCTCCGGAATATCCATCTTCAACTGAAGGATTAGTTGAATTATCAAGGTCAACATTTGGAACTTTACATCCACGGTAAAGAGAATCGGCAACTGCCTTACTTCCTGAAAACTCCGTTGGTACTGTTTCATCAGGTTCAGCCGATACGGGAGCTTCTGGGGTATCACCACCATCAGGAACATCGTGGACAAGAGGGGTTTCATAAAATATATCAAAGAATGAATCAACTCGCCAATCAGGAGGGGTATGAAGGTCTTCTGGTGAGAAGAAAAACTGCACCTGTATAGGTGTTGTTGAAGTTAAATTCAATGCTACGAGCTCAATTGGTACGCTTACCCAGTGTGGTTCAGGAAATGGCATTATTGGAAGATTTCTTACAAGCCATACTGGATTAGATGATTCATCATTTCTGGCAAGCACATTCATAAATCGTAATTCATCATTTTCAAATAAATACGTACCAAACAACCCATCATTGGAATTTGATAGTACGAATGGCTCGATGAAACTAATACGGCCGAAAGTAGATGACTTGGTATCTGCTAAAAATTGAACGGTTTCATCATAACTTTCTGAAACCATTCCCGAAATGACAGTTAGTTCATCTCCTTCTGACCACTCCTTAATATAAGGTATATCAGAATCCGGTATTAGCATCCATGTTAATGGTGTTTGTTCAGTTCCTCCGGCAGAACTTTGATTAGCATCATCTTTAACCCAGATTCTCTTATTTCCACCCAGATCAGTAGCTCCGGTAACAGTTACAACATGTCCACCGGTTCTTTCTAAATTTCCTTCATCAACAACTGTATAAAAATCTAAAAAGAGTTCAACATCTTCTCCAGCTTTCATCTCACTATAAAAAAAGTCCCAGTCCACAGGCCATTTAGATTCATCCTCTTTATTAGCATTTTTATTGTCAGCTTTGTGTTTGTACTTTTCATTAGGGGATGGTATATCGTCAGTTCGGCTGACTGACCTACCTTGAAATTTTACATGAATTGGCAACTTATATTTATCTATAAAATCAAGCTTACCTTTAATAAAATTTTCCATTCCTACACCCGAATTAGCAGCTCTGTTCATCATCTTGCTGAGCTCCTTAAGTTTTTCTCTCAAGGTTGTGTTGCTATTAATTTCCGAATGTTCGTCTTCGAGCCAATGAAGACTGTTTGCGGCACCTGCTGGTCCGCAAGCTGCTTTGTCACCAGCATACTGTTCCGTTGGAGGATTAGTACTATTATCCAGCTCAATGTTAGGAACACGGCATCCCCTGTAAACCATATGTTCAGCAAGGTCAACTGGCAAATCAAGCAGTCCAAAGCTCAAACCCGGTCTCGGAAAGATTAAATCAAAGTCTGGGTCTTCGTCAATGAAACCATTGCCTACATCATAACCAAATGGAGAAACATTAATAGGAGAAAATGAGAGAGATGGCGGAGGGGTCAATATATGATTGTTTGTTATTGTGTAGCCAATTAATAAATTGTTTACAGGTGTGCCATCTGTTAAACCGGTCTCACCTAAATCAAACCAAAAATGCATTCTTTGATTGTTATCAAATGGAGCAATAGGTATATTTTTAACAGCCCATACAGAATTAGTGTTCCATGGCGATATAACAAAAAGGTTGAAAAACTGCAAATCAATAGAAGGTGATAGATCAGCGATAAATATGAAATTAGTTGAAAAAGGTCTGTTTTGAGGTTCAACAAAACTAACCTGTACAAGTCCGACAGGAGTAAGCAGTTGAGCACTTACCTTTAAAGGTAAGACAAAAGCAATAAAACACAAAGATATTAATATAAAATACCTTTTCCAGATTTTAAAGTATTTTAGCATAAATCACCTTGCTATTTGTTAAAAAAAATTTGATAAGAACAGTATTCATATCTATTGTAATTTGGGGACATCACTTATTCATCGAAAACTAAACAAGAAAATATTACATTTTAAAAATAAGATTTAATTTATAAAAAAAAAATTTTTTTTTGCTTAAACAACTACTAAATACTTGAGTAATATGGAATTATAAAAATGGATTATTTAGTCTGATTAAGATTTATTCGACTGTTTGTTTGTTTTTTTAAATAAATAATTTAGGATTATTTTTTTTTTAATTTTTTTTTTCTAATTTTTATTAATATCTTCTCGTTTTGAAATGTTTTTTTATATTTTTTTGTCATGGTTAATTCCTAAATAGTCAAAGCGAATATCATCACATAAGAATCACATAAATGAATACCCACAACACCCCCGGCGAATGTGTGATAACCGAATTAATTCATCCGATGCCTTCAAGACATCGGATTAATTTAGAACATTTGCATGTTTGTTTATATTTCATTAAATTTAAAAATTATTCAAAAAAATTTATGGTGGTGAGATGAGAACTTTTATCCTTCTATTAATAATTTTTTTTCAGTATATCCTGATTGGGCAACCAAATATTAATGGGTGTAATGTATTACCAAAAAACAATATTTGGAACACTCCTGTTGATCAGCTACCTGTGCATCCCAAATCATCTGCTTATATAAACACAATTGGAGCGGGACTTAGTCTACGAAATGATTTCGGCTCGGGAATGTGGAACGGAGCACCCATAGGGATTCCTTACGTGATTGTTGGATCGGATCAAAAAAAATTACAAGTTAGCTTTGAATATTCGGATGAGAGTGATAAATTTGGATATCCCATACCTGACAATCCCCCGATAGAAGGCGGTAAAGAAAGCACAGGCGACAGGCATATCCTGATTATTGACACTTCTGATTGCATATTATATGAATTGTATAGTGCCTATCAAAATGAAGATAAAACATGGCGTGCTGGTTCTGGTGCTATTTTTGATTTAAATTCTAACGGACTAAGAACTGAGGGATGGACTTCTGCAGATGCTGCCGGTTTACCAATTTTTCCAGGACTTGTAAAATTTGATGAGGTTTTATCGGGTGAAATTAATCACATGATAAGATTTACTGTTCCTAAAACTCAAAGGAAATATTTATGGCCCGCCAGACATTATGCTTCTTCTATTACTGATGAGAATTACCCACCAATGGGATTGGTTATGAGACTAAAAAGTTCATATAATACAGATAAACTTTCACGTCAGGCAAAAGTTATTGCATCTGCACTTAAAAAATATGGGATGATCCTTGCCGATAATGGTTCGGCATGGTTTATGTCTGGTGTGCCAGATGATAGATGGGATATGGATGACCTTTATACTTTAAGACAAATAAAAGGTGGCGATTTTGAAGCAGTTGATATATCAAGTTTGATGGTAAATCAAAATTCTGGAGAAGCAAAACAAAATATAAATAGTATAAAAAGTGAAATTTTAGGTGAAAAATTTATTAATATTAATCCCAACCCCGCTTCAGATTATATTGAAATAAACCTCGATAACGTCATTCTGAGCGAAGCGAAGAATCTAATAAAAATCTTCAACACCCTCGGCGAATGTGTGATGAACGATTCCATTCATCCGATGACTCCGAGTCATCGGATGAATATAGAGCATCTGCCTGTCGGCTTATATTTCATTCAAATTGGAAATTATTCAGAGAAATTTTTTAAGTGGGATAAATAACTAAACCTTTTTCTTTCTGGTGTGTCTAACTTTAATAGAAAAATAAATATATCGAGATTTGAATGAAAAATATTTTTCGACTCCTTTTTTTGATAGCAGCAATCAGCTTGCAATCTCAGACATTTGAAATTAATGATGTAATAATTTCCGATACATTATCTTCTCTTCCCGATCCCGAAATTGATTGGGTTGGTAATCATTTTTGTTGGGCTGGTAAAGAAGGTATTTGGATTGGTAAAATAGACAAGAAAACTGGTGATTTTATTCCTTCAAATGGAAAAGGTATTCTTGTTGATTCTACCCCATCTAATCTTGGTATGCAATTAGTTGTTAACGGACCCGAATGGGCAATGAGCGTTAAAGGTTCTATTTGTATTTATCCAGACTCAGTTGACTACAAGACTATTAGAGTTGGCACAGCAAAATTGATAAATGATAAGTGGATTGCTGAACCATTGCCAAATAGTGATGGGAGAATTCCATTTTTCGGTAGTTATGATGAAAAATATTCAAAAGATGGAATAACCTGTGCTTCTTATGACCCTATGACAATGAAAAAAACTGGAATGAGACTACGCAATTCTTCAGATACAAATGAAATAATTCCACCAACCGAAATGCAAGGCGGTAGATGGATTAAAGGTTTCTATGGCATCAGCTTATCGCAAGAAAAACAAGTACCTTACGAAATGGGTTATTGTGATGTTGCAACAAACAAATACAACAAAATTGCAAATTTCGTTACTCCTATTGACCAGGCATGGATAGTGCCATTGCCTGAATATGATGAAAAGACATATATTGCATGGTGCGTTGAAAAGAAAGAGGAGCAGGACGAGATTGTAATTTTTGCCAAATATCCTAATGAGTGGCGTAAAATTGACTCTATAAAAATTCCAACAGACAGAAAAGAAATCTTCTCACCAGAACCATTTTGGTGGAATGATAAATCTTACATTTTCTTAGTTGCAAGACCAAGAGAAGGACAACCTAAATCGCTTTATGATCAGGTCTGGATAGTTAGTTTAGACCCAAGGGATAGATTATTCCGAGAGATATCTTCTCCTATTCCAATGAGACGTACAGATCCGGAAGTATTTTACACTGAGACTGAACCAGTCATTTATTATACTGAAACAAGAACAAATGGTTTAAAAGTAATTCATAAATGTTCCACTGGATTAGTGGATAGCACAGTTCATTATCCCAAATCTCCGTTTAAAAAAATGATATTTACAAAGGATTATTTTCCTGGAACATATGATATCAATGGAAGATACATTGGGAGCACAGAAACTATGACCATCGTTCAACATAAAGGAAAACTCTTTGCAGGAATGGGAAATTGGATGGATTATCCTTGGGCATTGGACGAAACTAACGAGGGATCCCAGATACTAAGAAAGGATTCTCATACTTCTCCTTGGGTAGTAGATACTTCGTTTGGCTTTAGAAGTATGAGAACTGAGTCTTTACTCTCTGTTACCTTCGAAAAAGATTTTAATAACAATGAACTCAGACCCCCAGTTAATATTCTTGTCTGCGGTGCAGGAGATCTTTCAACTGACAGACCAAGAGAAATGAATATTTGGGTACGTGATGATGAGAATGAAAAATGGATAAAAAATACAGGATTTACTGTTACTAAGGGAAGTACCGGGATACGGAGTTTTGGGATTCATACAGATAAAGTAACAGGTAAACAATTCCTTTTTGGCGGAATGAGTTATGGAGATATAATTAAAGCTCAATATAATCCCACTAAAACGGGCTGGCTTGATATTGATTCAACGAGAGAACTTAGTGGAATGGGAAGAGTAATGGCTATGTGCGAATGTAACGGAGATTTATATGCTTCTGCTGGAGTGGACATTGTTGAAGGTGATACTATTGGAGGGTTATTCAGAAGAATTGACGGAGCAAACCCCCGCTGGGAACTTGTTTATACATGGCAGTATATACCAAGCTCTACCGGTGGTGACGAAACAAATATAATGCGTGGAATTACTTGTGTTCCCGACCCAAAAGGAAGCAAAAATGATGTTATTATTGGAACAAGGGCTTTCCCAGGAATAGTCGAAGTAATCGAACCCTATAATAATCACAATGTTTATACTGAATTGAAAATAAAGGATTTCTTTTCTTCGCAATGGGATACACCATACAAGGGTCCAGTACTTTCTGCGTATAATTATTTCTATCCAGATACCATAGATGGAGAGGAAATTTGGTGGCAAAGTCTCTGGGTAACACATCCTGACTATTCCAAAGGACATCCATATAATGGTTCTCATTTCCTTGTCAGATACAAAGAGGGAACTTATAAATACGGAGATATATTTGATGATAAAAACCCCGTCAAAAAAGGAGAAAGTCTCCGAGCTTGCAGAACAATTTGCAAATCCCCATTTGCAGAAGAGCCAAATACATATTATTTTGGCGGTTATGATGCCGCAAAAGACACTTCAAACAACACAAGCTGGATATATAAGGGTGTAATAACTCAAAGTTCTTCTGTTAATGAAACAAAAGAACACAATAATAATTTGACGCTTTCTCCTAATCCCGCTTCAGATTTTATTGAAATTAATATTGGAAATGTCATTCTGAGCGAAGCGAAGAATCTAATAAAAATCTTCAATACCCTCGGCGAATGTGTGATCAACCTCACCCCAACCCCTCTCCTAAAAGGCGAGGGGCTAAGAATTGATATTTCCCATTTACCTATCGGCTTATATTTCATTCAAATTGGAAATTATTCTGAGAAATTTTTGGTGGTGAG
>CAYYPE010000028.1:0-11528 GCA_964473465.1 uncultured Hyphomicrobiales bacterium
GATTGGTTGGGACAAAAATAAAAGGACTGAGAATATAATTTACACCATGGATGCATATGTATTAGGAGCATTACCTCCTTATAATTATCTATTAGGTGGAAAATTATTATCATATCTTATTGCCTCGAAAGAATTAATAAATATTTATAAGAGAAAATACAAAAATCGAATAACCTCTATATCAAATAGAAAAGCAAATGATATTGCTTGCATATTTACAACAAGTTTGTATGGTAAGAGTTCTCAGTATAATCGCATAACATATAATGATATTAAACTTTACGAATTAATCGGTTATACTAAAGGTTATGGTTCTTTACATTTAACTGATGAAACATTTGATGCAATGATTGAACTATTGAAAGAAAAAAATATTCTAATTTTAAACAGATTTGGAGACGGGCCAAGTTGGAGAATGAGAGTTGTAAGATCAGTAGCAGATATTTTAGGCTTTGATTCTGATTTTCTTCTTCGGCATTCTTTTAAAAGGGCTATTTATTTAACTCCATTAGCAAGTAATTATTTAGAATTCCTTAACGGAAATGATAAAAAACTAAAATATTATAATTTTTCAATAAAAGATTTATCAGAATATTGGCGTAATAGATGGTATTTAAAGAGAAAAGATAACTTAGATATAAAAGAACGGGTGTTACATTTTAATAAAAAAGATTTTTGTGTTTTATAATGCTATTGCGCCTAACAGCGGCTATACGCCATTAAAACGGCGCATAGCCGCGAGACGTTCGACAAGATTCGCTGGGCTCATCTTGTCAAACGGGTCAGGGCAAAGCAGGGTTCGCTCCGCGAACCATCGTCGAACAAGGGCTAAACAAAATAACGGGGTTACTTCACTTAGCCCTGACCCGTTATATCCTTTTTTTAATCCTCATTAAACCATTTTAATATTTTCGAGTCTAAATATTAATAAATAAATAAATAAATGAAAAAAAAATGGATCAATTTAAATTCATCATTTTATTAGCAATACTTTTTGTAAATTATCTTTATAGCCAAACTTTTATACCGAATGATCAACGGATAGGGGATTCTACGGTAAATTATGTAAACCCCGAAATATCACCTATTGGTAATTATATGATTTGGATGGAAGTAGATACTGCTAATGGAATTTTTGGCAAAGTATGGCAATGCGGGATAGACCCCAATACAGGAGATTTAATACCACCTGATGGTAAGGGATTTAGTCCTTTTAATTCAAATATTTATGCAAGACCTGCTGACTGGGGTGTTGATAGTCTTGGTGTTTATTATGTAGGAGCAACATTTGCGGGGCAAATAAAATTTGTACGTCCAACAAGTCCTACTGCTGCAATTGTTACAGATATAAATTTACCTATTATGAATAAAAGAAGAGTATTTTACCCATCCCAATTACACGGAGTAAATAAGCGATTTGTAAGCTATATTCTCAATGATAGTGTAAATGGTTTTTCATCTAATACACATCAGAATTCGTATTATCAATTGCGTTTGCTCGATTTGGACAATACAGCTAATGATTACTTAATTGAGCAACAACGGAGTATATTTCCTGCTACTATACCAATGGACGTTATTGTTCCTCGATGGATTAAAGGCAGTTCATATTTAACTTTTGGATTCAGAGATGCAAATAATAAAGTACAGGCTAAAGAATTCAATGCATTTACACCTACAATTAGCCCTATACCTATAACAAATGACTTAACAAACAAAATTGATGGCTATCCAGTTCTCAATTCTTTTACTGAAGAGCAATATTTTATGAGCGGTATTAATGCTACTGATACAGCTTATTTTTATAAAAGAAATGGATTTGGACAAATGTTTGTTCAAAATGAAGTTGTAGTCCCCAAAACAATGAATCTTAAAAATCCTGCTTTTAATCAATCTCACGAACCATTTCTTTTGAATAATAAATTATATTCAACATTTCAAGTAAATAATAACGGCGGAAACTTTTTCGAAACAACTTTAAATCAACCAGGTGAAATTTGGATTACCACAATAGACCAAACACCTCAAAAAATGTGGTTGATAAGTAAATATGATAGTTCTTTAAATATATCCGAACCAGAGCCTTATATCGGAAAAAAAGGATGGGTATATTATTCTGCTGCTAAAATTGAGAAAAACAAGCCCTATTTAAAAAGAATGTTCCAATTAAGAAGATGTGAAACACCCTTCAGCACCGAAACAAGTGTAATTGATAACCACCAAAGTTTTTTAATTTCTCCCAATCCCGCTTCTGATTATATTGAAATAAATATTGATAAAGTCATTCTGAGCGAAGCGAAGAATCCAGTAAAAATCTACAACACCCTCGGCGAATGTGTGATGACCGTAGGGGTAGAGCTTGCTCTACCCAAAAATGAATGGGCACAGCAGGCTATGCCCCTACAAAGAATTGATATTTCCCATTTGCCCGTCGGAATATATTTCCTTAAATTTGGAAATTATACAGAAAAATTTATGGTGCTGAGATGAAAATAATTGTTTTATTAATGATTCTTAACATATATCAACTTATTTCACAAAATGTACCGACAGACTGGGTTACTGTTAAAAATGATTTAAATCCAAAATTAAAACAGATTAACTTTACTCTCGACAAATTGAACAATGGAAAACACTTTCCAACTCATTATTGCACGAATCTTACATTAGCAAACAGCAATAGGGGTTACGATTTAATTAATCAGACAAACCAACCATATCTTCTTGCTGCAATTGATAAAATACTTGAAGCTTATGAACTAATAGGTTTGAAAGCAATTGATATTACTATTCAATATCCAATTCTTGTCGAAAGTTTTAATAACTCCAATTTATATCTTGAATTTTATAAAAAAGTGTTCGAGCGAGTTAGAAAAAAAGGTTTTAAGATAATTGTCGGGGTTGAAGCCACATTTATTGATTCAATATGGAGCGAGCAAAGATTAGTTTCCGATGTTCAAAAATTTTATCAAGGTTTAAATCCAAATAGGTATAAAAATGAGAAAAAACTGATGTTTCAAACTATAATAAACCAGCTGAAACCTGATTATTTATCCTTTGAGAATGAACCAGAAACTCAAAAAGTCAACACAATGAATTTAATTGATTTCTCACCTCAAGCATTAGAGAGTTACGTTAAATATTATGTTTCCGGTCTTCAGAAAGGGACAACATTAGTTGGAGCGGGCGCTGGTACTTGGGACGATATTGAATATTTTCAAAGATTTTCAAATATTCCTGAGCTTGATTTTATAGATTTCCATCTTTATCCGATTAATCATAATTTATTTGATGACAAAGCTATTAAAATATTCGAACTCGCAAAAAATGGCAATAAAAAGTTATTAATCAGTGAATGCACCCTTTATAAAGTATCGGATAAAGAATTGACCAGTTCAAATAATCCTGTAGCAATGAGCGCTTTGCTATATTCAAGAGATTGTTTTGATTTTTGGCATGAGGAAGATTCCTTATTTTTAAAAGCTATCATCAAGTATTCCAGTATATTTGAATCGCTTCTAACAAATTATTTTTGGCAACATCACTTTTTTCAATATATCCCATATTCATCTGAACAATTTGGCACTATGACACCGGGTCAGATAATGTTTTATATGCAACAACAAGGTTATCAAAATGGTTTAATCAAAAAATTATCTTGGTTTGGTGAATTGTTCAAAAAACTAATATCAGAATCAACATCAATTTATGAAGAAAAAAATCATAAGAATGAAATAATAATCTCCCCCAATCCCGCCCCGGATTATATTGAAATAAATCTTGATAGATGGAGCACATCTCGAAGATGGACTCCATCTGAAATCAAAATCTACTCCCCACTCGGCGAATGTATGATGACCGTAGGGGTAGAGCTTGCTCTCCCCAAAAATGAATGGGCACAGCAAGCTATGCTCCTACAAAGAATCAATATTTCCCATTTGCCCGTCGGCTTATATTTCATTCAAATTGGAAATTATTCAGAAAAATTTTTAGTGGTGAGATGAAAACTTGACAGATGGAGCCCATCTTCGAGATGGACTTAATCTGAAACATATATAATATTTCAGAGTTAATAAAAAAGCCCTTCGGGGCGCGGAGGGCTATTAAATGTGTTTATTAAAGATTTCTAGTTCAACATCAATCTCTTTTAAAATCCGCTTTAATAGTATTGGAGAAACATCTCTATTCTTATGAATAGGAATTGTGGTAGATTTTCCTTCATCATTCTTAAATTGTTTATGAGAACCTTTTTGCCTAACCTCATAAAAGCCAAGAATATTGAGAACTCTGATTATTTCAGAAGCCTATAAAACGGGATACTTAGGCATATTAAGCTAATACAAGGTTTTGGGTCCCGACAAACTCGCTTTCAAACTTTGGTTCGCCATCTTCTAACAGCATTGCAATTACTTCAAGTAGATTCGCTCTTAGTTCTTCCAATGTTTCTCCCTGAGAATGAGCACCAGGAAATCCTGGAACATAACCAACATATAAATTGGTTTCAAAACATTTCTCAATAACTGCCGAATATGTACTCATCAAATTCCCTTAATATAATCTGACTAAAGTTAGGTAACGTCTTTATATTGAATTTATTATTATGTGAAAACTACAATTTTTTCACAGAAATTTTTGGTGGTGAGATAAATTGTTTTGAACATTCAAACCCTTTTTGTATTTTTCTTGTTCATTTATTACAATATATCGATAAGATGAATGTAATAAAATCAAAAAAATTATCATATTAATATTACAAACTTAATGATATTAAATTATGGAGTCATTCGATTCAACAAAAAGAAGTCTTTACGAAATACTTAAAGACGTTAATTCTGGTAAAATTCAATTGCCTGACTTCCAAAGGGGCTGGGTTTGGGACGATAACAGGATCAAAGGGATAATTGCCTCTGTTGCTAAATCTTTTCCAATTGGAGCAATAATGCTATTAGAAACTGGAAATGAAAATATTAGATTTAAAACTAAGCCAGTTGAAGGCTTTGTTGGGTTAAATGGAATAAAACCAGAAATGTTAATTCTTGATGGGCAGCAGAGAATAACTTCTTTATATCAAGCAATCATAACCAATAGAGTTGTAAATACAAGAAATTCCAAGGGATATGAGATAAAACGCTGGTATTATATTGACATGATCAGGTCTTTAGACCCTGATTCCGATTTGGAAGAAGCAATTTTTTCAATAAATGAAAATAAAATTATAACTGAAAATTTTGGTCATGATATTGTTTTAGATCTTTCAAATGAAGAAAACGAATTCAAAAATTTAATGTATCCAGTATGTAAGGTTGATGAGTATGATGAGTGGCGAACAAAATTTATTGAATATTGGGATTATGATAAAGAAAAAATTAAATTTTGGAATGAGTTTGAGAAGAAAATTATAAAGGGTTTTAATGCCTACAATTTACCTGTAATAGTAATGAAAAAGGAAAACCCTAAAGAAGCAGTCTGCCAAGTATTTGAAAAAGTAAACACTGGAGGAGTTTCATTAACTGTTTTTGAGCTTTTAACAGCATCTTTCGCTTCTGATGAATTTGATTTAAAAGCGGATTGGGAAAGTATCAAAGACGAGTTTAAACCATATAAAGTTCTAGTCAATACAAGTAATACAGATGTAATCCAAGCGATTACTCTTTATTCAACTTTCAAAAAAAGGTTAGAAGCTATTTCAATGGGTGTGTCTGATAATACTCCTTCTGTTAGCGCAAAAAGAAAGGATATGCTTAATTTAAAACTTGAAGAATATCAGGCATATCGAGATGATATAGTAAATGGTTTTATTAAAGCATCAAAAATACTTGTTGAGAATCACATTTATAATGCTCGAGATTTACCTTATAGTACGCAACTTATTCCTATGTCTGCAATTTTAGCTCATCTTAAGGAAAAGATTGAAAATATTGGAAATAAAAACAAATTAATGCGTTGGTTTTGGTGTGGTGTTTTTGGAGAGCTTTATGGATCTGCTAACGAAACACGCTACGCTTTGGATATGATTCAAGTTGCTGATTGGATCGAGAATAATGCCGAAGAACCTAAAACAATTTATGATGCAAACTTTTCACCATCTCGTTTAAATACTTTACGGACAAGAAATAGCGCTGCTTATAAGGGAGTATATGCATTAATGATGGATGATAATCCATGTGATTGGCTTTCTGCTACAAAAATTGATTTTAGCACATATTTTTCAGAATCAATTGATATTCATCACATTTTCCCTGTTGCTTGGTGTGAGAAAAATAATATTCCACGCAATGATTATGATTGCATTATTAATAAAACTCCATTATCTGGTAGGACGAATAGAATTGTTAGTGGTGATTCTCCAAAGAAATATTTAGAAAGACTAAAAAAATATGCTGGTGTATCTGATGAAGAATTTAATAAAAACCTTGTTTCACATTTATTAAATCCTGATTTTTTATATAATGATGATTTTTACGGCTTTTTTTACAATCGTAAAGAACAGATTTTACAAAAGATTGAGAAGGCAATGGGAAAACAAATCCCGAGAGAACAAGTAATTGAGGAAGAAGGAACATTTGTTGATAATGCTTTAGACGAAGATTAAATATAAATAAATCCGATTAATCACTTCACCAGTAGGTATTTGTGGTTAAGGTTTATTTTAAGTTCAGTAAGGATTGATTATTTTGTGCTCCGAAACCCATTCGAACGCTAACCCCTGAAACGTTTGCCTTCATTCGCTCCATACAAAATAGGATAATAAGAAACATAACAAATTGACAATAATTAATTTTAACAATATATTTAGGAGATCATTGTAATGAAAAAAGAATTTACAATTTTAGTGGCAGCTTTATTTATAATACTATCCTTGAAAGCATATAATCAGGGTATTAAGGATGAAGATTCTTTCAGCGTCACCTTTCTGACAGATATTCATGTCCAACCGGAGGAAAATGCTGTTGCAGGATTCTTGCAGGCTCTGGATTCTGTTAATAAATTAAACCCCGATTTTATTTTAACCGGTGGTGACCTTATCATGGATGCTCTCGATCAAACTTACGCTCGTGCTGATTCGCTATATAATCTTTACAAAGAGGTCTTGAAAAAATCAAATAAACCGGTTTATAATACACTCGGTAATCACGAGATTTACGGCATTTATAAAAAGGTCAACCCTGATATGTCAAATCCTGAATATGGAGAGCTAATGTTTGAAAAGAGACTAGGAAAATCTTACTATGCCTTTGAACATAAAGGTTGGAAATTCTTTGTTATTAATTCCGTCGAGGATACTAAAAAAGGAAAATATATAGGCCAGGTTGACTCAGCCCAGATTTCATGGATAAAACGTGAGTTAAAAAATACTAACCCTCTCACTCCAATTGTGATAAGTACTCATATTCCCTTTATCACCGCATATATTCAGAAATATGTAGGCTCTACTTTAGCAAACGATTCATCTCTTGTTGTTTACAATTCAAAAGAGGTAATTGATCTTTTCAAGGGATATAACCTTAAACTTGTGCTTCAGGGACATCTACACATAGTGGAAGATATTTATATTGATAGCATTCATTTTATAACCGGTGGGGCTGTGTCCGGTGCATGGTGGAAAGGACCAAATCGGGGCTTTGAGGAAGGCTTTTTATACATTACTTTCGGAAAAAATGATTTCCATTGGAGGTATGTAGATTATGGATGGAATGTTAAAAAATAATTATTGATTTGACTATAAAGGCAAAATTCATATTTATTTTTTTTAATAAAACTAAATTATTTAGATTGGAGTCCATTCAAAAGAGAAAACGAGTGTTTTGCTCCTTCTAAGAAATAATTTATGTCCATAGAACACTTTACAAAGTAGTTTGAAGCGGTAAGACCTCAATCGAAATCTTTTAATTTAAAAACTTATTAGGAATGATATGGAATACAAAATAGGAACTAAAGACAAACCAATGGTGTTGAAAACACCACCTTTGACAAGCGAATATACCATGCATATTGACCATAAAGATGGGAAAAATGTTTTGGTTTGTACTGTAGGCAAAACAGTATTATTATATAATATCGACATCATTGACCACTTGCATGAAATGTTAAAGAAGCACGGAGACTGGATGGAACTTGGCAGTGCTGACGAACAAAAGCCTGCAAAAGAAGGAACAGTCGAATTTTGGGCTCGCTCTGAAAACAATCCTGTCGGTGGTTGGTATGGACTTAAAAAAGGATTTCGTGGACGAGTAGGTATGTATATTCCTCCATTGATGGAAGCACTCGGGCTTGTAGATGTTACTCACAATGCTAAAGGAAATAGAATGAGAGCGAAATAGTTCACCATATTATAATTAGCTGGTGTTTCCCTGCTCATCTATCAATCTTGAATACTGAATTATAATTAACTTATTATTATCTTGGCGTTTGCATTTAACTTAACTAAAAAATAATATTTATTTTACAAAATTAATTTTTTAATTACTATTAAAATGATTATTTAATTGTAGTTTTTTGATTAAAATGATTTTATTGTTTTAAAGGTATCCCTGAATGAAAAATATTTATATTATTCTTCTTTCTTTAATCGCAGTAATTTTATCAAGTTGCGGTACTGTAGAGCCCGTAAACAATGATAACAATATCAGTGTCCTTGAAGGAATTAGATTGCTTGATACTCTCAATGCAAAGTTCACTGAATTGGCAGCAAAACCTGGAAGCACTCCTGCCAATACCCTGTATCAAACAAGGGAATGGGTAACCGGCCTGCCAAATGTCAGTGGTGCGTCTATACTTGATAATTATTATATGATTATTAAGCTTAAATCTGGGTTGGCGGTTACATATAATATAATTCTCGTTGATGAAGATGGTTACTCAATCTTCAGGGGTGGTGGAGGCAAAACAAATGGATTGGAAAAATTCGACGAATTACAGAAAAGAACAGTGCCTAATAAAAAGGTATTGATTTATGCACCGGCATATTCTGAATTTTATGCTCCAAGCGAGATGGATAAAATTATATCTCATTTTAATAAATCTAAGCTAAAATTTGATGTTACTTTAATTAAAGATAAAGACTGCAAGCCGGAAATCATTCAAAAATTCGGTGATTATGGTCTGGTTATAATTGAT
This sequence comes from uncultured Hyphomicrobiales bacterium, assembly GCA_964473465.1. GTDB lineage: Bacteria > Bacteroidota > Ignavibacteria > Kapaibacteriales > UBA2268 > CALHRB01. Next base: position 9,118 of record CAYYPE010000028.1, read on the forward strand.
ACACACGGTGAACCAGATGCTTTCATGACAGGGAGCACTCTTTTTTTCTTAAAAACTCCTTCATCCGAACAGGATATTATTGACAGAATTAAGTCAAGTTTTGGATCGGATGATATTTATAAACGGATCATAGGGCAAGAATTAAGGATGGGTGCATCTATTTCTTCTCAAATTGATACAACTAAACCGAATTGGATCGGGAATTTTTCTATGGGTAAACTTTTTGCTACATCTAAGTTAATCATGAATCTGCAAAAATTATCAAATACCATAGTTTTTGGCAATTTTTGTTATAGCGGCTACGGTATAAAACCACCTGATCAATATACCGAAAATCCGATTAGAACTGCATTTACAAACAGGGAACCAATTAGCTATTATGGTTATACTCTTGATAATAACGGTTCAACAACTGTAACAGACGGCTTTGCCAAAAAAATGGAAGATACTCTTGTTCGCAATTTGGTTATTGATCTGGATACTACCAAGAATGCTAATTTGTCTCACAATAATCAAGAATTTTATGATGTTGATATGCAAAAGTATGATTATCTAAAACGAAAATTATGGTTCAAGCATTTCAATTATGATGATTATTGGTTCGGCGGTTGTGTTACCGAATTTATTGATGAGAGGGACGGACAGAAATACAAAGCAGTATGCATCGGCAAACAAAACTGGATGGCTGAAAACCTACGGTATAACTCCCCGGGAAGCCAATGCTACGATTCCTCCGATGCAAATTGTGAAATCTATGGCAGGCTTTACCCTTTTAAACTTGCCTTGGCGGGGAGCAATGCTTCAATGACAAATCCAAGTGGCGTGCAGGGTATTTGTCCTAAAGGCTGGCATATCCCGAGTAAAGCTGAATGGGAGCAGTTATTCTCCAATTTTGCCACTGACACTGTTGCAAGAGCTTTGAAAATGAAATCGAATTTATGGAAAAACTCGGCGGGAGAATCCAACAGCAGTGGCTTTGGTGCAATTCCCGGCGGATTCTTTACGTGGACATTCAATATATCAACTGGTAATGTCAGGAAGTTTCAGTTCAAGGGAGAGCATGCTTTATTTCTCAGCACATCAACCGATGGACAGGGAAAAGTTTATGGGGTAAGTATTCAGTCTCAATCTTCAAAAATTATCCCATTTGCAATAACCAATGAGTTAGATCCGAATCAGCCTCCTATGAATGCATCCTGCAGATGCCTTAAGGATTAAATAATAATTTTCAAAGAAACTAATTTTTTTAAATTAAATTTTGGAGAATTTATGAATAAAATAATATACTTACTTTTGTTTGTTTTTATAACAAGCACGTCTTTTGCACAATGGGTAAATATTTCAAATGGTTTGGGAGCCGCAAGGATTTATTCCGTTGCTGTAAATGGTAACAATCTCATAGCAGGAACTGAAGGAAAAGGGGTTTATTTATCAAAAGATCTTGGTAATAATTGGGAATCCATTGGGTTGTCTTCTTTAATTATTGGATGTGTGGCATTTAATGGCAATACGATTTTGGCAGGCACCGAGGGATCTGGTATTTTTATTTCTTCGGATAATGGGAAAAACTGGAATAATCCCCTACCATTTGATATGATAAGTTGTATTACTTTAGGAAAGAGTAAAATTTTTGCTGGATCATTCAATGGTCTTTACTTTTCTACTGACAATGGTACTAATTGGACAAAAAGCAATAAAATGAACTCTTCGATTGGCAATATAATAACAATAGGTAATACAGTTATGGCAAGCACTGCTGTGGGTATTTATATTTCTACCGACGACGGCGATAACTGGGTTAAAAGTTCTGGTGGTTTGGATGGTGGAGAATACTTTGCCCTTGCAAAAGGTGATAATAATATATACACATCATCAGGCGGGAAAATTTTTTTATCAATGGATAATGGAAACAGTTGGACTAAAAAAAGCGATGTTAAAGCTGATATGATTTTTACTCTGTCTGCTCTTGGCAATTATGTTTTTGCCGGGACCTTAAGGGAGAATGTTTTTTTATCAACAGATAATGGAAACAACTGGGTTAAGAAGGATAATGGCTTAACCGGGCGAACCGTTAAATCTTTAGTTATTAGTGGTGAGAATATCTTTGCTGGTACAGATGCAGGTGTGTTCAGAGCTAAACTTTCAGATATGAAATCAACTGATGTTACAGAAAATCAAGATAAGGATATAAAATTCTTGATTAGTCCAAACCCATCTAAAGATTTCATTAATATTTCGATTGTCAATAATGATTATAATTTTTTAAATAATAGTATTCCTATTCAAATCTTTAACACCCTCGGCGAAAGTGTGATTGACCTCACCCCAACCCCTCTCCTAACAGGCGAGGGGCTAAGAATTGATGTATCTCATTTGCCAGTGGGGATATATTTTATAAAATATGGAAATTA
>CAYYPE010000029.1:0-9559 GCA_964473465.1 uncultured Hyphomicrobiales bacterium
ATTGATGAAATAATCAGGACAGAAAGCGATGCTATTTTTGCTGTTCCGAAATATTCTGATAAAAAACACTCAATTTGGAGAAATTTCGGTAGCTATTTAATAAATACAATTGATATTGTTTTCCTTAAAAAACCGAAGGGATTGGTGAAATCATCCTTCAGAATAATAAAAAGAGATATTGTTGATTTAATGATTAGAAATTATTCAGCTACCCCAGGAATTTCAAGTTTGATTGTCGAAATGACCCACAACATAAAGAATATAGAGGTCAAACATAAACAACGTAAATATGGGAAGAGCAATTATAATTTATTTAAGCTGATATCGTTGACCTTGAATAATGTAATAAATTACTCATCATTACCTTTGCAGATATTGGGTACAATCGGAGGTATAATATTCGCATTTTCAATAATTTTCATAATGATTATTTTGATTAGACGGTTATTTTTCTCATTAACTTTCCCGGGGTGGGCATCAGTAGTTATTCTTGTTACATTTTTTGGTGGAATAAATATGTTTGCTATTGGCTTAATAGGAGAGTATTTAATTAGAATTATTAAGCAACAGCATAAACCAAACCTTGGAGATTTATATATTGAAAGATAAAATACTAATATTAGGATCTACAAGATATATTCAACCTTTAATACAAAAAGTTAAAGAGATGGGGTTTTTAGCTTATGTTTGCACAAATAGAGAAGACGATGCAGGAGTTCCTTATGCCGATAAATTTATTAATATTAGTATCTTAGATACCAATGAATTAATTGACATAATCAAAAGAGATAAGATTAAATCAGTTGTTACAGCTGCTTCCGATTTAGCAACATTATCACAAGGTATAATTAATGATAGATTAAATTTGTCGGGTATTCTTGAAAAACAGGTCAAATATGTTACTGACAAAAAGCATTTCATAGAGCTCCAAAAGGAGCTGAATATTTCCCACCCCAAAACATATTTTATCACTTCGAACGATCAACTTGAGGGATTTATTAATTTGATAAAGTTTCCATCTATTATGAAACCATTTTTTTCATCAGGGAGCCGGGGAGTAAGGGTGGTTAAGAATTTTGAAGAAATTAAAAAATATCATTATGAGGTCTGCAATTCATCTTCTTTGGAGAAGGGTTATTTACTTCAGGAATTTTTAACGGGTTGGACAGAATACGGTTGTGAGTGTATGATTGAGGATGGGGAAATTATTTTTCTGGAACTGACACGTAAATTTTTAAATGAGAGAAATGTTCCTATTGGTCATTTTGTTCCTTGTGAGATTGATAATTATTTTAAAGATAAGATAATTGATGATGTAAAAAAAATAATAAAACTTTTGGAAATTAAAAACTCCCCTATCAATATGGATATTCTGATGAAGGAAGGGGAACACCCAGTTATTATTGATTTAAGCTTCAGACTTGGTGGCAATTGTTTACCGCAGATAATGGACTTAAAGTTCAACCTTGAACCATTTGAAAGAATTATAAATCATTCTCTTTCTGTAAAAAACTCCAAATTGCCAAAACCAAACAATGGATGTTATGGAAGCATTGTTTTAGGTGGAAATTCAGATGGAGTTTTAACCGAAAAAATGTTTCTCGAAATAAAAAATATCATTGATAAAGCAGAAAAAACGATTGAATTCGTTTTGGATATACCTGTTGGTGGAAAATTTAAAAAAATGGCACAAGGGAATCATCGGTTTGGACATGTAATATTAAAAACCAAGAATCAAGAACAATACAAACACTTATTGAATGAAATTTACAGTATTATTTAAAATTAAAAAGAAATTATGCTAAAAGGAAAAAATTGTTTTTTAAGAGTTCTCGAGGAGGAAGATCTTGATAGAACACATCAGTGGCTGAATACCATTGAAATAATGGAAGCTATAAGCATAAATTTACCAACTTCCAAAATGAAACAAAAAAAATGGTTCGAGAGACTCATTAGCGATAATACAAAAGTTGTTTTTGCAATATGTTTGAATGATTCCGGAGAACACATTGGCAATGTTTCCTTGAGTGAAATTGATTTTATAAATCGCAATGCAAGATTTTCAATTTTTATACATTCCGGGAAAGCTAGAGGTAAGGGCATTGGCACCGAAGCAACTAATCTAACCCTACAATATGGTTTTAATTATTTAAATCTTCATAAGATATATCTAAAAACTACATCCGACAACATTGGTGCAATGAAAATGTATGAAAATATTGGTTTTATTCAGGAAGGAATTTTAAAGGAGCACGAATTCAAAAACGGAAAATACGTTGACAAAATTTTATATGGGATAATTGTTAATGATTTCAATTACGAGTTATGATTCAAGATTTTTACATATTATTAAAATTACTCAGGGAATTTCATTTACCTAAAGAAAAGAGAGAAGCATTAGTTACTAAAAGACTCAAAAGAGTTCTTTGTTCTGCTTATGATAATACAAAGTATTATAAGAAATTGATGGATGACTCGGGGTATAACCCTAATGTTCACTATAAGGACCCTGATGATTTAAGGAAATTGAGAATCACAACAAAGAAGGATTTGAAAGAAAATCCGGTTGAGGATTTTATAAATGAAAATGCCAGAACAAAGTCTATTTTTACTGATTCAACCTCAGGTTCAACAGGTATTCCATTAAAAGTATATAGAAATTCAATTGAAAGAAAGTATCAGGTTGCAAAATGGTTAAGGGTTTTATTTTTGAATGGATATAAACCATTTCAAAAAGTTGTGTCGTTTACTTCACCAGCACGGTTGAACTCAGGAAAAAGTATTTTACAAAGTTTGGGGATTCTTAGAAGAAAACCTATTGATTATTTAGCTTCAGGCAATATAATGGTGGATGAGATGTTCAAATATAAACCTGACGTAATGTATGGCAATAGATCTCAATTTGAAACAATTGCCGAAGAACTTATTAAAAGAAACTCACAGCCAATTGAATTGAGTATGATATTTGTAGGTGGTGAAGTTGTAAAAGCAAATCATTTAAAAATGTTTAACTCTGTTTTTAAAACAAAAATAAGACAAATCTATGGAACAGTTGAGCTTGGTTCAATAGCGTTCGATTATAAAAATAATTATGGAATGATATTGAATGAAGACTTAACGTATTGTGAATTCTTAAATAACAAAAATCAAGAAGCATTCGAACTTGAAAATTGTAAATTTATAGGTACTGACTTGATCGGAGAGTATATGCCTTTTATAAGGTACGATCAAGGAGATATCTTGAAATATAAATACTCTGGTGATAGAAAATATATTGTGGAAATACAAGGTAGAGATAGCGATATGATTATATTACCGGATGGGACCAAAAAAACACATTTATTTTTTTATGAATTTTTTAATCAATTTCAATCTATTAGAAAAGTAAGGGGTATACAAACAAAAAATAATGAAATTATTATAGAAATTGACTGTGAACTCGATTATTTTATGAGAATATACGATTTGGTTCTTGATTTTCTAAACACGAAAATAAGTAAACAGATGACATATACTATAAAACATGAAAGTCCTATACAACCCGATAAAACCGGTAAAATAAGAATGTTTAAATCAGAATTGAAATCAGATGAATAAAATAAAATTATCCTTTGTTGGAGATATTTATAATAAATAATTGTAGTAAGGTTTAATAATCAAATAATAGTTAATTTTTATTCAAATGATATAAGATAAAAAAAAAACAAATGCCTTTAAAACTAAATAAAGCTGAAGACCTGGGTTCAAGACAAAAAAAATTTTTGAAAACAGTATATAATTATATTAAATATGTTTTGCCATTAATTTTATTAATTTTGGTTTTTTCAAGGGTTGATATAAATAAATTATATAATAATTTTACCCACTCTGATTCAAAATTTATAATAATTGGTATTTTTCTATCGCCTTTAATATTTATAATTGGTGCATTTCGATGGTATTTATTAATAAAAAAAACAGAAAAAATTAATTACTTTTTTATATTAAAACATTATTGGATAGGTTTAGGGTTAGGCTATTTTGTTCCTTCATCAATAGGCTGGGATTTTTATAGAGTTATCTCGATTGGTAAAAGAACTAATAACTATTTGACAAATATTGTTATAATTGTTTATGAAAAATTAACTGCTTTTATAACTTGTGGTATTATTATTTTTCTTTTCTTACCCTTTCTAAACTTGAAACTATCATCAAACCAAAATAATATTATTATTACAATTTTAATTTTTTTTTTCATAGCTGTAGTTTCGATTGTAATATTCTTTTTATCATTCCGAAGTAGTTTTATTAAAGAAAAATTGAAGTGGTTAATAGAAAAAACTCTTTCAAAATTCGAGAAAGTTACTAAAATTAGCATTCAGAAGAATAATAATATGATCGGATCTGGAATAAATAATATAAAGCTTGCCGATTTGTTGATTACTTTCTTTTTTTCGTTCATTATTCAAGTTTTTTCAGCTATATCAACTCAATTGTTTTTTCAATCAGTTCATTATGAAATAAACCTAACTATAAATCTATTCGTCACTTCTGTTTTATTTATCATATTTGTATTACCAATTTCATTTGGAAGTATCGGTGTAAGAGAAATTTCTTACATAACTATGTATGGAATATTTTCTGTGCCACCTGAAGTTGCTGTTTCAATTAGTATTTTAACCTTTCTGGGTGTAATATTAAATAACAGTATAGGTTTAATTATTTTATTTTTTGATAATTTAAAGAAAAAACAAAATAAAAATTTAATTAAGAACGATTCTGAATTGATTAGTATTAATAATAAATCATGAAAAAAATCCCATTTAACAAGCCGTATTTAACCGGCAAGGAAGCACACTATATGTATGAAGCTGTATTTACAGGGAAGATTTCGGGTAATGGCGTTTTTACACAGAAATGCCAGAAATTCTTCGAAGAGAAATACGGTTTCCACAAAACTTTGCTAACAACGAGTTGCACCGACGCACTCGAGATGGCTGCGATTCTGATTGACATCAAACCCGGCGACGAAGTCATCATTCCATCATATACTTTTGTTAGCACGGCAAACGCTTTTGTGCTGAGGGGTGCAAAAATTATTTTTGCCGACAGCGAGAAATCCACCCCAAATATTGATGTGGATAGGATAGAAGAGTTGATTACTGACAGGACAAGAGCTATTGTCCCTGTTCACTATGCTGGAATTGCCTGCGATATGGATAAAATAATGGATTTAGCGAGGAAATATAATCTTTATGTTGTCGAGGATGCTGCTCAGGCAATTGATTCCTATTACAAAGGCAGACCTCTCGGGTCAATCGGGCATCTTGCGGCAATGTCATTCCACGAAACAAAAAATATTATATCCGGCGAAGGCGGGATGTTGATTATCAATGATGAGCGTTTCGTCAGAAGGGCAGAAATTATCTGGGAAAAGGGAACTAACAGGGCAGAGTTTTTCCGGGGTGAAGTGGATAAATACGGGTGGGTGGATATTGGCTCCTCTTTTCTTCCCTCGGAGATTATTGCAGCATTTCTGTATGCCCAGCTTGAAAATTTGGACGATATACAGGCTAAAAGAAGAAAAATCTGGGACTATTATTACAAAAATCTGAAATTTTTAGAGGAAAAGGGCTATATCAAATTGCCTGATTTACCAGATTATGCAACGAACAATGCCCATATGTTTTATTTAGTTTGCAATAACCTGAACGTCAGAACCGACCTGATAAATACATTAAAGGAGAATGATATATTATCGGTTTTTCACTATCTTTCGCTACATAAATCCCCATACTATGGCGATAAACACGATGGGCGTGAACTTGAAAACTCGGATATGTATTCGGATTGCCTTCTTAGGCTTCCATTTTATTACGAATTGACTGAAACAGATCTGGAAAGAATAGTTCTTACAATTAGAGATTTTTATGAAATAAGGATGCAGATAGAGGAAATATATGAAAGAGGGAATGAGGAAATTTAGTACTTTTTCAAAGAAAATATTTGAATTAATACTCAATTTCATTGAGAAGAAGCCATTTTTAGCTACATTATTTTTAAATATTTTAATTTTTACTTTTTTCTTTTTTACATTGAATGCAGGGTTCAATGCTAATGATGATTTTGAAATGCTTAGCATTGTATCAGGTATTAAATCAGAACCTTCAGAAATGATGGTTTTTACTAACATTATCATTGGAAAGATTTTAGTTAACTTATACAAATTTAACATTCACATACCTTGGTATTCATTATATCTAATATTTGGGATATTTTTATCAAATTTGTCTCTTGTTTATTTACTATTCAAAATCAATAAGAGTTCAAAATCATTAATATTTGCGCTTCTTTTATCTCTATTTTTTATTAGTATTAGTTATTTACAACTCCAATTTACAATGGTCTCAGGGCTATTAACTTTATCGGGAATTAGTATATTGTTGTTTTCTGGTTCTATCAATTTTGAAAAGAAGTTATATAGTTATTCATTTTTAGTTTTTGGATTATGTTTATTTATTTTTGGGACATTGATAAGATTTGATAATTTATACTTAGTAATAATGTTATTTTTACCATTTATTTTGATATTGATCATTAATCATTTTTTTAAGAATAAGATTAAAAAAATGTTTAAAACAACCATATTCATTATAATAACTTTAGTCGTTAGCTTTTTACTGAAATATTATAATGATTTTAATTATAATAATGATTATAATTATAAAAATTATCTAACATATAATAATTTAAGAGGAAAGTTACAAGATAATCAAATACTAAATCTTCAAGATGAAAAAACAATTAAAAATGTTTTAAAATCTATTGGATGGTCAGAAAATGATTACAATATGTTATTACATTATTTTTTTTATCCTAATGATGTTTTTTCATCCGAAAAATTAAATAAGATTGTAAATCACCAAGAGATAAAAAATAACTTAATTAAGTATTATATTAATAAATTATTAATAGCTATAAATCATTTTCCAAAAATATTTTTAAGGATTGATAATATAATAACCATTTTTCTTTTTATAATTTCCATTTTAATTTATCATAACCAGGTCAAAAATAAATATTTTTGGTTTTTTATTATATGGGCTATTCTTGTTATTATTTTAGTTTCAACTTTGACAAAACCAATACCTTTACGGGTATTATATACAATATTGAGTTTTTTAATTTTCATGCCAATCAATTTAAAAATAATTAGTAACAATAAAATCAATAATAATGTTTTGAATAAGAAGAAAAATACAATACTCATTATACTATCACTTTTATTAGTAATTTTTGGTTCAATATTTTTATGGAGAGTCAGCAATATAAATAAAATAATTCAAAAGGAATTCATTTACTTTACTGAAAAATTAAGTTTACCTATTAATTATGTCAATAAAGGTGGCTCTTATCCATTTCAATACTATCCTCCTTATATGGATATATCAAAATTAAAAAATTTTTCTACTATTGGTTTAGGTTGGGGAACAGCCCATCCAGCAAATGTTAAAATATTTTCTGAATTGAATATACAAGATATTCATTTAGATCTAATTTACAAAAAAGACTTATTTTTGATTACTATTCATGATATTAATGATTCTGCTAAGGATATATTTAAGATTTATATGAAAGAACATTACAACTTGGATATTGGATATTATTTATTGGCAGATTTAAATTTTCCATTTGATGGGAACAGAAAAATTTTAAAACCTTATGCTAAAGAAAAAAAATGATTAAGCAACTATCTCTATTCATCCGCAAAATATATAATTCTCAGGAATTTATACCACTCCACGTTCCCAGATTTCTGGGGAAAGAAAAAGAATACCTGAATGAATGTATAGATACTACTTTTGTTTCCTACGTCGGGGCTTTTGTTTCCCGGTTCGAGGAGATGACAAGAGATTTCACCGGGGCTGGCTTTGCTGTGGCTACTGTCAGTGGGACAACGGCTCTACAGATTGCCCTTCAAATAGCAGGTGTTAAATCCGGCGATGAGGTTATCACTCAGCCATTGACTTTTGCCGCCACCTGTAATGCAATTGTCCATGCTGGCGGAACCCCCCTTTTTGTTGATGTTGATAAAAATACTTTAGGTATGTCCCCCGATAAACTCAATGACTTTCTGAGCGAGATAGCGATAGTTAAGGACGACGGATATTGCTACAATAAAACAACTGGCAGGAGGATAGCAGGGTGTGTACCCGTTCATATTTTTGGATTCCCGGCAAGAATAAAAGAATTAATTGAAATATGTGATAAATTCAATATACCTGTTGTAGAAGATGCAGCAGAATCGCTCGGTAGCTTTTATAAAGGGAAACATACCGGAACCTTTGGCAAACTGGGAATACTGAGCTACAACGGAAACAAGACAATAACCACAGGTGGCGGAGGTATGATTCTAACAAATGATGAAGAATTGGCAAAACGGGCAAAACACATTACAACAACAGCAAAGAAACCACATCCGTATGAGTTTGTTCACGACGAAATTGGATATAATTTCAGGATGCCAAATGTTAATGCTGCTATAGGGGTCGCCCAGATGGAATATATTGATAGAATTCTGGATAATAAACGCCAGACAGCAACGCTATACAAAGAGTTTTGCGAGGAAAACGGAATTGAATTCATAACGGAACCCGAGAACACTTTTTCAAACTACTGGCTGAATACAATCGTCTTGGAGAGCTTTGAGTCAAGGAACGAATTTCTAAAATATACTAATGAAAACGGGGTGATGACCCGCCCCATCTGGCGATTGATGAATAAACTCGTAATGTTCGGGAAATGTCAGTCAGGGAATCTGGATAATTCGTTATGGTTGGAGGAAAGGGTGGTTAACCTCCCTAGCAGTGTGAGGGTGTAACACAAAGGAATCAATATGAGGCTGGACGAAAATCAGAAATATGCCCTTGAAAAAGCACTGGAATGTGTCAATGGGGAGGTTTATCTTTTTGGTTCACGCGTTGACGATTCAAAAATGGGAGGAGATATTGATATTTTAATTTTTTCGGAAGATGATTCTTTCGAGCTATCAAAGAAGGTGTCTGTAGCTTTTTTTAATCAGTGCGAAGAAAAGATTGATGTTATTGTAATGAATTCCAATAATCTGACCAGAGAGCAGGAAGCATTTTTGAAAGCGATAGAAAAAGTAAGGATTAAGTGAAAAGTGAATTAGAAAAATTGCTAATAAGCTCAGAGGAGAAAGTAAGGAGCAGTATGAGACTTCTGAATTCTTCTTTGGAAGGCTTAGAGCCGTTCGACGATACAAAAGAATATTCAGATAAGGAACTCGAACCCTATGATGCACTTTCAGGCAGATTTATTCGAGCCGTTGAGACAATTTTAAAGTTTTTTAGAACATATGAAAAATATCAATTTGCCGAGCAATCCGATACCATCAGAGATATGCTAAATAAAATGGAGAAATTAGGTATAATAAGCTCAACAGAAATATGGTTGGAAATGCGGGATTTAAGGAATAGAATAGTGCATGACTATCTTCCAAGCGAATTAAAGAAGTTATATGATTTAATAATGAATGAATATAAGCAAGAGATGAAAA
>CAYYPE010000030.1:0-3947 GCA_964473465.1 uncultured Hyphomicrobiales bacterium
TGGTAATATTGGATGTTCTTTGATTACAGATAAGGTTTTTGTAAATTTACCGCCCCGTTGTACGTCACCTAACATTACGTTGTTCTTTGATTACAGATAAGGTTTTTGTAAATTTTTAGTTCAGGTGTAAACATCGAGAATCTTGTTGTTCTTTGATTACAGATAAGGTTTTTGTAAATTACTTACTTCCTAAACTATTAAAAAAAAGGAAGTTAGTAATGATCACACAAAAAAAAAGATTACAGATTAAGGGTAAATTGGCACAATTTACCCTTTTTTTTATTAAAACATCTCAAGTTGCTGAGGTGTACCTGGCGGATCAACTCTTTCGGTTCCCCAGTAATGCTTAATCAATTCAAATTGCTTATCTGTTACAGTAAGAATTGTAACTTTTCCTTTTTTGGGCAAAGCTTTCTCGATTCTTTTAATATGAACTTCCATACTTTCAACACTTGTAGTGTGACGGATATAAACAGAATACTGGAGTTGAAAAAAGCCATCTTTCAGGAGATGTTTCCTGAACCGGGAATATTCATACCTTTCCTGTTTGGTTAAAACAGGCAGATCAAAAAAAGTGAAAATCCACATTATTCTATAAGCACTTAATTCCATAATTCGGGTAAAACTAATTTTTTTGACTTATTCATTATGCAATTAACCAAGCTTGAGCAAGTATTTTGAATTGCAAATGAAATTTGTTGTTTTTTATTATTAACCTTGACAATTGAATAGCTTACCATTAACAGCTCTTGCTTGGTTGATTTATTTAATTCTTCGTATTCAGGATGATCAAGATAATATTTATAAACAATATCGTCAACCACTGGCCTGAAAGGTTCCATAATATCGTCGGCAAGGCAAAAAGGATTATATTTATTTTTATGAAATAGTCCTATTGAAGGATGCAAGCCAACTGAAACCAGTTCCCTTGCTACAATTGCCCGAAGAATAGAATAACCATAATTAAGCAAATTATTGGGATAAATTCCATATCTCTCCCTTTTGAAATCTTTTGATGGAAATAGCGTTTTCCAATAGTAAGCAGATGCAGAGCCTTCCTGATTGCTTGAATCACCACTTTTAATTTTTTCGATTTTTTTTCTTAGGGTAAGAGAATCCAAATTATACTTGTCCAAAACAAGAGATTGATTTCTAATTTTAGCTTTTACTAATTGTGCCCATAAATTTTTTTTTGTAGGTAACTTAAGTTCTATCTGTTTAGCTAATCTTTCTGTTTGGGCAAAATTTCCTTGCATAGGCAAGCAAACACCATTTGGCAGATGATAGTAATCGCAAAAAACTAAAGCTGAATTCATGGTTAACAGTTTAGAAATCACAGTTGTTGTTATAGTTATTTGCAAACTTTCTATTATTAAGGTTCCAATATCTTCGATTGGAATTGACGCAATGTTTCCTGTTTCTCTATTTTTGATAACAAGCTGCTCATTTTCAGTAGTTACAAGCGATGGACTGCTAATGTGTATTGTTCGCTTAATCATCAGCTAACTCCAAAAAACCAGCAGGATCAATGATGATTTTAGTTCCTTTGAAAGTTGAAGGAGATTTCCTAAGAACACCTCTATTATCCTCTATATAGGAAACATAGTGTTTTCTGAACACAATTGAATTATTTTTATCCATTTTTTGGACTCTATAAACAGAATCAAAAACAAGGTGATAAGTTGATTTATCAGCAAAATCGAATCCGACCGGGAGGTTGTCTTTAATAATCAATTCATTTATTTGCAGGGACATAAGGAATTCATAGTTTGGTTCCCAATATTTGTTAATAACTGGTTGTTTATTTCTAATTCTTTGCATAGCATCGAAAACACTGATAACCCTGCCTATTTTTTTTCCAGTTTCATCAGAAAAAATTTCCATGTGATGATTGGAGCCGGGTTCGACCCATAGATTATATCCTCTTAATTTTATCATAGCGGAAGAGGCAACAAAAATTCTTACTTTATTAATTTTAATTTTTTTATCACCTTTTTTTGAATCAAGATATAAAGGTTCATCGAAAGCTTTGGCTGGGATTTGAAATTTATCATTGCTTGTATCAACACCGAAGGATTCAAGCCTTTGAAAGACAATTTCTTTTATTTTGGGGTCAATAATAGAAATGATTTGTTTAGAGGTAAGACTATTTAGGGGTTTTCTTATAGCATATAGAGGTATGCCACTCTCATTTGTTTTTTCAGATCCATCGGGATTGAAAAGCTTTCCATAGAAAGTATCTTCGTGTAAGGCTCCTCTAACTTTTTTATTAACTTTACGAGAAACAATCATATTTCGAGTTTTTTCAACAACCTGCTGACGAAGATCAGGAAAAGGAAAAGGAAATTTTTCGGAGTAGATATCTTCGACCTTTCCGAATCGGCGATGCAAAGTAGATAATTGCTTTACGAAAGAATTTGTTGTTAAAGCAACAACAAGAGCATCAATGGAATGATGGCGGTGGTCGTCCCTGATTTTTGAGTCAGTCTCTGGGTCAACCTTAGATAATTCTGTATTTGATTCAAGCAAAACATTGTTCAAACCCCAATAGTGTCTTAAAATGCCAGTTGCCTGTCCCGTTGTTACATAAACTTTCTGTGTAATATGTTTCAAGTATTTTCTTGCTTCTCTTGAGATATATCTTGTATCGTTCAACTGTCTTTCAATAAAATCATCAATATTATCGATTTTATCAATTAAGAATTTTTTTGCCTTTGCAAAGGGGAAATCTTTAATTCTTTCTTTAATTGCATTATAAATTTCAGGTTTACTGGAATAGGCTTCATAAGGAGTTCTATCACCTTTTTTTGCATTTTCTTCACGGAAACATAGTGTTTTGTTCATATAGGAATCGTCCAATGTCTTGCTATAAGGGAGAATATGTTCTATATCCACCTCGTTAGATAAATAAAGTTGCGAAAGAGATATTGAAGCACCAGTATAAGGACAAATACCATTACATTCTTCCCAGAGCTTATATTTTAAAATATCATTTTTACTGGGTTCCCTGACTAAATTATCAGATATTAATTTTTCTATAATTCTTTTGTTATTTTGTTCATTATCTTTTCTTTGCCAGATTTTTTCGAGTCTTTGTTTTCTGGAAAGCTTTAAATCTCTTGCAAGTTCAACTCTAATGATATCAGGTTTACCGTAATAATCAATGATTGAGTTAACAACTTTTTTTAATTGGTATAATGCAACAGTAACAAGAGGATTGGCAATTTTAGGTGGGTCAGGTAGATAATCGAGAATATCTATTTCTTCATCAGCCAAACTATGATGATAACCAGCCTCCTTTGCTGCTTCATGATATTTCAGTCCTTTTCTCATATCACCAATCATTTTTGAAATCGCTTTATGACTCAAATTAGCATAATCTTTTTCGAGAGTAATTTTTAATAATTTATTAATCGCTTCATCAGAAAAATTGTATTTAATTTTTAAATAATTTTTTAACCATTCATCATCTTTTGCAAAATGAAGAATTTTCCATAAGTTAAAAATATCCTCTTCGCTCAGTAAATCAAATTCTTTTTTCAGGGCATCTTTAATCGAAACGACTGTCTTAAGACCATCTAATTTCCCCTGTTCCTGAAAATTACATGAATATTTAACTTTAGGGTCAAGTTTGAGTAAAGATTTTAAAGCTTTTAATTCTTTATCAAGTTTCAAAGTGTTATGTTTTGAAAGATAATCAATAAGAATTTGTCTTTCTTCGTAGGATAATTCTTTTTGGCTTGCTTCAATTCTGTTGCCACCGGTGATAAGTAAAGAATTAATTTGTTGAAGCATTCTAAATTCTTGGAATAAGGGTGAACTTTTGGGAGTTCTTTTTTTATTTTTCTCAAATACACATTTACCAATGAACTTTTTCTGAGATTTTAATGGTCGTTGGTAAAAAATAATTTTATTTTTTATAAGGTCATAATTTTCATCAGTTAAAA
>CAYYPE010000030.1:4047-8924 GCA_964473465.1 uncultured Hyphomicrobiales bacterium
GATTCATCAATTTTCTCAGGGCATAGTCCAATACGTTTTAAGTTTATAAGTAATTTTATTTTCCTTCGTTTTACTCTTAATAATCTTCTTCTGATACCTCTTGCGTTCCTTCTTGTTGCATTTTTTGATTCTTCTTTACTCTGATTAAGATTATTAACCCCTTCTTCAAAAATTCTAACTCCCATATCTATAATACGATGTTTTTTATAATCAATTAAAGCCCAGCCGATTGAATTTGGGCCTAAATCTAAACCTAAAACAACACTCATTTTTTTTCCTTGTATATTTGATAAAAAATATTTATTTTCGCATTGTTTATAAAAACCTTATCTGTAATCTTAGAATAATAAGGCTATTATGCCGACGATCAATTCGGGTCTCAGTTAGCTGGGACCTTTTTTTTTCTACTTCATTTTGCTTTAACAATTTAAAAAATTTTTTTGTTATTATATCAAAAATTCTTCATCACTATTTGTTTTTTCTAAAGTATTTGTTAAGTTTCACGATATTTTTTCTGTAAATATTTATTTTTCAGGGAGGTTATATGGGAGACCACAAGGATGGCAATAAAGAACACAAAACCGTGGAAAAGTATAATAGTAAAGGAAAAATCAGGACGGCTTACTATGAGCAGGAATTAGCAAAACTTCAGGCAGAGCTTGTCAAACTTCAATACTGGATTAAAGCAAAGGGGTTAAGGGTCGTTATTTTGTTCGAGGGCAGAGATGCTGCCGGGAAAGGTGGCATGATAAAGCGATTGACCGAGCCGTTGAATCCCCGTGGGTGTCGGGTTGTTGCTCTTGAGAAGCCATCTGATGTAGAGCGGACGCAATGGTATTTCCAGAGATATGTGGCTCATCTGCCAGCTGCCGGCGAGATTGTAATTTTCGACAGAAGCTGGTATAATCGTGCAGGTGTGGAGCGTGTGATGGGTTTTTGCACCGATGATGAATACTGGGAGTTCTTGAGGTCTTGTCCTGAATTTGAAAAAATGCTGATTCGTTCGGGGATTATTCTACTTAAATATTGGTTTTCCGTTAGTGATGAAGAGCAGGAAAAGCGTTTCCGTGATCGTGCAAATGATCCCACAAAAAGATGGAAACTCTCCCCTATGGATCTAGAATCCTACAACAAATGGGTTGAATTCTCCAAAGCAAAGGATGAAATGTTTAAATACACTGATATCAAGCAATCTCCATGGTGGGATGTGAATGCAGATGACAAGAAAAAAGCAAGATTAAATTGTATAGCACATATTTTGAAAATGATTCCTTACGAAGATGTTTTACCCCCAGCAATGGAATTGCCACCAAGGAAAATAGTTGATAACTATGTTAGACCCCCGAGAGAGGATTTAAACATGGTGCCGGAAGTATATTAAATAGCAAATAATTTTTAATATTTATGTATAATTTATGTTGTCAATTAATTTTGATAATTGATATTTTTTCCTATGTTTCCATCTTAACTTATTGTTATTTAATATTGAATTAGAGGGAAATTTATGAAACACATCATTTTTTTATTCTTTATTGCTTCTTTGTTTTTAGTATCGTTATCCTGCAACGAACTTGACAATATTTTTGGGAATAAGAAGGAGGACCCGAATCAATTAGGTGGTTCAGGAAATATTCCGATAGCACAGGTAGGAAATACATTTGACCTTTCGCCAAGAATTGGAGATAAAGCAATTGAATTAAATGAAAAAATCAAAGTCGTAAAAAATGAAAATGGATTAGTAACAATGGATGTCGAATGCGATATACCAAATATTCCTGAACTAAAGACTTATATTGACAGAATTCCATCATCTATGAAGAGCAATGGCAGAATCAAAACGCAGCTAAAATTCAAAATGACAAACGAGGGCTTGCAGGACTTCTTCAACAAAGATGAAAAGCCTCACACTCTTGTAAAATACAATGCTTCAGTAGGAGATGAATACAAACTGACGAAATCTGACGGTAAAACCATAACTCGTAAAGTCATTGCAAAATCTGATGTTGACGACTTCCCTTATGGATTCTTCGATATTAAAACAATTACTATTGAACAGGATTCAAGAATTGCAGGCATAAAGAAGTTTGTTTACAGGGCAAATCACAAATTCGGTCTTGTGCACGTGGAGGCTCATATGGATGATGGTTCTATTGTTAAATCGTACATTTTTACAAATAATTATTAAAACATTAGGTTATGATTTTATTCAAACATAAATACCAGACTATTGGCTATCTATGTTTAATTCCGGCAATATTGATTTTTATTGCAAAATATATTTTCAAACTTGAGCTGGAATTTCTTTATGTTCCGGTTTTTGCTATTCAGTCCACTTTCTTTGAAACCAAGTATTTCTTCTGGATGCAATCGAACATTAGCGAGGAGCTGTTCGCTATCTCTTTGATTCTTGGCTTTACATTAATCGCATTATCTAAGGAAAAAGACGAGATAGTTGAAAATAATACATTCAGGTTGAAGGCTTTTTCATTGGCTGTTATGATTAATAGTATTTTTCTCGTTTTCGGTATGTTTTTTTTCTATGGACTTAGTGCTTTGAACATAATCATAATAAATCTTTTTTCGTTTCTTTTT
The DNA here is from genome assembly GCA_964473465.1 of uncultured Hyphomicrobiales bacterium. Lineage (GTDB taxonomy): Bacteria > Bacteroidota > Ignavibacteria > Kapaibacteriales > UBA2268 > CALHRB01. Next base: position 6,640 of record CAYYPE010000030.1, read on the forward strand.
CTTTACATACTGATATTCAAAATTTTAATTTTCAAGGCAAGGAGGCAGATGAAGACAGTAAATTCGGTAAGTGATGGATTGGATAATTGAAACAGTTTACTCGAGCACACACTGGCTTTATAAAGTAATTTACTCAAATAAATTTTTTTTTATCGACTACTGGACATTCAACCACATCTGGTCTGGGGCTTTTGTTTATATCATCCTTAGAGCCAAAAGAATTCAAAAAATTTGGCTGGTTTTAATATTAATTCTTCTAAGTTATGAAATTGTTGAAATTCTCTTTAGAATATTTGCTCTAAACCTATTCAAACCCGAAATAATCAAAGACCAGATTAATGACATTATTTTTGGTCTAATGGGAGGTGTTCTTTGCCATTATTTGCTCAAATTCAGGGAAGGAAAATCGTGGAACAAATTTCACCTTAGATACCCCCTTACAAGTTTTTTGACAGCCGGAACGATATCGTATCTTTATGTGGGCTTTTCCGATATGGGAAATGAGTCTGTTCAAGAATATTCCGGATTAATTAAAATATCAATGTTTGCTTTTATCTGGATTGCAATTTACTATCTGCTTCAAATCTATGAAATGTTAAAAATTAAAAGATATGGGGAGCTTAAAGCTTCAGCAATTACATCAGTAGTTTTTCTTCCATTATTTTTCTTCATTCAAATATTCTATATCACTTTGTTGCAGAGCGGTTCAGTAAATTCATTTGATTTTTTTCAGGAAATTATTTACAACAAAGAAAAAATAACAGCCATAGCAATATTCCTCCTACTGCCAGCAATTTCAATAATAGTATATAAAGCATTTAAAAGGTTAATAAAGCCATAAAGTATGAAAATTCGGAATGTTGAATGATTTTAATATAATCGGAAGCTAAGTTGAGGTTGTTTGATTCCTTACCTCACTATAATTATTGGGTAAAATTTCCAAAAAACCTTATTTCCAAATAACAACCTTAGTAGCAAAGCAAACAAAATAGCAACAACTTTATTATATTTGATATTATATGTGCTATAATTCAAAAGTGTCGGTCATTTGATCAATTTATTATGTTTCTCGATTTGTTACCAAAATTATTCTGGAGAATATCTCTTTTATAAATTTTGTTAGATTTACCCAATCGTTTTAAAAATATAGAAGTCGATGCGTATGTATTAATGCCAAATCATTTACATACAATAATAATTTTAAATGGTTGCAAAACCGTAGGGGTAGAGCTTGCACTACCCAAAGATGATGCTGATAAAAATGATAATGAAACGGACAGAGCAAGCTCTGTCCTTACATTATGGCTAATTATTCAGGTTTTTAAATCAATTTCTACAATTGAAATTAATCGGTTAAGAGATGGTTCAGGTCTTCCCGTTTGGCAGAGAAATTATTACGAGCATATTATCCGTAATGAAAAAGAATTGTATGAACTAAGAAAATATATTGATTATAATCCATTAAATTGGAATGATGATGAATATAATAGTTAAGCCCTCCTCGCCCCGAAGGGCTTTTTTTTATCTCTGACAGAGCCAGACTGTTCTATACAAATTAAAAATTTAAAAGACGACTATAAACAGAAAAGTTGATTTTTTACTTTACGAAGTTTTTATTGAGGGTGTAAAGCTATTTTTCTTAATTTCTTAATCTTTTGAAGTCAGATTTTTTATAATTGTTTTTGGCAAGCTTTTCAGGGATCTCGGTATGCCGTGGAATTGCTTCAATTGCTCCATTTATTGTGAGCTTATCCATAATGAATGATTGGCTCCTTCCCTTTTGAGATAATAACCATTCCTTCGAAGAATTTTTAATAGTTCATTCCGTTTCATTGAATTGATATTATCTCATTGATATGGTCATCAGTTAAACTGCGCAATGAATCCTCATATCTATCCTGAAGAATTAATCTTACTGCATCTATTAGATTTTCACAGCATTCTTCTTTAGTTTTCCCCATTCCATTAGCACCAGGAATTTCAGGACAGTATCCGACAACCCATTCACCATCTTTCTCGTATATAGCGTGAAATTGATTTATCATGTCGTCTCCTTATATATTTATTTTATAAATTTAAATCTTAAGACGAAATTATTTAATGCAATATTTGATTTTTGTAATATTGAATATTTCAGCCCTTCCCCGCTTAAAGGGCTTTTTATTAACTCTGCCATATTATTGTTGAACTGTAGTAGTACAGCGCGCCGTGTTATATGTTTCAGATGGAGTCCACGAAAGTGGACTCCATCTATCAAGCTAATTACCTCACCACCACAAATTTTT
>CAYYPE010000031.1:0-8741 GCA_964473465.1 uncultured Hyphomicrobiales bacterium
CTTCAAGCTGAGCAATGCCAAAGCCAAAGAAATCTGAGTCCCAAGTGAGTTTTTTAATGTTTTGCATGATTATGTTTTAATAATTTATAATTTCTTTAACAATATAAATCGGTCTTGCTTTTGTCTCATCAAATATCTTTCCCAAGTAAAGACCTATGATACCCATAAAAGCGAATGTTAACCCCCCAAGAAACCATATGGATAACATTAGTGAAGCCCAACCCTCAACAGGGATACCAAAAAAAATATACTTTATTAATACATATAGAGCTATTATAAATGACATTGCCGAAATAAAAGCACCCAAAAAAATAGAAATCCTTAAAGGTTTGTTAGAATGAGAAACGATAATGTTCAGAGCCAGCATCAAAAGTTTCTTAAAATTGTAAGAGGATTTCCCCTCTTCCCTTTTTGCGTGTTCAATGTCTGCGAATCCTATATTAAAACCCATTGAAGTTGAAAAAACAGGAAAAAATCTTGTCTGTTCATTATATCTTTTCAAATTATCAATCACAATCTTTTTTGAAATGCTGAAATTGGCAATAGTATTATCGAAGTGTGAATTGGTAAAATAGTTAAACATTTTATAAAATAATTTGGAACCGAGTTTTTTAATAAATTTGTCTTGCCGTTTGTATCTTCTGCCAAAAACAATATCAAATCCTTCATTCGCTTTGTTATAAAGTTTTATTATTTCTTCAGGTTGATCTTGCAAATCACAATCCATAACAACAACCCAGTCACCATTAGCATGATCAAGACCAGCAGCTATTGCTCTATGCTGACCAAAATTTTTAGATAAATTAATTCCTTTAACTCTTTTGTCCTTTTCGCAGATCTGCTTAATGATTTCCCAATCGTTCTGAGGGCTATAGTCGTTTACAAGAATTATTTCGAAATCTTCCGTAATCTGAGAAATAGAATTATTAAGTCTTTCATACAATTCCCAAAGGAAATATTCCCCTCGATATACCGGTATGACAACTGAGATTTTCATTGATTAAAAATCCTTGTTAAAAATTATCCCGTATCTGTCTTTGCTTAAAATTAAAGCTTCATAAGCTTGATATGACCAAGCTGATATAAAAATCAAAATTATGAATATTTTTATAAAAAGAGATTTTTTATCCTTAATCAAATTTTTAAAAGATAAATTTTCTGAAAAGATAGCTATAAAGGGTAGTATGAATAATATAACATCAGGTATTCTATATCTTTCCTGATAATGTCCATAAAATATTGTTGCAGCTAAATAGTAAAATAATAACAAAAACATAAATAGCAATCTCTTATCTGCAAAAATGCTTTTAAGTGATTCCTTCTTGAATGATAGAATAAATAATATTACAAATAATACTATAGGCAAAACTACAATTGCAGATGTAACAAGAAAATTTCTATTAAATAACCCTTTGTATAATATTGTAAATGAATTTCCTTCTGGCACTATGCCGAAAGTAAAGAAAAACTTGCGAGCTTGAAGAAGCAACCACATATGTGGTTCGCTTGTTATAAAACTTATGATTTCATGTTTCTGAAATTTCGCTGTATCTTTGGTTGAAGGATTAACAATTTTATTTGCTTTAAAATACTCATTAATTCTTTTATCAAATAACTTTTCATTTTCTGGATAAATAAATGCTCCTTCACCTCCTTTGCCCCCGTAAAAGGTATGACCAAAGAAAACAAAATCAATTCTTGTGGCTGGAGCAGGATTTAATGATCGGATTAAAATAAGAGTCAAGGATGAGGTTATTATTATTAAGACAGAAAGTATTATTGTTTTTCTAAATAATTGTTTGTTTTTAATTAAAAAGAAGCTATACAAAAGAAGGAGATAACCAAAGTATTGCAATTCAATTTTGAAGAAAAAGGTTGCAAAAACAATTATTATTAATAATAGGGAAGTTATAATATTTTTGCTGATTTTGTCTTCACCTATAAATTTAATCACTAAGTATATAACTAAGTTGACAAGCAACAACATTATTATAACAGTATAGAATATTGAGCTAAATGCCAGAAATTCAACATAAATTGTTTGCAGAACTACTACTAATAGTGCTTTCTTTTCATTGCTGGTAATTTCTTTAACTATTAAATATGATACAAACGAAACCAGTACACCAAGAATAGAATTAAAGATAAAAAAATAATCAAGGTTTCCAAGAATATATTTAAAAAAATAACCTATATATGAAAGCAGAAAAGTGAATGCTCTCGAAAAAAGTGGAAGGCTTTCTCCGTTTTTTATTTGCTCAATGCCAGCTAAATAAACTCTCCAATCAGTAAAAGCAAATATATTAGTTGTAAAAAATATTATAAGTCTGAATATTAATTGAATACTCAATAAATAAATCAGAACTAAAATTGGTTTTTTTTCAATCATTAAATTAATTCTGGTTAAAAATAACCTCATTTCACACTCACACATTTTTATATTTATCTGAAAACGGGTCTGTCAGGAGGCCATAATTTAGAATTTCATAAATCTCTCTTAATCCCTGCGGAACTGTCTTGGTTATTCTAAATCCAAGCTCTTCCTGAATTTTAGTGAAGTCCACACGATAATCCCGAGGGTCTTCCTGTTTTTGAACATATTTTATTTTCGCATCTGGTACTATTTTTAGTATTTCATCAGCAATCATTTTCTTCTGATAATTTTCCTTTGTGTCCCCGACGTTGAACACATTATGATTGACTTTATCGGCAGGGCTTTCAAGAATCTTTACGCAAGACAGAGCAAGATCTTCAACATGGCAGTAGGGTCGCCAGAATTGTTCCCCGAAAATAACGAGTTCCCGCCCAAAAGCAACTTCACGGATGAATTCGTTGACTGTAAGGTCGAACCTCATCCTTGGGGATAAGCCATAAACGGTAGAAAAACGTAGTGCAGTTGGAATGAAATCATCTCTGGTTTTCGATTCAAGCAAATACTTTTCGAATCTGACTTTTAGCTCTGCATAAAGCGAAACTGGACGCAATGGAGAATCCTCATTTACATAACCGTCACCCTCCATTTTTCCATAGTTACTGCAAGTGGATGCAAAAATGAATCGCTTCACCTGATTTGATTCAACAGACAGATCAAAAAGATTTTTTGTTGCCGTCCAATTTATTTCATTTGCAAGTTCAGGTTGTTTAGCACATGCAGGGTCTCCTACAATTGCAGCAAGATGAACTACTGCATCAACATCATTTAATGCTGATAGGGTATCCTTTTCATTTCTTAGATCACCTTTGAAAAATTTAAAATTTGGATGATTATATACTCCAAGTAATGACTCCCCTCCAAAATAGAGAGCATCAAATCCTGCAACCTGATAGCCTTTTTCCAGCAAAAACCTGACAAGAACTGAGCCTATGTAACCAGCAGCTCCTGTTACCAATACTTTTTTTATTTTCTCAGACATTTTCTATCCTAATTACTTTAAATTTCAAATTCTTTATCTGTATTAATATATTTGAATATAACCGATGTAAATTCTTCAAAATCAATAAGATTATTAGATATAGTTGCATCTTTTTCAAACATTTGATTGCCTTTTGACAAGGTTGTCTTCAATAATTTTCCTGCTCATTTTAAAATCCAGATATTCGCTGATTTTTCTTGCTTTGAAAAGATTAAATTGATGCTTGTCCCTGCAATAAATCAACTTTCCGTTTGCAAGTATCTGCATTGTAATTATTGTGTCTGCATTATTCAGAACAACTAAATCAACATCCCTGTCTGAAACATCATCAAGACTATCTTTAATATCAATAATCGTTTTTTCTGATAGCTTCTCTTCATTGATAAATATACCAATGTCAATGTCACTTTCCTCATTATAATTCCCTTTAGCAAATGAACCATAAATTAAGGCGAAATCAATTTTTTCTGAAAACTGTTTTTCTAAAACTTGTGATATTAATTCAATTTCAGGCATAACGTTTATTTAAAATGTTTATCATAAGCATCCTGAGCAAGCTGATAGTCATCAATCTGACCGATATCGAGCCAATATTCAGTGATTTCGTATTTCGCAATGGGTTTTTTCAAATCGAGCATTTTTAATATCAAGGTATCCATATTAAAAAATTCATTATATGGAATTATATCAAATAATCCAGGTTTGAAAACATAGATACCAGCAAGAATTTTGGTCTTGAAATCCTTCTTTTCCTCGATATTTGTTACATAATCTCCATCATAAAATATATTCCCGAATCGAAATGGAGCAACAAACTCTTTTATCCCGACAACAAGGTCAGCGTCCGTTTTTGAAAGAGCAAACTCATACATTTTTGAGAAATCACAATTCGAAAGAATATCTCCGTTCATCAGGATATAGGGTTCGGTCAATTCCTCTCGAAGTAATGTAACAGGACCTGCTGTCCCGAGTTGTTTTTCTTCCTTGCTAATTTTGAGCTTAACCCCATATTTAGAGCCATCGCCGAAATAACCCTCAATGAAATCAGATTTATAGTTTGTTGCAAGGTAAATTTCATCGAAACCATATTTTTTCAGATGTTCAATTTGAATTTCGAGAACTGCTTTTTCTCCTATTGGTAGCATAGGTTTAGGAATAACACCTGTCAAAGGTCTTAATCTGACACCGAGCCCACCTGCTAAAATAACTGCTTTCATAGATGTTTAATCATTTATAATAAAATTTTGCCAATTATATAAATTAATCCATTTTTTTATAGTTGAATTTATATTAAATTCATCATAAAGTATTTGATGATGAGTTTCATTTTTTTCCTTATATTCATGAATATTTTTAACCACATCAGGCAATATATTCTTAAGTTCAGAAATGCTGTCAACTGTGTAATAATTAATTCCCATATCTTTAAGTTGTTTATATGGCAGCCAGCTTCCAGTTAATAAAACAGCAGCTGTATATAAGGATTCAAGCATACCCGATGATAACTGATCATATTTAATTATCTTTATACAAATATCAGTCGAAATTCTTAGTCTTGCTAAATCTTCATATGACAGGAAATTATCAAAAATAATATATTGATATTCCCTGAAATTATTTTTAATAAAATCTATTACTGCTTTTTTATACTCTCCTGAATCTCCGTAAGTAAGCTGAAAAAGAAAAAATACTTTTGATTTATCTAATTCAGATTCTAAAATCTTTGTGAATGTATCGATATGATGCTCTGATTTATAAACAGCCATTGTCGGCAAAATCGTAATCTTATCCACATCTATGCCAAGCTTCCGACGGGATTCTTCCCTGCTTTCCTTTGCCATAACCTCATCTATGACGTCAAGGAAGGCAACTGGTAAAGGAATAACTTTAGTTCTTTCCCTGTATTTTTCTCCATAAACAGCCAGAAATTCTTCCATCATATATGGATTTGCCAATGTAAAGTTATCAATATATTTAAAAACTCTACTAAACAATATTCTTTTTGTCAAAAGTTTATAGGTTGTCCCACCATAGACAGAAACAATTAATTTTTTGGTTAGCTTCCTTAATTTTGGAACCATCCAGAAATTCTGCCTTTTGATATTAAAAATATGAATAACATCATAGCTTTTTTCCAATTTCCCAAGTAATATTAAGGCAGCTATAAGCCTTTTAAATAAAATAAAAAAAGGGAATATATCTAATAAACCTTTTTTGAAAATAGAAATTTTCTCATTAGTCGTTTGTTTGTCAAGTGTATAAGTCCACATATCGAGTAAATCAATCTGATAACCTTCCTTGTTGAAAAACTCCTTTAATCTCTGGTACCAGACATCCGTTTCCTTCCTTATCATCAAGACTTTCATATTATATAATCTTCCTAATTATCAAGCTTGGTTTGTTCGACATACTCTTTTCTCTTCTTTGTTCTCTTAATACGAAATTCCTTATAAAAATTGGGGAAAAGACAGGAAAATGAAAATAATAATTTATGAGAAAATTTAAATTGACTATTCTCAAAAAATTCACCCAAATATTTTAAATTACTTGAATATTTTCCATTTGTATATGCATTCCTCTCAAAATTTCTTATTGTAATATAACCTTTTAAAACTTTAATTATTTGTTCTTTATCTTTGCTCAAAATATAATTACCGGTTTCAGCTATTTTCAATTCCTCGTTTAAAATTCCGAGATGATAATCAATTTGATAAAGAAAAGTAGCAATAATTTTTTCACGGGTTGAATTGTCGTGCTGTGATAGATTGAATTTGCCTATTCTCCTGTAAAGTAAAGGGTTAACTGAAAATAGTGAACCATTATTTATATGAGCTAAAAATATAAGAAAATAGTCCTCATTATAAAGATTTTCAGGCAAAATTCCATCTGTTACATCAAGCAGTCTTCTCCTGAAAACAAGGGAATAACCTCCGTATGAATTATTGAAAAGGGTGTGGTAATCAAGATTTTTAAATAAGTAGATGTTATCATCTTCAAAATATCTACCTTTACCATAGACTTTATGAACATCTGCAACAAGAGAAGTATTCCTTACTACTTTGCCCTCGTGATTTATGGTTATCGCATCGGAACCAACGATATCCACCTTGTATTTATTTAGTAAATAAACTGCCTTAGAAGCTCTGTCAGGAAAAGAAATATCGTCGCCACCGTTCAATACTATTATTTCGCCTGTTGTCGCTCGAAGTAAACGGTTAGTGCTTTTTGTTAAACCCAGATTTTTATCGCCGATGTCAACATAAGTAAATAAGTGCTTTTTATCAGAATTTTCGATATACTCAAGAACTTTTTCTGCAGTACCATCATTGGATAAATCATCACGAACAACAATTTCATAATTATCATAGTCCTGATTAACGCATCCGTCCAGAGTGGACTGAACATACTCAGCCTGTTTATAAAAAGGAACTAATATGGTAACTTTAGGACTGCTCACTATTTTTGTTCAAATTATTAATAATAAACTTATATTTTCCTGCACCTGTTCGCTCAATTTTATCAACAAATTCAAATTCAACCTTCCAACCGGGACTTCTGACAGCAATTGATTCTTTAATTTTTTTTAAAATTCCATTAGAAAAGTTTTGTTCTTTAACTAATTTTATTAATATACTCTCAATTTCATTTTGACTAACTTGAAATTCTTTTATACCATCATTGTTTTCAATAAAAACTTTTGAAAAAAACCAACCATGTATACTTTTACCCTCAGGAGTTATTAAAAAATCTAAACTTCTTCCAATAATTTCACTTAAAATTAAATAATTCCTACCACAATTGCATTTGTCGCGAGATAAAATTCCTAAGTCCCCTGTTTCATATCTAATAAAAGGTAAACTAAAATTATATAGACTTGTTGCTAAAATCCTACCTTCTCCAATGTTGATTTGTTTGTTGTTTGAGTCGACAATTTCCATAACAGCGGGTTCGGTATCGATATGCAATCCATTGTGATAATTACACTCATGTGCAGTTACATTGCCATCAAACAAACCATAATTATCAAATACATTGCACTTAAAGATATTCTCAATATTATGTCTTAAATGTTCGTATAACTTGTCGGAAGTTGTAAAAATAGCTTGTGGTTTAAATAATTTGATGTTATTTTTTTTAATAAAATCACCAAAAAAACTAATTGAAGAAGCATAACCTCTAATAAATTTTGGTTTAAAATTATTTATTACTTCAACATATTCTCTCATTTCTTTTTCGGACATATCAAAAGAGGAAAGCTTTTTAAGATTTCTGGCAGTTTCATGTAAGAATTTGCCAAAAATAGATTTTGCATTTGCTCCTAAGGAAGAACCTGCAAGAAAAACCATTTTATCTCCGGGCTCAAATCCTCCATAACTCCATCCACGATAAAGGGTGCATCCATTCATTATTCTTTGCTCTTTTGACACACGGTATTTCATAGGAGTGCCGGTTGAACCACCTGTAGCCCGATTGTCATATTTCATTTTATCAAGATTTTTGGGAATGAGGTCATTCCAATTTTCTTTGATAATTTCTTTTGTCAAAATTGGCAGTATTTGAAGGTCTTCAGATTTTTGAATATCTGAAGGAATAATTCCCAATCTATTAAAGAGTTTAGTATAATAGTGGACATTTTCATATGCAAATAAAATCATTTTTCTCAACTGTTCATCTTGCTCAGCTTTTAATTCTTCGTAAGGTTTCCACTGATTTTCCATAAGCCTGCGATAGACTTTCCAAAAATCAGGAGCAGCAGCAAAATGAGCCAGTTTGAATATTAATTTTCTAAGCATTTAATAATTCTTTTGATTTAAATTGTATTAAAAAACTCCAGAAATTCTTATAAAAATGTAATTAAATTTTGCCTGTTTTTTGAAAATTCTCAATCAAATTAACAATATATTCTGTAACATCAATTTTTTCTTCAAGCATTTTTTTTCTTTTCTCCGCCCAAATTGATTTGGTATTTGGATCAGAAAGAAGTTCAATCCCCTTTATTATAGCTTTTTCCTGCTCTTCTATTGAATTTTTAAAATTAAAAACCAAACCATATTTCTTCTCCTGTTCATCAGTATAGCCTCTGCCTATATAGTCTAAATATATTGCCGGGACGCCCAAAACAGCAGCTTCGGATGCCATTGTGGCACTTTCTCCAAAAAGAAGTGAACAATAATTTATAGCATCGTGAATTTTTTCAGGAGGTATCTTAATTCTGAATTTGTCAAGTTCACCATTTAACTGTTTTTCAGAGGTAATGAATACTTTTGCATATTTCGAAAATTCTTTAACAGCTTTCAATTTCATTTCATCAGTGAATCCTTTTTGGCC
>CAYYPE010000032.1:0-5493 GCA_964473465.1 uncultured Hyphomicrobiales bacterium
CCCATCGGCTTTGCCCAATTCCAATGGGCAAATTAATAAAAAAATGTAACTTTTTTCAAATTAATTTGTTTAAATTTTTAAGTGGAGAAAAAAATGAAGAAGATTATATTATTTCTTTTTATTACAATGTTTGTTCTATTAATAAGCTGTTTTGAATTGAAATCACAATGCGAGAAATGCCTATTTCCTAATTTATGCACACAGTTTACTCTATCAGTACCAAACTGTGGTAATATTAAATATACAATTTGTTACAGGTGCTTTTCTAACTCAGTTCATGCTGATATCATTGAGATGGAAGGAATAACTTGCACCGATGAACAAGGTCTGGATGCTGTTTGGGATGCCGGATTTCAGTGGATTCGTGATAATATGTCAGAACTATGTGGAACTATGCCTTGTCAAATCGGCTCTAAAACAGTAATTATAACTAGACCAATGTGTGCAACATTAGTTCATTTGGGTTCACAACCTGGAACTTATAAAGTTAAATTTGATAATTCTTGCGATAAAAGATGCACTAAAGAATTTGAATGGTGCTGGTGTGACTGCATTAATATACCTAATCATTGTTGGAATCGAGATTGTATAGTGCTTGGTCCACACATAAGATTCACTTACATTTCATCTTATGTTACTGGAAATGGCATATGTAGAGTAGATTGGTCGATTGGGGATATATGGTCCCAGGAAGATTGGACTATCCCTTGTGTACTTTATGATTCTCATTGCCAATAGTATTTAGTTGTATGATTGAGTTAGCTTAAATTCAAGCAAAATATTTTATACCCTTTGCCTTACCTAAAAGACTAAAGGCAAAGGGAAATAATTAAGCAATCTTAAAAAGGGGATAAAAATGAAAATTTGCAAATTTTACTTTATTTTAGTACTTTTTATATTTCATATAGGAAATGCTCAGTGGGAGCCATGCAATAATGGCATTGAAGGTGCTTATGTTACAGCTATTGCAATTACCGGGGATAAAATTTTTGCCGGCACTTTATCTAATGGAGTTTTTTTATCTACTGACAATGGAAAAAATTGGATTAAAAAAAGTTCTGGTTTGACCGATTTGAGTATAAATTGTATTGCGGTTAGAGGAGATAATATTTTTGCGGGAACGATGAGCGGAGTATTTTTATCAACAGACAATGGAAAAAGTTGGAAAGAAAAAAATTATGGACTACAAAATAAAAATGTAATGGCATTAATTGTAAAAAATGATATAATTTTTGCAGGTATATTCGGATTGGGGGTTTTTTATTCAACAGATAATGGAGAAAAATGGCAAAAAAAAATGCCTATCACTGAATCAGATTTATATTCTGTTTTTTCATTGGCTATTAAGGGAGATAAAATCTTTGCAGGAACAAAATACGATCCACTTCGAGACACTTTATCCAGAATATATCTATCAAGTGATGATGGGAAGACGTGGGTTGCGAAGGAAAAAGGTTTGCCTAATAATATTAGTGTTATTTGTTTAGCTGTGAAAGGTGAATATTTATTTGCTGGTTCAAATAATGGTTTATTTTTATCAAGTGATGATGGAGAAAGCTGGACTAAGCAAAGTAATCATTTGAAAATCATTAGGGACATTGCAGTTTTGGGGGATAATTTATATTCAGCAACTCCAGATGGAATTTATATGTCAACAGACAATGGAAAAAGTTGGATTTTAAAGCTTAATAGTATATCTTCAATCAAAATAATCGTTAAAGGTAACGACATAATTGCCGGAACTTCGAAAGGTATTTATACTTCTGATGATCATGGTGAAAACTGGTTAAAGAATAATACTGGTTTGACCGATGTAAGCATCGGCGAATTTGTAATAGTGGGAAGTAATATTTTTGCTGGTGGAAGTAGTTTATTCTTTTCATCGGATGATGGAAACAATTGGTCAGAAAAACAGGTTACCGGGTTAGAAAGCGAGTCATTTACTGGTTTGGTAAGTTTAGGGGGCAATATATTTGTAAGTTCCCTAAAAGGTATTTATATGACATCGGATTTAGGTAATACATGGGAAGATAAAAATTCTGGCTTGTCAAACTTATATATTGCCAATTTGAAAGTGAGTGAAAATATCTTATTTGTTTGTACTTATGGTAGTGGTATATTTCAATCGAGAGATAATGGTAATACATGGGAAGATAAAAATTCAGGCTTAACCGAAGATCAAAAGAAGGATATTTCAAGGATTGCTGTTAATGGACAATATATTATTGCTGCAAAGAATATGTATTCTGGAGTACTTTTATCAACAGATAGTGGAAAAAGTTGGACAAGCTATGATACCATTTTCTCTAAAACTAATATTTTTTCCTTAACATTCAATGGAAATGATATATTTGCAGGTGGTTACTCAGGAAATTATTTTTATTCTTCAGATTTTGGTAAAACTTGGGTAAAGATAAATATTGACCCGGGAAATAAACCAGTTATTTATACTATGTCAATCAACGGAAGGAATATATTAGCAGGCACAATAAACGGTGTCTATTTTTCTTCTGATTATGGGATTAATTGGAATCAATATAATCTTGGGTTGACAAGTAAAGCTATTTATTCTTTTTTAATCAAAGGTAATTATGTGTTTGCAGGTACTTCAGGAGGAGTATTTCGTGCCAGACTTTCCGATTTTGGTATTTCTCCGGTTGAAGAATATAGGACTGAAGTAAAATATCATTCAAATCATTTTTATTCTGAGCCACCTTATCCGACTCCTTCACAATCAATTGTTAAAGCAGATGTGTATTGGGATTTAAGTTTTGACCTTTCTGAAGCTGTTCAAGGTGTTTACAATTCACAGGGAATATTAATCGAAAGTAAAGAAAATATTAATATTACAAGTTCTACCAGAGCTCCTGCACAGATTAATTGGGACTGTTCAAACCAACCAGATGGTGTTTATTTTATTGTAATAAGGCATAACAGAAGAACCGATTGCATACCGGTTTTAGTTAGGCGATAATATATAATATTAAGATTATCTGAGATATAATAACATTAATCATGGTTTTGTGATTCAATGTTCTTTTCAAAACAAATTTGAAAGGAGGATTAGCCTATGCGGGTAATTTCTTACAGCAGGAGTAAAAAAAGCCGAACCGGATACTGAACCCACCGATTCGGCAAAGAAGCGAGCAAAAGAAAACTTTGTTGACTTAAAGGCTTTGCCCAATTCCAATGGGCAAATTAATAAAAAAATGTAACATTTTATATTAATTTGTTTAAATTTATGTTTGGAGTAAAAACGAAAAAGATTCTTTTATTATTGGCTATTGCATTGCTTGTTTTGATGAGTAATAAGGAAATGATTGGACAAGATTGTCCCTCTGGCTGGCAGCAAAGGATTGTTACTGGATATCCTCAATGCCCAGATGCACAATTTATTATTGAAGTATGTTGTCCTATTAGCGGTGGTGTTGTTCAATTTAGATTTATTAGAGTTGATGGATGTTCTGGTTATTATCTGCCATCTGTTATGGATTGGCTTAGTGCAAGAGTAAGAGCTAATTATTTTGAATTATGCGGAGTTTGGGTTCCTTGTATTCCCGGTCCACCAAAAGATGTTTATATATTAATTCCTTTGTGTTTCTACGAGAATGACGAAAAAGCAAACGATTTTCTTTTTTGTGATGTTTCATGGTGCAAGGAGCATTGGACTGTGTGCGATTTAGGTGGAGGTAATTTAGATTGGAATCAAATATCTAAAGAAATAATTGGCGATCCATACCCACAATGCTTAAATAATATGTATAGTGAGGAGTTACCTCGCGGAACCTGTTTCAAAGTGGAAGATTGTCAATGATTAAAATATGTAAATATATAGTTTAAAATTGTATTTTTTTATCCGGTCAGTTAAATCTGCCTGACCGGTAATTCTAAATTAAAAAGGAAAATATATTTTATTAAGAATAAATCAAAAATAATATGAAGAAAATTGTTTTAATTTTTGCAGTAATAGTATTTGCTTCTATAAGTACTTATGACTTGTATTCTTATTGGGAAAAAATAAATAATGGGCTTACCAATACCAGAGATGGTAAAAATACATATATTTTTATTACTGATTTATTGGTTTACAATAATTCAATATATGCTACAACAAGCAATGATGGGATTTTTATTTCGACAGATAATGGTGAAAATTGGGTAAAAAAGAATAATGGAATACAAGGTGAAAACATACCATATACATTATTGGCATATAATAATAATTATATTTTTGCTTCAGTAAAAAAACTATACAGCATTTATAGAGACACTCTTACTGGTGAATATAAAAATGATTCCTCTGGAATAAGTGGAATTTATTATTCTAAGGACGGAGGTGAAAATTGGATTTCAACTAAAAGAAATGGTTTAACCGATTCAAATTATATTTCAGCAATAGCTGCAGACGATAATATTTTAATTGTTGGAACAGATAATATGCAGGGAGTTTATATTTCGACAGATAACGGAGAAAATTGGGTACAAAAGAAAAATGGATTTCATAGCAACATTAGTAGAATTTACTCTCTTATTATAAAGGACAATATAATTTTTGCTGGAACGAGTGGAGGTGTTTATGTTTCAACTGACTATGGTGAAAACTGGGTTAAAAAAAGTTCTCATTTCATAAGTCAAATTCACTTTAAAGGAGATACATTAATTTCATGCTCGTGGAATGTCGGTGTTAATATTTCTTATGATAAAGGAGAAACATGGATTCCCAAAAACAATGGTTTGAGAGAAAAAACAGTTACGTGTGTTGCTACAGTTAATGATCTAATATTCATAGGGATTTCACCTACGATGGTATGGGATCCGGAGGGAGGTGTTCATTATTCTTCGGATGGCGGGGATACGTGGCTTACAAGGAATAAAGGATTCAGGAAAACGGGAATTAGTAAAATTGCTATCAAGGATGATTACATTTTTGCCGCACAGACTTTTGGAATTGCTGATACAAATTTTGGAATGTATAGGGCAAAACTTAATGAAATAATAACCGGAGTTGAATTCGTTAGTTTAAGAGAAGAACACTTCTACTCAGCCCCTCCACAGCCAAATCCAGCGAGCGAGTTAGTAAGAGCAGGAATTTATTGGGACTCACAAGATTATGATATTGATAATGCAGAAAAAGGTGTCTATGATATTCTTGGCAATAAAGTAAGTGAAAGCAAAGATTTACAATTAACAAATATCCACCCTTATTCTGCGGAAATTATTTGGAACTGTTCGAGCGCTTCTTCTGGTTTGTATTTCATTGTTCTAAATTATAAGGGTAAAATGAGAACAATACCGGTAATAGTAACAAAATAACTTTTCTTGTTCTGTATTCCCTGACAAGCAGGGAATGACATTCATCAGCCTTTTGTCATTCCCACGAAAGTGGGAATCAAAAATTAATAAAAATTAATTTGGAAATTAATGATTTATTTATTACATTACCTTTCGAAGGTAAGAAGTATTGTTATTGTATTGTGATTGTTTATTTGATTT
>CAYYPE010000033.1:0-4921 GCA_964473465.1 uncultured Hyphomicrobiales bacterium
CCAAGAGGATAGGATAGTAAAAACTCACCAAATATATCATTATCAGTTGGTATAAAAAATGATACATTTATGTTTTCATTTTTTTGGTATTGAATGCCCAATGCATATCTTAGTGATATTGCCAGATTAAGAGTATCAATCTTGTATTTATATTTATAATCTAAAGAATTAGTAATCTCGAAGGCTGTTCTCTCGCCCTGTTGCCAATCATTAATTGCTGACTGAGTCAGTGTTAATGCTACCTTTGTTTGAGAATAAACCATTAATGGCAAAAAAAAATGATAAAAATATTCATTCATTATTTCCCTTGATTTTAAACCATATAATTTCAAATATGTTTGTTGAGTAATCAAGTAAACAAATTGACTTACCATCGGTATATATTGGTTTTGTGTTTTTAGGTAATTCTAAATCATTAAATATAATTTTACCGTCAAAGTTCATTTGATATAGATAATAACGAAATTCTGCTTTATTAGAAAAAGGATCAACGGTATCATTTGGATATATAGTATTAAAGTAAATAATTGATATAATACTATCAACAGAACAAGAGATACTATACAACCATGAATTGTTACTGTTTATAGAAACCCATTCAGATGGAGATATTTTAATATTTAGTTCATTATGCATTTTCTTCCAATTTAAACCAAATTGACAACTTAAATCTTTTAAATAAATTCCATCAGAATTAAATATTTGAATATTATTTGTGAGTTCTTGTATGACATAAATATTTCCATATTCATCACTTGATATCTTTGCATCGAATATCCTTGCATAATTATGTAAATAAAAAATACTATCAATTTTACCAAATAATTTAATTAATTTACCTTTACTGTCTGTCAAAAAAAGAAAACTTGATTCTTGAGGAATATAATCTTTAGATTTAGGACTTCCTATAATTACAAGACAATTATTAATTTTATTAAAAAGAAAATCCGGGCCGATATCAAAATCTTTACTAAGTATTTTATTTAATTGATTTAATTTAATTACTTTGAAGTTATTAATATTAAGATAATAATATATAATATCTCCCGAAACAGTCATATCTACACACAATAGAAGTGAATCACCATATATAAATTTGGGAATAAAAGGATTGATTGTATTTAAGTTTGATAATTTATTAAAATCAATAATTTTTTTTGTTTTCCCCGAAGAATCAATTATAAATAATTTATGTAAATTTGAATATAATAATAAATATTTATTATATTTGCTACAATATGATATTGAAACATTATTATCTGATTGAATATTATCATCTAAGATTTTAATTCGCTTAATCTCAGTTAGATTTGAATATATTTCATTTATCCCCTTATTTTTTTTTGACTCATTAATTAATGATATCATTTGATTAAGAGATACATCAGTTCCACCACATTTATTTATAAATAGAATTTTTCCATTATTATCGCTTACAATAAATAAAGGCATCAATTTTATTTTAAAAAAATTCTTATATGCATTTATTGGATCCGGGATAATTTCAAAATTCCATTTATATTCTTCTTTGATTAAATTAGAATAATGAGAATCAGCAGAATTTAAAAATAAAACAAAATTAGCTTTAAATAAATTAGAAATAGTTGAATAATATGCATTAATTGACATTAAACATGTATAACATGATGAAGGATCAGCAAATATATAAAAATTTACATCAATGTCTTTATTTGCTTTCAATAATTCTATATAATCATCAACTTTTAAATCAGTGAAATCATTGATTTTATTTTGTGAAAAAGAAAATTTAACACTTATAGATATAATAATAACAAGAAATATAAGTTTATTCATCTTTGGGAAAAAAATAAGTTAATAAATCTCTATTTAGTTACAAGTAATAAGGGCTATATATTGTTATTAACATATAGCCCAAAAATGATTAAATCGAAAAATCAATTATTAACTGACCGTACTCATTAGTAATTTGATTTGTTAGATCAATGATTTTACCGTTAACTATTGGAAACTCATCACAAGTAATAATAGTAACTGAGGCTCCATCGGGAAATTCAAAAAGGTTAGTTTCAATATCCTGATTGAAAGATCCACCCTCTGACAGTGTTATATCAGCGTTGATTCTTGAAATATTACTGACCAATGTATATTGTGAAGGTGGTGTTTTTGGATTAACGACGTCAGAAGAAGTTTGAATAATTGTAATATAACAATCATCGCCACCTTTCTTACATCTACATCCTTTTCCCACTTTTCCATTCCAATCTAATTTTCCTCCTTGACCCAAATTATATTGGATTACCGTTCTGGCTTCTAAGTTAATAAATGACCCAATTATCAAAAAGAAAATTAATAAGATATAAGCTTTTATTTTTTTTGAAATATACATTTTTTTTCCTTTCTGAATAGAACAAATTAATTGATTATATTTATTTTTTTATTAATTTGCCCTTTGCGGGCAATTCCAACTTGTTAATGCAATTACTCATTGCTCGCTTCTTTAGCTGTGCAGTTAATCAAGACTTACCTGCACGGCTTTTTTTTCTCCTGCTTTTTATTCAAACAATCATTGGCTATCCCTCCTTTCTGTTAACTACATTTGCTGCTAATTCATTTTTTTCGTTTTTAGAATATTACTGATTGCATAAATTTAAATATGCAGATTTTGATGTTGTTATATTTTTTATTCGATGAGTAATGTAATCATTTCTTATCACTATCAAACATGGTTGTATCTCCATTTTAAATATTGTACTGATTTCAATTGGTTTCTTGTGAATTATGATGTTTTTATCAATTTTATTTTTATCTTCATTGCTGATATTATTTGAGGACAGAATTATTTTATAAGGACATTTAATTTTCTTAAGTGTATCTATTGCAGCCCAGAAACCAAGATTACATGCAGGACATTCGTCATCAAAAATAAAGATAAAAATAGTAGAATCTTTGATATTATTAATGTCCATAAAGTTTTTTAAGTATTCTTTTTCACTTTTACTTAGCTTTATATAACTATCTCTCTTAAAACTAACAAACTCATTAATGTTCAATGTATCATAATTTAATAATTTTATTTTATTTTGAAGTGTATCAAAATATTTATCTGAGTATGGACTCTGATATTTGTACATAAACTTTAAAGCTTCCTTCGATTCGTCAAAATTATTTTGTGAGAAAAAGATATTAAAAAGATTTTTTGAAATTATTGATAGTGACCCTATGTTGTACTGCGTTAATCTCTCATTATTAACATAATATTTCATTAAATTAATAGCATCTAAAGTATCATTTTTCTTTAGGTAGAATTCAGATAATTGCTTAATTAAGATTCCTTTCCAACCTTCAACAGGACCAGGTGAAACGAACTCTGAATAATCTTTCCATTCATTTAAGTCATAAATAATATCGAATTTATTTAAAAACATTTTAGTAATGTTTATTAATTCATCAATATTTTTCATTGAAGAAGAAATGTTTAAATTATAAATAATCTCAAAGAGATTTTGATAATTAAAAAAATCAAACTTGTCAATTTTTATCTTTATTTTTTTTACAGTGTTATCATAAATATTTAAATCCTCGGTAGATTTATTTTGCATAATTGAATGCCTATGATAAATTTGATTAAGAATGATTGTGCTGTCTGCTATTATTAACTTTTTAATTTTTTTTTGGATTTCATATAATTCTTTTGGATTAATTAATACTTCTTTCAATAGCCTATCAAACGTAAAAAAATACATTGAGTTAAACATCTTTCCGTTATATTTACTCAAAAGTAAATCAATAACTTGTTCGACCTTATCCCATTTTTTAAGTTCAGTGTATACAGACAAACATGAATTGACTATGCTTAAGAAATCTTCGTAATCAACAGAATGACTATTAAGGGTGATACTTTCAAATAAGCTATCAACAGATAACTCCACAAAATTTATGTCCTTTTTGTTTTTTATTAGCATGAACCAAAATGAAGCTGTTCTATACAACATGTCATGATAATCTTTTTTGTTCATATTATAATATTCTAATGCTTCACTATAGCTTTTACTATTTAAAATAAAGTATGATAACGCTCCCTTCATTGGTTCTTTTTTTGAGTCATTGACAATAATGGATATCCCTTCTCTTGATTTATAAATATGCTTTGATATTATCATAATTTCAATATTATTTGCAAAGTTGGGAAGAATGAAGTCAGAATAAAAAATTCCATGATCGTTGAACAACCTGATCCGGTAATTAATAGATTCATATAATCCATTAACCTGAATAAAAGCATATAAAGAATCGAAGTTTTTATAAATAGCTGAGTCATGTTTTGAGTTATAGACAATTTTGATTTTCTCACCTGCTATTGCCGTATCAGGAATAACATACAGCTTGTATTCTTTTGAATACTCACTTAGTAATTTATTTTTTTCATTACTGCATGAAAATAATAAAATTAATACTACCAATAGTAAAAACATAAGATTTTAATATTTACTTTTAAAATATTGTTACCTCTTGTATTAACAAGAGGTAACTGTAATAATTAATTAGTCCACTGCTCTTCATAAACAGGTAAACTCAAAGGAGGTAGGTGGATATTCTTTTCCTCAGCAGACTTGGTTACAAGACCGTGCCCATATTCTGGTGTGCGACTTTCGGGAGGAGTTGGGTTCTGTTGCGTTTCTAATTGATATACTGCTTTCCAATCCCATTCGCCACAACCAGTACCGGGACCTACGCACCAATAGTTCATACCTCCCCATTCATCTTCATATTGAGCTATCCAAGATCTTTGTGTCGAACTTCCATATAACCATAATTTTATTAATGTTGCTGATTTCAAATTATTTAAGGATAATCCGAACAATATTAATGTCAAGCCAATAAACATTATCTTTTTCATTATTTTTCCTTTCAAATAAGAACAAATTAATTGATTTTATAT
>CAYYPE010000034.1:0-4721 GCA_964473465.1 uncultured Hyphomicrobiales bacterium
TTTTTTTGTAGTATAAAAAGTGACATAAAAATCATTGTTTGTACTATTGTTTTTCTCCCCCCCCCCTTTAATTTTATATCACTTATTATTAATTTAGGAATAAAGAAATGAAAAACTTGACTTTATTAATTTTATTATCATTTTTTTCAATCATTTCCGGATATTCACAGAATCCGACCTGTATGCCCGAATATTTGGGCTTATCTTATTCTGAACAAATAATAACAAATAATCCTCCGCTATCCATGTATATGCCCTTTGATATTTTAATTGCTTACATAGCATTGGATAGTGTCTCGAGGCATGTAGAATATAACGATTTTGAAAAATTTTTAAATAATCAAACGAGCATTAATGATACTCTGAGATATATTATGAAATACCTATATAAAGTTGTTGATTATAATCCGCTATTATTTTATCAGTCAACTAATAAACAAGATAATCAAATATCGCATCCTCTATCTATAGTCTTGGATATTTACGATAAAATTGAAAAAATAACGGATAAACCCTTACTTGATAGGTACTTGCTTGAATCATCATATATTTTTCATATAAGGGCGACAGATACAATACAGATTATTGATACTTCAGCAGTCTGGGCGAGAACTGTTCATTTTGTATCAGCGAATGTTATAGATACAATAAAAGGGAAAGTATTTCCAAATTGTTATATTCAAGAAAATGTAATTGAGGGTTCGGACAAAAAGAAACTTATGTTAAGTGATAATCCGGCATGTATAAAATTTGAATATGCCTTAGAATGGGAAAGGAAAGGTCACGGGGATATAACAGGATTAAGTGAACCTTTATATGATAATGATGGGAACCCTTGGATAAAACCAGAACAAGAATATATTATTTTTTTGAGAATAGTATTGATTTGCAATGATTCCTTAAACACATTTTTTACAATTTCACCATTCGGCCCAAAATCATCCACTTATAATATTTATCCGATAAATGATGGAATTGTATATGATCCTGGCAATGACTTTGGTTTTGGCATAAATAAAACTGCCGATGAATTTAAAAGCTTATTGAGGGAAAGAATAAATTACATTATAAATTATCCTTAAAAAGAATTATGTTAAAATACTTTATTTATATAGCTTTTTTCATTATTTTTTATAGAAACGAACTATTATCTGATGGAAGCAATAATCAAATTCATTGTAATAAAGCATATCCCTATCTTTGTTGCGATAAAATTACACGTTGCTATACAAATCCTTCAACAGCTACCCCACAAGTATTAAAAAGTGATCTACCTGTGTGCTTAGTATTTGATAATTCAGGACCATTAGAAGAGTTTTCACAAGGACAAACAGGAAAAATTAAAGTATATGATAAAAATCAAACTGCACAAGATTGTAATTGTGCTTCTTATAATTGGAATTGTCTTTGCGATTGGAAAATATTCAGCATATTTTTGGGACAATTATTTAAATGCAAATTCATTAGGTTTTTATTTAGATGTAAAAAATAAGGGCTATCAAAAAATAGAAATGATATTAAAACCAAAAAAATATGAAAAAGTTGTTGCTAATTTAACAATATCAGACGCAACTGGTGCATATGTTGGGTTTTTAACTGGTATTGCCGGGGGACCTGTTGGCATGGCAGTGGGCGCTGGTGTTGGAGGAGTTGCCAGCTCTGCAGTATCTGGTTTTCTAATGTGGGTTGGTTTATAATTATTTTCCAATTTGTTTTATTATATTAAAAGAGTTTTTTCTAATAAAATATTTTTTTTTAAGTTATGTTTATCAAGTATGAGTTCTTTATCTATACTCGATAATTTTTATTACAATTTTAATTAAAAAAAATGATAAATGATATCATAAATCAAGCTACAAAAATAAGTTTTTTTATAATTTTATTTACAACGTTAACAGCATCAATTATAATAAATATATTTGTATCAGATTTTGTGGTAATTATAATTGTCAACGCTCCTTGGATAGTAGGTTTGTTATCATTTTTCATTGTTTTTTCAGTAAAAAAAGGCTTTTCTGAATTAAAAAAAGAGAATGTTGACCGAAAAGTATTTCTTAAATTATTTTTTATTAGGTTTTCTTTTTTTGTTATCGGCTATTTCTTAATATCTTATTTTATTATAAGATCAGCCAATATTTTATCAATAATAATCACAGCATTAGTTAGTGGTTTTTTAACTTCATACGTACTAACTCAATTTATTCATACTAGGAAATTTTAAATAAATGAAACAGCACCTTAGGGAAGATGGTACTGCTTCTTTTAAGATGTGGGAGAGTAGGTCGTTGCCGGTCTTTTTTTTATTTAAACCGTCATTCTCAGTTTGAGTGATGGTTTTTATGTAGTATAAAATGTGACATAAAAATCATTGTTTGCACTATTGTATTTCTCCCCCCCCCGTATTTTTGCAAAAAGTGGTTTTAAAATTAAATTGGGTGAAAAATGAAGATATCTATTTGCTATTGCTTATTACTTTTGTCTTTATCAGTTTTTGATTCAACCATATTGAACGCACAAAGCCCACCGTGCTGGCCAGAATATAACAGTTTGACTTTCCGGGTTCCAAACCTCGAGTTTTCTCCACCAATTACATTTTCTATGCCTTATGATGTAATAATAGGTTATCTTGCTTTTGATACTGTTAGAAAACATTCTACTTACGATGAATTTGATGAATTTTTAGTAAGACAGACCTATAATGATACAATGAAATATATAATGAAATACCTTTATAAGATGCAGGATTATGACCCAATTAAATACTATTTAACATTATATTATAACGAATATGATTATTTATTACCTAATGAATTACATATTTCATTAACAGACAATATTCGAAGAGTATCTCCCTATCCTTATCTTGATTATTTACTTTTTAAATCTTCAATAATAGCCCATGTTTTTGTTAATGATACCATGAGAGTTACGGATTCTACTTCTTTTTTATCACCGCAAGCTGTTATAGTTACTTGTGAAGTATTGGACACTATAAAGGGAAAAGTATTTTCTGTTTGTAATGACTATAATAATTATTCTATAAGAAAAGAAGGGGACCCCACAAAAACTATCATGAATATTGAAACGATTAATAACTGTTTACAGTTTGAATTCAGGACAAAATGGGAAAGAGGCAATAAGTACTCTGGTAATTATCTGGTTGATAGTTTGGATCAACCATGGATAAAAAAAGATAGGGAATATTTGGTTTTTTTAAGATTGGGAAACATTTGCAGTGATAGTGTTAACACCTATCTAGATCTATCTCCCTTCATTGATTATTCTTTAACTTGTAACATGTACCCAATTGTCGGAGGAGTATTGCAAGATTATGGCAATGAACTTGGCTTCGGTACCACTGTTCCAATCATCCAGATAAAGAATTCTATAAGAAACCGTATCAGCGAAATTGTCAATTATAATGGAGAATAAAAATTGAAAATGAAATTGATCTATATAATTCTTATTTTAATAATATTATTAAAAAGTGTTTCACTACTTTCAAATGAAAATTGTAATATAATAACGAACTGTGAGAATAAAAAATATCAATATTATTTTTGTAGTCAGACCTCATTAGAATTAAAATGCTCATCCAATCCCAATACTGATCCAGGTCCTCCATATAGGGTCATGAAGGCACCATATCCAATTTGTTTAACTTTTTTAGATAGCGGACCCGAGGATGTTATTATGAAAGAAGCTAGCGGTGATATTGATAAACCTGTTTATCGTAAAGACTGGATGCAAGTTGATGCAGATTGTGCAAAGGACGAAATAAATTGTATTTGTAACAAAAAAAATGAACCATGCTTATGCAGAATTTATTTTAAATTTAATTCAAACAAAGATGATTTTGCACCTAAACCAAGTTCTACACCTGGAAGGGCAGCTTTGATAGTAAATGGTTCTAATTGCGTTGCGAGTTGTAATGATTTATATCCAAGAGCTACTGAAATATGGTTGAATAATTCAAAGGATTTTACTGGGGTAGATCCAAAAGATAAAAAAAAGAAAAAATTCTTTTATAACAATAGATATTATGAAGAAGATAATGAATTTTTAATAAGCTTAAGGCAGGACTACAAAGTATTTAATTTATGTCTGATTCTTAAACATGAATTAGCACATGTTCTTGGTATGGGTCATCATGGTATGTGCGATCCAGATATAAGTTATGGAGTGATGAATACCGGTGATTATCCAAACAAGGCTAATACACCATTTTCTAATGATGATCTTTGTATGTTCAAAAAAGTTTATTGTCCATCATTAGTTCCAGTCGAAGACGAAAAAATTATAACTAATGAAGAACCTCAAAATTTTCCCAATCCATTTTTTACTCAAACACGAATCAAATATTATGTAGGAATAGATTCAAAAGTTAGTATTGAAATTTATAATCATTTGGGAGAGAAAATCTTAAATATCAGTAAATTTTGTACTAGCGGTGAAAATACAGAAAAAATTGATATGAGCTATTATTCGTCAGGAATTTATTATTACATTATAAAAACAAAAGATAGAACTGATATTCAAAAGATGGTATTGATAAAATAATTTTTTTACTGCTTCTTTCAGATGTGGGAGAGTAGGTCGTTGCCAGGCTTTTTTTTATTTAAACCGTCATTCTTTGATTGAGTGACGGTTTTTTTGTAGTATAAAAAGTGACATAAAAATCATTGTTTGTACTATTGTTTTTGGGGGGGGGGGGGGGGGTG
>CAYYPE010000035.1:0-2335 GCA_964473465.1 uncultured Hyphomicrobiales bacterium
TGGCTATTCAAATTTTCACAAACCTTCCCACCCAACCGCCAACACGGACAAAATACACCCCAGACGGCAAGCCTGAAACATCAATCCTGACATTCCCCTCTTGAGAGGGGATTAAGGGGTGTGTTCCTCCCGCACCACCGGCGGACATCACACACTCCCCGAGCAGGTTGAAGATTTTGATTTCCTGCTCAGGAACAAGGGGTTGCAACCCCTTGTTCATACCTGATATTTCTATATATTCTCCTGCAGGATTGGGGGAGATGGAAAATAATTTTGGCATTTCATCTTCTACACTTATCACCTCGTTTGTGTATTTATATATTCCATCAAATGATATAACATAGGCACAGGTTTCTGAAATTATTCTTAACTTATGAAAATGTTCGTACAAGACTGTTGTTTGAATATTCATATCTGTCCAGTTTTGACCACCGTCTGTTGTTACGAATACATCTTCACCTCCACATGTCATTCCAAATGCATCATTTAAAAATTCTATGTCTAGTAAAGAATAAGTATTAACAAATGTATCTCTCTTAGTTATCCAGGTTTTTCCACCATCCTCTGTTTTCAATATCAAATGGGAATAGTCCAAATTATTGATTTTTCTCCCACCGCATATCCAACCAATTTTTTTGTTCAAAAAGTGAACATCTATAGGTTTATAATCCACAGGTAAGTACACTGTATCAATCCTGTAAATATTCCAATCACCTTCTATCCATATTGTCTTGAATGAACCATACCAAGGATTTATTCCAACAATCAGATTGGTATCCAGCATTTTTGGTCTGGTCATACCACCTTTCGGTAATCTGGTAAATAGTGTGCTATCTGGTTTCCATGTTCTTCCCCCATCAGTTGTCATGTAGTATATATATTTTGTAAAATTATTGATATTATCTGCCCCATATGCAATACCAAAATAATTATTGTACATATTTGTTATAGCAATGTTGCCTATGTATTCAAATAATAATGTATCCCAACTTTCCCCTTTGTTTGTTGACCTATACATATATTTTTCATGACAAGATGCTATTAATAATTCCTTTGATGGGTAATCAATTTTAGCTAAACCCCTGTTTTCATAAGGCAAATCAAACTGTTCTAATATTATTTTCCAGGTTCTGCCCCCATCTGTTGTCCTCATTAATTGAAAATCCTCGTTTCTGTGGGTCTCTATAAACGCAACACAATTCAAAGAATCTGCACATTCAATATCCAAAAACATTCGTGTTCCGAATAATGTATCGTCGGGTACTGGGAGCTTTATCCATCTGTATTCCTGAGAGGATAAAATATTGCAAATGGCTATTATATTTATTATGATTATTACTATATTTTTCATGAATTTTCCTTTCTATTTTATAAAGTTCATTTTATGGTACTTTATTATGTTGTTTTGAAGCTTGACTACTACAATATAAATGCCATTGGAAAGATTTATATTATAAGATGCTTTTGATTCGAAACCTTTCTTCTCAAAATTCCATTTGTAAATCTCAGTTCCTAACAGATCGTAGATACTTATGTTAACAAACCCATTTTCCCTGCAAAGCAACCTAACATTCAACATTTCCGAATGTATATCGCTTGTAACTGTGATTTCACAATTTTCATTACTTTTCAGTAAGTTAGCATCAAAATCTGGCATTCTATTCCCAAAACCGATTGTAAACAGTGAATCCCAATGGTCATTAGGCTCCTCCAGCTCCGGTGGTGACCATAGAAAGCAATTGCCGGGGTAGCAGGGTGGAGTTCTCGGTATGCATGTTTCTTGTACTGGTGGCTGATAATTTAATCTAGAGTATGAATCAACAACTTTTTCTCCTTGTTCATCTTTGTAGCACACTTTATAAGCAGCATAGCAGCATAATGTATCGCCGCATGTCTGGTAAATATAAGAAATACTATAAAAATCCACATATCTCATATGCCTACCGCAATCCGAATTTACAGCCCTGAAGTTTGTAAAACATATTGTATCATTTGGAGGTATATTCTCAGCATTTATTCCATAATTGATTAAAACCTCTTCAGTTTCCCAAATATCTTTGAGCATCTGGTTTGCAATTCGCCACTGCTCGCAGTCGCAGTCTGAAACCCAAGTAAGAACCTGCACATCCCTGTGAATTGAATTACCGGCACCGTCTTTCACATGCCTGTAAGCATAATTATACCTAACATTGCATGTCTTTGGAGGTGGACCCGGGCATGTGAACTGTAAATGTCCACTTTCGAGTTGCCAAGGGGTCCCTAAAGAATCAGGTGTACAAATAGAGGGAAGTCCCGAACAAAGAGTAAGTGAATCCGTTTTTGTGCATACTAATTC
>CAYYPE010000035.1:2435-3963 GCA_964473465.1 uncultured Hyphomicrobiales bacterium
AACAGTTGTATCATTCCCATTTACAAAATAAAGTTCTATAAGCAGTGAATCCCTTCCTGTTGCCAGCATGCAAAAGGGTCCAAATCTCTTGCCTCTGGGGTCCCCTGGAATTCCAAGAATATATTGTATTTTGTTTGCTCTTTTGCTGTAAATATTACCGTTGGCATCAAAATCGAATACATCAAAATATGATGGGACACAGCCTGTTGTATCTTTTATATGCAGATAATAACAGCAACTATTAGGTTGTGAACCATCATCTTCCACTGTTACATTTATTTTGTTGCAGCATATTATATTAGGTTCATAATCGCATTTCAAATAAATTGAATACTTGCATGTTACATCTCCTGTTGAATCAATACCCTCAGTATGATCCCAAAAATCAAACCTGTAGCTTTTACCGTTCCTTGGAATGCAAATTGTTCCAACGGCTAAAGTATCTTCGAATTCCAAAGTGTCCTTTTGGTGTGTCCATTTGAGAGAATAAGAGTCATAAACAGTTCTTATCCAGCCCTTCTCTTCTTGAAAAGTAAAACCTCCAAAATTAGATATTGGATTATAGCCAAAGGAAACTGCTTCAGATATATGCCCTGATAATTCCTTGAATATCCAAGGGCATGTCAAATGATTTATCATTAAAAGCTTGTAACAGCATTTTGTGCTATCACCTCCGTCCGGTACAAGCTTTATGTTTTCAAAAACCTGTCTGGGGTAGCAAGGGCATGGACAATCACTTATGGTTGATGAGTCTGTTAATGTATAAGTGTTTATGTAGTCAAAAATAATCCTTTGGTCATTGGATAGATCGCCTGTTGCTGCAGTGATAATCCATTGAACAGGGTTTTCGGAATTCAAATTGTCTATTAAATCAGTATAGTTTACAAAAGTGTAGCTATGCCTTTGTACTCCGTCAACATAAGTTCTAAGCCTTTTCATGCTCGATTCCCATGTAATTACTATACAATGGTATTCCCCATCCTCAATATTTAATGGAGTTTGTCCCTGTGTTTTTATTGGAACGGGAGTATAATAATTATTGCTCAAGTGCATACTTCCATTTTTTACATATTGAATATGATCATATATAGAGTCATTTGAGTAATTTTCGTTATAATATGTATCAAATTCAATGGTAAAACATGGTCTAAATAAACTTGACCTGTTGCCAACCGATGGATGTGTATATCCTAAACAACCGCCATGCTCATCATATTTTTTTCCGGTTATTTCCTTTTGAAACATAGTAAATGCAATACCATCAGCACCTATAGTATCTTTTTCTCCAAAATTTGCTCTGAATTTGATTATAAAATCCCTATTAAGGTATACATTTTTATCAGGATCAGCATTCCAGACAGCTATAGTCATATCAGCTGTGTCTCGGGGAGGTATAAAATCAAATCGTGTAAGTAAAATTTGTCTTTCATCTGAAGATATCTCCCAAAATTGTTTATTGGAATATACATCAAAATTCTAATATGTCTGTGCTATTATATCAGAATTTATAAAGCACATAATAATTAAT
>CAYYPE010000036.1:0-3836 GCA_964473465.1 uncultured Hyphomicrobiales bacterium
CAATACCAATACCTTCTTTCGCTCTTTGTAATATTAATAATAATTTCGAAAGGAGGGTATTTATATGCCTGTATTAAAAAGCCGAATTCGTAAATTCTGATTACGAATCCGGCAAGGATTAAAGCCAACTGCTTCAGCAGTTTCCCATCGGCTTTGCCCAATTCCAACGGGCAAATTAATAAAAAAATGTAACTTTTTTTAAATTAATTTGTTTAATTCAATTATTGGTGTGAAAATTAAAAAGATTAATAACATATTCTTTATCCTAATGCTTACATTACGACTTAATGCTGATCCTTATTGTGATCCTACTTACCCTTGCCCTGAAATTGAATGGGAAGAAACTTTATCTGAATATACTTTTCAAATGCCTAATACAAGTCCTGCTTGTATGATAACAGTTAAATTCTGGAAAAGAAGTGGATATTGTAGCAACATTGGAGGTGAATACTACGAAATACAAATAAAAAATTTTGTAGCTATAAATGAAGAAGCATGCGACTATTATACAACAAATTCTTATTTATATGAAGCCCAAAAGCAACTTCTTGGTAAATCCATGGATATATTTAATATACCTATGATTAATCCCCCACCACCTAGTAGCGTAGGTTACCCTTCCTTTCAAATTGGTTTTGTCCGGTCACAATGTTGGGAAGATCCTCTTATATTAAATATAGATTCAATAATTGTAGTACCTTGTAACTTCAGACGTTATCCATGTTGCAAAAATAGATATGGAATGGGAGAATATAAACGTAGATTTACTATATTATCATTAATTGAAAGTCAGACTAGTGTTGATAACTGTATGAGTGAAATATATCCTGAAATACTATGCAGAAATCAATGTGGTGATCCTGTGCCAGAAAGAGAGTATTTACCACCTTATAATCAATTTACAGACATAAGTTATATGACACAAAAAAGAGACAATAAACAATATTTCTTTATTTATAATAACGTGATCTACTTAAACAAAAGTTTTAGAACAGATTTTAAATTTATGCTATACGATATATTAGGTAAAAATATTTATAGCATGGAAATTATTAATCAAGATAGTCCAACTGAAGAAATAAATCTATCAAATTTGAATCTACCAGTGGGAATTTATTATTTCTTAATTTTACAAAATAATACTCCAGTAAATTCAGGTAAAATAATTTTGACTGATTGATATTGGTTAAGTGGTCAATAATGTATATAATAGCCATTTTATTGATTTGTTAAATGTTAGAAGGATAAAATGAAAGTAAATTTTAACTACTTATTGATTTTTATTTTAGTTATTACCTTGGAATCCAACAAATTATTTTGTTTTGAAAATTATTCATGGAAAAAAACAGGATTTAAACAAAAAATTGAGCAATTTACATTTTCTTCCTCTGGTAAACTAATTGCGTCAAAATCATGGGATCGTCGTTTAAGAGTTTTTGATATTTTTGAACATCGTGAAATTTGCAAAATTACCGATAGTGATTTCAAGGAAATTGCAGATTTTTCATTTTCCAACAACGACTCATTATTATTAGTTGTATATATAGATAGACAAAATAAATTATCTTTGCTGATTTATGATTTAGTCAAAAATAATAAAAAACTAATCCAAGTTATTGACTCAAATGCTAAATCATACACAAAAATTAGTATTTCGAGGTCTAGTAATTACTTGACAGGTTATTTTGGGAAAAAACTAATCATCTGGAATGTAAGGGAAAAAAATTTAGTTTACGGATATGAAAATGATACATCTTATACCGGATATTCACTTGTAATTACTAATGATGAAAAACACATTGTTGTTATGCAAGATAAAAAAAATATTATTTTAGATTTAAGTAATGGTGCTTATGTAAGAGAGATTCCAGCTTATAACGATATATATTCAAAGTGTGTTGTATCACCTAATTCGAAATACATTATAAATTATTCTAACTTTGGAGTTATTGATTTATATGATTTTGAAAAGGGGTTATTCATTTTTTCTTTTGACCCTCGAAGATCTATTGATCAATTAGAATTTAGTAAAGATGGTAAAAATATATATTTTATTAATAAAAATACTATTTATATTTATGATTTATTGGAACAAAAACAGATAGATTCAATTTCTAATTATGAGTCAAGAATGACTGGTTTTAATATTTACGAAGATAATGGCTATAAAATGATAGCAATTGCAGGGAGTTCATTAAAAGTCTTTGACCTATCAGTAAAAATATTTTTGGCAACATTCTATGATTTCTCTTCTGAGTATTATATTGATTTTAATAATAAAAATGAATTGTTAACTATCCATAATGACATTGTAAATTTTTGGAATACACCTGATGGTTCCTTTATTAAAAGTAAATATCTTGATATTTATATATCATTTTTTCATTCAACTAATAATATGATTATAGGGAGAAAAGATACTAATAAAATATTTTTTATTGACTTAGAAACATTAAATTATGTAGATTCGCTAATATTAAATTATGAAATCTCTTCTATTTCATTACCTTCACAAAATATGAATTATATAATGGTTAGGAGTAGGAGAGGTAAAACTGAGGTTATTGAGATCAAAACTAAAGAAGTCAAATTTTCAACTGATTACGATGTTTATCTCTCACCATTGGGAAATTACATTTATGGCTTAACAGAAGAATCATTATTTTATATCAAGGAAATATCGAAAGACAGAATTGTAAGGATTGACACAAATTTTTCCAATTTTGGATTTATTAGTTCTAACGAAAAATATTATTTCATTACGCCTAGGGGGTCTTTTGCTTTGAAGCAATATGAATTAACAACGGGTCGATTGATTAGAGTCATAAATCCCCCATCGCAATCTATCACAAATTTCTATGTAACAAAAGATAATAGGATGCTGATATCATCATCTTATGATGGTTATATTTATATTTCTGATATAAGTTTTGATACAATCCTCATGACTTTAGGTGGGTATAATGAAAATATTGATCAATTTAAATTATCTTACGATCATAATTATATAACAGCCGTTTATAGCGATAATTCCATGACAACATGGGTGCTTCCAGAAGGTTTTATTAGTAATGTATCCAATCAGAAATTAGAGTGGGATAAGCATCTAACCATCTTTCCCAACCCCGCAGAGGAATATATAGAGATATCGGGCTTGAACAAGGGGTTGCAACCCCTTGTTCACGGTTCGGATATCAAAATCTTCAACCTGCTTGGGGAGTGTGTTATTATTTCCACTATCCCCTATACCCAGACACCTGACCCCTCTTCACTCAGAATTGATGTTTCGGGCTTGCCAGCAGGGGTTTATTTTGTCCGTGTTGGCGATTGGGTGTGGCGGTTTATGAAAATTTGAATAGCCACTACTGAATAGCCACGACTTTCAAGTCGTGGAACAAGATTTGGCAAAAACCGTTATCATTCTTTGGTATATTTATCCACGTGCTAAAGCCCGTGGCAAATGAATTGAATAGCCACAACTTTCAAGTAGTGGGCAAAAGAAAAAAAATAATGTCTTCCGGTAGAACAGACGCCCCAGTTTGTTCTTCCTTTTGTCTTTCCCACGAAACTGGGATTCTATAAAATTAATAAAAATTAATTTGGAAAATAAAATAATTTTTTTAATCTTTATTTTTTTCTTGTATATTTCCCCCCCCCCGTATATTTGCATAAAATATTGAGAACGAAAGGAGGGTATTTATATGCCTGCATTAAAAAAGCCGGATTCATAAATGCTGATTACGAATCCGGCAAGGATTAAAGCCAACTGTTTCCGCAGTTTCCCATCGGCTTTGCCCAATTCCAATGGGCAAATTAATAAAAAAATGTAACTTTTT
>CAYYPE010000037.1:0-3613 GCA_964473465.1 uncultured Hyphomicrobiales bacterium
TTGGGTGGGAAGGTTTGTGAAAATTTGAATAGCCACTACTTTCAAGTAGTGGGCAAAAGAAAAAAAATAATGTCTTCCGGTAGAACAGACATTCTTGTCTGTTCCTTATTAGGAGCAAATGGAAGAATACAATCTCATAATTCATGAAAATAAATTTAAATTAAAATTTGATTAATTTATTTTAATCTTAATTTTTTTTCTTGCATATTTCCCCCCCCCGTATATTTGCATAAAATATTTAGAATGAAAGGAGGGTATTTATATGCCTGTCATAAAAAAGCCGAACTCGTAAAGGCAATTACGAATCCGGCAAGAATTGATGTCAACTGCTTCCGCAGTTTCCAGACAGCTTTGCCCAATTCCAATGGGCAAATTAATAAAAAAATGTAAAATTTTCAAATTAATTTGTTTAAATTTATGTTTGGAGAAAAAAATGAAGAAGATTATTTTTATATTTTTTGTTTTGATTATTACTAAGTTATATAATGCTCCATGTCCTGAAGAAGATTATCCCAATATTAAGTATGGACCTCTTGAATCAATTAATTTTTGCCTATCGGAGTTAGGCTCGGGTGAGTGTGAAGGATGCTGTATTACAGTTTATTTTTATAAACGTTGGATCGCTGCATATAATTATCTTGACGTTATGATGGATTATGTATCACCTCACCAAACGGAAGATTGTTATTTATGCTATAGAAGATACGCTCAGGATATCATCGAAGCTGCTCATAAGAGAATATTGGAGAATTATGCTTTTGATTATGGTTTAACAAACGGTATGAGCAATGTTCATCATATAACACTAAGGGCAGGTTGTGCAAGGATTGCAGATCCTCCATTGTCTTATGAAGTTGTTTGTTCTGTAGAAGTGAATTCATGCTGCCATTTGAATTATGAAGTTGTTATAGAAGAATATGGGAAAATAACTCGATATTCAAATAATTTTGGACTTAGATATTATTCTAACCCACCAAATTGCACTTACCCTTGTTATATAAAATGTGGTTTTGTTGCAAATTTAAACTTATTTTCAAGTCATCCAAGGATTGGAGATCATATCAAAGCATATGACATTAGTAATATTAATGACAATAATAATATAGTAACTTATGATGATGTAATAACTATTTATTTAGACAATAATTACGCAGGAAATGTTAATTTTGATTTTTTCAACGAGATTGGGGTTAAAATAACAAGCATTTTATTTTATAAAACAAAAGAAAATGTTGAGTACCAACTAAATATATCAATGCTTAAAAATGGAATTAATTTTATAAGAATGAAAATGAATGATGAATTTAAAATTATTAAATTAATAAAATTGAGTAACTAAATTATTTTTACATGCTGTAATGATTGCAATTAAAGAGAGATTTAATGAATAAAAGTTCTATATTTAAAAATGTGAGTATTATAATGAAAGTTATTTTTTGTATTCTTATTATTTTATCAATTGAATTATTATCACAAAGTAAAATAAATAACAACTGGAATTTTAAAGACCATATTCAGCTTTCATTTAATACCAGTTCAGGATTTCCTATTATTTTAAATGGCTATCAAACAATGCATGGGACTCAATCTACTATTTCAGATATTAACGGCAAAGAATTATTTTATACAGCTGGCTATCATCTTTGCAACAGGTTAAAAGTCAGTATGAAAAATAGCAGACCAATATTTGGTAGAGGATTATACCAGCCATATTTAATAACCCCATCTCCTTCAGAAAATAGCATATATTATGTTTTTTCTATTTCACCTTATGATACTACTGGTTTTAGATATTCTATAGTTGATATGAGATTAGATAATGGATTGGGTGAAGTAGTAATAAAAAATGAACACATTTTTGATCCAGTTTGTGATAAACTAACAGCATTTTATCATGAAAATAATAAAGATATATGGATATTGACTCATCAATGGAACTCGAATAACTTTTTAGCTTTTAGTGTTACGGAGAAAGGTATAAATAAAAATCCAGTTATCTCAAGTGTTGGTACCATTCATAAAGGTGGTTATAGAAGAGATGGTATTTATGTAGACTCAAACAACAATATTAAAGGGCAAATGAAATTCTCTCATGACGGAATGAAGGTTGCTACTGCTATATATGATACTGGTTTTATTGAAATTTTTGATTTTGACCGGAGAACTGGACTTTTATCTAACGATATAAGATTAAAATTGGATTCTTCTTGGGGTATGGGCTCATTGGAATTTTCAAGAGATAATTCTAAATTATATGTCTCAGTTTTCTGGCCATTTCCATCAAAAATCTATCAATTTGATTTAACTTCAGGTATCGCTGATAGTATAATTAAACAAATATTCGTTGTTGATACTTTTCAAACTAATCCTTTTTTACAAATGGGGCCTGACGGTAGAATTTATGTAGCTCCTCCTGGTGAATTCTTTTTGTCATATATAACTTATCCGAATAATAAAGGTGATAAATGTAGGTTTGTTAGAAATGGTATCTATTTAAAAGGCAATCAGTTAGGGTATGGTCTTCAGAATTCTATTCAAGGGATATTTCAAATAAACTGCTCGCCCGAATCATTTGATTATCCGATATTTAAGAAGGAGGATAATCTAACTTTTTTGAAAGACAGCAAATTAATCGGAGAAGCTATAAGACTGTCACCAAATAATGTTAATCAGCGAGGAGCTGTCTGGCATAACCGTAAAGTGGACGTTACAAAATCATTCACTTGCGACTTTTCAATGAGGTTTTCTCAGGGTGATAACAAAATGTTCGATGATGGATCACTGCCTGGTGCCGATGGTTTGGCATTTGTAATTCAGAATAATGATATTTTATCAATCGGAGAGACAGGAGGTGGATTGGGCTATCACGGAATACCAAACAGCATCGCAATAGAATTTGACCTATATTGGAATAAAAAGGATGATATAATGCCTATTGATGATCCGAATGGCAACCATATAGCAGTTCAATGCAATGGAATAAAACCCAATACAGCAGATCACTCTACAACTGCATTGCTTGGAATAGCAAAGGATATATTAACAATAAAGGCTGATAGTACATTGTATTATGTTAGAATCAAATACGAACCTGATACTTTGATGGTATTTATGGATACAATAAATTACTTTGTGGAGCCTGTATTAAAGATAGGAAACTTTCGCCCGGAGAAATTATTAAATCTTGAAGAAGGCAAACGAGCATACGTTGGTTTCACATCATCAACCGGAGCATCAGTACAGAATAATGATATTGAGGAATGGTATTTTTGCAACCAAACTGAAGAAATAATTAATGATGTAGCAGAAGAAAAGAAAAATATTTCTAATGATATATCAATTTTTTCCATCTCCCCCAACCCCGCAGGGGAATATATAGAAATTGCACTCAGCAGCCCTCGGCTTAAGCCGTGGGTTGCGGGTGTTGATGCAATCAAAATCTTCAACCTGCTCGGGGAGTGTGTGATGTCCGCCGGTGGTGCGGGAGGAACACACCCCTTAATCCCCTCTCAAGAGGGGAATGTCAGGATTGATGTTTCCAGCTTGCCGGCGGGGCTTTATTTTGTCCGTGTTGGCGATTGGGTGGGACGCTTTGTGAAAATATAAAAAAAAA
>CAYYPE010000038.1:0-3412 GCA_964473465.1 uncultured Hyphomicrobiales bacterium
TCCAATTCTTAAGGTAAACTTCAATATATTCCCTTGCGGGGTTGGGGGAGATGGAAAGGACAGGATATTCAACTATAATGTTATGTGCATCTGTTGTCAGAGATTTTGATTGATAAATATAACGTGAGTCAAAAATATAGGACAAATCAGTGCTCGGAAAAAAAATTCTATTATTACCACCGTCAAGTTCAAATCTTTTAAAATATGAAACTTTCCATTCATCACCACAATCATCAGTATGTAAAAGTCTTCCACTTGAACATACTATATAACCTATTTTGTCATTTATAAATTTAATTTCATTGAAATCTTCTATAAGAGAGTATTCATTATATTTTAACGACCAACTAACACCGCCATCAGTAGTTTTGAAAATTTTATTATTCTTATTTGTTAATTTGTTTGGCAATAGCAAAAAGCCAGTATAATCATTTAAAAAATAAATTTTACTATTAAATTGATCTAATTCATTCAATATTATTTTTACCCAAGATTTCCCCATATCATAGCTTTTACATAGATAATATTTATCATCGTTGCTATTATAACCTACGATGTTTATTCTATTCTCATCAATTAAAAATAGATCCCTTAATATCAGACTGTCAGGAGTATCAATTTTCAGCCATGAAAACCCTTTGTCCTTTGAAAGAAAGAAATATTTGGAATTGCCATAACATGAAAGAATTTTAGTACGAAAAGATTTTAAAGCTCTAATCGATGAATAGCCTGAATCAAGACTTATGATTTTCCAGGTTCTACCTCCATCATTGCTATTATTTATATAAGAATAATAGTAAGCCTTTTTGACTCCTGACACTTCTACAATTGAAAAATATTCCATAAGAATTGTGATATTATCTTCATCGAAAGAAATAATTTCTTTTAATGGATAATCAAAGCGATAGATATCTTCAAATTTAAAACCACTATCGACCGATTTAAATAAAACATCAGCATGTATTGAGAATATTATATTTTGACTAAGGACAAATATGTTAGTAAAGTAATTAAAGTTAGGACCTATTTCCACAATATTTGGAAAATTTACAAAGTCATTGTAATTTACAGACTTCACTTCAATTTTTCTAACTTGACCGAGAAGACCACATAAATATGCAAATTCTTTATTTTTATCCAAACAAAATGTCTTATGCGCAACAGGACCAATCTCTGGCCGACTCCCTTTCCATCTCATACCACCATCTGTAGAAATAAACTGGACCTCCCCACCATTAAATCCACCTGCAAAGACTAATGTGTCATTTACATATAATAAACTTATAAAGTCATCTGGTGGATTTATAGAATTTATTAATTTAAATTCACTGAAATTTTTGTCAGTTTTAATGAGTGTGCGACTTTTACCTCCGATCAGAATAGAACCAGAATCATTATATGTAATAGTTAGTAGGTTAGCATTTTTAAGTGGAGTTACTTCCACCCAATCAGCACCATTATTTGTAGTGGTTGCTATAAAACCCATGTCGCCTATTAATATTGCTGAATTATTTCCTGTAAATTTTACTTTATTGAGATTAACTTTTTTATCTAGATTAGCTTCGATCCAAGTATTACCATAATTTGTTGTTTTAAATAGCGTACCATTTGTACCGCAAATCAATCCATAATTTTGATAAAAATCAACAGACAATAGGTCCTCTTGAGTATTCAATGAAATATTATCCCAAGTATTTCCTTCATCGGTTGAAGTTATTAATGTTCCATTAAACCCGGTTGCAAATATTTTTTTATTAGATATGGAAACTGAATGCAAATCTTCAAATAAATGGCTGCCACGTACTCTATACCATCTATTGTCTTTTATTTTACCTATTTTGACTAGCCCGAGATTACCAACAGAGATAACAATTGAGTCATTAAATATCGTTAGATCGTTCAATGTCTCATTGTCAATTTGTGAACTCACTTTATACCATTTTTCAAAATATGTAAATGTATTTACAGCAGATAAAAAAGATATTAAAAAGATCAAAAATACTTTTTTTAACATAATAACCCCTAAAGTAAGAAATAGATAATATACTTTTTCCTAAAGTATTATCATTAGTTAATTTTAATATAACATAAAATTCAATAATTTCATAATAACAGATAAACTAGACAGCCATTTTATTTCTTCAATTTATCTATTTATCATAAATTTACATACTATCCTGGTTGAACTGCTTTCTTCGATACAAAGAAAGTAAACACCATTTATTAAAAAGTCAGGTAATTCAATTTTATTAATTGATAATTCTGAAGCTTTATGGCTTAAATCTGTTATATACTTTCCATTAGAATCATAAACCCTCAGTTGACTTATATTTTTTAAACTGGTCTCGGGAATGAACAAAAAATTACCTGAGCAATAAATTGATAAGTAATTTTCAGTAAAAACCGGATGGTTATATAATATCCTCCAAGTTCTTCCAAAATCATCAGATATTTTCTTAAGACCGCCTAATCTGTTTATTTCAATTTTATTCCCGAATTTCTTAACATAATTCCATGTTAATCCATTATCCATTGAAACTTTTGTTATACCTCCAGAGTAGTTAAAAGTAATAGTTTCACTTAACACACTGTTTGAAGTAAACAAAAAACAAAACATTACTATAATTATTAAAATTCTCATATTATTTCTCCTAAATAAAGTTATCTATTATAAATTGAACCATAAACTGGAACGCATAATTCATTATAATTCCCTTCACATTCCGGGTCTTCAGGAGGTAAATAACCTGTTTGTGTTATTGTCCTATTATTATTTAGGTCGGTACAAACAGTGAAATATTCTAAACAACAATCATCGTATGTACAAGGGATTAGAACATCATAACCAACATATGAATGCAAGTCATCGCTTTTAATTTTATTACCATTTTCAACCATAGGTACGTGTGGTATAATAGTTGGCATCCAACAAGAGCCTTTCATAACTCTCCAATTGGTTTCGCATTTGTTTGGCTCTGTTGGTGGGAAATTCGCTGGGTTAGCTATTATCAAAGCTTCGGTTATATGTTGTAGTATTTGGTTTAAATCACCGCCATAAACTCTATCTAAACAGTCTCTTATAGCGCTTGAAAACGATACTCTCTCGATATAATAATCATAAAATATATTACAAGCCACTCTAAATTTATAAGTGACGGTAATATTTCCACCGCACGACGACAAATAAATTGAAATCTGTTGAGAAGATGACCAAGCTGAGTTTTCACAATCCGGAACACATGGTTCGTCTGCTTTTAGCTTTTCAATCGATATGGTAATAAAGTAAATTATCATCAAACTAAATATTACTGTAATTTTTTTCATGTTTCTTTTTCAAATTTTTTAACAAATTAATTATTTTTTTATTAATTTGCCCATTGGAATTGAGCAAAGCCGTCTGGAAACGGCGAAA
>CAYYPE010000039.1:0-3264 GCA_964473465.1 uncultured Hyphomicrobiales bacterium
CGCCAATGCGGAAAAAGTAAATGCCGGGAGGTAGGAAGTAAATGTAAATAATGTGAATTGACAAGAATACCTTATCTAACAGTAGGAACTTACCGAGAAATCTATTAAAAGCCTTATAATTAAATTTTCAAAATCTAATTACCTATTTACAATTACTGGTATTGTTATTTTATCTTTGCCAACAGTTAATAAAATGAAATAAACCCCATCTGGAGCACCTGAACAATTCCAAGATAATATCCATTTAAATGAAGATATATTAGATAAGAGGATATCAGAACCTAATGGTACATTCTTTCCCTCTATGTCATAAACTCTAATGTTATAATTTCTGTTGGTAAAGTCACTTGAAGAATAAATTATACAATTTATTACATTTTTTGCAGGGATTGGATAAGGTTTCAATGGATATAAATATACAATATCGTCACTTTTTTCAACCTTATTTACTAATTTTTGGACAAATTTATAAAAACCAGTGGATGAGTCTTTCCTTGTAACAGCAGAATAAACAACTTTATCGTTTGAAAAATAACTAAAGAAATACATAAAATTCTTCATAGTATCAATAACCCACCCACGAGGATTACCTTTAATATCATCGTTACTGATTAGCAACTTTCTTATCCCAGAAGTAGTAAAAATTTTATTGTTTATTTTAAAATAATTACATAAAAAATTATCACTTTTGAATACTTCACCATGAAATATCTTTCCTTTATAATCCAAAATATTTATCGCACTAATGGATTTCGTCTTATCAAAGCTATCTATAACAACACTATTAAAAATCAAACAACCATCAACATCTGTTATATTGTTTAAATTTCCCTGAATATTGAAAGGTATTTCCTTATTCCAGGTTTTACCAAAATCTGTAGAGTACATTAGAAAATATGTAGAGCTGTCTAAAGTTCCGTATAAATTTTGATATCTTTTTTCAAGTGCAAAAGACATTAATGTATTATCATCAATTTTTTTTACAAAAATCAATGAGATAGAATCCAAAATTGTGATATCCATTAATTTCAATCTTGAATCTAGCTCAAAAATCAAAGTATAATTATGATTGTTATGAACTTTAACACATTCAAATAGAAGGTAATTATCACCTTTTTCAATTATTTGTGGAGGATATATATCATAAAAATAGCCAACCAAGTCATTATTCGAATGCGTATAGAAAGTCTGACCAAAATCATCCGAAACAAGAAAGTTATCAGAATTTTGCAGCATAGCTCTTCTATATAAAATGATTTTTCCATTTCGACCAATGAAATGTGCTTCCGGTCGAATAAATTCGAATTCTCCCCGCAATTTATAATTAAAATTTGATGGTATCCACGTTGTGCCACCATCAGTAGTTTTTGAAAATATTTGTTTGTCAGTAAAGGAAAAACCTAAGGAATCATTAACAAAAATAAAACCAAGGAATGTGTCTTTTCTCAAATTACACTTTATATCCCAAGTCAAGCCACCATCTGTTGAGATATTTATTAGTTTATCAATTCCAACTGCTATAATAAAATTTTTATTTATAAATTTAAAATCATTGTAAATTTCATATGATATATATTTTTCTCTTTTTCCAGAATTAATTTTTTTTAGCCCTACAGAATCTAATTTGAAAAAAAAGAAATGAGACAAATTATCAATGATTGTTAATCCAGTTTTAATGATGTAAACGTTATCATTATAAACTTGATAAATTTGTACCTCTTCATCCAATTTTTCCCAAATAATTCCTTCATCAATTGACTTTAGTAATACCTTAGCAATTGTTAAATAAATATCATCATTATATATCATCAAATTATTTGGCTGAACTTTAGTTGTTATTAATGTGTCATTCTCAAAGTTCACTTGTCTTGTCATCACTAATTTGTCTTTATCAATAAAAACCAGTTTACAGGTATCAGCAGTCAATATTAAGTTATCAGCTTTTAGCGACATATTCCTACAATTCAACATAGGATCGATCTTGAAAGAATTCTGAAGTTTGAATTCTTGATTATAAATCAAAATTTCTGATGATGTTAAAATGAAAATTTTTTTTTCATCCATGACAATATCAAATAATTCTATTCCTTCCTGAATCAATATTTGATCCCAAGTAATGCCATTGTCATCTGAAAAGATAATATAACTTTTATCTGCTATTCCATAAAAATTATTGTTATTACTTACTATTTTTCTAATCGAAAATTCATCAGGAATGATTTTCAACTGAGTCCATTCAGCTCCAAAATCTGTAGTTCTTAAGATAATCCCACCTTCACCATAACAAATAATTGTGTTATTATTATGAATTACACCATTAAATCGAATTAATAGTCTTTCAAAATTAAATGGTAATTCATAAGATAACGCCAAAGAAAATGTTATCAACATATTCAGCAACAAAATAATCAGAAATTTTGTGTTTGATGAAGTCATTTAAATCCCATTATTTTCTTTTTTTAGAAATTTTAATTCACTAAGGTTAAAAATAGCAATATTAATCCATATTTTCAAAACATTAACTCCCGCAAATAGGTGGTGTATAG
Source organism: uncultured Hyphomicrobiales bacterium (assembly GCA_964473465.1). Lineage (GTDB taxonomy): Bacteria > Bacteroidota > Ignavibacteria > Kapaibacteriales > UBA2268 > CALHRB01. The sequence continues at coordinate 2,547 of CAYYPE010000039.1, forward strand.
CAATCAGTTCCCCAAGGTTCATCAGGTGGGGGCGGATTAACTGTCCCATCTCCCCAAGGATAATATGGTAAAAAGACAGGGCAATTACTGTTGGATTCTATCAAAATCAAATCTGTTCTAAATATCGGTGGCTCACGTTGTATGAGGCAAACATGGTATGTTTTCTTACATGTCATTGGTTTGTCCATACATAATTCGGTTTTTAGTATTCCATTAACTGGATCATTGATGTATTTAATACAATGATCAAAAACAGTTTTCACTATAGTATATTTGCCCGCTGTGCATAATGGCCAGATTGTTTGCTTCGAATAAAGATCGTTTAATATTGCCTCATTGATTATATTCCAGAAATAATAGTTCTGTGGCACTTTAAGTCCGCATAAAATATCTGGGTAGTAATGTCTATCATATACAGTAGTCAGAATAGGGGTGCCCTGATCATCATATTCCAGTTTTACACAGTATTCAATTATTACCTCACACAACTGATTGTCGGAATTAAGCACCCAAATACTGACTGAAGTCCACCCCCAACCATCACCTAGTGGGCAGCTTTGGGCTTTTATACTTATGAATAATACAATTATTGAAAATATTATTAGTATTTTCTTCATCTTCTTTCCTTTCAAAATTTAAACAAATTAATTTGAAAATTTTACTTTTTTTTATTAATTTGCCCATTGGAATTGAGCAAAGCCGTCTGGAAACGGCGAAA
>CAYYPE010000040.1:0-3055 GCA_964473465.1 uncultured Hyphomicrobiales bacterium
CATTTTACAAATTAATTTGTTTAAATTTATAATTGGAGAAAAAAATGAAAAAGATTGTTTTTATATTTTTTGTTTTAATTGTTACCAAGTTATATAATGCTCCATGCCCTGAAGAAGATTACCCAAATATTAAGTATGGAGATTTAGAAAGTTTAGATGATATTTGCCTCGCAGGAATACCCGGTGTTGGATCAGAGTGTGACAATTGTTGTTTAACAGTCTATTACTACAAACGATGGATAGCTTCCGAGGAATACTTAGATGTAATGATTGATTATGTTTCACCGCATGAAAGCTCTGACTGTTACCTTTGTTACAGGAAATATGCAGATGCTATTATCACTTATATTCATAAAAAGATATTACAAAGGCATGCTGATGAATATAGCTTACAGGGTAGAAGGACCTACCCGCATCACTTAACAATGCGAGCCGGTTGCGATAGACATGATTTTTTATTAGGTTATCGTGTAAGATGTTCAGTTGAAGACAGTGCTTGCTGTTATAAAGGCATTGAGATTGAAATGGATAACGATGGTAATTTTCTTAATTATCTTCACTCTTGGGGAACTGATTATTATTCAAATCCTCCAATTTGCATTCCACCTTGCCAGATAAGATGTGGATTTGTCGGAAATTTAAATCTATTTGCCTCACATCCAAGATTTGACGAGGGCGAGCCAAAACTCAATGAAATAAATAAAGTAGAAAGTGATAATTTATTAAATAATTCCGGAATAGTCAGAATATTTTTTGAAGAATGTCAAGATGATGATTTACTTATTGAAATCGTAGATATCACAGGAATAAGGTTATCTTCATTTAAAATAATTAAAAACAAAAACGATATTTTTTATGATTTAAATATTGAAAATTTGCCCATTGGATTATATTATATCAGAATTATTACAAATAGAAATACTAAAACAATAAAACTACTAAAACTAAATGATAATTGAATTATTAATTAAATCGTTATCAAGCATCATTCATCTTATTAATTATTATTTTAATTGAAGTAACTAATAAAACGGAAGGAGTAATTAAGCCATGAAAATTAAGATATTGATATTTTTAATTTTTACTATAAATCTTTACAATCAGGATAAAACAAACAATAATTGGTTGTTTTCTCAGAATGTTGGTTTAAATTTTAATACTCCTTCCGGTTTTCCAGTTCCGCAGTACAGCGAAGTTCTGCAAGCTCAAACAACCTCTACCATATCAGATGAAAATGGAAATCTTCTTTTTTATATAACAAGAGGTTGGATTTATAATAAAAAACATTCCCCTATGTTAAACGGTAGCCGTATTTTAAATGATGCTGGCGAGCAACCAAATCTAATTGTAAAAATGCCAGGAAGAAATAATATTTACTATATATTTCATTTAATGCTTCCGGATTCATCCGCAAAAGATACAAATGGCCTGAGGTGTTCAATTGTTGATATGAATCTTGATAATGGTTTAGGAGCAGTAACTATCAAAAACAAATTTTTATATGGACCTGTTTGCGATAAACTAACAGGAATACAAAAAAAAAACAGTTCCGAATTCTGGATCTTGTCTCATTTATGGAAATCGAACAAATTTTATGCATATAAATTAACAGAAGAAGGACTGGAAGAAACACCAATGATTACTGAAATAGGTGTTGTTCATGAATGGGGTTATAGACGAGACGGTATTTACAAGTCAACCACCGGCAATTCACTTGGACAAATGAAATTCTCTCATGATGGAACGAGGATTGCAGTTGCTATTCGTGATACAGGTTATATTGAGTTATTTGATTTCGATCAGGAAACAGGCAAACTATCAAATCCAATACAAATAAAGCCCGATTCAGGATGGTGGGGTTGTGGGAGTCTAGAATTTTCAAACGATGGTTCAAAATTATATGTCTATTATTTTTGGCCTCTGCCAAGCTATTTAGTTCAATATGATTTATCCAGCAATAATTCTGACTCTATAAGGAGCTCTAAGCTTATTTTGGACAGCAATATTGCTGAACCTTCGACCTTACAAATGGGACCAGACAGAAGAATTTATTTTGGTATTCCTTCTAACTGGTATGTTTCATACATTGCAAATCCAAACGGCAAAGGAGCTGATTGTAACTATATAAGGAATGGTATATATTTAAATAAACAACAAGTATATGGTGGTATTCAAAATTCTCTTCAAGGGATATTTCAAATCAATTGCTCACCCGAATCATTCGACTATCCGATTTTCAAGAAGGAGTATAATTTAACACTTCTGAAAGATAGCAAATTAATCGGAGATGCTATCAGAGTGTCGCCAAATATAGTAAATCAAAGAGGTGCTGTTTGGCATAATCGAAAAGTGGATGTAACCAAGGCATTTACCTGTGACTTTTCGATGAGATTTTCAAAAGGTGATAACATAATGTTTGATGATGGATCACTCCCGGGAGCAGATGGATTGGTATTTGTAATTCAGAATAATGATTCTCTATCAATTGGTGACGCAGGCGGTGGATTAGGTTATAATGGAATCCCGAATAGCATAGCAGTTGAGTTCGACTTATACTGGAACAAAAAGGATGACATTGTCCCGATTGATGATCCCAACGGAAATCATATTGCAGTGCAGTGCAACGGAACAAAACCCAACACAGCAGACCATTCAACCAATGCCCTGTTGGGTATGGCAAAGGACATACAAATAATTAAGTCAGACAGCACATTGTATTATGTAAGAATAAAATACGAACCCGATACTCTGATGGTATTTATGGATACAATAAACTACTATGTAAATCCAGTATTAAAGATAGGTAATTTTCGCCCAGAGAGGTTACTGAATTTGGAGGAGGGCAAAAGAGCTTTCATAGGTTTTACATCATCAACAGGGGCATCGGTCCAGAATAATGATATAGAGGAATGGTATTTTTGCAACCAAACTGCAGAAATAATAAATGATGTTGCTGAAGAAGAGAAAAATATTTCTGAAAATGTATCACAGCTATCCATCTCCCCCAACCCCGCAAGGGAATATATTGAAGTTTACCTTAAGAATTGGAGCCCAT
>CAYYPE010000041.1:0-2785 GCA_964473465.1 uncultured Hyphomicrobiales bacterium
ATTGATGAAATAATCAGGACAGAAAGCGATGCTATTTTTGCTGTTCCGAAATATTGAATTACGGTCTTCTGACCGATCCATTTTCAGATAAATATAAAAATGTATGAGTGTGAAATGAAGAAAATTTTTACTAATACTTTACTGAAAAATAAATACTTCATTTGGATATTGCTATATTGTTTTGCCCATATCCTGTTACTTCTTGATCAAGGAGTTTATTGGGATGATTGGAGCCTACATCTTGGAGCAAGTAATGAGATAATACAAAATTTTCATGATAATGGTCTGGTAATTTATGGTTATGTACATTCATTATTACAACAATTTCCATATAGCATTTTTATCTATAATTTCTTAACCTTTATTATTTATTTGTTTGCTGGCTTTCTTATTTATAAAATATTAAGTAAATTAGAAATATTTGAAGAAATTGACATATTTTTTATTGTTACGATCTTCTTGGTTGCACCACTCAATATAACCAGAATTGCAATGATAATATTTCCTTATAGTCTGTCATATTTTTTATTTTTTTTAAGTTTGTATCTATTACAAATAAACCTTCAGAAAGATAAAAAATCAATGTTTCTCAGACTGATTACCCTTATAATATTTTTCATTACTTTTCAAATAGCTTCTTTTTTAGTCTTTTATTTATTAGCTCTTTTATTAATATACTATTTTGAGAAAAGAAAAAATCAAAGGACAATAAAAATTTTAATTAGAAATATTGATTTCATATTTTTACCTGTTTTTTATTGGATTATTAAAAGCTTATATTTCAAAACGGCAGGTCCTTATGTAGATTACAACACAATCACTGTTTATAATGCAATTTTCTTATTTCCATACAGAATAATCACGTCTTTTTATAGTTCAATCATTGAAGTTATTAATAATTCCATTGCATCATTTGATTTTTTCTGGTTTGCTATTATATTAATATTGTTTATTCAATATTTTAAAACGCATAATAATGAAGATAAAGTTTTGATTAGAAAAGATGAAAAATATTTTAATGATAAAATTTATTTTTCACTTAGCTTTATGTTCATTCTAGTATCGATGATTCCTTATCTGTTTGTTGGTAAGATGGTATTAAATGAATCCTGGGATATGAGAAATCAACTTCTTTTACCGTTAGGGTTCAGCTTTTTTATTATTTTTGGCTTAAAATTATTATTAAGCTTTTTTCCAATAAATAGAATTACTTTTCAAATATTAACAATTTCATTTTTAATTTCAGGGTTTATTATTATTAATATTAATTACTACCTTGATTTCAATAGAGATTGGATAAAGCAGCTATCAATAATTGAAAATTTAAAAATGTCTGATGAAATAAAGAACAATCATTCATTTTATTTAGTTGATAATACAGAAAATCTTAATGCTATAAATAGAACATATTCTGTACTCGAGTTTTCTGCGTTGTTGACCGCAGCGTATGGAAATAGTAAAAGAATAGCAATTAATGACAAGCAAATTTATCGAGAAGTATTAACTAAATCAATTCATAATTGGTTAGGATATAGTTCATTAAAAGACTATAAAAAATTAGAAAATCCTCAATATAAAATTGAAATTCAAAATGGTCCATTCAGGTTAGATAGGTTTACTCAATTTAGACTTTTTATGCTAAAATTTTGGAATAAGAAGAAATATGATGAAATTGTTAAAAATATAATACAAATTAAAGTTACTCCTCTCGAAAACCAAGTGTGGAAAGATTTAATTAAAAATGTGGATAATAATATTCAATTTTAATATTTTATGATTAATTAATCAATGAAAATCTCTGTTGTCATACCGGTATATCGAGGGGAATATTTCCTTTGGGAATTGTATGAAAGACTTAATAATTCTATTTCTCAGATTACGGAAGATTTCGAAATAATTCTTGTTAACGACCATAGCCCACAGAACGATTGGGATATTATCAAAGAGATCTGTGAAAAAGATAAAAGAGTTAAAGGAATTAATCTATCTAAAAATTTCGGACAACATAGAGCAATAGCAGCCGGATTGGATTATACCACCGGTGATTGGGTTGTTGTTATGGATTGTGACCTTCAGGACCAACCGGAAGAAATAGTAAAACTTTATAACAAAGCGAAAGAAGGATTCGATATTGTTTTTGGAAGAAGATACAAACGGAAAGACGGCTTTATTAAAAAACTCGGTTCCAAGTTATTTTATAAATTGTTTAACTATTTTACCAATTCTCACTTCGATAATACTATTGCCAATTTCAGCATTTCCAAAAAAATTGTAATTGACAATTTGAAAAGATATAATGAACAGACAAGATTTTTTCCTGTATTCTCAACTTCAATGGGTTTTAACATAGGATTCGCAGACATTAAACACGCAAAAAGGGAAGAGGGGAAATCCTCTTACAATTTTAAGAAACTTTTGATGCTGGCTCTGAACATTATTGTTTCTCACTCTAATAAACCTTTAAGGATTTCTATCTTTTTGGGTGCTTTTATTTCAGCAATGTCATTTATGATAGCTCTATATGTTTTAATTAAGTTCATTTTTTTTGGTATCCCCGTAGAAGGATGGGCATCATTAATGCTATCGATCTGGTTCCTTGGTGGACTTACATTTGCTTTTATGGGTATTATTGGTCTATATTTGGGCAAGATATTTGATGAGACCAAAGCAAGACCTGTTTATATTGTTAAAGAAATAATCAATTATTAAAACAATTTTATGAAATCTATAAAAAAACTCACTTGGGACTCAGATTTCTTTGGCTTTGGCATTGCTCAGCTTGAAG
>CAYYPE010000042.1:0-1149 GCA_964473465.1 uncultured Hyphomicrobiales bacterium
AATAATATTAGAAATAGCTAACAGAGAAGAAACAAAAGAGGGAGACTTTATCCTTAAAGATGGAACATTAAGGTCTTTACAAATCAAACAGAAATATCTGATAAAATTAGGTAAATATTTACACGAAAAAGGAATTAAGATAATTGCAATCACAAAACAATCACCAATAAAGATGGAACTTTCATATACACTTAAGCAGATAGATAATTATTTACAAGATCAACTTAAACTCACTTATCCTTTTAAAGAAACGGAACCTAAAAGAAAAAAATTATGTTGTTGGTTTGAAGTATCAGATTCAGTTTTGTTAGCATCCTATAAAGGAGATATGTATGCCAAAAAGTCTATTACTGGAGGTAGAGGCTTTGGTTTGTTTTTTGCCGCTCGTCTCGACTATGTGGAAAAACTTCAAAATTACGATTGGGTTATTGCTGATCTAAATATATTTGATGCAATACCTGAAATTAAAAGTGGTAATATGACAAGAGATAAAAATACATTGGATGTTATTTTCAAAGAACTGACGAGACTAACTCAAGAGCATTATATTTTAGGTTATCCATATCCTTTAGTAGAAGCACATAATTTTGTAACATTGAAAAAAAATTTTAAAGAAGAAATAATAAATAGAGTTAAGTTTTCATTATATAAAGATCAAAGAATGGATAATGTTGATATAGAGAACCTTTTTTTAGATTTTCATGAAAGATTTTAGGAGGAAATAAATATGAGTACTAAAGTTGATTTTGGAGTTTTATATGGTCAAAAAACTACAGAAGATGCATTACTTATTTATTCTTCATACGAAGATTCAAAAGCTAGCCCACAAACAGGCGATTTCATAGTTCTGACTCCTAAAGATGAAAGTGGATATAAATATTTGGCAAGAGTAGAAGCTGAAATTTATGATGAGGATCCTATTTTTAAATCTCAGGATAAAACTCTTATTGCTGTTCATTATGCAAGAATAGCAGAAAGAGAGCTTTCTGAACGTGATAAACAAAAAATGTTTAGTTATACATATAAAGTTCGAATATTAGGCACATTTGAAGATAAAGGTTCTTCAATATCATTTACTACAGCAGTAAGAAAATTACCCGTAGTTTCATATATAGCAAGACATTTAAATAAAAGAGAAATTGAAAATAT
>CAYYPE010000042.1:1249-2746 GCA_964473465.1 uncultured Hyphomicrobiales bacterium
ACCATTGGTGATATATTAAATTTTGGGGCTGGCTTTTCAGAAGTAATGAAATCTTTTTTACTTTATCTTGATGAAGAAGGAATAGGTAACTTTATAAACAATATTGATGGTTATGTAAGTGATCCTTCTAAGTTACATAAAGATTTTCCTGATTTTTTTGGAATAATGAAGGAAAGTAAACAAGACGTTAGTGCAAGAAAAACTATAATGGCTATTAGAAAAAGAATAAGGCATTTGATAGATGAGGGCAAGGGACTACATTCAAAAGATTCCAAGCTAGTAGAAGACGTATTCAAATATCTAAAAGAAGGAAAAATAATAATTATTGATTTATCTCTCAAAGATAATATGGATGCCAGTATTATTTCTACTATTCTGGTAAGAAAATTATTTGAGTATAATAAAGAAAAATTTACTTCTGGAAATCCTGATGATGTAATAAATACAGTAATTTTTGTTGAAGAAGCTCAGAATGTTTTATCTGAAGAATTTGTAAAAACTAATGCAAACCCTTTTGTGAGAGTTGCTAAAGAAGGAAGAAAATTTGGTCTTGGACTGGTTGCTATTACTCAAAGACCTTCGGCTATATCGGAAGAAATAAGAACTCAAGCTGAAAATTTTTTCACTTTTCATATGGGTAATACTGATGATATAAAAGCTCTTATTAAATCAAATGTTAATTATGATGGGGTGATAGCTAATTTTATTCAAAGAGAAACTATACCCGGAAATTTATATATGGTTTCTTCAGAACAGGCTTTCGCTTTACCTATAAGAGTACATGAATTTGAACAAATAGTAAAAGATAAAATATATCAAGAATCAAAATTTGAGAATAAGTAAATGCTAAATATAAAAAATAGACTTAACGTTGCTTCAAGAGATTTTCTATTTCAGAAAAATCCTATAGATACAATTCCAATAAAAAATATTGAAGAAAAAGTATTATTGCTTATTTTGAGAGATTTAATGCGTCTAGGATGGAGCATTCATTTTGAAAAAGAAAATATTACAATTAAACCTCCTGAATTTTATGATAAAGAAACAATAAAAAAAGCAATGTCTTTTAGGCGCGAAGAAATAATTTGTAAAAACAAAAAATGGATAGATTCTCATATTGAACTTGCCAGAAAAAATCTTGCAGATGGTTACGAGGCATGGAATTCTGAAATTATACCGTCATTTGAAGTTTGTGAGACTCAAGAGCAATTTGATTTATTTAGAGTTTATAGGCATTATTGGTCTTCCCCTTATAGTGAATATGTTGGACGTAGAATAAAGATTATTGTTAGAGATTTAGCTTTATCAAACAAGCCTGTAATTGGAATAATTGCTTTAGGTAGTTCAATTATACATATTCCAGAAAGGGATAAATGGATTGGTTGGGACAAAAATAAAAGGACTGAGAATATAATTTACACCATGGATGCGTATGTATTAGGAGCATTACCTCCTTACAATTATCTATTAGGTGGAAAATTATTATCATATCTTATT